>NZ_JAGTPM010000001.1:0-724960 GCF_021147865.1 Pseudomonas sp. CDFA 610
ACCGGGATTACCGAGACTTTTTGATCGCCCCAAGTACCGGCAGCGCAATATCATCGAGCGCATGTTCGGCTGGTTGAAGGAGAACCGTCGCATCGTTACACGCTTCGACAAACTCGGAAAAAGTTATGCGGCAATGGTCTCACTGGCTTGTGCCATGCGGTGTTTGAGACAGTACTTTTCGTACAGAGCCTAGCTCATAGTCAGGCGCGCCGTCACTTCTGTGACGGCGCACGCCCTTTGAGTTACTTTCTACGTTTGTGTCGTCGCCGTTTCGAAACTGGTGTAGCTGTGGTCGGACGCTGCTGAAGCTCGTTCTTCAGATCCTGAATCTGGGCCCTTAGCGCAGAATTTTCCTGCTCCAAGCGTGAGTCGACAGCTATAGCCTCCAGTGCCTGGTGGAGTAAGGCGGCAGTCTGAGGTGCTTTTTCGGGCATCAGTGAATCATATTCAAGGCGTGCTAGATCGTCAGCGGATAGTTGACGGTCACCTTGCTGATGCGCATCTTGAATTAGTCGATCCCTGACAGAGCGCATAAGCGTGCCTCGCTTTGCCCAAGGCAAAGAATAATTACCACTAGATCGCACAAGTCTTAGCAAAGATCGTTCGAGCTCAGAAGAAAAACCGCGCCTTTTTTCGTCAAACAAGAAAGCTTTCATTGCGGAAAGTCCAAGTGACACGTCAGGCAGTAGGGCTATAAGCTGCAGCAGTGCTGCGACTGATATAACTAGCTGCTGCTCGCCGCTTTTTTGGAAGTGAGTATCTACCTGTACTAGTCGCCGCGCAGAACTAACCAGTAAGCACGTAGCCGCAGGGTCGAGATTTTTCAGTTTTTTCAAGTGGTGTATCAATGCTGAATAGATCTGTGCATCGCGTGCCGCTTTATCTAGAGCATTTTTTTGGGCGCGACTGGAAAGTTTTCCAATGGCTCGCTCGTTCAGGAATTGTCGGACTTTTTCTTCCAGGTCTTGCTCTTGTATGGAACGGTCAGGGAGTTGCTGGATTTTATAGTCGGATAATGCTGCGCTCACCTTGCGAAAGTCGTACTGGGTGTCTCCTTTGTAACCGTTAAGGTACGTCTGCCAATGGGAGGGTTGAGCCTTTTTATCTGCCAGCAATTGAGCAAAAGAACGCACAAAAACGTTGTCGATTAATTGTAAGCGATCCTCCTCCGTCCCAGGTAGGATGTGCCTTATTTCGTGATAATCGCGCGTGGCGATAGATGCGTGATAGGCAACCTCTTCAAGAACAGGAGTGGGGGCGAAAACGCTACCATTTAGGCGTGTCCAGCGATCAACAATCGTCTCGATCGATTCATGCTCAGTCTCGCCTTCACCCAAGAGAGATAAGACAACATCGGTGTCCAATACGAGAGTAGTTCTAGCGAACAATCTTGAAAGCGCAGCGCTGCTTGAGTGTTCTAGCCCTGCAGCGCATAGGGATAAGAAGCTAGCACTAAGGCGAACTAGCCAGTCGGTAGCTGCGCTAGTCCGATCGGTGAACATGTCTCGTACAGCTTGCCTGAGCTCCTCTCGTTGCTCCTGGTGGGTAGAGGTAGACGCTACGGCAGACGCGAAATCATCGAGAAAGCTCAATGGTGATATCGGTTGTACAGTATTATGATCATCATTGATGAGTGCGCTAATTTCTTCCACTAAAGCATCGCCGCGCGAAAGGAAGTATTGAGCCATCCTTTCTTCGAAAACTTCCCAGATGCGGTTGAATTGGCTATCTAAAAATCGAGCTCCAATTGAGCTTTCTAAAACTGACCTAATAGCTTTCCGACCTTCGAGTAAGCGCACAGCCGCATTTTTTTCACGCTCCTGTCTTGAAGCATGACCTTCAGGGGTAATGCCATAGATTCCAGCTTTGGGCTCTTTAATGAGACCTTTTACGTGGAGGCGTGAAATAGCAGGTAGAAGAGCCTCGCGTGCTACATTTCTTTGCAGCTTGAGTACCCCTGAGAAATCACGGGTCAACGCCTCCAATGTGCGTGTTTTGTCATCAGCGAGTACGTCGAGAATGCCTGAAGAGTAAACCTCTGATCTGATTTCTGCGGAGCTGTCACCTGACGAGGAAATCAATGCCAGCCGAAGACCTCGTATTTCGGTATCTTCGTTAGGGCCTCGGCCTATAGCTCTGATGGTATTGCTTATCTCTGAACCGTAGTGCCGCTCAAGCAATCCAGATCCTTTATGTAAGTCAGTCTCCACCAGTTGAGTGGAACCTAGGATTACAATCGGAAATGCGTGATTTATTTTTTCCGAGATCGCAATTTCATTTTCGCGACGTCGATGCTCGCTCAAGGGGTGAGGTGAGCAGAAGTATATACGAGTAATATTAGGTGTCGTGGAGGTTATCCTTGCAATGTCTGAGAGGCACTTGTCGTCTACATCATCGCGTAAACTGGTGCAGGCATATACGCCTGAAGCTCTGCCAGCGCCGACGCCATCGCGCCCAAGATCCCAGGAGCGTGACGTAGAAAAGACGAGCGCCCCTCCTTCCAATGTCGAGACAATTCCATTACAGAAGTTCTCGAATCTGTAATCGCTGGTTTCCATCGCCAGGACTGTGGTGCTCACAGTCTGCTCCAAATCGGTGTTGTCCTTGAGCATTTTTCTCCCCACGATCAGCTAAATCACGCTGTAAAGTATGAACACTACACCCCCACGAGCTATTCGTTCACCTATTAAGTCAATTCGAGGCCTCGCCTACATGCACCCGGGGCAGACGGTGATCCATGACCTGGATGCCTTGAGCGCTGGAGTGAAGGTCGCACCACCTGCTCGATCGCGTCAATCCCTCTAAAAATCGCTGGAGGTAGCTTTCACTGCCAAAGGCGAAGCCGGCAGCAAGCAAAGGCTCCGTGAACTCCGGGATAGAGTGTTTCTGAGCGAAGCGAGAGATCGTCTCCGAGTGCCACGACACACGCCCCGTCGCGATATTTCGGAATTGACTTTGCTGGATCAGATTGTTGAGCTGTTCTTCGTTGATGTCATTCGCTTGAACGAAGAACAGAAGGTTCATAAACTCGAATCGTTCGTAGAGCAGCTCGGGATCATGAACTCCGGCGAACGAGGGAGCCCATTTGCACGAAATGAGGCTGGCAAGTCGATTGGTGTTCTTCCGCAGAGTGTTGGCACAACTACCGTACGGTCACGTCCGGCGCAGAATCAGCGAGCCACCCTCATGGCTCGTAGGAGATCTTGCTCACATACCAAGTGGCTTCGCCGCCCGGGATTTTCACCACGCATTCATCGCCTTCCTCTTTCTTGAGCAGGGCGCGCGCCATCGGGGAATCGATGGAAATATAATCGTTGCGTTCGTAGATCTCATCGTAGCCCACGATCCGGAATTTCTTCTGTTCACCGTCTTCGTTCTCTATCTCTACCCAAGCGCCAAAGAAAATTCTTCCTTTCTGCTCCGGCGAGTAGTCCACGACCTTCAAATCCTCCAGTCGCTTACGCAGATACCTGACGCGGCGATCAATCTCGCGTAGAAGCTTTTTGTTGTACTGGTAGTCTGCGTTCTCGCTTCTGTCCCCGAGGGATGCTGCCCAGGCGACCTTCTGCGTAATTTCAGGTCTGTACACACGCCACAGGTGATCGAGCTCGCCTTTGAGCTTCTCATGCCCTGCTCGGGTGATGATGTTTGTAGCCAATCAACAGCTCCTTACCTCGGAAATTCTTTGGCAGCTTTCAGGCTGTGCGAGAGCGCTGGCCAGAGCCTGAATGGACTTTGAGGGAGTCTACTCGGTCGAGCGTTCAATGGGGCAAGGCTCAGTCCCGGTACCCGCATTTCAGGCACGTTTCACTTCAACGCTGCCCATCATGCCTTGCACATGCAGTCGATAAACACCGCCCTCCTGGACGACCTTGGCCTGCGGCATGTAGGAGTAGAAGTAGGAGTATGAGTGCACCGCCTGCTGCCATTTTTGCCCGTTGTAGAACTCGAAAATGGTGTCGGTGTCGTCAAAACCTTCAAAGTCGCCACTGAGTTGTCCTTCACATACGATCATCGCTACCCCTCCTAATGAATAATGCAATAGATGATGCACTGCCGAATGCTTCTTCTCAAACGAGTTTGCATTTTCAGGATGGCTAACGGACAGAGGCTTTACTGAAACGGAATCAGGCTGCATATCCGTGCTCGATGCTGTCCAGTGGTTCCTTTACTCGAAGATACGTAGGCTCGTCTCGGACATACTCCAGGGCGCTCAAGCTCGGGGTCTATGCAGTTTATCCAAGTCGCAAGCACGTAGCGCCGAAGGTGCGCGCCCTGATTAGCTACCTGAGTGAGCGGCTTGCTAGCCCCTCATGGGAGAGGCCACGGCCATAATTTTCGTGGCCTATGCGTTATGAATATCTGAGTGCCCCTTTCCGCGTGCGGTCGGGCAGGGGCTGAGGTCTGGAAATCTACTGGCGGTTTTTCCAACGCTTCCACAGGCCGGTCATTGCGCGACTGTTTCCGAAAATGTTGTTGATGATCGTGACATCAGCCTCGCTCAGCACCTCTGGTCTGACGTCTCTGAGCACGGCTTCAGTTCCCAGGGCTTTTGCCCAGCTCACTATGTGTCCTTTGGCGGTGTCAGACCCCCCATTCGCCAGCTCACTAAGCAGCAACCTCGCGTAAGCCAACCGGTCTTCGTGAGTGATGAGGCGCTTGTTCACGTCAGCGCGCAGGGCATTGACGGCTGCCCATGTGAGCGGGCTTTCCTCCATCTTCAGCAACTGCAGGGCCAAAGCGGGTATCTCTTTTGACTCTTTTTCGCTGTGCTGTCCTTCGTTTCGAATGATTTGATGCAGCAGTCGCGTGCGCTGTCCGTCGCTTGTTTCTTCGTCGAGTATCAGCTTTTTCAGGTTGCTGTGTGCTTCCATACCCAATGCGCGGCACCACAACGCCAGGCACAGATCAGGGGCGGTAGAGGAGCCACGCTTGCCCTTGACCAGAACGGCTTTCGTAGCTTCCAGATCACCCACAATGGACAGGTTTGGAGTGATTGTCTTCCATACGCGCTCCAGCAGTGCCACCTCCTCAGGCTTGTTGTAATCAATGGCGTCAGACAGTCCCGCGATCTGGGTAATGGACAAATCCACGCCAGTGCTCAGGAAATCTGCAGCTTCAAGAGGTCTTTGCTGCCAGATCACACAGGCTGTCTCAACCAGGTTTGAAGACAGCGCCTGAGGAATGACTCCGTCAGACAGCATGCTGTTCAGGGATGCCAGTGTGTTTCTGCCCACGAACCCAGGGGATGAGACGGCGGTCTGCTGAGCCTCAGCAAACAGCGTTTGAGGTGCGTATCCGGTAGGGAGTTGCTCCACGGTTGGCCATAGGCCAATGAAATAACCATGCAGTGGATCGAGGGCGTCTTCGTACGATTTGGCGGTGCTTACCAGCTTCTGCAGGGCGGGGCCGAGTACGCCAGGGGTCGCATGCGTAAACACTTTCGTGAGACCGGGCAGAATGTGAGGTAAGTAGCTGGGCCAGTTGTTGACCTTGGTATGCAAAGTTGGCAGCAGCATGTCGAGATGCGGCTGCAGGTAACCATCCTCCCAGTTCGCAGCGGGAATATGTGTCGCAGCCTCGGAGTACAGAGCCTCATCGTCGCTGTCGAGTTCTGTATTACTTGTCAGATCCTTGAGGTAAGTGACCAGAGACTCTTGATCGGCTTCACCCAGGCTCGCGTAGGCGGAGAACAACTCGATACGGCACGCGCTTGGTATGTGCAAAAGCTCGCCGATCCAGTTGTCTGCGACTTGGTTGAGCGCATCTTCATTGTGAGCAACGAAGGTGCGGAACACTTCGCATGCATCTTCTTCGCAGCCTTCGATACCGCTCAGCGAAATGGCGAGGCCGGCATAACGCTCGTAATGGTCGTCATTGAACTGTGCGAGCCTTGGAGCGCCCAGGTCTACCAGCAGGCGGAACGCGCGCTTGTAGTCAAGCGGCTCTACGTTGAAGCCGGCTACTCGGAGGCTGAATCTGGCCAGACAGTCCAGCAGTGTCTCATCGTTTGCGTGGGGAACGTACCGCTCCAGCGCGTTGATCACGCTGTCGATTAACTCCGAAGCGGTGATGGTTGAAAGCTTGGTCACCTGCTGCCATAGCTGCGTACGGCTTTCCTCTCCCTCGGCGGCCAAGCGCTCCCACACGGTGTTTATTCGTATTGCGGTAAGCTGTAAGTCCATGGATTCGAGGGGCTCGATGTCGTCATTCGCCTGAGCTTCAAACTGGTGAAGCGCATTCGTGAGTTGCTCGACGTAGCTTGCCCCTATTTCAGGCAAAAGCGCGGTCTCGAAGCGGTCTACCCACTGCTGTAGCTCAATGAAACGGAGCGTGTAAGAGCCTGCGTCAGCCAGGATATTGCGCTCGCACAGCCATGCCATGAACATCGCTTTTGGATGAGCAGGCAGGCCGTGAACATCCAGCACGGACAACGCGATTTCTGCCGCTCCCTTGGCCATGGCAATGGCTTCTTCCATGTTGGGAGTCTGTCCGCTTTGCAGCCGCATTGTGCTCTGTTTGCCGATGGTGAGCAGTTCATCAATGAGGACAGAGGCGATGAGTTGCTGGTCGGTGGCGTTGGCGACGGCAGTGATTCGGCCGATCTTCTCCACGCCTAGCAGCGACCTGAGTTCTCCGGAGGTGACGATATCGTTGCACAGGATGCCCAGTACCATGCTGCGGGTGCGCGGAGGCAGCCGATCAATCACGTCCGCGACCACGCGCATGGCGTTGAACTTCAGTACCTCCTCGGTGCGATGAAGTTCGCTCAGCATGCCGTGAAGCAGTTCCATCTCCTTGTCACTCAGGAAGTCATTGGCCCGAGGGGAGAGGGCTTCGAGGAAGCCTTGGGTATCACCGGAAACCAGGTAGTCGTAGATTCGTGACGCGTGCCCGCCATACTGGCGAGTTGCAAAGTCTTCCGACAGTAGCAGCAGGCTCTGCAGTGAGTCCGGCCAATTGATGCCGACCAGGCTTGCCAAGAATTGGCGCAGGTCGCGGCAACCCTCGACCAAGAGGGTTTTCCCCTTGTCATCCTCCGTCACGTACCGCTTGAGGATGTGCTGGGACTCCAGCGGTTCGTCCTTGAGCAGCGTCTGTCTGACCATCAGGTTGGTCAGGCGATGGAGCAGTTGAGGATCGTCCTGCAGGTCTCGATAGAAACCTGGAAAGCTGACCCTTGCAGCGCTCAGTGCGCCGAGGGCGATCGGATGCTTGGTCACGGCGCCTTCATGAAGTCCGCCGGGGCGCTCACTGCCGATGGCGTCAAGCTCGCGTGCCTTGGCGAGCCACCAGGTCTGCGTGAACGCGTTAACGATCTGGAGTGCATTGCGCGGATCGCTGACATTGGTGTGGATCATCCGATCTACCACCTGTTCAACCGATGCGCCTTTGTCCGCGACCTCTTTCACGAGCTCCGGAAAATCCTTCAGCTTCGACAGCGCAAATTGGCGCATGTCGTTTCGTGGCGGTGGTGGGATTTCCAGCCGGAACTGGAAAATGCGGTCGAGGTAGCGTCTGGCATCTGTCGGGTTGAAGATGGAGCCAGGTTGCTCGGGGTTGCCGCGCCGGCGGGAGAGGGCGTCGGCGACCTTGCCTTCATCGCAGGAAATGACGAACACCAGCCCCAGGTTCTCAGGAAGCTTGTCGGTCGGAATCTCCATGAATGTGCGAACCGCGTCCAGGCCCAAGACCATCTCCTCTGCGGAGAGGCGATCAAGGTCGTCCACGAAAATGACGAGGCGCTCGTAGGGGACGGCGTTGGATCTTGCAGGCTTGAACTTGCGTAACTGCTGGAGCAACAGCTCCTCGTACTGCTCAGCGCTCACGCTGGGGAGGTGCATCCGGGTGATTGTGCTGAACGGGCTCACTGCCGACGGCTTCATGACCTTGATGAGGTAGTAATAGATGCCCGTGACCGCTGCAAGGAAGAGTGATTGGACGAAACTGTTGTGAAGCGGCAGCCAGCTCAGGCCTGCAGCAACGATCACAAGATAAATGAGAAAAGCGATCAAGAAGGCCGGTGCCGGCGCGGCCCAGCTGATCAGATGCTGCTTGGTCAATTCACGGATGGGCTTGGTGACCGACTCCGTGTGCGTCACATTTCGGTAGAGCTCGTCATGAAGTTTTCCTTCGTCACCACCGAGCTCAAGGAACACATGACGCAGCAGCGCGCGCTTGATGTCCTGTTCTTTCCCACCGAAGCGCCATGCGTTGAAGGTGATGCTTTTGAAGCGCTGGCTGCGGGGGTGACGGCCTCCAGCTGTCGAGGTGTCGTCAGCTAAGGCCCGCGTGTAGAGTTCTTTGACCGAGCTTTTGCCGGTACCCCAGCCGCCGAGTAGGCCGATGCTGAAAGGAGGCCGATGGCCTTGGTCTTCGATCAGGCATCGGAGTGCCTGGGCATAGTGCCGATGCCCGAAAGCATCCTGGTCTTCAGTCTCAATGTGACGATCCAGCACAGCGGGCATTGAGCGACGAGAATCTAGCATTTGATCATCCCTAAATCATAATGGCATTTGGCCTACGTGAGACGAAGCTTACTGGGGTCGCCAGCAGGAGGCCAGTCATCGAACGCGAAGTCCCAAGACGATGCCGTCACACGCTTTTTCACACGGCGTGAAGCGGACGAGGTTGCTGGGCAAGAGAGGTTTTATTGATGAGCGCGGGAGGTTTTTGGCGTATTTTTCGCTGGCCCTGCCGGTTTGGTCTCGGGTGCTTACGCCTGCCCCTGAAAGCGCAAAGCAGTCCATGCGCTATGATCAGGG
This sequence comes from Pseudomonas sp. CDFA 610, assembly GCF_021147865.1. Lineage (NCBI taxonomy): Bacteria > Pseudomonadati > Pseudomonadota > Gammaproteobacteria > Pseudomonadales > Pseudomonadaceae > Pseudomonas > Pseudomonas sp. CDFA 610. The sequence continues at coordinate 8,766 of NZ_JAGTPM010000001.1, forward strand.
ACTGCAGTGGGGTCAATGAGGGACTATGAAGCGCACACTCGAAGCCATGATCATGCCAGGTGACCCCTTGATGACTCAGGCCATCGATGCAATGAAACGCTACCACCAAGCGCAGGAAGCGGGCCTGTCTGAGGAGGAGGTAGAGAGCTTGCGTCTTGAGGCAAAACATTTGTTTGCCACGGTCGGGGAGTATCAACTCGCGGCGTTGGGCTACCAGCCTCTCACCCGCCATTGACGCATTCAAAGGCGCATGCCAACACGTCGCACGACCATTGCCAACGCTTGCTTCAGGGACGGACTATGACTTGCGTCGCTTGGAAGCGGTCAGCGCATCAAAGGCCTCTTTGCTCGATAGGCCCTCCTTCAGCTTTGCTACCAAAAACTGTGCGTCCAGTGCCGCTGGGTCAAAGCATTCGCGAGCGTACCTGGCCAGGTCGAGCCAGAGCAGCAAGGGTAGCCGGGTACTTTAAAGTGCCTTTGTAGAGGCTTGAGCCGTGTGCTGGGTAACTCGCATGCACGGTTCTTAGGGGGTTGGGCGCGGGTGACCGCGTCTGACTAACCGACAACCAGATACGACCATGGGCTCTTGGACGTAAGAACTGGCTCTTTGCAGGCTCGCTACGCAGCGGCAAACGGGCGGCGGCGATCATTAGCCTGATCCAGGCTGCGCGGCTGAATGGTCATGATCCGTATGCCTATCTGAAGGATGTTCTCACGCGCCTGCCGACGCGGCGGGCGAGTGAGATCGATCAGTTGCTACCGCATAGGTGGCAGCCGGTTTAATCACGCAAGGCGTGATGGCCGGACGCTTACCGCAATACATCTTTCCTGCAAAAAATGCCCTACGGCTTCGGCAATCTAGCTTGCAGGATGGCTAACTGCTATCTTCAAGGCTCGCGACGCACATGAATGGAAATGTCTTGTGCTGACAATACTTGCACTCCCAACTAGGATGCCAAGTATGAGCGAGTTTCAAGGGAAAAATTAAAGGGAAAATTTTGACAATGGAAAGTAACACCACTGAGCAACAGTTGGATGTGGCTGCAGTTGGCGGTGTCTTCGGAGACTGCGCGCTGTGTGATGCCAAAAATGTCTTGCTGAAAGAATCTCATAGCATCCCTAAGTTTGCGTACGACTGGCTTAAAAAAACGTCAGCTACTCAGTTCATAAGGGACACTAGGGATGTCAATGTCCGGCACCAAGATGGGCCTAAAAAGCACCTCTTGTGCGGAGATTGCGAAGGAAAGCTTGCCGTCTGGGAGAAAAACCTGGCCGAGGGTCTATTCAGAAAAATAGCGAATTATCAGAAGCAGAATTCGACAGTGGTGATCGGCGAAGAAACAAGGCTCGCTGTTATATCTGTTTTCTGGAGAGCGCTGCTTACTGGCAGGGATGAAGATAACGGATGGACAGCTGAAGATAAAGTTGGCATAGATTCATTCTTGGAGTCAACTAAGGAAGATGTGCTTGGTGGTCGGTGCAATACGAAAATTTATTTTGCGCCCTTCTGCGGAGAACCTCCATTTTATGGGCTGCCGATAGAATACACTTATGGCTTAGATCGAGGGATTGGAGCTCAAGACATCAGGTTCTTTGATGACCCACACCGGTATTTTGCGGTATTTAAGCTTCCTTTTATGTATTTTTACATCCTCAGCCCAGGCTGGCCCGACGAGGAGCTTCTTAAGGCAACCAAACTTGAGGTGGGCGAGCTTGATGTCAGCAAGATTCAAGATGTCCCGGACATACTGAAGCGGTACATTAAGAAGGTCTATGAAGACTTTTTGAAATCAAAGGCTGAAATGGACGAGGTTAATCAGCAACAAATTCGACGAGACGTCGAGAGGAATGCTGGTAAAATCACGGGGTCGGATAAGTCATTGCGCAGATCTGGTCAATAGCACAAGCATTCGGCAGCCATTTTGATCTGGATTCTGGCGAAGCCCATTTGTTCTTGGGGTGGCATTGTCTATACGAAAACAGGCTTGGAAACCCACTGGCAAAGCTTCAGTGGCGATTCCCTGCCTGTTTTTTAGATCAATCCCTGATGACTTTTCGCAATATCTCAATGCTAGGGATAACTTCCACCAGTACTCGACCTGTACTCCAAAAGTTAGAGGGATGACGGTCGGTGCCGAATGCCCTGTATCCGCCAATGCGGATCCAGCTACTTGGTCGCCCAGTTAAATCAGTTCTATAGGGAGTCTGGTTGAGCGCCTGCGCCATAATGTGGAGCTGACGATCGCGCCGCAGGAGTCCTATTACAGAGGGGGGTGAAGGGCTACACCGATTTGCCCAAAGCGGGTCGCTGGTTAGCCTGGGAGGGGAGTGTAGTGGTCTAATGAAACCGGACACCCATTTAGGCGAGAATGCTCGCCAGATAGAGGTGTCTGATGACCAAACAACGCCGTACCTTTTCCGCTGAATTCAAACGCGAGGCCGCAGGCCTCGTGCTCGATCAAGGCTATAGCCACATCGAAGCCTGTCGGTCACTCGGGGTTGTCGAGTCTGCCCTGCGTCGTTGGGTCAATCAGCTTCAGCAGGAGCGCAATAGCGTCACGCCTCAAAGCAAGGCTCTGACGCCCTAGCAACAGAAAATCCAGGAACTGGAAGCCCGGATTGCTCGTCTTGAGCGGGAGAAATCCATTTTAAAAATCTATGGTCACCCCCTTTTTTTGCAATGCTGATTCATGGGCGAAGTAGTTGGCTTGCTTAAATCTATCCGGCGTCTATTGGATGATTCACCCGCGCCATGATGAGAGTCGCGCCTGACGATCCTGAAAAGGCTAACGGCTTCTTGCTGAGCCAATTTTTAAAACAGGTTCTTCGTCAGGCCGGTAGGCCGTTTACGTCATCCATTATTCAGCTATCGCAAAACCTGAAAGGCAAATCGTGGTACAGCCACAACTGCAGGGTCAGGCGTTCAAGGCGTCTGGCCCTGCTTCGTACTGCGTATGGTGCGTGGCTATCGCCCAAGCGATTCGCGCCAGCTTGTTAGCCAAGGCACAGGCCACGACATTGGAGTGGCGTCGACTCAGCAATGAGCGAACCCAGTCGGCCAAGGCTCCTTTCTGGTGATCGAGTCTCTGCATGTATACCCTTGAACATTGCACCAACAACTGTCGAAGGTGCTTGTCGCCGCGTTTACTGATCCCCAGTAAGTTGGCCTTGCCGCCGGTGCTGTATTGCTTGGGTACCAAGCCCACTGATGCGGCAAAGTCCCGGCTGCATCGGTACTGCTTCCCATCGCCCATCTCCACAGCTAGCAGGCTGGCGGTGATCGGGCCGACACATGGAATGCTCAGCAAACGACTTCCCAGATCATCGTCGGCCAGTTGGCATGCCAACTCTTTATCCATTGCCTTGATTTGCTCATCCAGATAGACGAAGTGATTGTGCAGCCGCTGCAGCAGCACTGTCAGATGAGCGGGAAGTTCATGCTCAGCCAAAACAACCGCCAGATGCTTCATGATGGCCAAACCTCTGGGTAGGCTGACGCCAAATTCCAATAGAAAACCGTGCATCTGATTAGCGGTTCTGGTGCGATCACGCACCAACGATTCGCGCATCCGATGGAGTACAGAAAGGGTTTGCTGGGATTCAGTCTTGGGCGTAACGAAACGCATCGAAGGACGAGAAGCGGCTTCGCAAATCGCCTCAGCGTCGACAAAGTCGTTTTTGTTGCCCTTGACGAAGGGCTTAACGAACTGCGGGGAAATCAGCTTGGCCGTGTGTCCAATTGCCGCCAACTGACGAGCAACACAGTGCGACCCCGCACAGGCCTCCATTGCCACGACACAGCTCTGCGATATGGCGAAAAATTGCATCATTTGCGCCCGTGAACATTTTTTGCGAAATACCTCCCGGCCTAACTTATCCTGGCCGTGCAGATGGAATGTATGTTTACCGAGATCAATACCTATCAGCGCCGGCTCGCTCATGATGATGCCCTCCGAAAATAAAGCACCCTGCTAAAGCTTAGCCCTCGCAGGGTGTGGGGGTGACCATCTCATTAGGCTACCGCGCTCTTGATGTCGGAAGAGCACGAGCGCACGCGCTGATTGATCAACTGAGCTCCCAAGAGCCGGTCGATTGGCTTTGCGCAATCTTTGATGTCACGCGTTCGTGTTACTACGCCTATCGCATCCGACGTCGAACTCCGGACGTTGAGCGACTTCGGTTACGCAGTCGAGTCAACGAACTGTTTACGCAGAGTCGAAGCGCTGCCGGCAGCCGCAGCATCGTGTCGATGATGCAGGAAGATGGCGAGCAAATCGGGCGGTTCAAGGTGCGTGGCCTGATGCGGGAACTGGCGTTGGTCAGCAAACAACCGGGATCACATGCCTACAAACAAGCGACGGTTGAGCGGCCGGATATTCCGAACATCTTGAATCGAGAGTTTGAAGTTCCGGCTCCCAACCAGGTCTGGTGTGGCGATATCACCTACATCTGGGCTCAAGGGAGATGGCATTACCTGGCTGTCGTGCTGGATCTCTACGCACGCCGAGTTGTTGGCTGGGCACTGTCGAGCAAACCCGACGCGGACTTGGTGATCAAGGCGTTGGATATGGCTTACGAGCAGCGTGGCAGGCCTCAAGGACTGCTATTCCACTCGGATCAGGGCTCGCAATATGGCAGCCGAGCGTTCCGCCAACGGCTTTGGCGTTACCGCATGCGCCAGAGCATGAGTCGTCGTGGAAACTGCTGGGATAATGCGCCGATGGAACTTATGTTTCGCAGCTTGAAAACTGAGTGGATACCGACCGTGGGCTACATGACGGTACAAGAGGCACACCGAGACATCAGCCATTACCTGATGCATCGCTACAACTGGATTCGACCGCATCAGTTCAACGGTGGGCTGGCTCCGGCTCAGGCCGAGAAAAAACTTAACGTCGTGTCCGGGATCAGTTGACCACTACAGGAAGACATGCACGTGGTGCAATATTCGCCCGAGCAGGAAGGGCGGGTGTTCTTCGGTGCCTGGGTCGAGATCGAGAACGAAGACGGCGAACTGAAGAAATTCCGCATCGTGGGTTATGACGAGATCTATGGCCGCAACGATTACATCTCCATCGACTCACCCATGGCACGCGCGCTGTTGAAGAAGGAAGAGGGTGACGAAGTGATCGTCAACACGCCCGAGGGCGAGAAGGTGTGGTTTGTGAACAGCATTGTTTATGAGCAGTGATGGCGCTGAGCCCGGCTCGCGAAGTCGTCGCGGGAGTCACCTCAAGCAACACGTGTCTTTCTGAAGCACTGCGATCCGTTGGGCGGCGAGGCGGCTTGTCGGCGATTCGGTTTTCAGGCGCTATTTCAGCTACTGAATTGACGTCATCGTCGGCAAACCGTCTCCTGAGGTTCGGTATTTACTGCGCTCAGGCTGGCAATCAGCCCTCCCGCAACACGGTCAACGGGCTGGCATTCAACGCGCGGCGAGTGCCGAACACGCCGGCACCCCCTACCAGCAATGCGCCAATCACCGGCAGCAGCAACAGCCACGGATGCGGGCTCCATTCCAGCGAGAAGGCGTAGCGGTACAGAACGAAACTCACCAACTCACAGCCCAATGCCGCCAGCAGGCCGCTCGCAGCGCCCAGCAGGCCGAACTCGATCCTGCGCGACTTGATCAGCAATGCCCGTTCCGCACCCAGCGCCCGCAACAGCGCGCCCTGACGGATACGCTCATCCAGGGTCGCCTGCAAGCCCGAGAACAGCACGGCAACGCCCGCTGCCAGTACGAACAGCAAAACGAACTGCACGGCCAGCGTGACCTGGTCGAGAATGCTGCGCACCTGCTCCAGCAGGGCCTCGACACCCAGAATGCTGATGGCCGGGAAAGCCCGCGACAGCTCGACGATCTGCTTGTCCTGACCCTTGGGCAGGTAAAAGCTGGTCAGGTAAGTGGTCGGCAGATCGGCGAGCGTGCCGGGCTGGAAGATCATGAAGAAGTTGGGCTGGAAGGTGTCCCAGTTCACGTCTCGCAGGCTGGTGACGACTGCTTCGCGGGTCAGACCACCGACGATGAAACTGAGACGATCGCCCAGCTTGATCTGCAGGCTCTCGGCCAGTTTTGTTTCGATTGAAACGCCCGGCGTGGCATCGGCCTGACCGGTCGCGCCGGGCAGGTCTTTCCACCATTGTCCGGCGGTCAGCGTGTTGCCTTCGGGCAGGTCGGCAGCCCAGGTCAGGCTCAGATCACGCCGTGTGGCGTTTTCCCCGCGTGAATCTTTGGTGACGAAGTTGCCTACCGGTTCGCCATTGATGCTGGTCAAGCGTCCCGGCACCACTGGATACAGCGGCGCCGAGTGAGTCGACAGCTTGCTCATGGCCTGAGCGAAGTTCTCTTTCTCTGAAGGCAGTACATTAAGCACGAAATAGTTTGGCGCATCCTTGGGCAACTGATTTTGCCAGGTATCGAGCAACTCGCCGCGCAGCAGTGCGATCAAGCCCATCGACAACAGGATCAGGCCGAAGGCCAGCGATTGACCGGCAGCCGCCAGCGGGTAGCGCAGCAGTTGGCCGAGACCCAGGCGCCACGGCAGCGATGCTCCTGACAACAGGCGGCGCAGGCTTTTGAGCCCCAGCAGCAACAGACTGCCGAGCACCAGCGCTGCAACGATGCCGCCGCCCAGCAGGGCGAAGGTCAGCACCAGATCCAGACTCAGGCGCCACATGATCAGACCCAGCGCCAGCAGCGCTGCGCCGTACACCAGCCATGAACTGGCGGGAATCGGCAGCATGTCCCGGCGCAGCACGCGCAATGGCGGAACGCGACCCAGCGCTGCCAGCGGAGGCAAGGCAAACCCGGCCAGTGCCACCAGACCCGTCCCCATGCCAGCCAGCGCGGGCAGCAAGCCCCCCGGTGGTACCGTTGCAGGCAAGAGATTTTGCAGCAGCGCGAACAGCCCCAGTTGCGCCAGCCAGCCGAGCAGGGCACCGCTGAGGCTCGCCAGCAGGCCGATGATCGCCAGTTGCAGACTGAACAGCGCCATCGCTTCGCCTCGCGACAAACCCAGGCAGCGCAGCAGCGCGCTGGCGTCGAAGCGTCGTGCGGCAAAACGTGATGCCGACAGTGCGACCGCGACACCTGCCAACAGCACGGCGACCAGACTGGCCATGTTCAGATAGCGTTCGGCCTTGCCCAGTGCGCCGCCGATCTGCTGGCTGCCATCGCGGGCATCCTTGATCTCCTGATGCGGCTCCAGCCCCGGCTCGATGGCCTTGCGATAGGCCGCGAGCGTTTCCGGCGGGCCGCTCCACATTTCCCGGTAGCTGACCCGGCTGCCGGGTTGCACCACGCCTGTGGCGGCGAGGTCCTGCAGGTTGATCATCACCCTTGGCGTCAGGCTGTAGAAGTTACCGGCGCGGTCCGGTTCATAGGTCAGCACACGGGTCAGTTTCAAGGTCTTGGCACCGACGTCGATGTCGTCGCCAACTTTAAGATTTACGGCAGGAAACAGCCGCGCCTCGGCCCAGGCTTCGCCGGGTTTCGGGCCGCTGCCTGCCTCTTCGGCCTGATACAAATGGGATGCGCTTTTCAGTTCGCCGCGCAGCGGGTAAACATCATCGACCGCCTTGATGCTCGACAACTGTATCCCGGCGTCCGTGGCAATGACGCTGGAGAAAATCACGATCTGCGCGTGCTTGAGTTGCAGCCGCTCACCCTCCTGAATCTGTTCGGGGCGGGCAGGGCTTGAGCCTTCGAGAATCAGGTCGGCCCCCAGGAACTCGGTGGCGCGCAGCAGCATCGCACCGTTCAGACGCGCACCGAAGTAGCCGATGGCGGTGCTTGCCGCGACAGCCACAAGCAAGGCAAAAAACAGCACCCGTAACTCGCCTGCGCGGGCATCGCGCAACAGTTGGCGGGCCGCGAGGCTCAGCAGACGAACGAAAGGCAGGCGTGCCATCAAGGCTCCAGCGGGGCGACCAGGCGGCCCCCTTCAAGGCGGATCAGGCGTCGGCAGCGATGGGCCAGACGCTCATCGTGGGTGACCAGCACCAGCGTTGTATTGCGTTCCTTGTTCAGTTCGAACAACAGGTCGCTGATGCGCTCGCCCGTGTGACTGTCCAGGTTGCCGGTGGGTTCGTCGGCAAACAGCACGTCGGGATGGGCGGCGAAGGCGCGGGCGATGGCAACGCGCTGCTGTTCACCGCCGGACAACTGGCGTGGTGTATGGGTCAAGCGCTGGCCCAGGCCTACGCGCTGCAGCAGATCGCGGGCCTGCTCGCGGGCGTCGCGGCGGCCTTCCAGCTCCATGGGCAGCATGACGTTTTCCAGCGCATTGAGGCTGTCGAGCAACTGGAACGACTGAAAGACAAAACCGACGTGTTCGGCACGCACTCGTGCGCGCTGGTCTTCATCCAGCTCACTCAGGTTACGACCGGCGAGGATGACGGAACCGGCGCTGGGCAGGTCCAGTCCCGCAAGCAGGCCCAGCAGCGTGGATTTGCCCGAGCCCGATGAGCCGACGATGGCCAGTGTGTCGCCCTTGTTTAGTTCCAGGGAGAGTTCGTGCAGGATAGTCAGGTCACCTTCGGTGCTGGGGACCACTTTACTGAGGCTTTGGGCACTGAGAATACTTTCACTCATGGAGAATCCGATGCGTGCGTGGTTTTTAAGTGCTGGCCTGGGGTTGCTGCTGCTGTCACAGGGCGCAGTGGCGGGCACGGTGTTGATCGTTGGGGATAGTATCAGCGCGGCTTTCGGCCTGGATACCCGCGTCGGGTGGGTGACGCTGCTGGAACAGCGGCTCAAGGAGCAGGGTTTCGACGACAAGGTGGTCAATGCATCCATCAGTGGCGACACCAGTGCCGGAGGCCAGGCGCGGCTGCCTGCGCTGCTTGCAGAGCATAAGCCTGAGCTGGTTATTCTCGAACTGGGTGGCAACGACGGCCTGCGTGGCCAGTTGCCTGCTCAATTGCAACAAAACCTTTCGTCGATGATCGACAGCGCCCGTGCAGCCGGTGCGAAGGTCTTGTTGTTGGGTATGCGCATACCGCCCAACTACGGCCCGCGCTATACCAAGGCGTTCGAAGAGGTCTACAGCAACCTCGCCGACGAAAAAAAGGTCCCGTTCGTGCCGTTCTTTCTGGAGGGGGTGGGAGGCGTTCCTCAGCTGATGCAGGCCGATGGTCTTCATCCCGCGGCCGCTGCGCAGGGAAAACTGCTGGAAAATGTCTGGCCGACGCTGAAACCGCTGCTTTGAGGCTTTTCCAGGCGGGAGCTTTCGGCTAATGTGGCGCCCCCGATCTGGAGCCCCCCATGCCGCGTCCCGCCTGGTCCCTGTACGCCTACCAAATGCTAGAGCCTGATGAGCAGCTGGATCTGTTCGCGTGCCAGGAAGTGCGGGTGCATCTGATTGCTCGCCAACTGGAATTGGGTGGTTCGATCGATCGCACGCTGTGCGGCACCCTGTTACCGGCTCAGCCGCATATGACGGCTGTCGAAACCGACGCCCTGCGTGACGAGCGCCTGTGTCCGCTGTGCAAGGCCATTCTCGATGCCCAGCGGCGCGGCATGAACCCGATCTGGCCTGAGCTGTAACCTTGTCGTCGCGTTCGCCACTGCGGATCTCCCGAACGGCAGGACGCAGGTGTACACTTCAAATCTTTCCCATATCGCCGTTACTCGAAGGATCTTCCCGGATGTTGTCGCGCATTCCAGCCGTTGCCCGCTGTCTGTCACTTGCTGCTCTCTGCGCGGCGAGCTCCGTTCATGCTCTGGAGTTTCCGTTGCCGCCACCCGGCGAGGACATCATCGGGCAGGTGCAGGTCATCAAGGCCAAATATGAAGACACCTTCGCTGACATCGGCACCCAGTACGATCTGGGCTACCTGGAAATGATTGCGGCCAACCCTGGCGTCGACCCCTGGTTGCCGGGCGCTGGCAAGGACATTGTGCTGCCGACCCGTTTCATCCTGCCGCCGGGTCCGCGTGAGGGGATCGTCATCAACCTGGCCGAGTACCGCATGTATTACTACCCGAAAGGGCAGAACGTGGTGCATACCTACCCGCTGGGTGTAGGCCGTGAGGGGTGGGGTTCTCCTATCGGCGTCACCAAGGTGACCGCCAAGACCCCGAACCCGACATGGACGCCACCGGCATCGATCAAGGCCGAACATGCTGCCGATGGTGATCCGCTGCCCAATGTCGTACCGGCAGGTCCGGACAACCCGCTGGGGCCGTTCAAGTTCGGTCTGGGCATGTCCGGTTACCTGATTCACGGTTCGAACAAGAAATTCGGTATTGGCATGCGCACCAGTCACGGCTGCTTCCGCATGTACAACAACAACGTGCTGGAACTGGCCGACATGGCACCTGTCGGCACCACCGTGCGTATTATCAGCGAGCCCTATAAATTCGGTCTGAGTGGCGGAAAGGTCTATCTGGAAGCGCACACGCCGGTCGATGATCTGGGCAATCCTTCGGTAGTCGACAAGCACACGGCGGTCATCAACGCCCTGCTCAAACGCGACGACCTGGCCAACAATCTGCGTATGAACTGGGATCTTGTGCGTGATGTGGTTGCCGCGGAAGACGGCATGCCGGTAGAGATCGCGGTGCCGGGTACGGCGCCTGCTGCCGCTGATGCGCCGGTGGTATTTCAGTAATCAGCTGAAGGCCCGTCTCACTCAAGCGTAGGTTGTACCATCTCCGCAGCGTTGATCGTGCCCATTGCGCTGCATGGGCACCCAGCCTGAAGCGCCGGCCAATAAAAAAGCCGACCCGTCGCCGGGTCGGCTCTTCAACAATCCCGAGGGGACTATTACTTGCGGCTAGCCTTGTCCAACATGCGCAGTGCGCGCTCGTTGGCTTCGTCAGCAGTCTGCTGAGCTTTTTGAGCTGCAGCCAGAGCTTCGTCAGCCTTGCGGTAGGCTTCGTCGGCACGTGCTTGCGAACGGGCTGCTGCGTCTTCGGTAGCTGTCAGACGAGCTTCGGTTTCTTTGGATACGCTGCTGCAACCGGTGGCCAGAACTGCTGCCAGAGCCAGAGCAGAGAATTTCAGAACGTTGTTCATCGTGTTCCCCTTCAAGGACTTATTTCAAATTAGTCATCTCTCGAAAGTGAGAAAATGACCGGCGTACATAGTACCCATTGTTTGTAGTAAGTAAACGGAGGAAGCGCAAGAAGCGCATAAAATTCTTGGCTTTGAAAGTGTTCCGCGTTACTTCTCATGCAAACTGTCCAAAAACTATCCACGTTGCTGTGGCTGTCCATGGCGGTAAAGATGACAACACCCGGGTCGAAACGGTTCCGGTATGAACGTGGAGCCAGTCGGGATCGTTGGCTTCATAGGCGCCATCCTGTGCCCTTTGCAGCGTTTTTTCATGCGGCGGATCCAATGTGTTCAATGAGTACCAGGCAAGTACCTGAAGCGCTTATGTTGAACTGCAGGTCAAGTTGAAGGGAAGGACCGAGGGATGGCGATGCCCGGCTGTGGTTTTATGCTTTTTATATGCCTCGCACTTGAGCATCTGCGGCAATGACGCCTACTATTTACAGGTGCTCTTTGTTGAGATCGGCCAGGCGCTTCCCGGTGTCGAAAACAGGCACAGGGTGGCGTAGATGTTCCTTCGCCGGAAAAAGATCGGTAAGGTAGGGGTCAAATTCCAAGACCCGCGAGGAGTAGCGATGAGCGAGGCGTTGTCCATCCACCATGATCAGACCGGCCATCAGTTCGAAATCAACATTGATGGCCATCGGGCCTACCTGACCTATATGGACCTGGGAAAACAGACCCTGGATTTCTATCGGACCTTCGTCCCGGATGCATTGCGCGGCAGAGGCATCGCTGCCGCCCTGACCGAGAAGGCGCTCGATTACGCCGACAGCATGGGCTACACCGTAATCCCGTCCTGCTCTTATGTGGAGCGATATATGGAACGCCATCAGCGACAGGCTGCGAAGATCTGATCGTTATCACGCTGTAATCGATACCTGCAAAAACGCCGAGCATTGCTCGGCGTTTTCGTGTGCGCAATGGATTACTTGCGTTTGCGCGCAGGCAATACGTTCTTGAGCTTGGCGTGCATGCCGCGCAGGGTTTTCTCGGTGCTTTCCCAGTCGATGCAGGCATCGGTGATGGACACACCGTATTGCAGTTCCGACAGGTCCTGGGGAATGGACTGACAACCCCAGTTCAGATGGCTCTCGACCATCAGACCGATAATCGACTCGTTGCCTTCCAGGATCTGGTTGGCGACGTTTTCCATGACCAGCGGCTGAAGGGCCGGGTCCTTGTTGGAGTTGGCGTGGCTGCAGTCGACCATGATGTTCGGGCTGATGCCGGCCTTGTTCAGGGCCTGCTCGCAGAGCGCAACGCTCACCGAGTCATAGTTGGGCTTGCCGTTGCCGCCGCGAAGTACCACGTGACCGTAGGCATTGCCTTTGGTGGTCACGATGGACACGCCGCCTTCCTGATTGATGCCCAGGAAGCGATGCGGGCTGGAAACCGACTGCAGCGCGTTGATGGCGACGGTCAGGCCGCCGTCGGTGCCGTTCTTGAAACCGACCGCCGACGACAGGCCGGAAGCCATTTCGCGGTGTGTCTGGGATTCGGTGGTGCGGGCGCCGATGGCCGACCAACTGATCAGGTCCTGCAGGTACTGCGGGGAAATCGGGTCCAGCGCTTCGGTTGCGGTAGGCAGGCCCATTTCGGCCAGATCCAGCAGCAACTGGCGACCGATGTGCAGACCGTCCTGAATCTTGAACGAGTCGTCCAGGTACGGATCGTTGATCAGGCCTTTCCAGCCTACGGTGGTGCGCGGCTTCTCGAAATAGACGCGCATGACCAGATACAGGGTGTCCGACAGTTCTGCCGCCAGCGCCTTGAGGCGCTCGGCATATTCCTTGGCCGCTTTCAGGTCATGGATCGAGCACGGGCCGATCACGATGAACAGGCGGTGATCATTGCCGTCGAGAATATTGCGGATCACTTCGCGACCCTGGCTGACCGTGTGCAGGGCAGCGTCGGTCAGAGGGATTTCGCGCTTGAGCTGATCCGGTGTGATCAGAGTCTCGTTGGATGCAACGTTGAGGTCGTCAATCGGTAAATCAGCCATCGTGTTACTCATCAGGTCGCGGGTACTGGCCGCCTGCGATCCCCTGTGCGGCGGTGCCCAGCAGGTTGAGCGCAGTGGGGAGCGGAACCTTAGCGCGTTATCGCGCTGTTCGACAATGGGCAAAGCAGGGCATCGGGCCGGTTTACCGCCACCTGACAGCCTTGAAGCATCTGTCATTTGCAACCGCCGGCGCTGCAACGGATAGTGTACGGCCAGAGGTGAGGGCTATTTCGTTGATTGAACTGCAACTGAGCGACTTTGACATCGATCACCAATTGCTTGAACTGCCCGGCACCTCGCTGGTGATTTTTACCAGTTCGGGCTGCTCCGCCTGCCGCTGGGCCAGGCAGCAACTGCCTGACATGGGGCTTGCGGTCGATCGACTTTGCTGGATCGACGCGCAGGACAATGGCGGTGCCGTACAGCGCTATGAAGTGTTTCACCTGCCGGCCCTGTTCCTGGTACGCAACGGGGCCTTTTATGGTGCAATTCGCGCGCCGCTGAGCGTCGATGGCCTGCTGTCGGCCCTGGATCGCGCACTTGGCAGCCCACCCGACGAATTACCCTGATAAAGACAGACAGCCAGAGAGACGTTATGAGCAGTGAAATCAGACGCCCGAGAATCGGTATCGTGGGCACTGGGGCCATCGGCGGTTTTTATGGCCTGATGCTGGCGCGCGCCGGGTTCGACGTGCATTTTCTGCTGCGCAGCGAGTTTGACGCGGTCGTGCAGAACGGCCTTCAGGTCAACAGTGCGGTGCATGGCGATCTGCAACTCAACCCGGTACAGGCCTATTGTTCGGCTGCCGATATTCCGCCATGCGACTGGTTGCTGGTCGGCACCAAGAGTACTGGCAATGCCGAATTGGGACCGGTCATCGTTGCGATGGCTGCCGAGGGCACGAAAGTGCTCTTGCTGCAGAACGGACTGGCGGTCGAAGACCAGCTGCGAGCGGTCCTGCCGGACAGCATCCACATACTGGGCGGGCTGTGTTTCATCTGCGTTCATCGGTCTGCTCCCGGCGTCGTTGCACATCAGGCGTTCGGAGCCGTGAGCATCGGCTATCACAGCGGTCCGGCAGCCGATCAAGCGGAGCGCTTGTCCATTGTCGAGGCCTGCGCGGAGCTGTTCCGGCAGGCCGGTGTTGAATCGCACGCCATGCCCAGCCTGCAACAGGCACGCTGGCAGAAACTGGTGTGGAATGTCCCGTTCAACGGGCTTTCAGCGCTGTTGCGGACCAGTACGGCGCGCCTGATGAGCGACCCTGCCAGTCGCGAGCTGGTACTGACCTTGATGGACGAGGTGGTGCAAGGCGCGAAGGCCTGTGGCCACACCTTGCCGGAAGGTATTGCGCGGCATCTGTTCAGCGTGACCGAAAGCATGCCCGACTATAAGCCCAGCATGCACCACGACCTGATCGAAAAGCGCCCGCTGGAACTGGACGCCATCTATGCCCGGCCTCTGGCCGCTGCGCTCGACGCCGGTGTTGACATGCCGTGCGTGCGAACGCTGTATCAGGCGCTGGCCTTTATTGATCGCGACAATCGCTGAAGAGGCGAGGAAACAGACATGACGAACGCTGAAGACCACAAGCTGGTACTGGCCATTTCATCCAGGGCGTTGTTCGATTTGAGCGACAGTCACGCGGTTTACATGGCGGAGGGCGTCGAGGCGTACCGCAAGTATCAGATCGAACACGAAGACGAGATTCTCGAGCAGGGTGATGCTTATCTGTTGGTCGAAAAGCTGCTGAGTCTCAATGCCAGCCTGAGCAAGGCGCGGGTCGAAGTGGTTCTGGTGTCGCGCAACAGTGCCGATACCGGGTTGCGCGTGTTCAACTCCATCCAGCATTACGGGCTGGACATCAGTCGGGCGGCGTTCGTCGGCGGGCGCAGCCCTTATCCGTATCTGGCCGCGTTCGGCTGTCATCTGTTCCTCTCGACCCATGCCGAGGATGTGCGCAGTGCGCTGGATGCCGGTTTTGCGGCGGCCACCATCCTGTCGGGCGGCGCACGGCGGGCGGCGACTCCCGAATTGCGCATCGCGTTCGATGGCGATGCCGTGTTGTTTTCCGATGAGTCGGAGCGGGTCTACCAGTCTGACGGGCTGCTGGCCTTTCAGGCCAGCGAGCGAGAGTCGGCCCGTGAGCCGTTGCGTGGCGGTCCGTTCAAGCCGTTTCTGGCAGCGCTCAATCTGCTGCAGCGCGAGTTTCCCGAAGCCAGTTGCCCGATCCGCACCGCACTGGTAACCGCCCGTTCCGCGCCTGCTCACGAGCGGGTGATCCGCACCTTGCGTGAATGGGACATCCGGCTCGATGAATCACTGTTTCTCGGCGGTCTGCAAAAGTCGGCATTTCTCGAGGCATTTGCCGCGGATGTGTTCTTCGACGATCAGCCCGGGCACTGCGAAAAGGCACGTGAGGTGGTGGCGACCGGCCACGTTCCCCACGGGATCACCAACGAAATAAAGCTTTGAACGTACAGACGCCAATTGTCCGCCGTCGCGGTCTTTGACGCACTGCTAAGCTGAATCAATCTCCGCCAATGTGGCTGTCCGGGAGGTTGTATGGTTCGTTCGATGCTGTATGCCACAGACCTCGGTCTGTATGCGCCCTATGTGACACAGCATGCGCTGGCACTGGCCCGGACGTTCGATGCCGAACTTTACGTTATCCATGTCGTTGAACCCATGGGGCTGTTCGCCGAATCGGTGCTGCAGAGCTATCTGGGTGAGGATGCGTTGAGGGAGCTTCACGGCAGGGGCGTGAGTGCGTTCATGGAGGGAATACAGCAAAGGATGCTCGACGGGTTCCGTGAGGAGCTGGGTGAAGGTCACAAAGACCTGTCTTTCATCCGCACAGTGCGGGTCGTTCAGGGAGAACCCTCCAGCGTGATTCTTGAACAGGCCCGGAAACTGGATGTGGATTTGCTTGTGGTGGGCAGTCACAGCCACAGGGCGAAAGAGGGCGCGTCGATAGGTCGTACGGCCGCCAGGGTTTTACAGCTTTCCGAAGTACCGGTTTACATGGTGCCCATGATGCAGAACAGAGGGCGAGGGTGGAGCGACGGCTCCAGAAGGTCTAATTGACGGTTCAAGTGAAATCGAGCGTGCCATCGCCCCATAAAGGTGATAAAAAGTTCTAGAATTATTCTCCTGACCATTAATCCAGTTATATACCGTCGCTGATGCCCCTAGGGTTTATCTGCTTTGAGGGATACATATGAAGCTCCAACAACTGCGCTACATTTGGGAAGTGGCGCACCACGACCTCAACGTTTCCGCGACGGCACAGAGCCTTTACACTTCACAGCCCGGCATCAGCAAGCAGATTCGCCTGCTTGAGGACGAACTGGGGGTCGAGGTGTTTGCACGCAGCGGCAAGCACTTGACGCGTGTCACTCCGGCAGGCGAGCGCATCATCACCACGGCAGGTGAGATTTTGCGCAAGGTCGAAAGTATCAAACAGATCGCTCAGGAATTCTCCAACGAGAAAAAGGGCACGCTGTCGATCGCGACCACTCACACTCAGGCGCGTTATGCATTACCGCCTGTCATCAGCAATTTCATCCGGCAGTACCCGGACGTTGCACTGCATATGCATCAGGGGTCTCCCACCCAGATCGCCGAAATGGCGGCTGACGGGACCGTTGACTTCGCAATCGCCACCGAGGCGCTGGAGCAGTTCAGTGACCTGGTGATGATGCCGTGCTATCGCTGGAACCGATGCGTCGTGGTACCTCAGGGTCATCCTCTGACCAAGGTGCCGAAGTTGACGCTGGAGCTGCTGGCCGAATACCCGATTGTGACGTATGTATTCGGTTTCACTGGTCGTTCCAAGCTGGACGAAGCCTTCAGCCATCGCGGCCTGGTGCCCAAGGTGGTGTTCACCGCGGCAGACGCCGACGTGATCAAGACCTATGTGCGGCTGAATCTGGGGGTGGGTATCGTCGCCAGAATGGCAGTGGACGAAGAGCTGGACAGCGATCTGGTGATTCTGGATGCCAGCGACCTGTTCGAGTCCAGCGTTACCAAGATTGCTTTCCGTCGCGGCACGTTTCTGCGTGGCTTCATGTGCGACTTCATCGAGAAATTCGCCCCGCACCTGACTCGCGAAGTCATGGCCAAGGCGATTACCTGCCATAACAAACAGGAGATGGAAGAGCTGTTCGCCAATGTCGAACTGCCTGTGCATTGATCGGGCGCAGCCGACACGGCGCCATTGCGGGCAGACGTCGATGCCCGCAATGACTGGCCCCCGGTCGGTCAGACCTTGGCGATCAGGTTCCCCGAGTGCAGACCGCACTCTTTCTGAGTGGCTTCTTCCCACCACCAGCGGCCTTCACGCTCATGCTGGTTTGGTAACACGGGACGCGTGCAGGGCTCGCAGCCAATGCTGATGAAGCCGCGCTCGTGCAGGCTGTTGTAAGGCAGTTCCAGCATCCGGATATACCCCCAGATTTCCTCACTGCTCATCTGCGCCAGCGGGTTGAACTTGCACAGCGTGCGCTCGGGTGTCGAGAAAGCGGTATCGATTTCCATGACTGCCACTGCGCTGCGAGTGCCGGGGCTCTGGTCGCGACGCTGGCCGGTGGCCCAGGCCTTGACGCCCGCGAGCTTGCGGCGCAGCGGTTCGATTTTGCGGATGCCGCAGCACTCGCCATGGCCGTCGCGATAGAAGCTGAACAGCCCCTTTTCCTTGACGAAAGGCTCAAGCTTGCTCTGATCCGGCGAGATGATCTCGATATCGATCTTGTAGTGCTCGCGCACCTGCTCGATGAAGCGATAGGTTTCCGGGTGCAGGCGACCGGTGTCCAGGCTGAACACCTTGACGTTCTTGTTCAGCTTCCAGGCCATGTCCACCAGCACGACGTCTTCGGCGCCGCTGAAGGAGATCCACAGCTCGTCACCAAAATGTTCGAAGGCCAGTTTCAGAATGTCCTGCGCAGATTTGTTCGCATAAGTCGTCGCTAGCTCGGCGACGTCGAAGGGTTGGCTCATCAGGCGGCTTCCTGGGTAAAGGGTGGCGCTTAAGCGCTCGTGATGGCGGCAATGGTAACAAAATCCATCGTTGCGTGGCCGCTTGGCGAGCGGCTAGAGTGCCGCTTCCCCTTTGTCTTGAAGTGTCTCTTGAGGAGCGTTCTGTGGAAATTGCCTGTCTCGACCTGGAAGGTGTGCTGATCCCCGAAATCTGGATCGCCTTTGCCGAAAAAACAGGTATTGAATCGCTGCGCGCCACCACCCGGGACATTCCCGACTACGACGTGCTGATGAAGCAGCGCCTGCGCATTCTTGACGAGCATGGCCTGAAGCTTTCAGACATCCAGGAGGTGATCGGCACCCTGAAGCCGCTGGACGGCGCGGTGGAGTTCGTCAATTGGCTGCGCGAGCGGTTTCAGGTGGTGATCCTGTCGGACACCTTTTACGAGTTCTCCCAGCCGCTGATGCGCCAACTGGGTTTTCCGACCTTGCTGTGCCATCGCCTGATCACTGACGAGACTGACCGCGTCATCAGCTACCAGTTGCGCCAGAAAGACCCCAAGCGCCAGTCGGTGCTGGCCTTCAAGAGTCTGTATTACCGCATCATCGCAGCAGGTGATTCCTATAACGACACCACGATGCTGGGCGAGGCTGACGCCGGCATTCTGTTCCACGCCCCTGAAAACGTGATCCGCGAGTTCCCGCAGTTCCCGGCGGTGCACACGTTCGAAGCGTTGAAAAAGGAATTTATCAAGGCATCGAATCGGGAGTTGGCGCTCTGAAAGTTTCTGACTGATTGCCTGCCTCGGGGGAGGCGGCTTGCCAGCGATGGCGGCCGTTCAGTGACTGATATGTGGCCTGAGGAAACGTATCGCCAGCCAGCGGTCTCCCGCAGCCCGATGGGCAGGATCAGATCAGCGCGTTCAGCGTCTCAAGCAGCACCCGCACCTTGGTGAAGGTCTCCTGGTATTCCGCTTCGCAGTCGGAGTCCGCAACGATACCGCCGCCGCCCCAGCAGGATACCTTCCCGTCCTTGACCAGCAGGCTGCGGATGGCGATCGAGCTGTCCATCTGTCCACGTACGTCCAGGTACATCAGTGAACCGCAGTAGATGCTTCGCTGTGTGGGCTCCAGCTCGTCGATGATCTGCATGGCGCGGATCTTCGGTGCGCCGGTGATCGAGCCGCCGGGGAAGCTGCCTGCAATCAGATCCAGTGCGTCATGGTCTGGTGCCAGTTCGCCGGTCACGCTGCTCACCAGATGGTGCACGTTGGGGTAGCTTTCGAGACTGAACAGTTCCGGGACTTTCACCGAGCCGATTCGGCAACTGCGCCCCAGGTCGTTGCGCAGCAGGTCGACGATCATCAGGTTCTCGGCGCGATCCTTTTCGCTGCGCAGCAGTTGCTCGGCGAACCCGGCGTCTTGTGCCGGATCGCTGCCACGTGGACGGGTGCCTTTGATCGGGCGGGTTTCGACCTGCCTGTCGCTGATTTTCACGAAACGTTCGGGTGACAGGCTCAGGATCGCGTTGTCATCCGGCAACGTCATGAAACCTGCAAATGGCGTGGGGCAGGCTGAGCGGAGTGCCCGGTAGGCCTGCCACGCATCGCCTGTACACGGCGCCTGAAATCGCTGGGTGAGGTTGACCTGATAACAGTCGCCTGCCTGGATATAGTCCTGAATCCGCTTGAACGCTTGCTGGTAATCGCTGGAGCTGATGCTGGCGGCAAAAGGCTGTTGCAGCGAGAACGTTGTGACATCGGGTGCCGATTTGCCTTCGAAGAGCGCGATCAGGCGTTCGCGCTCGACCTCGGTCATGGCCGGATGAAACATCAACTGGCTGGTCTGTGCCTCATGGTCACTGATCAAGGCCCAGGCATATAGCCCGAGGCGTGCATCGGGCAGTCGCAGATCGTCAAGGGACGCGTCTGGCAGCGGCTCGAGACGGCGTCCGAAATCGTAACTCAGGTACCCGATCAGGCCGCCCGCGAAAGGCAGATTGACGCCTTCCGGCAGTCGGGCATCACCCAGCCAGGCCAGGCCTTTGCGCAAGCGGTCGATGTAAGCGCCGCCGGTTTCCTCTGCCTGGACCGTCAAGTCCTGCCATGGCCAGGCGCTGAGCAGGTCAAAGCGTCCACGGTCGGCCACCGGTCTTCCGCTGTCGAGCAGTATCGCGCCCGGTGCCTGGCGAACGCGTGAGAAGTACACGGCCGGGTCGGCACTGTAGGGCAGGGGATGAATCAGGCAGGTGGGCATATCGAAACGTCAGTAGGGAGGCGCGGCCGGGGATTGTAGTCCTGTGGCTTGTCGCCTCCTAGGGGTATGTCGGGATTGAGCAGAAGCTGATCGTTCTCAGGCGCTGGGCACATGGCCGAACAGTGCCTGTACGAACTCGACTCGTTCCTGAGGCGTTTCCTGTCGGCCTTCCAGTGCAAGTTGCTCGATGCGCGCCTCCACGGCCTGAGTACGGTGTGTCAGGCCGCTGTCGTTGGCAATCTGGATATTCAGGCCGGGACGGGCGTTGAGCTCCAGAATAAGCGGGCCTTTGTCCTGATCAAGCACCATGTCGACACCGATGTAGCCCAGTCCGCACAGCTCATGGCATTCGGCAGACAGCTTCATGAAGCCGTCCCAATTGGGCAGTTGCACGCCATCCACCGAGTTGGTGGTGTCCGGGTGCTTGCTGATGATGCTGTTCAGCCAGGTGCCTTGCAGGGTGATGCCGGTTGCCAGATCCACGCCGACGCCGATGGCACCCTGGTGCAGGTTGGCCTTGCCGCCTGACTGGCGGGTGGGCAGGCGCAACATGGCCATCACCGGATAGCCCATCAGTACGATGATGCGAATGTCGGGTACGCCTTCATAGCTGATGCTCTTGAAGATCGGGTCCGGCGTGACGCGGTACTCGATCAGTGCTCGGTCGCGGTGTCCGCCCAGCGAATACAGACCGGTCAGGATGCTGGACACCTGATGCTCGATTTCCGACTTGCTGATGATGCGCCCGGATACGGTGCGATAACGGTCTTCAAAGCGGTCGGCGATTACCAGAATGCCGTCGCCGCCTGCGCCCTGTGCCGGTTTGATCACGAAATCGCTGCGCCCGCCGATGATCTCGTCGAGCTGTTCGATTTCCTTTTCAGTGGAAATAACCCCATACATTTCCGGCACATGGATGCCAGCCGCGATGGCGCGTTCCTTGGTGATGATCTTGTCATCGACGATCGGATAGAGGCTGCGCTTGTTGTACTTGAGCACGTAATCGGCGTTTCGCCGATTGATGCCCATGATCCCGCGCGCTTCCAGCGCCTTCCAGGTTTTCCACCAGCCGATCACTTGGCCTGCTCCTCTTTCAGGAAGGCCTTGAAACGCATCAGTTCGGTCAGGCGATAGCCACGGTATCTGCCCATTGCCAGCATAAAGCCGACCAGCACCAGCAACACCGCTGGGAAGGTAAACACAAAGTAGGTCAGTTCCGGCACGCTCATAATCAGGTGCGCCAGCGAGGCCGCGAACAACGTGCCAATGGCGACTTTCATGGCATGGCTGGCGCCGCGCTCTTCCCAGGTGATCGACAGTCGCTCGATGGTCATGGTCAGAATCACCATCGGGAACAATGCTACCGACAGGCCGCGTTCCAGCCCCAGTTTATGGCTGAACAGGCTGATGGCGGCGATCAGCACCACCACGAAGGTCAGCACCACCGACAGGCGCGGCAGCATCTGCAATTTCAAATGCTCAAGGTAGGAGCGCAATGACAGCCCCAGCGCGGTGATCACCGTAAACAGCGCGATGCCGAAGCCCAGCTGGGTTTCGCGGAAGGCCAGGGCGATCAGCACCGGCGTGAAGGTGCCCAGCGTTTGCAGGCCGATCAGATTGCGCAGGATCAGGATGACCAGCACGCCAATCGGAATCATGACCATGATCATGAACGTCTGCTGGGTCTGCAGCGGCAGGCCATAAAGCGAATAGGCGAGGAAGTCGGAGTCAGTGCTGGCGTCGGTCAGTTTGGCCAGGCGCATGGCGTTCATTTCGCTGTTGTTCAGGCTGAAGGTGACCTGCACCTTCTTGCCGCCTTCGACAGTGACCAGATTCTCGTCACCGGTCCACCACAGCAGGCGATCATCCGGCAAACCGGCTTCGCCGGTGTCCGGGTTGAAATACAGCCACTCCTTGCCATTGAAACTGCGCAGCCACAGCTCCGGCGTTTGCGGCTGACCGGCTTCAAGCCGAATGGTGTGGGCCTTTTCCATCGGTACGTGAGCAATGGACAGCAGCAGTTCGGTGACCTGGGCTTTCTTGCCGGTCGATGTATCGCCGGCCAGCAGCAGCTTGACGTTGTCGTCGTTCAGGTTGTTGACGCGCTTGATGGCTTCAGTAATGAAGGTCTCGACATCCGCCGAGTGCTGGCGAATCGGGGCAAGCAGGGCTTCGGCCGCGATCTTCTCAGGGCCTTCCACTGGCAGGCTGTCGCGGAAAATCGGGCCTTTGAGCTTGGGTTTCTCGCCGCTGTAGCGCTTGGTCAGCACCAGACGGTAATACAGGGTCTGGTTGCCGGTGGCACGACGGGTCGACCAGGTGACCCGGCGATTGCCGTCGCCACGGTTGACGCTGACGCCGTAGTTGTTGGAGATAAAACTTTCATTGAGGCTGATGTAGTCGTGCGCCAGAGGCGGCACGAACATCTGGATCTTGACCGAGTCCTTTGGGTTGGCGACGAACTCGACCTTGGCATCGATGTTCCACAGGTCGTCGGTTTCGTCTTCGGTCACCGGAATGCCGAGCGCCAGTATCTGATAAGCCGTGATCGCAATGCCCAGTGTGACCAGGGCCGTGATCAGGATTTTCAGATGGAGCGTGAGAGAGCGCATGTGTTTACTCTGCGTTTTGAGCGACGGAAGCGCAGCCAGGCTTCCCTGCCGCATATTTAAGACTTGGATCGACCAGCGCATCGAAGTGTTTCAGGGCTTCGGAGCCGATCAAAAGCGGGTATTGGAAAGCACTTCGGTCGGTCAAGTTCACTTCTATGGTGCGTAAAACTTCGCCCATGCAAACCGACAGGCTGATGACCGGGCGTGCGGTGTACTTTTTTTCGTCATCCGGGTCGCGGTCATCCGCGCGGCGCTTGATCTTGCTGACCCGCGCCAGTGGCCGTTCGATGGGGTGCGCATGGCGGTCGTCAATGGCCAGATAGAAGCGTACCCAGCTTTCGCCGTTGCGTTTGAAGTGTTTGATATCGCGTGCGCTCAACGAGGCCGTCTTGGCGCCAGTATCCAGCTTTGCGGCGACTTCCAGGTCAATCTCGGCAAGCCGTGCGTATTCGTTCAGCCCATAGACAGTCTTGTTGGCTGCCAGGCTGAAAGCAGGCATAAGCAAAAGGCAGAGCAATGTGGTGAAGGTATCGAGTCTCATAAATCCTGGCGCACCAAGCGCAATACTTCAGGGTCAGGGCGCAACGTTATGGGCCTGATGACGAAAGAATCGGGGTTGCAGGCTGATATCCGGGACCGGGCAGCACTGAGTAAATGTGGCGCGCAGTCTAGCATGAAGCCTTGCTGCTGCCAGTTTCGCGGCGGTGTCCGGCAGCCCTTGCAGCGATTGAAAAAACGCCGCGTATTAGACGATTGTCGACAATCACCGGTTTTTCTTTGACTGAAACGCTGCTCGGGGCTAGATTCAGGTCAATAGAAATTCAAGGTGTTGACAATGTTGGGTGCGCTTGAAAATGTCACAGGTGTGTCGGACGATTCGGAAACCCTTTCCGAGAACGTCTTCCGGCGTATTCAGGCGGCCATTGTCAAAGGCGAGATCGCTCCCGGCAGCAAGATTTCCGAGCCGGAACTCGCCCGGACCTATGGCATCAGCCGTGGGCCGTTGCGCGAAGCGATCCATCGTCTTGAAGGTCAGCGTCTGGTGGTTCGCGTGCCGCATGTCGGCGCCCGTGTCGTTTCCCTGAGTCATGCCGAGTTGATTGAACTGTACGAAATTCGTGAGTCCCTTGAAGGCATGGCCTGTCGGCTGGCGGCCGAACGCATGACGGGCCAAGAGATCGACGAGTTGCGCCGGGTACTGGATACCCACGAGCGCGACGCCGCGTTTCAGGCCGGTGTCGGTTACTACCAGCAGGAAGGCGATTTCGACTTTCATTACCGGATCATTCAGGGCAGCGGCAACCGCACCCTCAGCCAGATGCTCTGTGGCGAGCTTTATCAGCTTGTCCGCATGTACCGCATCCAGTTTTCCACCACGCCGAACCGACCCCGGCAGGCCTTTGCCGAGCATCACCGCATCCTCGATGCGATTGCCGAACGCGATGGCGAGCTGGCCGAATTACTGATGCGCCGCCATATCGGTGCGTCCAGACGCAATATCGAGCGCCATTATCAGGCGGCTACCGAACGAGGTGAATCATGAGTCGCGACACCACAACTCCCGGGCAGCGTTTTCGTGACGCCGTCGCCAGTGAACAGCCATTGCAAGTGGTGGGTGCAATCAATGCCAATCATGCGCTGCTGGCCAAACGTGCCGGGTTCAAGGCGATCTATCTGTCCGGTGGCGGTGTTGCCGCAGGCTCGCTGGGTATTCCGGACCTGGGCATTACCGGGCTTGAAGATGTTCTGATTGATGTGCGGCGCATCACCGATGTGTGTGATCTGCCGCTGCTGGTCGATGTCGATACCGGTTTTGGTTCGTCGGCATTCAATGTGGCGCGCACCGTGCGTTCGATGATCAAGGCCGGTGCGGCCGCGATTCATATCGAAGATCAGGTCGGCGCCAAGCGCTGCGGGCATCGTCCTAACAAGGAAATCGTGTCCCGGGAAGAGATGGTCGACCGCATCAAAGCCGCTGTCGATGCGCGTACCGACGACAGCTTCGTGATCATGGCGCGCACCGATGCGCTTGCTGTCGAAGGCCTTGAGTCCGCACTCGAACGGGCGGCGGCCTGCATCGAAGCCGGTGCGGACATGATTTTCCCGGAAGCCATCACCGAGCTTGCGATGTACAAGCAGTTCGCCAACCGCGCCGGTGTGCCAATCCTGGCCAACATCACCGAATTCGGCGCCACGCCGCTGTTTACCGTGGACGAGTTGCGCGACGCTGATGTATCGCTGGTGCTCTATCCCTTGTCGGCATTCCGCGCCATGAACAAGGCGGCGGAAAATGTCTACGGCGCGATTCGCCGCGATGGCACCCAGCAAAACGTCATCGACACCATGCAGACCCGAATGGAACTGTACGACGCCATCGATTACCACACCTTCGAGCAGAAGCTCGATGCGTTGTTTGCGCAGAAGAGGGGCTGAACAAAGCCCGCTGATCATTGCCTTGCCCACGCGGAGCAATGGGCACATCAGTGTCGAGGCGCACGAGCGGGGTATTTACGTGATCATTCCCGATAATTTCAAGAACTGGAGAATGCAATGGCTGAAGCAAAAGTATTGAGCGGCGCAGGTCTGCGGGGTCAGGTCGCCGGACAGACTGCCCTGTCCACCGTCGGCATGGCGGGCGCTGGCCTGACCTATCGCGGCTATGACGTTCGCGAACTGGCCGCCGAAGCACGCTTCGAAGAAGTCGCCTATCTGCTGCTCTACGGGGAGCTGCCGACCCGGACGCAACTGACGGCCTACATGCAACGCCTCAAGGAAATGCGCGAGCTGCCGCAAGCCCTGAAAGAAGTCCTTGAGCGCATACCGGCCGACACTCACCCGATGGATGTGATGCGGACCGGCGCCTCGATGCTCGGCACCCTGGAGCCCGAGCGCAGCTTCGAGCAGCAGCGCGATTCAACCGACCGCCTGCTGGCCGCCTTTCCGGCGATCATGTGTTACTGGTACCGCTTCAGCCACGAAGGCAAGCGCATCGACTGCACCACCGACGAAGACTCCATTGGCGGGCACTTCCTGCATCTGTTGCTGGACAAGACGCCCAGCGAACTGCACCGCAAGGTCATGGACGTGTCGCTGATCCTGTACGCCGAGCATGAATTCAACGCGTCGACCTTCACCGCACGGGTCTGCGCATCGACCCTCTCCGATCTGTATTCCTGCATTACCGCAGCGATCGGCACGTTGCGCGGTCCGTTGCACGGCGGCGCCAACGAAGCGGCCATGGAAATGATCCAGCGCTTCGGCTCGGCCGAAGAGGCGACACAGGGCACGCTGGGCATGCTGGAGCGCAAGGAAAAGATCATGGGCTTCGGCCATGCGATCTACAAGGAATCCGACCCCCGCAACGAGGTGATCAAGGGCTGGTCGAAACAGCTCGCCGATGAGGTGGGAGATACCGTGCTGTTCCCGGTGTCCGAGGCCATCGACAAGGTCATGTGGGAGCAGAAGAAGCTGTTTCCCAATGCCGACTTCTACCACGCCTCGGCGTATCACTTCATGGGCATTCCGACCAAGCTGTTCACGCCGATCTTCGTCTGCTCGCGCCTCACCGGGTGGGCGGCCCATGTGTTCGAACAACGCAGCAACAACCGCATCATTCGTCCAAGCGCCGAGTACACAGGCGTCGAGCAGCGCAGCTTCGTGCCTATCGAGCAGCGTTGAGCCGGATGGGCAGGGGAGCCGCTGATGAGCTTCCCGCCCGTCATTCGAAACCCTGCTGATTCAGCCCAGCAATGAACCGAGCCCGCAATGAACAGTGAATTTCGCAAACCGCTTCCCGGCACCCCGCTTGATTATTTCGATGCACGCGCAGCCATAGAAGCCCTCAGGCCCGGCGCTTACGCCACGTTGCCTTATACCTCGCGTGTGCTGGCCGAAAACCTGGTGCGCCGCTGTGATCCGACGACCCTGAATGCCTCGCTGAGCCAATTGATCGAGCGTCGCCGCGATCTGGATTTTCCCTGGTTTCCGGCGCGAGTGGTGTGTCACGACATTCTCGGCCAGACCGCACTGGTTGACCTCGCAGGCTTGCGCGATGCCATCGCGTCCCACGGCGGCGACCCTGCGCTGGTCAACCCGGTGGTGCCGGTGCAGTTGATCGTCGACCACTCGCTGGCCGTGGAATGCGGCGGTAACGATCCCCAGGCATTCGAGAAGAACCGCGCCATCGAGGATCGCCGCAACGAAGACCGTTTTCACTTCATCGACTGGACCAGGCAGGCGTTCAAGAACGTCGAAGTGATTCCGCCCGGCAACGGCATCATGCACCAGATCAATCTGGAGAAAATGTCGCCGGTGGTGCAGGTACTGGACGGTGTGGCGTTTCCCGACACCCTGGTCGGCACCGACAGCCACACCCCGCACGTCGATGCGCTGGGCGTGATCGCGATCGGTGTGGGCGGCCTTGAAGCGGAAAACGTGATGCTGGGTCGCGCGTCCTGGATGCGTTTGCCGGACATCATCGGTGTCGAACTGACCGGTCGCCGACAGCCCGGCATTACCGCAACCGACGTGGTATTGGCCCTGACCGAATACCTGCGCCAGCAAAAAGTGGTGGGCGCGTACCTGGAGTTCTACGGCGAAGGCGCGGCCAGCCTGACGCTGGGCGACCGCGCGACGATTTCCAACATGGCGCCTGAGTACGGCGCTACGGCTGCGATGTTTTCCATCGATTCGCAGACCATCGATTACCTGCGCCTGACCGGGCGCGAGGATGAGCAGGTCAAGCTGGTCGAGCTGTACGCCAGGCACACCGGATTATGGTCCGACAGCCTCGAACAGGTTGAGTACGAGCGAGTACTGAGCTTCGACCTGTCCGGCGTGGTGCGTAATATGGCCGGCCCGTCGAATCCGCATGCGCGTGTGGCCACGTCCGATCTGGCCGCCAGAGGTATCGCCGGGCAATGGGACGACGTGCCGGGGCAGATGCCCGATGGCGCGGTGATCATCGCTGCGATCACCAGTTGCACCAACACCAGCAACCCGCGCAACGTGATCGCCGCGGGCCTGCTGGCGCGTAACGCCAATCGCCTGGGTCTGACTCGCAAGCCCTGGGTGAAGTCCTCGCTGGCACCTGGCTCGAAAACCGTGGCCTTGTACCTGGACGCTGCCGGGCTGACCACTGAGCTTGAGCAATTGGGTTTCGGCGTGGTGGCGTTTGCCTGCACCACTTGCAACGGCATGTCGGGTGCGCTGGATCCGGCCATCCAGCAGGAAATCATCGACCGCGACCTGTACGCCACGGCAGTGCTGTCCGGTAACCGCAACTTCGACGGACGGATTCATCCTTATGCCAAGCAGGCATTTCTCGCCTCGCCGCCACTGGTAGTCGCTTACGCGATCGCAGGTACGATCCGGTTCGATATCGAGAAGGATGTGCTGGGCGTCGTCGATGGCAGGGAGATTCGCCTCATGGACCTTTGGCCTGCGGACGAAGAGATCGATGCGGTGGTGCAGGCATCGGTCAAGCCGGAGCAGTTCCGCCAGGTCTACATTCCGATGTTCGCCATCGAAGAGCACACGGGTCCCAAGGTCGAGCCACTGTATGACTGGCGTGCCATGAGCACCTACATCCGCCGTCCGCCTTACTGGGAGGGGGCGCTGGCCGGGGAGCGCACGCTCAAGGGGATGCGTCCGCTGGCGGTGTTGCCGGATAACATCACGACTGATCACCTGTCGCCGTCGAACGCCATCATGCTCAACAGCGCAGCCGGTGAATATCTGGCGAAAATGGGTGTGCCGGAAGAGGATTTCAACTCCTATGCCACCCACCGTGGCGATCACCTGACTGCCCAGCGCGCCACGTTCGCCAATCCGCAACTGGTCAACGAGATGGCGGTGGTGGAGGGCAAAGTCAAGAAGGGTTCGCTGACCCGTATCGAGCCGGAAGGCCAGGTGACGCGCATGTGGGAAGCCATCGAAACCTACATGGCGCGCAAACAGCCGTTGATCATTATTGCCGGTGCCGATTACGGTCAGGGCTCGTCCCGCGACTGGGCGGCCAAAGGTGTGCGTCTGGCGGGGGTCGAGGCCATTGCGGCCGAAGGCTTCGAGCGCATCCATCGCACCAATCTGGTCGGTATGGGCGTGTTGCCTCTGGAGTTCAAGCCGGGCACCAGTCGTCTGACACTGGGCATTGACGGCAGTGAGACCTACGACGTGATCGGCCAGCGTACACCGGGTGCGACCCTGACGCTGGTCATCAATCGCAAAACCGGCGAACGCCTTGAGGTGCCGGTGACCTGTCGTCTGGATACCGCCGAAGAACTCTCTATCTATGAGGCGGGCGGCGTGCTGCAACGCTTTGCCCAGGATTTCCTCGAGGCGACGGTGTCTTGAACGCAGAGCAGCACTGATCGTGCTCACGCAGCGCATGGGCACGATCAAAACGAAAGTGTCTGAATGAATGCAAGCCGCCCCACAGTTCGCTGGTTGCCGCGAGACGTGCATATGACGATGAGCGCGGAGCCTGGCAACGATCAATGACTGGTACAGGAACAGACATGACTCATTTACCGCAAATCAGAATTCCCGCTACCTATATGCGTGGCGGTACGAGCAAGGGGGTGTTTTTCAACCTGCTTGACCTGCCCGAAGCTGCTCAGGTCCCGGGTCCGGTCAGGGATGCACTCTTGCTGCGCGTGATCGGCAGTCCGGACCCTTACGAGAAACAGATCGATGGCATGGGCGGCGCGACGTCCAGCACCAGCAAGACGGTGATCCTGTCGCGCTCCAGCAAGGCCGGTCACGATGTCGATTACCTCTTTGGTCAGGTATCCATCGACAAGCCGTTCGTGGACTGGAGTGGCAACTGCGGCAATCTCTCGGCGGCGGTCGGTTCGTTCGCGATTCTCAGCGGTCTGGTGGAGGCCAGCCGCGTTCCGCAGGACGGCATTGCCACGATCCGGATCTGGCAGGCCAACATCGGCAAGACCATCATCGCTCACGTGCCGATCAGCAAGGGCCAGGTGCAGGAAACCGGTGACTTTGAACTCGATGGCGTGACCTTTCCAGCGGCCGAGGTACAACTGGAGTTTCTCGATCCGGCAGCGGACGAAGAGGGTGCGGGTGGTTCAATGTTTCCCACTGGCCATCTGATCGATGATCTGGACGTGCCGGGCGTCGGTACGCTGAAGGCAACCCTGATCAATGCGGGCATACCGACCATTTTCATCAACGCCGCCGATATCGGTTACACCGGCACCGAGCTGCAGGGCGACATCAATGGCAGCCCTGAAGCACTGGCGAAACTGGAGACCATCCGGGCCCACGGTGCCGTGCGTATGGGGTTGATCGGGCATGTGGACGAAGCCGCACGTCGGCAGCACACGCCGAAGGTTGCCTTCGTGGCGCCCCCGTCCGGTTACGTGTCGTCCAGCGGCAAGCCGGTCGCGACGCAGGATATTGATCTGCTGGTGCGTGCCGTGTCCATGGGCAAGCTGCACCACGCCATGATGGGCACTGCCGCTGTGGCGATTGGTACGGCGGCTGCCATTCCGGGCACGCTGGTGAATCTGGCGGCGGGTGGCGAAACCCGCAGTTCAGTCCGTTTCGGCCATCCCTCCGGCACTCTGCGGGTGGGCGCCGAGGCGCATCAGCAGGAAGGCGAATGGAAAGTCACCAAAGCCATCATGAGTCGCAGCGCCAGAGTCCTGATGGAAGGCTGGGTGCGGGTGCCGCAATCTGAAGCATGAAAACACGCGTATTGATCGTGCCAATGCGCTGCGTTGGCATGAATCCTCCTCAAGAAACGCAATCTCTGTGGGGGCCGACTGTCTTTCATCATCCCCCGATGAATGGCCCTTACTTGAACCGCCGCTCAACTCCTTTCTCCACCAACACCTTGGCGGAGATTTCCTCCACCGAGAAATGGGTGGAATTGATGTTCGGGATGTTCTCCCGGCGAAACAGATTCTCGACCTCTCGCACTTCGAATTCGCACTGTGCAAAGCTCGAGTAGCGGCTATTGGGTTTGCGCTCGTGGCGAATGGCGGTCAGACGGTCCGGGTCGATGGTCAGGCCGAACAGTTTATCGCGATGCTGCTTGAGCGCGGCGGGCAGTTGCAGGCGTTCCATGTCGTCCTCGGTCAGCGGATAGTTGGCCGCCCGGATGCCGAACTGCATGGCCATGTACAGGCAGGTCGGGGTTTTTCCGCAACGTGAGACGCCGACCAGAATGATGTCGGCCTTGTCGTAGTAGTGCGTGCGCGCACCGTCATCGTTATCCAGTGCGAAATTGACCGCTTCGATACGCTCCATATAGTTGGAGTTGTGACCGATGGAGTGCGATTTGCCCACCGAATACGAGGAGTGTGAACTAAGCTCCAGTTCCAGCGGCGCCAGAAAGGTCGAGAAAATATCGATCATGAAGCCGTTCGACGTCGCCAGGATTTCCCGAATGTCCTGGTTGACGATGGTGTCGAAGATGATCGGCCGCACCTCGTCCTTCTCGGCGGCCTTGTTGATTTGTTGTACCATCGCCCGCGCCTTCTCGACACTGTCGATATAGGGCCTGGTGAACTTGTTGAACGTGATGTTTTCAAATTGCGCTAACAGGCTTTGCCCCAGGGTCTCGGCCGTGATGCCGGTCCCGTCGGAGATGAAGAAAGCGGATCGTTTCATTTGCGCCCTGGCCTTAAGCAGTTGACGATTTCTGGATATCATAGGCGCGCTGGCGGGCCCTGGAGGTCTGCATTCTCGCCTATTTTGCAGGTTCAGGTCCGCACCTGTTCCGAAACGCCTGCGGTCACGTTGCCGTGACGTCAGTAAATGAGCTTTTCCCAACAATAAACACAGTTAGTGGAGAGATCACCTTGGTAGAGTACGTAGTTTCCCTCGATAAGCTCGGCGTCCATGATGTGGAGCATGTGGGAGGCAAGAACGCATCCCTCGGCGAAATGATCAGTAACCTCGCAGGCGCTGGTGTATCAGTGCCCGGTGGTTTCGCGACTACGGCCCAGGCCTACCGTGATTTTCTCGAGCTCAGCGGTCTGAACGATCAGATCCATGCAGCTCTGGATGCTCTTGATGTCGACGATGTCAACGCCCTGGCCAGAACAGGCGCGCAGATTCGTCAGTGGATCATGGAAGCCGAATTCCCCGAGAAGCTCAACGCCGAGATTCGCACTGCATTCGCCGCGCTGTCGGCAGGCAATCCGAATCTGGCCGTTGCCGTGCGTTCTTCCGCCACCGCCGAAGACCTGCCTGATGCCTCCTTCGCAGGCCAGCAGGAAACCTTCCTGAATATTCGCGGCGTCGAGAACGTTATTCGCGCGGCCAAGGAAGTGTTCGCCTCGCTGTTCAACGACCGCGCCATTTCCTACCGCGTGCATCAAGGCTTCGATCACAAGCTGGTGGCGCTTTCAGCCGGCGTGCAGCGCATGGTGCGTTCCGAAACCGGTACTGCAGGTGTGATGTTTACCCTCGACACCGAATCCGGCTTTCGCGACGTGGTGTTCATCACCGGCGCCTACGGCCTGGGTGAAACGGTTGTGCAGGGCGCGGTCAACCCTGACGAATTCTACGTACACAAAGATACTCTGGCCGCTGGCCGTCCTGCGATCCTGCGTCGCAATCTGGGCAGCAAGGCCATCAAGATGATTTACGGCGAAGAAGCCAAGGCCGGTCGTTCGGTCAAGGTCATTGACGTCGAGCCTGCCGACCGTGCGCGTTTCTGCCTGACCGATGCCGAAGTGTCCGAACTGGCCAAACAGGCGATGATCATCGAGAAGCACTACAAGTGCCCGATGGACATCGAATGGGCCAAGGACGGTGACGACGGCAAGCTTTACATTGTTCAGGCTCGTCCTGAAACCGTGAAAAGCCGGGCGTCGGCCAACGTCATGGAGCGTTATCTGCTCAAGGAGACCGGCAAGGTGCTGGTCGAAGGTCGTGCCATTGGTCAGCGCATCGGCGCGGGCAAGGTGCGGATCATCAAAGACGTGTCCGAGATGGACAAGGTCCAGGCCGGCGACGTGCTGGTCTCCGACATGACCGACCCGGACTGGGAGCCGGTCATGAAGCGCGCCAGCGCCATCGTCACCAACCGTGGCGGTCGTACCTGCCACGCGGCAATCATCGCCCGCGAGCTGGGCATCCCCGCTGTTGTAGGTTGCGGCAACGCCACCCAGTTGTTGCAGGACGGGCAGGGCGTGACCGTTTCCTGCGCTGAAGGCGACACCGGTTACATCTTCGAGGGCGAATTGGGTTTCGACATCAAGACCAACTCGGTCGATGCCATGCCCGAGCTGCCGTTCAAGATCATGATGAACGTCGGTAATCCCGACCGTGCGTTCGATTTCGCCCAGTTGCCCAACGCCGGTGTCGGCCTGGCGCGTCTGGAGTTCATCATCAACCGAATGATCGGCGTGCACCCCAAGGCGCTGCTGAATTACTCGCTGTTGCCGCCGGAAATCAAGGACAGCGTCGACAAACGCATCGCCGGCTACGACGATCCGGTCGGTTTCTATGTCGAGAAGCTGGTCGAGGGCATCAGCACGCTGGCCGCCGCGTTTACGCCGAAGAAGGTCATCGTGCGTCTGTCGGACTTCAAGTCCAACGAATACGCCAACCTGATCGGCGGCAAACTGTACGAACCGGAAGAAGAAAACCCGATGCTGGGCTTCCGTGGTGCATCGCGCTACATCAGCGAGAATTTCCGCGACTGTTTCGAACTGGAATGCCGCGCCCTCAAGCGTGTGCGTGAGGACATGGGCCTGACCAACGTCGAGATCATGGTGCCGTTCGTGCGCACCCTGGGCGAAGCGAGTCAGGTCATCGAGCTGCTGGCGGCCAACGGCCTGAAGCGCGGTGAGAACGGTCTGCGCATCATCATGATGTGCGAGCTGCCTTCCAACGCGATTCTGGCTGAAGAGTTCCTCGAGTACTTCGACGGCTTCTCCATCGGCTCCAACGACCTGACTCAGCTGACGCTGGGCCTGGATCGTGATTCCGGCGTCATCGCTCACCTGTTCGACGAGCGCAACCCTGCGGTCAAGAAGCTGCTGTCCAACGCCATCCAGGCTTGCAACAAGGCTGGCAAGTACATCGGCATCTGCGGTCAGGGACCTTCCGATCACCCGGATCTGGCGCGCTGGCTGATGGATCAGGGCATCGAGAGTGTCTCGCTCAACCCCGATTCGGTGCTGGAGACCTGGTTCTTCCTGGCCGAGGCGCAAGCGCCGGTCTGATGTGACGCGAAAAAGTCCTGAGCCGTCTTGTGGTTCAGGATTTCATCAAAAAGAGGCGGTTTTTTCGGAGACCGCCTTTTTTATGCGCCGCAGGGCGCATCGATATGCAGTTTTTCATACAGTCTGTCAGAGGCGACCCGATGCCTTTGAATTTCCGAAAAGAGCAATATGCAAAGCAGCAGCCATCTATTTCCCGTTGCCTTGATCAGTGCCGAGCGTCGCGGCGATCTGGTCGAGGACGTCTACCGTCTCAAACCTGCCAACAGTCCTGACGCGAGCGTCGAACTGGCCGTGACCCGCCTGGGCCTGGTCGATCAGGCTCATGGACGGGGTATTCCGGTTATCCTGATACACGGCAGTTTTTCAAATCGCAGATTCTGGTATTCGCCCAAGGGTATCGGTCTGGGACCGTTTCTGGCGCGTGCCGGTTATGACGTCTGGATTCCCGAAATGCGTGGGCATGGCCTGTCGGCACGTAATCAGAACTATCGCGCCAATTGCGTAGCCGACTATGCCCGCTATGACGTGCCTGCAATCGCTGCCTTCGTGCAGGAACAAAGCGGGCAGGTACCCCACTGGATCGGTCATTCGCTGGGCGGCACCACATTGGCCGCCGCGTTGGGGGGCGAATACCTCAGCGTCGAGAGCGCAGCGTCGGTAGCGTTGTTCGGCAGCCAGATCAGTCGCACTTACTGGCCGTTGAAGATTCCGCCGTTGCAATGGTCCAGTCGTCTTCTGCTCAAACGCTTCGAGCACGTGTCCGGTCCGCGTTTCAAGCGCGGGCCGGAGGACGAGCCCATGGGGATATTGCTGGAAAGCATGCGCTGGCACGGTCTGTTCGGTCGCTTCGGTGATCGTCACGGCGACTGGTGGGCAGGCTTGAAAGCCGTTCAGGTTCCGTTACTGGCGGTGGCTGCAGTGGGCGATCACCAAGATCCGGTGTGGGCCTGTCGGATGCTGTTCGATCAGGTAGGCAGCGAACTCAAGCAGTTTCTCTGCCTGGGCCGCGAGCATGGGTTCAACGAAGATTTCGGCCATGTGCAGATGCTGGTCAGCAAGGGCGCGCAGCAACAGGTGTGGCCTCGAGTGATCGATTGGCTGCGCGAGCGGTCTGCTGAACAGACAGCCGAGTTTCAGGTGGCAGTAGGCAGTTAGCGGTTAAAGTCGCTATAAAGACATTGCACTGCGCAGCACGCTGAATCTGCACCATTCTTGAGCCCATGCCTCAATGACAGGAGTTGACCTCATGCACTACCTCACCCCCGATCTGTGTGACGCTTATCCGGACCTGATACAGGTGGTCGAACCGATGTTCAGCAATTTCGGTGGACGCGACTCGTTTGGCGGCAAGATCGTTACCCTCAAGTGTTTCGAAGACAACTCGCTGGTCAAGGAGCAGATTGCGCTGGACGGCAAGGGCAAGGTGCTGGTGGTCGACGGTGGCGGCTCGCTGCGTTGCGCAATGCTGGGTGACATGGTCGCCGAGCAGGCTTCGAAAAATGGCTGGGAAGGCGTTTTGATCTACGGCTGCGTCCGCGACGTGGACATGCTGGCTCAGACAGATCTGGGCGTGCAGGCGCTGGCCAGCCATCCGAAGAAAAGCGAGAAGCGTGGTGTCGGTGAGCTGAATGTGCCGGTGACCTTCGGCGGTGTGACCTTCAAGCCGGGCGATTACCTTTATGCCGACAACAACGGCGTGATCATTTCTCCTTCTCCCCTGACCATGCCGGAATAAGCGACGTCTCAATGTTCGATGAAGCAAACGCGCAGTGGGGGCTGGTTCATGCCCTCGTATTGGATGGTAAGGGTGGGGCGCGTTTCATCGCTCGTACCGAGCTTCAGGACCTTGAGTTGCAGCCGCAGGAAAGCCTGTGGCTGCATTGGGATCGCAGTCATCCGCAGACCCAGACATGGTTACGCACCGCCAGCGGCCTGAGCGAGTTCGCCTGCGATCTGCTGCTTGAAGAAAATACCCGGCCGCGTCTGCTGGCGCTGCCCGATGAGGAACTGCTGCTGTTTCTGCGCGGTGTGAACCTCAATCCCGGTGCCGAGCCTGAAGACATGGTTTCGGTGCGGATTTTCGCGGCAGCGCAGCGGGTGATCTCGTTGCGACTGCGGCCCCTTCGTGCCACCGAAGAGCTGATCGAGCTGCTCGGCCAGTCCAAAGGCCCCAAAACGGCGTCGGAACTGATTCTTTATCTGGCTCAATACCTGACTGACAAGGTTCAGGATCTGGTCGGCGAGCTGACTGAATCGGTTGATGAGGAAGAGGAAAAGACCGACGCCGACGAACGGTACAGCCCAGAGCATGGCAAGTTGCTGCACATCCGCCGTCGTGCGGCAGGTCTCAGGCGTTTTCTGGGGCCTCAACGCGATATATATGGCCAGCTTTCGCGCATCAAACTGACCTGGTTCGACAATGAAGATGCCGACTACTGGAACGAGTTGAACAACAGCCTGACCCGTTACCTGGAAGAGCTTGAACTGACACGAGAGCGAGTCGGGCTGCTGCTTGAGTCCGAAGACCGGCGTCTGCGCGAGCACATGAATCGCACCATGTACCGCTTCGGCATCATCACCGGTATCTTCCTGCCCATGAGTTTTCTGACCGGTCTGCTGGGCATCAACGTCGGGGGCATTCCCGGGGCGGAAAATCCCTATGGTTTTCTGGTCGCGTGCAGCCTGATCGTCGCGGTGGCGGCGGGGCAGTGGTGGCTGTTCAGACGGTTGCGTTGGGTATAAGGCTTATACTTATATGTTTTTTCATGAAGCGTTTGTGACTCACCTGCAAAGCGTCACGTCTTTGACTTACATTGCGTGAGGTGCCTGATGCACGATCCGTTTGAAGAATCTTTACGTGACATGCTTAATTCGTCATCCTCCAGCCGGGACGACGATGCATGTCTGGGGCGAGTCCTGAAAACCGCCAACCGCCAGGTAGGTGCCGGTGTGTTGTTCGGGCTGCTGGGCCGTTGGTCCGAGGCGATGATGATCGCGCTCAACAACGGTTCCGCCCATGTCGCTCCCGTTTCCCGTCGCACCAGAGCCGGTGCGCGTTCTACCGATAAGGCTGATTGAGCATGGAATTGAACCTCTGGACGCAGAGTCTTCTTGCTGCAATGACTGCATTGTGGACCAAAGTTGCAAACTTCATCCCTAACCTGTTTGGCGCGCTCGTCGTGGTGGTGCTCGGCTTTGCCGTAGCCAAGCTGCTTGATGCGCTGCTGTCCAAGCTGCTTGCCAAGCTTGGGCTGGATCGCCTGGTCGGCGGCACCGGGCTGACCAAGATCATGGGGCGTGCCGGCGTCAAGGTGCCGATCTCCACATTGATCGGCAGGATCGTTTACTGGTTCGTGTTGTTGATTTTTCTGGTGTCCGCTGCCGAGTCGCTGGGCCTGCAACGGGTGTCTGCCACGCTCGACATGCTGGCGCTGTACCTTCCCAAGGTGTTCGGCGCGGCGCTGGTGCTACTGGTAGGTGTATTGCTGGCGCAACTGGTCAATGGCCTGGTCCGCGGTGCGGCTGAAGGCGTCGGCATCGATTACTCTGCCGGTCTTGGAAGAATTGCCCAAGGCCTGGTTATTATCATCAGTATTTCTGTCGCGATCAGCCAGCTGGAGGTCAAAACCGACCTGCTGAATCACGTGATCGTGATTGCCCTGCTGACCGTTGGTCTGGCGGTGGCCCTGGCGTTGGGCCTGGGAAGTCGCGAAATTGCGGGTCAGATCATCGCCGGAATTTATGTGCGTGAACTCTATCAGGTAGGCCAGCAGGTGCAGATAGGCGATACTGAGGGGCAGATAGAGGAAATCGGTACGGTCAAGACGACCCTGCTGACAGATGAGGGGGAGCTGGTTTCTTTTTCCAACCGGATCCTTCTCGATCAGAGAGTAAGCAGCCGTTAAGCGGCTAACCTGCTAATCTATGCCGCCAAGTTGCCGGAAAAGGCTGTGGCGGACATTGACCTGACTGTCGGCAAGACTCGTTTTGAATAAACCTCAACCGCTTTCAACGCGCTACGATCCACACGAGCTCTCGGATGAGGAGCTGGTTGCACGCGCCCATGTCGAGCTGTTCAATGTGACACGGGCGTATGAAGAATTGATGCGTCGCTATCAGCGAACACTTTTTAACGTCTGTGCACGTTATTTGGGGAACGATCGCGACGCTGACGATGTCTGTCAGGAGGTGATGCTTAAGGTGTTGTATGGCTTGAAGAATTTCGAGGGTAAATCGAAATTCAAGACCTGGCTCTACAGCATCACGTATAACGAATGCATCACTCAATACAGAAAGGAACGGCGTAAGCGTCGCTTGATGGACGCTTTGAGCCTGGATCCGCTTGAGGAAGCGTCAGAAGAAAAGACGCCAAAACCTGAAGAGCGGGGCGGTCTCGATCGCTGGCTTGTGCATGTGAACCCGATCGATCGGGAGATTCTGGTGCTGCGATTCGTCGCAGAACTCGAGTTCCAGGAGATCGCAGACATCATGCACATGGGCTTGAGCGCAACGAAAATGCGTTACAAGCGGGCGCTTGATAAATTACGTGAGAAATTTGCAGGTATCGTCGAAACTTAACGGCGAGCAAATATCTCTAACGAACTGGCAAGGTCTGGTAGACTTGCCGACGAGTTGTCCCCAGTTATGCGGGACTGCTTTACAATCATCAGATGGGGATTTAACGGATGAAACTGAAAAACACCTTGGGCTTGGCCATTGGTACTATTGTTGCCGCAACTTCTTTCGGCGCTCTGGCACAAGGCCAAGGCGCGGTCGAAATCGAAGGCTTCGCCAAGAAAGAATATTACGACAGCGATCGTAACTTCAAAAACGACGGCAACCTGTTCGGCGGCTCCGTTGGCTACTTCCTGACCGATGACGTTGAACTGCGTCTGGGCTACGACGAAGTTCACAACGTCCGTAGCGACAGCGGCAAGAACATCAAGGGCTCCAACACCGCCCTGGACGCTCTGTACCACTTCAACAACCCGGGCGACATGCTGCGTCCATACCTGTCTGCCGGTTTCTCTGACCAGAGCATTGGCCAGGACGCTCGTGGCGGCCGTGACGGCTCCACCTTCGCCAACATCGGCGGCGGCGCCAAGCTGTACTTCACTGACAACTTCTATGCCCGTGCAGGCGTTGAAGCTCAGTACAACATCGACCAAGGCAACACCGAGTGGGCGCCAAGCGTCGGTATCGGCGTTAACTTCGGTGGCGGCAGCAAGAAAGTTGAAGCAGCACCAGCTCCAGTAGCTGAAGTGTGCTCCGACAGCGACAACGATGGCGTTTGCGACAACGTTGACAAGTGCCCAGACACCCCTGCAAACGTAACTGTTGACGCTGATGGCTGCCCAGCCGTTGCTGAAGTGGTTCGTGTTGAGCTGGACGTGAAGTTCGATTTCGACAAATCCGTAGTCAAGCCTAGCAGCTACGGCGACATCAAGAACCTCGCTGACTTCATGCAGCAGTACCCACAAACCACCACCACTGTTGAAGGTCACACTGACTCCGTCGGTCCTGACGCTTACAACCAGAAGCTGTCCGAGCGTCGTGCAAACGCCGTTAAGCAAGTTCTGGTCAACCAGTATGGCGTTGGTGCTAGCCGCGTAAACTCGGTTGGTTACGGCGAATCCCGTCCAGTTGCTGACAACGCAACTGAGTCTGGCCGCGCAGTTAACCGTCGCGTAGAAGCAGAAGTAGAAGCTCAAGCTAAGTAATTAGCCGCTTGTACTGAAAAGCCCGGCTCAGGCCGGGCTTTTCTTTGTCTGCGATTTGAGCGTGCATGGCATGTTGGCGCGTAGGCAATATACGTGAGCGTCAGCCAGCCTGCTGGTGAAGCGGGTTCAGCGATGTCCGATTCAGCACTTCCTGACCTCCCGCCGCGACTGCGCCAATCACCAGAATGGCAGGACTCTTCAATTCAAACGCCTGTGCATCCTGTTGCATGTTCGCAAGTGTGCTGCGGCATTCACGCTGCGTTGGCAGGGACGCGTTCTCGATCATTGCCACCGGCATGTCCGGACTCATTCCCCCGGCCAGCAGGTTCTCATGAATCTGTGGCAGCTTCGCCACACCCATGTACACCACCAGTGTCGTGCCGCTTTGCGCCAGTGCCTGCCAGTTGAGACTGCTGTCATCCTGCGTGTGGGCGGTGACGAGTGTCACACCGCGGCTGATTCCACGCAGTGTCAGCGAGATACCGCATTGCGTCGCGCCCGCCAGACCCGCGGTGATGCCATTGACCAGTTCGACAGTCACGCCGCGTTCCTGCAACCAGTCCGCTTCCTCGCCGCCGCGACCGAAGATGCAAGGGTCTCCGCCTTTGAGGCGGACCACGCATTTGCCCTGTCGTACATAGCGCAGCATCAGACGATGGATGAAGGCCTGGGGAGTCGAGCGACAGCCGCCGCGCTTGCCGACAGGGATGACCCGTGCGGCGGGGCAGTGTTCAAGCACGGCAGGGTTGACCAGATCATCGATCAGCACCACATCCGCTTCACCCAAGGCCCGCACGGCCTTGAGCGTCAGCAATTCAGGATCACCCGGGCCTGCGCCCACCAGCCAGACTTTTGCGTTCATGCTGTGTTCCTCATTCAGTGACCATCACGGTGTTGATCAGTCTTTTTATTTCCGGTACGCAGGATCCGCACATTGTCCCGCAGCCCAATTGTTTCTTCAGTTGGTTCAGGTCCAGGCCATCCTCGATGCCTTTCAACACAGCGCTCTGCCTGACGTTCATGCAGTTGCACAACGTCTTGTCGCGTGGCCCGGCGTCGTCTTTGCCGGGTTGGCTGCTCAACGGTGCGAGCAGCCAGCGGCGCAAGGGTGGATCGATACGTTCTTCAAGCCACAGCGTCTGTAACCAATGCTGGGCCAGGGTTTCGCCGGCCAGGCGGATGGCGGTAATACGACCGTTGTCGATCCTTACCCGCTTGCCGATGGAGCGCTTGGGGTCGTCGTAAGCCAGTACGGGACCTTGATCAACACTGAGCAACACGTCGATCTCGTGCAGCAGGCTCGCATCCGGCGCGACAGTGTGCGCGGCACGAAGCACCAGCGCCGGGCGCTCGCGACCGACGAGGCCGAGACTCACGTAAGTGAACGCCTCGCACAGTCTGCGCAGACGCTCCCATTGCTGCTGCACATTGCCTTCGACCAGTGCAAAGAATTGCCACGGCAGATCGGCCTTTTCAATTCTGACGCCGGAATGCTTGAGTTCCGGCTGTTTCGAAATTGGATCGAATGCTGGCTGAGTCACGACGTTCACGCCACCCTTGAGGAAGCGATCCCCCCAGTGCATGGGCAGGAATGCCTGTCCGGGACGTACGCTGTCATCGCTGCTCACAGGCAAATACAGTTCGCCGCGACGGCTGACCAGCTTGATCAGGTCGCCGGCCTGTAATGCATGCAGGTGCAGGTCTTGCGGATGCAGGCTCAGGACTGCCTCGCTGACGTGACCGAACAGGCGGGCGGCGGTTCCGGTGCGGCTCATGCCGTGCCATTGGTCTCGCAGGCGACCGGTGTTGAGCGTCAGCGGAAATTCAGTATCGCGCAGTTCCCTGGCGGCCACATACGGCTCGCTCAGGAACTGCGCACGGCCGGATGGGGAAGCAAAGACGCCATCGGTGTAAAGACGCGGCGTACCGGTACGGGCACCCGCCGGGAATGGCCATTGCTGTGGACCCAGACGGTCGATCAGCGCCCGGTCGATACCGGACATGTCCAGGTCGCGTCCGGTGGTCAGGCCTTTGAATTCATCGAACAATGCGGCCGGATTCTCGAAGTCGAACAGGGCGGGCGCTTCGGGCTGCAGCCGATGTTGCAGGCGCCGGGCGAAGTCCACCGTGATTGCCCAATCGGGACGTGCCTGGCCGGGTGCCTGAATGGCCTTTCGCACATTGGAAATGCGGCGTTCGGAGTTGGTCACAGTGCCTTCCTTTTCGCCCCAACTGGCAGCGGGCAACAGCAGGTCGGCAAAGTGCGCTGTTTCAGTGGTCTTGAACGCTTCTTGCAACACTACGAACGGACACATCTCGAGCGCGGCTTTGATCCGGTTCTGGTCCGGCAATGATTGCGCAGGGTTGGTGCAGGCAATCCACAGCGCCTTGATCTTGCCGCTCTGCATCTGTTCGAACAGCTCGATGGCGGACAGGCCGGGGCTGGCGGGCAATTGATCGACGCCCCAGTATTCGGCCACTTCAGCACGATGTTCCGGGTTGCTGGCTTCGCGGTGACCTGGCAGCAGGTTGGACAGGCTGCCGGTTTCACGGCCCCCCATCGCATTTGGCTGGCCAGTGAGCGAGAACGGTCCGGTACCGACGCGGCCGATCTGGCCGGTCGCAAGGTGAATATTGATCAGCGCGCTGTTCTTGGCGCTGCCCGCTGTGGACTGGTTCAGACCCATGCACCACAGCGACAGGAAGCTGGGCGTCTCGCCGATCCACCGGGCGCAGGTCAGCAACTGTTCGACCTCGATGCCGCACAGCGAGGCCACGTGCTCTGGCGGGTAATCGCGTGTCAGTATTTCGAGGTCGTCGTAGCCCTGAGTATGTGCAGCGATGAAGGCCTGATCGACAAGACCTTGAGAGATCAGCACATGGAGGATGCCGTGAAACAAGGCCACATCGGTGCCGGGCTGAATGGCCAGATGCATGTCGGCCAGTTCACAGGTATCGGTGCGTCGGGGATCGATGACGATGAGCTTCATCGCGGGTCGTCGGCTTTTTGCTTCTTCCAGACGACGAAACAGAATCGGGTGGGCGTAGGCCATGTTGCTGCCGACGATCATCACGCAATCGCTCAGCTCGATGTCTTCGTAACTGCAGGGCGGGGCGTCGGCACCGAGGCTGCGTTTGTAGCCTGCAACGGCCGATGACATGCACAGCCGCGAGTTACTGTCGATGTTGTTGGTGCCTATCAGGGCGCGGGCCAGTTTGTTGAAGGCGTAATAATCCTCGGTCAGCAACTGGCCGGAAATATAGAACGCCACGCTGTCCGGGCCATGCTCGCGGATGCTGTCGGCGAATACATTGGCAGCATGTTCCAGCGCCGTGTCCCAATCGGTGACACTGCGGGCCAGACTTTTACTCAGGCGCAGTTCCGGGAAAAGTGCGCGCGCGTCGATGTCACCGGTCAGGTGCAGGCTCGAGCCTTTGCTGCACAGCTTGCCGAAGTTGGCCGGGTGTTGCGGGTCGCCGCTGACGCCCAGAATGTTATGCCCGTCGTGCTCGATCAGCACGCCGCAACCTACGCCGCAGTAGCAGCATGTGGATGCCGTGATTTGAGTGGTCGGGATCGCCAGGCGGGTCATGCGCACGCCGCCTCGGTCCGGGCGGGCTCGCCGAACATCAGGTGGTTACGAATGGCATCGATGCCCTGACCCTCGCGAATCTGTTTCAAGTACCAGCTGCCATCGGCCGTGTCGCCATACAGGCACGCGCCCACCAGCACGTCATTCTTGATGACCAGTTTTTTATAGATGCCGCTGATGGGGTCGGACAGGGTGATGCTTTCCGTACCTTCGCCACCCAGAAAGTCGCCAGCGGAAAAGAGGTCGATGCCTGTCACCTTCAGTTTGGTCGACGTCACGGAGCCCGGATAGCGCGCGAAGCCCAGTTGCGCGAGATGATTGGCGCAGACCCTGGCCTGTTCGAACAGTGGCGCCACCAGCCCGTAGGCGATGCCTCGATGGCTGACGCACTCGCCGATAGCGTAGATGCGTGGGTCGTAAGTCTGCAGCGTGTCGTTGACCAGAATGCCTCGGCTGCAAGGCAGACCCGCCTGTTCGGCCAGTTCGGTGTTGGGACGAATGCCGGCCGCCATGACCACCAGGTCGGCAGCGATGACGTCGCCGTTCTTGAAACGCACCGCTTGCACGCGCCCTTGATCGTCGCCGAGCAACGCCTCGGTCTGCTCGTTGAGGCGAAAGCTCAGGCCGCGCTGTTCAAGCGCAGCCTGAAGCATCAGGCCGCTGGTCTTGTCCAGTTGACGTTCCAGCAGCGTCTGCCCGTTGTGGACCACCGTGACCTGCATACCGCGCATGCTCAGACCATTTGCCGCTTCCAGGCCCAGCAGCCCGCCACCGATGACCACTGCGCGTTTGTGCGTGGCGGCGGTGTCGATCATTTCTTGGGTATGGCCGATGTCGCGGTAGCCGATCACGCCATCTAGCATGTTGCCGGGAATTGGCAGAATGAACGGGCTCGAACCGGTAGCGATCAGCAGACGATCGTAATGGGCCTGGGTGCCATCGTCCGCAATCACCAGGCGCCTGATGCGATCAATCCTGACCACGCGCCGGTTCAGCAGCAGCTGGATGCCGTTGTTTTCGTACCAGGCCAGGTCGTTGAGTACGATCTCTTCGAACGTCTGCTCGCCCGCCAGTACCGGCGAGAGCAGGATGCGGTTGTAGTTGGGGTGTGGTTCGGCGCCGAAAACCGTGATGTCGTACAGGTCTTCGCTCAATTTGAGCAACTCTTCGAGTGTGCGTACGCCGGCCATTCCATTGCCGATCATCACCAGTTTGAGTTTTTTCATCTTGCCTCCGAGTCACCGTCAGGGTGCGCTCGACAAATTGCGCGCAAACAAAAAAAGGCGTCCCGTCAGTTGCCTGACGAGGACGCCTTTGTCCGGTCCCGTTCTCTCGGGAAGCACTGCCTTCATCGTTGAGGGCGGCGCGTTATGAAACTTCTGAAAG
The DNA here is from genome assembly GCF_021147865.1 of Pseudomonas sp. CDFA 610. Classification (NCBI taxonomy): domain Bacteria; kingdom Pseudomonadati; phylum Pseudomonadota; class Gammaproteobacteria; order Pseudomonadales; family Pseudomonadaceae; genus Pseudomonas; species Pseudomonas sp. CDFA 610. Next base: position 53,580 of record NZ_JAGTPM010000001.1, read on the forward strand.
AGACCATGCAGTGCTTGTGCCAACTCCTGTCGAGCCCTGAATGCAGGGTTTCAGATCAACGACGGGGAAGTCCTTGCACTGCGTTGAGGCGGGCTGCACAGAAGCGGGGCGATGGAGTGACTCGTGTGGCACCGAAGAATCAGTGGCGGCTCATCAGCCAGATCAGGCCGACCAGATTGATCAGTAACGAAACCAGCGCCAGCGTGCGCCACACCATCAGCGGTTCACGTTCCAGCAATGGCCTGGGTCGGGCCACTACCGGGCGTTGTTCGGCCTGTTCAAGTTCCAGTTGCCACTGCTCGGCGGTTTCATAGCGCTGGGCGGGATTGGCCTGCACGGCCTTGTCCAGGCTCTGGCTCAGCCAGAGCGGCAAGTCAGGCCGGTAGCGGCTGGCGGGAATCGGCGTGCCGAAGCGGCGGTGTTGAAAGGCCTCGATTTCGCCATGCGGATAGTGGCCGGTCAGCAGGTAATAAAGCGTGATACCGACGGCGTACAGATCCTGTTGCGGATCGGGCTCGGCACCGTTGAAGGCCTCGGGCGCAATGAAGCTCGGCGTGCCCGGCAAGTCCTCGGCATTGACCGCAGACAGGCCGGGACAGAACGCCAGGCCGAAATCCAGCAGGCGCAATTCGCCGTCGTCGCCCAACAGGAGGTTTTCGGGCTTGATGTCGCGATGGATGATATTGCGTCGATGCAGCAAGCCCGTGGCCCGTAGCAGACGAGTGGCCAGATCCTGCCACTGCGCCAGCGGCAGCGGTCCGCTCAGGGAGAAGAGATGGGCGAGTGTGCGGCCTGAATATTCGCGCATGACGTAATACAGATGCTGGCGCTCGGGCAGCGGATGGATTTCCGGAAAGAAGCGCCCGGCGACCCTGCGCAGAAACCATTCCTCCAACAGCAGGCCCTGACCTGCGCCCGGCTCATCATGCCGGGCAGACGGCAGGGTCTTGATCAGCCACGGCAGCCCGTGAGCGTCGTGCGCGCGGTACAGAATGGATTGCCGCGACTGGGCAAGCACATTGCCGACGATCCAGCTTTCAAACACCTGGCCGGGTTTGAGTGCTGGTGGTAACGGCCATTGCTGCAATTGCAGAAGCGCATCCCCGAGATCATCCTCACCCAGGCCGTCGATCTGGATGAGCAGGGCGCTGGCATTGTCCTGACTACCCGCCAGATGCGCGGCGCTGACCAGGGTTCTGACCGCCGAGTCGAGGTCTTCCTGCTCGGTCAGGATCGAGCGAATGCTGGCATCGCCCAGTGTCGCCCAGATACCGTCGCTGACCAGCAGCAGGCGCTCGCCTTCACAGAGTTCGCCCTCCAGATAGTCCATGACCACGTATTGATCCAGCCCCAGCGCACGCTTGAGCACGTGCTGCATGTCGGCCTGTTCCCAGACATGATCTTCACTGATGCGTTTGAGCTTGCCGCTTTGCCAGCGATAGGCGCGACAATCTCCGACGTGGGCGAGGGTGAAACGTCTGCCGCGCAGGACCAGCGCACTCAGCGTGGTAAGCAGGCCGTTGGCCAGCAGCCAGCGGTTCTGAGCCAGTAACAGACGATCCAGAGACTGGGCCACGCCCCAGGTCTCCGGTGTCGAGTAATAATCCAGCGCCAACGCCTGCAAGGTCGACTGCGCAGCCAGCGCGCCATCGGCACACTGGCTGACACCGTCGGCCAGGGCGAACAGATAACCCTTGCTGGCCGCCAGTGCTGCGACCGGCGTCACCAGACGCAGGGCGTCCTGATTCTCTGGTCGCGGGCCGCTGGCGCTGAACTCGGCAAAGCGCAGTTGCAGCGTCATCGACCGATCATACCCGTGCTGCGGTCACTGCCGCCGAACCCCAAGTGGTCCTCCAGCGGCGCTTGACGTTCATCAGACCGAACCAGGCGAGCACGGCCAGGCTTGCGAACAGCCACAGGCCCAACTGATAGTCGCCGGTGTTCTGCTTGATGCTGCCAAGACCTGCGGCCAGCAGGAAACCGCCGATGCCCCCCGCCATGCCGATCAGGCCTGTCATGACGCCGATTTCCTTGCGAAAGCGCTGCGGTACCAGTTGGAAGACTGCGCCGTTGCCAGCCCCGAGGCCCAGCATGGCGGCGACGAACAATGCTAGTGCAGCCCACGAGCTTGGCAGGTTGAAGCCCACCGCAGCGATGCCGATAGCCGCCACTGCATACATGGCGGTCAGCGTGCGGATGCCGCCGAAGCGGTCCGCCAGTGCGCCACCCAATGGACGCATCAGGCTGCCACCGAATACGCAGGCTGCAGTGTAATAGCCTGCGGTAATCGGGCTCAGACCGTACTGGTCGTTGAAGTAGCCGGGCAGGGCGCTGGCCAGGCCGATGAAGCCGCCGAAGGTCACGCTGTAGAAAAACATGAACCACCAGCTATCCCGGTCGCCCAGCGCCTTGAGATAGTCGGCGGTGGATTTGGGCTTGCTGCGCTCAGGTGCATTGCGCGCCATCAGCGTGAAGGCAATCAGGGTCAGTACCAGCGGAATCAGCGCCAGGCCGAACACATTGCCCCAGCCAAAGCTGGCAGCAAGAACCGGCGCGATCAGTGCGGCGAGTACGGTGCCCGAGTTGCCGGCACCGGCGATGCCCATGGCCTTGCCTTGATGCTGTGGCGGATACCATTGCGACGCCAGTGGCAATGCGACGGCGAACGATGCGCCCGCCATCCCCAGGAACACGCCCAGCAGCAGAACCTGTTCATAGCTGTGAATGCCCAGTTGCCAGGCGGTCAGCAGGGCGCCGATCACAATGGCCTGGCCGATGATGCCTGCGGTCTTGGGCGACAGTTGATCGGCCAGCAGACCCATGAAGAATCGCAGGATCGCCCCGGCCAGAATCGGCGTGGCGACCATCAGGCCGCGTTGTTGAGTGGTCAGGTGCAGGTCGGTGGCGATCTGTACGGCCATCGGGCCCAGCAGATACCAGACCATGAAGCTCAGGTCGAAGTAGAGAAAGGCAGCGAACAGGGTCGGTCTGTGACCGGCCTTCCAGAAGCTTGTATCCATTGGCACACCTCATCATCTGCTAGTAGGTCAGTCGGGGTTCGTGCCCTCGACGTGGAGAATTTCAGACGCTGTGGCGGAGTGTTCCGAATGCCGGCGACTCCACCGGCCCCATCGCCGGGGCCAAACGCAAAAAACGTCGCCTCTCTGTCCGCATGAGCGAAAGAGATGAGCGACGTCTTTGTCGTGAGTGGTGGTAACCGCCGTTGGCTACCTGCAGGGTGCTGAAGCAAGAGGCGGGCCAGATGCGGTTTTCGTCATAAGCGTTTGGCCGCGGCCTTTAGACGGCGCGCTGCAACGTGACAGGCCGGGTAGATCCAGTGTGCGGCTGCTGATTCCCGATGACCTTGAACCGGGCACTGATGGTGCCCGACGCCGCAAAAAAGTGCGGGGCACTTTTCCCGAAACCGCCCCGGGTTGACGCGGACTGGTTTACAGCGATGAGCGCAGAGCGCGGATTCTGCAATTTTGCAGTAGTAGCGTTGTGAAATATCAACCCTTTTTCCAATAACAAGGGCCACTATCAAGACGGTTTAATTAAAGCAGGGTGACAGTGTTTTGATATCTTTATGGGTTGAAGTCAATGCTGAACGAAACCCAGTATTAATAATGCTTCATGTTTGTTTTGAAAAACAGGCGGTTGCTTAACGGTAGGGAATATTTAATTTACTTTCGCATCTGTCTCTGAGAGGATCCTGTTCGTCGTGCATGACACGGCGCCTCTCGAGAGGGCAATTCATGTGCAATAGGCCAGCTTTCAATAAGAAAGTGGCTTATTGAAATCAATCGGCGAGTGCCCAAGTGCCTCCCGTCATTTTCTCTGCTGTTTCGGTCTTTCATAATCAATGAATGCCGTCATCGCAGGGTTCAAAAAACGCACTTCAGCGATGTAATAAGTTTGCATGCTGCCTTGTCTTCATCTATGCGCCGGCCCTGTCCGGCGTCAATAAAGGACATCAACATGAGTAACGTTACTTACAAGCCTACCGTGTGGACCCGGGCCGATGCGCTCAAGGTCAACGAAAACGACCCTACCACCACTCAGCCGCTGGTCAGTCCCGACTTTCCGGTGATGAGTGATACGGTCTTCATCTGGGACACCATGCCGCTGCGCGAGCTCGATGGCACTGTAGTGTCCGTCAACGGCTGGTCGGTAATCCTGACGCTCACGGCCGACCGGCACCCGACCGATCCCCAGTATCTGGGCGCCAACGGCCGTTATGACATCAAACGTGACTGGGAAGACCGCCATGGTCGTGCCCGCATGTGCTACTGGTATTCACGTACCGGCAAGGACTGGATCTTCGGTGGCCGTGTCATGGCCGAAGGTGTCTCGCCGACGACTCGCGAATGGGCCGGCACGCCGATTCTGCTCAATGACAAGGGCGACATCGATCTTTATTACACCTGTGTGACGCCGGGCGCCGCCATTGCCAAAGTGCGTGGCCGAGTGGTGACGTCTGACAGTGGAGTAATCCTGACGGACTTCACGGAAGTCAAAACATTGTTCGAGGCCGACGGTACTTATTATCAGACCGAAGCCCAGAATTCCACATGGAACTTTCGTGATCCCAGTCCGTTCATTGATCCCCATGATGGCAAGTTGTATATGGTGTTCGAAGGTAATGTGGCCGGCGAGCGGGGTTCACACACAGTAGGGCCGACAGAACTAGGGCCTGTACCGCCGGGCCATGAGGATGTGGGCGGTGCCAGATTTCAAGTAGGCTGTATTGGCCTGGCCGTTGCAAAGGACCTTAACGGCGATGAGTGGGAAATTCTTCCGCCGCTGGTGACGGCGGTCGGTGTAAATGATCAGACCGAACGTCCACACTATGTATTTCAGGACAATAAGTATTACTTGTTCACGATCAGCCACAAGTTTACCTATGCCGATGGTATAACCGGCCCTGATGGCGTTTACGGTTTTGTCAGTGAACAGTTGTTCGGCCCATACCGACCCATGAATGCCTCAGGCCTGGTGCTGGGGAATCCGCCTTCGCAGCCGTTCCAGACTTATTCGCACTGCGTGATGCCCAACGGTCTGGTGACATCGTTCATCGACAGCGTGCCCACCACCGGGCAGGACTTTCGCATCGGTGGCACTGAGGCGCCTACTGTGAAAATCCTGTTGCAGGGTGATCGCTCGTTCGTACAGGAGTCATACGATTATGGCTACATACCGCCGATGAAGAATGTGGTGCTGACTCAGTAACCCGGATGCATGCGTGAACGGCGAGCGTTTGCGCAATGCGGCCTGCTGGCAGGTACCGTAACTGCGGGAGGCGGCTTGTCGGCGATGGCGTCGGCGCGGTTTAACAGTCAGGCCGCGTCATCGCTCATCGCCAGCAAGCCGTACGATTAATGTTTCGTCAGTATTTTCTTGATCGATATGTTCAACCCAGCATCTCACTCATCGAGATAATCTGCTCGGCCACCTGAATCAGCTTCTGCTGGCGGCTCATTGCCTGACGCCGCATCAGGGTGTAGGCCTCTTCCTCGTCACAGTCCTTCATTTTCATCAACAGTCCTTTCGCCAGTTCGATGCGCTTGCGCTCGGCCAACTGCTGGTCGCGGGCATGCAGTTGCGCACGCAGGGCCTGATCGCTTTCGAAACGGGCCATGGCCACATCAAGGATGGGCTGCAGGCGTTGGGCCTGAATGCCTTCGACGATGTAGGCGCTGACGCCGGACTTGATCGCCTGACGCATCACGCCGGGGTCGTGCTCATCGGTAAACATCACGATCGGACGGGGCTGGTCGCGGCTGACCAGAACCACCTGTTCCATGACGTCCCGACCGGGCGACTCGGTATCGATGAGGATCACGTCGGGGCGCACGGCGTCGACCCGTGCCGGCAGGTCGATGATGAAACCGGACTCGTCTATCACGTCGAAGCCGGCCTCGATCAGAGCGGTTCTCAAGCGACCGACTTTCTTTGCAGTGTCATTGATCAGCAGGATACGCAGCATGGTCACGTTCTCCTTCAACGACGCGCAGCGACGGGCGTGGTATCGGCCCAGGCATTGATCTTGAAGCTGCGCGCATAGGAGGCCGGATCAGTGCCGTCCCAGACCTTGCCGTCGATCAGTTGACTGCTGCGCAAGGTAGCGTCAGGCACGTCAATGCCTAGTGCCTCGGCGGCCTGTCGATACAGTTCCAGCTGCTGGACGCGTTCGGCAACGGCCAGGTAATCAGGGTCTTCACGTAACAGGCTCCAGCGGCGGAACTGGGTCATGAACCACATCCCGTCCGACAGCCAGGGGTAATTGACCTGGCCCTGACCATGAAAGCTGACGGCGTGGTGGTCTTCCCAGTGATTGCCGAGGCCGTCGCTGTACTTGCCCAGCAGACGCGGCTCTATGCAGTCCAGCGGTGTGTCCAGATACTCCGCACCGCTGAGCAGTTGTGCCGTGCTGCGTCGATTGTGCTCGCTTTGCTCAATGAAGCGGCTCGCCTCCAGCACGGCCATGACCAGCGCTCTCGCGGTGTTGGGGTTCTGTTCGACGAACTCGCGGGTGCACCCCAGAACCTTGCCCGGATGGTCGGGCCAGATGGTCTGGCTGGTGGCCATGCTGAAGCCCAGTTCCTGACGGACTGCGCTGGCGGCCCAGGGCTCGCCGACGCAGAACCCGTCGATACGGCCGGCCTGCAGGTGTTGAACCATCTGCGGCGGCGGCACCACCACGCTGTTCACGTCGTCCAGCGGATGAATGCCTTGGCTCGCGAGCCAGTAATAAAGCCACATGGCATGGTTGCCGGTGGGGAAGGTCTGGGCGAAGGTCAGTTTCGGACCGCTTTGGTGCACGCGTTTGTCCAGTGCTTCAGGAGTGATCACACCACTGTCCTGCAGGCCGCGCGACAGGTTGATGCACTGGCCGTTCTGGTTCAGACCCATCAGGATCGCCAAATCTCTGGTGGGGCCGCCGCCGATACCCAACTCGACGGCGTAGATCATCCCATAAAGGCTGTGCGCCGCCTGCAACTGGCCGCTGACCAGCTTGTCACGCAGTCCGGCCCAGGAGGTCTGGCGTCTTAGGTTCAGGGTCAGGCCGTAAGGCTGGGCAAAACCCTGGGTCGCCGCGACCACCAGTGAAGCGCAGTCGGTCAGGGCCATGAAACCCACATCCAGACTGTTCATCTCGGGCGCATCGCTGCCGTTTACCCAGTCCAGCGCATTGCTTGTTCGTTCGCTCATGGCAGGTGCTTCATCAAGGACATCCAGAAAAAAGGCGCCGCCCGGCCCTTGCGAGGTGCAAGTGCCGGAGCGACGCCGTTGTCCGGGCAGCGCTCCTTCGTTGGAGCGCGTGCCGATAATGGATTCAAGCAAGGCATATGCCAGCGCTCGGCGGTTCAGCGTAACAAGTTTTTCGCATGCCTCGCGTGCAATGCATTCACGCGGCTATAATCGCGCCCCTGAATTCAGCTTCTCACGAGCCTCGCCCGCCCATGTATAACCTGGCCCGCCAGTTACTGTTCAAGCTTTCCCCGGAAACCTCCCATGACCTGTCGCTGGACCTGATCGGTGCCGGTGGGCGTCTGGGCCTCAATGGCCTGTTGAGCAAGGCACCGGCCAAGGTGCCGGTCACCGTCATGGGGCTGGAGTTTCCCAATCCCGTGGGCCTGGCGGCCGGTCTGGACAAGAACGGCGCGGCCATCGACGGCTTCGCGCAACTGGGCTTTGGCTTCGTCGAAATCGGCACGGTGACGCCGCGTCCGCAGCCGGGCAACCCCAAGCCACGCATTTTTCGTCTGCCCCACGCAGAAGCCATCATCAACCGCATGGGCTTCAACAACCTGGGTGTCGACAATCTGGTCAGCCGTGTGCAGGCCGCCAGGTACACCGGCATTCTGGGCATCAATATCGGCAAGAATTTCGACACCCCGGTCGAGCGCGCAGTGGACGACTACCTGATCTGTCTGGACAAGGTCTATGCCCACGCCAGCTATGTGACTGTCAATGTCAGCTCGCCGAACACGCCGGGACTGCGCAGCCTGCAATTCGGTGATTCGCTCAAGCAATTGCTCGAGGCCCTGAGTCTGCGCCAGCAGGAACTCACGCAGCGTCATGGCAAGCGCGTGCCACTGGCTATCAAGATTGCCCCGGACATGACCGACGAAGAAACCGTACTGGTCGCGGCGGCCCTTATCGAGTCTGGTATGGATGCGGTCATTGCCACTAACACCACCCTTGGTCGCGAAGGCGTCGAAGGCTTGCCGCATGCGGACGAGGCGGGTGGTCTGTCGGGCGCACCGGTTCGTGAGAAAAGTACTCATACCGTGAAGATACTGGCGGGCGAGTTGGCAGGGCGCATTCCTGTTATCGCCGCCGGCGGTATCACTGAAGGGCGTCACGCTGCCGAAAAAATCGCGGCGGGTGCGAGTCTGGTGCAGATCTACTCCGGCTTTATCTACAAGGGGCCTGCACTGATTCGCGAATCGGTGGATGCGATTGCGGCAATGCCGCGTCAGCAGGCCTGAATCGCAGGCAAAAAAAGGGGCTCCTGGGGAGCCCCTGGGCTTTTGGCCCGCCGCCCGGATAGGGCGTGCATGGTATAGGTATCGAATGTCAGTCAATAAAACTTTGATGAACTGGTTGGGGCCTGTGTCTCCAAAGGCGCGTTATCCAACCGCGTGAAGTTCGTTGAGTCTGTGGATTCCCGCAGTGCCGGTCATACCGTCCCAGTTGTCGCCGCGTCCTTCTCGCCATCCATTGATCCATGCCTGGCGTACTGACGGTAGAGTAAAAGGGCAAAGCTCACGGGATTTACCATGAACGCCGTACTGATATCCGCGTAAAAATGCTCTTTCCAACGGATCACGCTTAAGTCTTCTCATAGGGTATTGCCCTCGTCTGTTGACTGTTATATCCCTGAGACCTCATGGTGAGGTCGGGCAGAAAAGTCTGCCGTTGGTACCCGCTGCCGGCGTCGCGGGCCTTGATGTCATAACCATTGCGGTGATGACGTGAGATGATTTCTAACCAAAGCGTCGCACCCTGTGAATGACCGTTTTGTCATAAGCACGTCACATTTAGGTCGGTCGGGTGATAAGGGTGGTCGGGTTTCAACACCGTTTTTTGGCGCAAGCCTTTTGACGCGGGCGTTTCAGACCGGATTGAGACCGCGTCTCAAGTGCGGATAGTGGCTGAATGCTTTAAGCGTCTATTCGACGAAGGGTCGAGATGTGACTTTTTGTTGCCCACTTCGTCGGGTTGAATGATCACTCTTCATATAGGAAAGCTATGTGCAGAGCGTGATGGATTGAAAACTGCCGCCTCAACGCTGCCTTGGTCTCAAGGCAGGTTTCGTGCGGCGGACCGGCACATTCAACGTGCCACGCAGGCGTTCTCCAAGAAAGGCGCCTGTTTAAAATCTGGTCGGGCAATGCGTTGCCCGCCGCTGACGGCTCAGGCCCTGGAATACACATGTCGGATCGCTACGAACTTTTCCTCACTTGCCCCAAAGGCCTCGAAGGACTGCTGGCCGAGGAGGCCACGGCTCTCGGACTCGAGGATACCCGCGAACACACTTCAGCCATTCGCGGTTCGGCCGACATGGAAACCGCCTACCGGCTGTGCCTGTGGTCCCGCCTGGCCAATCGCGTGCTGCTGGTGCTCAAGCGCTTCCCGATGAAGGACGCCGAAGACCTGTACCACGGTGTGCTCGATGTCGAATGGCACGACCATCTCGAATCGGATGGCACCATTGCCGTCGAATTCAGTGGTCACGGGTCGGGCATCGACAACACCCACTTTGGTGCGCTGAAGGTCAAAGACGCGATTGTCGACAAATTGCGCACGCCGGACGGCGAGCGTCCTTCGGTAGACAAGATCAACCCCGATCTGCGCGTGCATCTGCGCCTGGACCGTGGCGAGGCGATTCTGTCGCTGGACCTGTCCGGCCACAGTCTGCACCAGCGTGGCTATCGCCTGCAGCAGGGTGCTGCTCCCCTCAAGGAAAATCTCGCTGCCGCCATTCTGGTGCGTGCCGGCTGGCCAAGGATCGCCGCCGAAGGTGGCGCGCTGGCTGACCCGATGTGTGGTGTGGGTACGTTTCTGGTCGAAGCCGGCCTGATAGCCGCCGACATTGCACCTAATATCAAGCGCGAGCGCTGGGGTTTTTCTGCCTGGCTGGGTCATGTTCCGGCCCTGTGGCGCAAGCTCCACGACGAGGCGCTGGCACGTGCCGAGGCAGGCCTCGCCAAACCGCCGTTGTGGATCCGCGGCTATGAAGCCGACCCTCGTCTGATACAGCCTGCCCGCAACAACATCGAGCGCGCGGGGCTGAGCGACTGGATCAAGGTCTACCAGGGCGAAGTCGCGACGTTCGAGCCGCGTCCGGATCAGAATCAGAAGGGGCTGGTCATCTGCAACCCGCCGTACGGTGAGCGTCTGGGTGACGAGGCCAGCCTGCTGTATCTCTACCAGAACCTGGGCGAGCGCCTGCGTCAGTCATGCCTGAACTGGGAGGCTGCGGTGTTCACTGGCGCGCCGGATCTGGGCAAGCGCATGGGCATCCGCAGTCACAAGCAGTATTCGTTCTGGAACGGCGCGCTGCCGTGCAAGCTGTTGCTGATCAAGGTGTTGCCGGATCAGTTCGTGACCGGCGAGCGTCGCACCCCGGAGCAGCGTCAGATCGAGCGCGAAACGCCGTTCGAGGCAGAAGTCGAAGTCGAAAGAAAATTCAACAAGAACGGCAACCCGATCAAGCCGGCTCCCGTGGTTGTCGAACAGCCACGCCTGAGCGAAGGCGGGCAGATGTTCGCCAACCGACTGCAAAAGAATCTCAAGCTGATGGGCAAATGGGTACGACGTGAAGGCATTGATTGCTATCGCGTGTACGACGCCGACATGCCCGAGTATTCGATGGCCATCGACCTTTACCACGACTGGGTTCATGTGCAGGAATACGCCGCGCCGAAGTCCATTGATCCGGAGAAGGCCTCGGCCCGTCTGTTCGATGCGTTGGCTGCCATTCCTCAAGCGTTGAACATCGACAAGAGCCGCGTGGTGATCAAGCGTCGTGAGCGTCAGAGCGGCACCCGTCAGTACGAGCGCCAGAGCGCGCAGGGTCAGTTTCTGGAAGTCAGCGAAGGCGGCGTCAAGCTGCTGGTCAATCTGACCGATTACCTGGACACCGGTCTGTTCTTGGATCACCGCCCGATGCGCATGCGTATCCAGCGCGAGGCTGCCGGCAAGCGCTTCCTCAACCTGTTCGCGTACACCGCAACCGCCAGCGTTCATGCTGCCAAGGGCGGCGCTCGCAGCACCACCAGCGTCGATCTGTCGCGCACCTATCTGGACTGGGCACGCCGCAACCTGTCGCTGAACGGCTTCTCCGACAAGAATCGTCTGGAACAGAGCGATGTCACGGTCTGGCTGCAGGCCTGCCGCGAAGAATACGACCTGATCTTCATCGACCCGCCGACCTTCTCCAACTCCAAGCGCATGGAAGGGGTGTTCGATGTGCAGCGCGATCAGGTCGAATTGATCGATCTGGCCATGGCACGTCTGGCACCGGGCGGCGTGCTGTATTTCTCCAACAACTTCCGCAAGTTCGTGCTCGATGAAAACCTCGGGCAGCGCTACGCGGTAGAGGAAATCACTGCGCAGACCATCGACCAGGATTTTGCCCGCAACAGCAAGATCCACAGGGCCTGGAAGATCACCGCACGCGCCTGACGCAGGGGCTGATGAACGAACCTGTGCGTTGCTTGCGCAGGTTCGCTCATCTTCCGCTAGGCAAATTACTGGCGAATAGCTATAACCAATGCACAGCCAGCGTGGCGCAACACACTGTTGGCGTCATGAGTTGTGTCTATGGCGGCGAAACGGTACAGGCTCAGGGTGCTGGGCTTCATCAGTGAACAGGTTTCAGCGTGGCTGGTGGCGGTTCTGACGATGCTGGTCGGTGCCGCGCTGACGGTCATGCTGGCGCTGGCTGACCACGACGCTTATCAGCATCAGTTGCGCCAGCGCTTCGACATTCTGGCCAGCGAGCGTTTCAGCCGCATTCAGGAGCGCCTGGACCGTCAGGTCAGCAGGCTGGACACGGTCCGCCGCTTTTTTCTGTTTTCCCGTGAAGTGACTCGCGAAGACTACGACGGTTTCGTAGGCCCGCTGCTGCTCGGCACCCAGGCCTACGGCTGGAACCCGAGGGTGACCCGTGCCGGGCGGGCTGCGTTCGAGGCGGCAGTGCGCAAGGATGGGGTGGCGGATTTTGTGATCCGTGAACTCGATGAGCACGGCAAGCTGAGCGTGGCGGGCGTGCGCGACGAATATTTTCCTGTCCTCTATCTGGATTCGATCAGTGTGTTGCCGGTGCCGCTGGGCTTCGATATCTATTCTGAGCCGGTCCGCCATCTGGCTCTGGATCGTGCTCGACTGCTGGGCCGTATCACAGCGACGCCCCGTATAAAACTGTTGGGGCTTGATCCCGCCAACACACGAGGCGTGCTGTTGATGGCGGCTGTATTTTCAAGGGTCAGTGCGCCGGGCGAAACGCCTGAGCTGAGAGGTGTACTGACGGCCGTCATCGGTCTTTCGCAACTGATGACGGTGGGAACGGCAGAACGCGACACCCTGGCAGTCACGCTCATCGACCTGAACGCACAACCGGAGCCTGAGCGCGTGTACCTGTCTCCCGCCAAAGCCGCTACGAATGAGCTGTACCAAAGCACACTGTTGAGTCTGGGGGATCGGGATTACCTGCTTGAGGTTCGTCCCACTGAATTGTTCCAGGCGAACAATCGGGAAACGTCCGGCAATGTCCTGTGGTTCGGTGGGTTGTTGAGCCTGATGCTCAGTGCCTTGCTCTACAGCCTGATCAGCCAGCGCCAGCGCGCCCTTGCGCAGGTCGAGCAGCGTACCCGGGAACTGCGCGTGCGCGAACGAGAGTTGAGCGTTGCCAATGGTCAGTTGCGCAACATCCTGAATTCGGCGACTGAAGTCGCAATCATCGCGACCGACCTCAATGGAGTCATCAACACGTTCAACGTCGGTGCGCAGCGTATGCTCGGCTATCGCGATGAAGAGGTGCTGGGTCGCTTTGGGCTCAAGGATTTCCAGCATTCTGTGCCGGCCGATAACAATAGCATCAGCGAAGCTCAGGTGCTGCAGGACATGCTGAGTGCGGCGATTCATGAAGGCAGCCATCCGGCCCGCGAGTTGACCTTCCAGCGACGTGACGGCAGCAGGCTGGTCGTCAATATGCTGGTCACGGCCGTGCGCGACGATCAGGGGCAGTGGATCGGCTGTCTGGCGGTGTGTACCGACATGACCGAGCACCGGCGCGTGCATGATGCGCTGGAAGCTCAGGGGCAACTGCTCAGGAAACTGGGCTCTCAGGTGCCCGGGGGCATCTATCAGTATCAGCTCGATAAGGATGGCAGCTCGCGGTTCAGATACGCCAGCGTCGGCATGTGCGAGTTGTTCGAACTCGATGAGGCCCAATTGCTGATCGATGCCGAGGTGCTGCTGCAACGCATTCATCCCACGGACCTGGTCCGGATCAGAAACTCGATCATTCCCAGTGCTCAGCAACTGACGCCGTGGCGTGAAGAGTACCGGGTTCAATTACCGGAAAAAGGCCTGCGTTGGTTACGCGCCGCTTCAACGCCCGAGCAACTGGCTGACGGTGCCGTGTTGTGGCATGGGTTTGTGTCGGACATCACTGATCTGAAGCGGGTCGAGCAGGAGCTGCGAGAGATGTCTGTGACCGATGTGCTGACGGGTGCCTACAACCGTCGGTACTTTCAGGATCGGCTGCAGGCCGAACTCAAGCGTATCGACCGGCATGGTGGCCATCTGTCGATCATCATGCTCGACATCGATCACTTCAAACGCATCAACGACCGGTTCGGGCACGGTGTCGGGGATCAGGTGCTCAAGGCCATCTCGCAACGCATCACGCATCGTCTGCGCACGGATGACGTGTTCTGTCGGCTGGGTGGGGAGGAATTCATGGTGCTGTGCCCCGGCACTCAGGGCGCCCAGGCGTATCAGTTGGCGCTGGGGCTTCGCGAAGAACTGAACAGGGCGGGCATCGAAGGTGTAGGCAGGGTAACGGCCAGCTTCGGAATAGCCAGTTGGCGAGAAGGCGAGGGTATCGATGCGATGCTGCTGCGGGCCGACTCCGGAGTCTACGCCGCCAAGCAGGCGGGCAGGGACAAGGTGGAGCCAGAGCAGGCCTGATCCGTTTCAGCACCTGCTCATTCTGGTCGGGCGTGGCTCAGGGCTGCTGGATCGATACCGTGGTATTGCTCAGCTTGGGCTGGCGGTAAAGATCGACCAGCACCTCGTCGAGTACCGACGAGGCACCGAACGGACGTGGATCGTTGAGGATCGCCACGACTGCCCAGGTGTTGCCGTTGCTGTCGCGGCTGAAGCCTGCAATGGCGCGCACGGTATTGAGCGTACCGGTCTTGATGTGCGCTTCGCCGAGCAGCGGCGTGCGTTTCAGCCGTTTACGCATGGTGCCATCCATGCCGGCGAGCGGCATGGAGCTCATGAACTCAGCGGCGTACGGGCTGCGCCACGCGGCTTGAAGGATGACCGCCATTTCACGGGCGCTGACCCGTTCGGCCCGCGACAGGCCTGAACCGTTTTCCATCACCAGATGCGGTGCGGTGATGCCTTTTTTGGCCAGCCAGCCTCGAATCACCCGTTGAGCGGCCTTGGCATCATCGCCATCGGCGTCACTGCGGAATTCTTCGCCAAGGCTGAGAAACAACTGTTGAGCCATGGTGTTGTTGCTGTATTTGTTGATGTCACGGATGACTTCAACCAGATCGGGGGAAAATGCCTTGGCCAGCAGCTTGGCGCTGGAAGGCACTACGTCGATGCGGTTCTTGCCCAGAATGGTGCCGCCCAGTTCCTGCCAGATGGCGCGCACCGCACCGGCAGCGTAGGTCGGGTGGTCAAGCAGCGACAGGTAGGTCTGAGAGTTGCAGCCATTGCCCAGTTGCCCGGTCACCGTCACATTGACGCTGCCATCAGGCTGGGTTACCGGGTTGTAACGCACATCACCTGTGCATTGTTTCGAGGCGACAGCCTTGACCTGGTTGTCGATCCGGATAGTGGCGATAGGTGGCTCCACCGAGACCAGAATACGGCCATCATCGTTGCGGGTGACAAAGCGCAGCGCCTTGAGGTTGACCATCAGCGAATCAGGCTTGACCAGAAATGGCTTGTTGTCGTCATTGCCATCGTCGTTGAAGGCGGGCAATTGCGGCTGCACGAAGTGGCTGCGATCCAGCACCAGATCACCGGTCACCTGCTGGACACCGTTGGCGCGCAGGTCGCGCATCAACAGCCAGAGCTTTTCCATATTCAGCTTGGGATCGCCGCCGCCCTTGAGGTACAGGTTGCCGCGCAGCACGCCGTTGCTCAGGGTGCCGTCGGTGAAGAACTCGGTTTTCCATTGATGGGTAGGACCGAGAATTTCCAGTGCTGCATAGGTTGTGATCAGTTTCATGGTAGAGGCCGGGTTCACCGACACATCGGCGTTGAATACCGTCGGTGTACCTGGGCCGTTAAGCGGCAACATGACCAGCGACAATGCATCATCGCCAAGTTTGCTGGCTTTGAGTGCCTGCTGGACCTTGGGGGAAAGTGTGGTGTTGATGACGGCCGCGTTCGCGGAGAGGGCCAGTGGCAGGAGCAATGAAGCGATCAGAAAAGGGCGGAACGACTTGATCATGAATAAACCCTACTGCAAGAGGGGAAACAAAAAAGAGGGCATGGATGAATTCCCTCGGTAATTCTGAATATTGGAATAACAACGCCAACTGCGAACAACTATAGCGAACAGGCGAAGATTGACGATTGAATATGCAGGGTTTTCGTGATGCCAAGGGTCAACGCCTGCAACCGGCGGCATTATGCCCCAAGCAGGGGGGGCATGGGATGGGGCATTAGTCTTGAAACCGCTATTTTTTTCAGCATGCCCCATCTGCCAGCCGACGCATCGAACATTGCTTCCAGTCTTCATTTATCGGGCTTTTACCTGCCCGAACTGGTAAAGTGCCGCCCGATATTTACTGATGAGGATTGTCCCATGGCTACGAACCGTTCCCGCCGTCTGCGCAAAAAACTCTGCGTCGATGAATTTCAGGAGCTGGGTTTTGAGCTGAACCTGGACTTCAAGCAAGAGCTGGATGACCAGGCAATCGACGCCTTCCTCGACGCTTTCCTGAAAGAAGCAATGGAGGCCAACGGTCTTGGCTATGTTGGCGGCGATGACTTCGGTCTGGTTTGCCTGAGCAAGCGTGGCTCGGTCAGCGAAGAGCAGCGCGCTGCCGTTGAAGCCTGGCTCAAGGGCCGCAGCGAACTGACAGAAGTGACTGTCAGCCCGCTGATCGACGTCTGGTACCCGGAAAAAGAAATCAATCCGGTTGCCTGATGTTTCAGGAAGCAGGCTCAGGCCTGCTTTCTTGTTCTTCCCCCGTTTATCCTCCCTTCCTGCGTCGCACTTTCCTGTCCATTCTGCTTGCCGCTCAACAGTCTGCCTTTCCTGGCATGCCGGGTTCTTCCTGCTGCGCGCTCAACGCTCTTTCAAGCTCAAGCATGGCGCTGTCCACTGCCTGATGACAGGCGCGAAGTCGTGCTTCACTGGTGCCGGGCTCGCACGCCTGTTCAAGCGTATTGCAGGCGTCCACCACGCGAGAAGCGCTGATGATGCGTGCAGCGCCCTTGATCCGGTGGGCCATGTCACGAATCTGGTCCGTGTGTCCTTCAAGCATATGAGCCGCGAGCGACTGGCGATCTTCCCGGTTGCTGCGCAACAGTTCGGTCAGCAGGCGCCTGACCATTTCGGGACGGTTACCGGTGAGTTGGCTGACGCTGCCCGGACTGAACGCAAGTGTCGGGCGCGTCAGCGGTGAAAGCAGTGCCAGCCTGTCGCTGAGCAGACTGAGGCTGATGGGCTTGAACAGGCAGTCATCCATGCCCGCTTCCCGGCAGCGCTGGATTTCCTCCTGCTGGGCGTTGGCCGTGAATCCCCATATCGTGCAGGGCTGAAGATCGCGAGAGTGTTCCTGCGTCCTGATGGCCCGCGTCAGGTCGTAACCGTTCATGACCGGCATGTTGCAATCGGCAACCACCAGGTCAAAGCGATTCTGCAACCAGCACTCAAACCCCAGCGCACCGTTTTCGGCGACCTCGCAGTGATGGCCCAGAAACCCGAGCTGCTCACAGAGCAGCAGCCTGTTGGCAGGATGATCATCGACAATCAGGATATGCAGGATATGGTGAGGCGTCGGTGCAGGAGGCTGTTGAATCGGCACATGGGCTGCCGGATCAAGTGAAGTCAGCACCAGATGCATGTTGATCTGCGTGCCTTGCCCCGGCTCACTGTCCAGCGTCAGAGTGCCGCCCATCATCTCGCACAGGCTGCGGCAGATCACCAGTCCCAGGCCTGCACCCGTGCGTGCCATCTGACCGTTGCTATCCACCTGGGCGAAAGGTTCGAACAGGCGCTTCTGGTCAGGCAGGCTGATACCGATGCCGCTGTCCTGCACGGTCAGGTGCAGTTGCAGGTGCGGTGAGTCGGTCAGATCCCCCGTTTGCAGGCTGATTCTGACCTGGCCCTTTTGCGTGAACTTGATGGCGTTGCTGACCAGGTTGGAAAGGATCTGCTTGAAGCGCAGC
The DNA here is from genome assembly GCF_021147865.1 of Pseudomonas sp. CDFA 610. Lineage (NCBI taxonomy): Bacteria > Pseudomonadati > Pseudomonadota > Gammaproteobacteria > Pseudomonadales > Pseudomonadaceae > Pseudomonas > Pseudomonas sp. CDFA 610. The sequence continues at coordinate 71,244 of NZ_JAGTPM010000001.1, forward strand.
GGATCCACGAGCACGTCGGTGTTGATGCGGCTGTCCAGTTCCAGCGCCAGTGTCAGGTTCTTCTGTCGGGCGAGCCCGTCGAATACCCTGACCACCGACTCCACCAGTTGACGCAGGTTGGCGCGTTCGGGATTCAGGGTCAGTCGGCCGGACTCGATCCGGGCGATGTCGAGAATATCGCCGATAAGGTCCAGCAGCTCCTTCGCCGAACCGTAGGCGACTTCAATGGCAGAACGGTCCAGTTCCCCATGATCGGCGCGTTTGAGTGCCAGTTCGAGCATGCCGATAACGGCATTCATGGGGGTCCTGATTTCGTGGCTCATGGTGGCCAGAAAGGTGCTTTTGGCCCGGTTGGCCGCATCGGCCTGTTCCTTGGCCGTCTGCAGATCTTCTATGAGCTGTCGCCGTTCGCTGATATCGATCCAGCCGCCAATGATGCCCTGTACCTCACCCAGCGAATCCCGGAACGGCAGGATCCAGTGGTAGATGGTCAACTTCCGTTCGCCGATATGCAGCGTGCGATCCTGAACCAGAGCGGTATTGGTAGCCATGACCCGCTGATAATCGGCAGCGTATTCCCTTGCTTCGAATTCGTTGCCCAGCACACCTTCAGTGGCGCTCTTGTCGATGATGTCCTCACGTTGCGCTGAAAATGAAGTGAGGTAGCTGTCGTTGCACATACGCAGCAGACCTTCACGGTCACGCACATAGATCGGATGGGGGGTGCCGTCGACCAGTGCTCTCATGAATTCGAACTGGTCGCCCAGCGCCCGCTCTGCAGCCTCGCGCTGTTTGATCTGGCGTCGCATGTAGGCGTTCCAGACCAGCAAACCGATCAGCAAAAGGCCGGCACCGGTAATGATCTGGTAGATCAGGCGTCGATAATCATGCCAGTTGGCACCTGCAGGTGTGTAGGAACGCCATCGGTTGTTGATCACGGCCAGCTCCTGGGGCGCGATGCTGGCCAGCGCCTTGTCCAGAATCGAGCTCAATTCCGTCGCGTTGCGTGAGGTGGCCATGGAGATCAGTGCCGGATCTTCTCCAGTGGTGGCAGTGATCTGCAGGCGCTCGCCGAAGATGCCGGAAGACAGAAAATAGTTGGCACTGAGCAGTGATGTCGCGGCAGCCTCGGTTCTGCCGACTGCCAGCATGTCCAGCGCCTGGAAAGGATTGTCGACTTCGACTGTCACGATTTCGGGATGTTCACGGTGTATCCAGCTCAGCAATGCGCTGCCCTGAGTGACCGCGAGGCGTTTTTTGCCGAGGTTTTCAAGATGGGACGGCGAGCCCGCTTCCTTGCGTGTCACCAGCACAAACGAATTGTCGATGTAAGGACGGCTGAAGCTCAAACGGTCCTCACGTTCATCGCTGGCGTCCAGAGCCCCGATCATGTCCGCATGGCCCTGGCTGACCTGGTTGATCATGTCGGCAAGGCTTGCAGAGCGGGTGACTTCGAAGTTGATTCCAGTGCGCAGCCGCACCAGTTCCAGAAGCTCGGCCGTGATGCCTCGAAAGGTGCCATTGGCATCGAAGAAGGTCAGAGGCGCGTAGGCTTCGTTGACCAGTACCCGCACAGTCGGGTTCTGGGCGATCCAGCGCTCCTCCCGTTGTGTGAGTTGCAGCTTCTGGTCGGTCAGCAGCAGATCGCTGCCAGCGCTCCAGCGCTTGGAAATATCGATGCGCTCATCGACCGGAATGGCCTTGAGCGTCTGGTTGATGACGTCCAGCAGTTGCGGGTTTTCATTGCTGATGGCAAAGCTGAATCCGTTGGCTTCGTGCTTGCCGAAATTGGCCATTTGTACATTGTTCAGGTAACCCCTGTTGATGATGTACTGGGTGGAAATGGTATCGCCGAGAAAGACATCGGCCTGATTGAAGGCCACGGCGTTGATCGCGTTTTGAAAAGACGGGTAGGTGTCGATGGTCGCGTCAGGATAGGTCGCCCTGACCTCGTCCAGCGGCAGGTAGTGATAGACCATGCTCAGACGCAGCCCCTTCAGGCCTTCGGTCAGCGGACGTGTTTCACCAATGCGCGTGACCAGCACCGGCTGATCCACCGAGTAGGGATGGGTCAGCTTGATGTCGCGTTCCTTGGCTTCGAAACCGTTGGCGGTCCCCAGCATGTCTATCTGTCCGCTCACGAGCGCTTTCATTGCCGCGTCGCGGGTTTCGAAGCGCTGAACCCTGACAGGCAGGTCCAGCGTCCGGGAAATGATGCCGGCGTAATCGGCGGTTATGCCCTCGTAATCATTGCCGGAAATGGTAATGTCGAAAGGTGGGTAGTCGGGTGCAGAGGTGCCGAGGATCAGCTCGCGTTTGCTGCGAACCCACTGCCATTGTTTGCCGTCCAGCTTCACATCCATGTGCGCCGGGCTCGAGCGGCCGAGCAGGGAGTATTGGTCGGCGGCCTCCAGGCGGGCGAGTAGACCCCAGCTCAGGCAAAGGCTTGTGGCCAGTATCAGAAGTTGTTTGAAGCGCTTGGACATCCGGTCTCTCACACTAGCGCGTTGCGTTTCGCCATCTCGATAAGATCTACCAAGGTCCTGGTTTTCAGTTTTTGCATCAGCCGTGTCTTGTAAGTGCTGACCGTCTTGTTGCTGAGAAACATGCCCTTGGCGATCTCCTTGTTGGAACGACCCTGGGCAAACAGTTGCAAGACCATCAGTTCGCGATCGTTGACCAGTTTGAACAACTCGATTTCACTTGGCTGACCATCTTCGCGAACAGCAGGCGTCAATGCCTGGCTGGGGAAGTAATTGTAGCCGGATAATACCGCTTTCACCGAACTGAGTAATTCACTCAGGTCTTCCTGTTTGCAGACGTAACCCGCCGCACCCGATTGCATGCAGCGAATGGCGAACAGCTTTGGGGTCTGTGAAGTGAGGACCAGAATTTTCGAGGGCAGACCCATGGTGTTGAAGCGGGCCAGTACCTCCAGGCCGTCGAGCTTGGGAATGCTGATGTCCAGAATGATCAGGTCGGGCATGCATTCACGGACCATCTGCATGGCGTCAACGCCATTATCGGTTTCACCGACGACCTCGTAGTTTTCGTTCTCCAGCAGCATTCTCACGGCCAGTCGAACAACAGGGTGGTCGTCGATGATAAAAACTGAGTTCATATTTAAATCCATACAAGCAGCGAAGAAAGCGCGCACCTTAGCTCAGATGTTCGGGCAGGCCCATGAAGAGACGTGGTCGGCAAGTATATATAGGAAAGTTCCTACAGTAATTAGAGTCTCGGAGTACGTAAATGCCTACTTTGAACGCTGTGTGTTTAAAAAGATTTCGCGCTTTATTCGGGTTGTTAGTTAGGGTTTTATACCGTGTTTGTTGCGTTTGGGAATTAGCCGTCGTGTTCGCCGTATTATTCCTACAACGTTGGGCGTGTAATGATTCATCACGAGGCAGTTCGTGCGTGGGGCAGTGCGACGACCTGTTGTGATGTGTCAGCGCGCACCGGGTGCATCGTTCAGCAGGTTGACGAGATCAGGGCCGTCAAGAGGCTTGCTCAGGCAGCCCAGCATCGGCAGACCACGCTGGATGGCACGCTGTTCGAGGTCCAGCAGTTGCTGTGCAGGAAGCCCGCTGAGCAGTACGGCGTGGCGGATCAGTCCGCGCTTCCAGGCCTGTTCGACAAGATCGAAACCCTCCAGGTCGGGCAGCCCCTGATCACACAGAATGAGGTCGTAGGGCTCGGGACTGCGTTCCATCGCAGCCATGGCCTCGGCTGCCGTGAGGACGGGGGTCAATAGAAAATACCCCTGGTTGTTGAGCAGGATCTGGGTGGCGATCAACTGAAAGGGGTGATCCTCCACCAGCAGAATTCGCAGGCTGTGCTTGGACATGAGGTTTCCGGCTGAGACGACGCTGGGATGGTTCGAGCCGGGTCGACAGGTATCATGCGGTTCCCGAAGGTGCCGCAGGCAGCTGGATGGCTTACCGGTTCGGCCATGAAGTGCCGGGATTATTGGTGGGTGTCGAAATCGCTGCGATAAGACGCTTCCGGCAAGCGTGTAGGGTATTTCTGAAGTTGAAGTGCGGAGTAGGCCGTGGCCAAGCGAGCAAGCACCGTTTTCAGGGGGCTTTGCTCGCCCGGACTCGTCCTCAGAACTGTCCGGATCGGCCTGTCATTTCTCTGGCCATCTCGGTGGCGTAGCTATCGGTCATGCCGGCGATGAAGTCGATCATGCGCAGAAAGGACGCGTGCAGCGGTGCCTTCGGATCGGGTGCACTATTGCCCAGCAGATCGAGAATGCGCCGGTGCTTGAATGACGGCGTGCGTCCACCGAATTGTTCGACTGCGGCGCCGCAGAAGGCGTTGAGAAGAATTTCCAGCGTGGTGTAGGCACCGATCTCGTGCAACGTCTTGCGCTTGTCCTGAAAGATCTTCTTGCGTGCCATGTCCTTGGCACTCAGCACGCAGCGCTTGGCCGGTCCGTGCATGTGTTCCACCAGATCGCCCGGCAGCGTACCGGCCAGCAGGGCGTCCTGCTGCTCGACGAACGCGCGGGCTGCGGCGTTGGTCAGGTGTTCGATGGCCTTGCCGCGCAGGATGGCCAGCTTGCGTCGTCGTGAGTCCGACGGGCCCAGTTGACGGTAAGTTTCCGGCAGGTCATCACCGACCAGCCCCAGCAGCAGAGCTTCCACCTCGGCGTAGTCGAGCAGGTCCATTTCCAGACCGTCCTCAAGGTCGATCAGGGCGTAGCAGATGTCATCGGCGGCTTCCATCAGGTAAACCAGCGGATGACGTGCCCAGCGCTGTTCCTCAAGCTGCGGCAGACCGAGCTTGTTGGCAATCTGTTCAAGAATTGACAGCTCGCTCTGATAGCAACCGAACTTGTGCTTCTTGTAGCCCAGCGAGTCGGCATGCCGTGCGGTCCACGGGTACTTCAGGTAGGTGCCCAGCGTGGCGTAGGTCAGTCGGGTGCCTCCGTCGAACTGGTGATACTCCAGCTGGGTGAGCACGCGGAAACCCTGGGCGTTGCCTTCGAAGTTGAGGAAGTCGTTGCGCTCGGTTTCGCTCATCGCATCCAGCCAGCCGCGGCCAGCCGCCTGGTTGAACCAGTTGCGGATCGCGTCTTCGCCCGAATGCCCGAAGGGAGGATTGCCGATGTCGTGAGCCAGGCATGCCGACTGAATCACCATGCCCAGATCGCTGGGGTCGCACCAGTCGGGCAGGGCGCTGCGCAGGGTTTCACCGACCCGCATGCCCAGCGAGCGGCCCACGCAACTGACTTCCAGCGAGTGGGTCAGGCGGGTATGGATATGATCGTTGCTTGAGACCGGGTGGACCTGAGTCTTGCGCCCCAGACGCCGGAAGGCACCTGAGAAGATGATGCGGTCATGGTCCTTGTGAAACGGGCTGCGCCCCAGTTCCTCGGGGCTGTGCAGGGTCTTGCCGAGTCGTTCGCGGTTAAGCAGGGTTTGCCAATCCAAGGCGGTCACTCCGTCAGTCGTATTGGCCTAGCTTCCCGGTTCGATGCGTTGGCCGCAAGGCCTTCACATCCCGGCGGCATCGATATCGATCAGAAGCAGGCGCGAGCCGTTGTCAAAGAACTGGCCAGCCGTCAGGCAATACTGGTTAGTGGTGGCGTCGCGGTAGGTGTTCGACAGGGTCAGACGTCGTTCGTGCCAGCCCTCGGCAAGAAGGTGGTAGAAGTACGGGCGCCATGACCAATTGTGTCCCAGATAGCGTGCGTCGGCTTGCCAGGCACCGTCTCGCCACTCCAGATTGGGCGTCAACTGCGTGCCGTGGCGGTCGCACTGATAGAAGCGCAGCAGCCAGGGGTAATCGTGCAACTGCGGCAGCGCGCTGATAGGCGCTTGCGCCTGCGCCCAGCGCTGCAGACTGTCCATCAGAATGGCGAGACGCTGGCGCAGGTCCATCAGGTGTGCGCGTTCGGCCACCTTGCGCAACACGTAGCGATCGCGCAGCTCGGCGAACCGGGCCACGAAGGCGTCGGCAGCGAAGAATGCCAGCTCGCCTTTCGCGAACAGGTAGCCCTGGACGTATCGCGCGCCGCACTCCAGGGCGAAGTGCAATTCGGCTTCGGTCTCGACGCCCTCGGCAATGATCCAGCAGCCGGTTTTTTCCGCCATCAACGCGAGCGCCTTGACCACATCGCTGCTCGGACCGCCTTTGGCTGCGGCCTGAAACAGGCGCATGTCGAGTTTGAGGATGTCAGGTTGCAACGCTAAAACCCTGTCCAGTTGCGAATAGCCGGCACCGAAATCATCGATCGCGATGCGCGCGCCCGCCTGCCGATAGCGCTCCACGACCTCGCTCAAACGCTGAATATCGCCACCCAGTTCGGTAATTTCGAACACCACGCGTTCAGCAGGAACATGATGCTGCACCAACTGCGCAAGACTTGGCAGCGCTTGGCCGGGACGCAGTCGGCTGATCCAGCGTGGGGAGATATTCAGGCTCAGGAACCAGTCTTCAGGCGCCTGATGCAAACGGCTCAGGGCGTGGTCACGAATCAGGCGGTCAAGCCGACGCAGTTCGGCGGCCGGAACCTGCGGGTCGTTGAACAGCGGTCCGACCGAATGCAGTCGTCCTTCGCTGTCACGTAGCCTCCCGAGGGCCTCCACGCCGGCTATGCGGCCGGTAGCGGTATCAATGAACGGCTGAAAGCAGGCAAGGGGTTGCCCTGAAATCACGTGGCCTTCCTTAGTGAGGGTGGAATGGGCGTTATGAGGGAGGTAAACGCAAGCCGCCCGCTGCAAATGTTCACAGCGGGCGAAATGTCATGGGGCAGGAGTTAGCAAGAATGCAGCCAACAGGCGTCTCAGCGTTTGCGCGCGCGACTCTGCAGAGCGACCTTGATCAGCGGTGTGAGCGTGATCCCCAGTTTAAGCAGTTTGCCGAGAAAGCTGGTACGTCCGGTCTTGGCCTTTTTGCCGCTGAGAAAACCCAGCAGCGCGACCGAACCCACTCCCCACAGTGGCGCATGGCGAATGCCCAGCGCACTTTTCCAGTCATGACGCAGGCCCCGAAAGCGTTGCAGGGGCTGAAGCAATGCGGTGGATTCGTGACGTATTTCCTGGCGATGCATTTCCATGCGCAGACGAATCAGCGCCTTGCGCAGCTCGCGACGGGTGTTGCCCTGATGGGATTTGGGTTCGCTCATGGCATCAGTCGCTCACGGTCGTTGGCCAGCTCTTCGAGCGTGGCATGGAACGGCGAGGATTCGTCGAAAATAGCAGCTTTGAGACGAAGTCCGCAGAACATCGCAGCGAGGAAGTAGAACGTGCAAAGGCCGATGATCCCAGCCAGCCTGTAACTGTCCCACAACACGATCAGCAGCAGTGCCGACAGCCCGGTAAGCAGCAGCAGGCCGAAAACCAGTGCCAGCCCCGCGAACAGCAGCAGACTGACGGTACGAGCCTTCTGCTCCTGCAGTTCGATGCCGAACAGCTCGACGTGGCTGTGCAGCAAGCCCAGAAAAGCGGCACCCAGGCGCCGCGGTGAAGAGCCGTGGTCCGCGTGGGGCGGACCTGATTCCGTTCCCAAAGTCATGGTATTAGCGCCTTGTGGCCAGCAGGCCGATCAGGAAACCGGCACCGGCGGCCAGGCCGACCGATTGCCATGGGTTGTTCTGCACGTATTCTTCGGTTGCGACAATTGCCGCTTCGCCACGCTCGCGCAGGGATTCTTCAGTCTGCTTGAGCGTCTCTTTGGCACGCAGCAGGCTTTCCTGAATCTGGGCACGCAGTTCGTCTGCCTGATCACCGGCGAGGGTTGCGGTGTGTGCCAGCAGCTTTTCGGTGTCGGCGACCAGCACCTGAAAGTCTGCCATCAAGATTTCCTGAGCATTCTGTGCGGTTTGGCGAGGCATGATTTTCTCCGTTTGGTGGCGTATGGATGGTTCGAGTACAGGGAATTGGCGAAGGTTCATTTCAATTGCCGCGTCGACGCAAGTCGAGTAGCAACACTGCTTTCGCCTTTTGCTGGTGCAGGGTGTGCAGGCATTTGCGCCAGATCGGCGCATCGGCTGTTGGCCGGTGGACAACCTTACTCCATAAGCGCAAGGCACGAGAAAAAAACCGGGAGGCTGCCTTGCCTGTTTCATAATGGCTGCGGTTGGCTATGCTCGTGCAGGCGCGGGGCAGGATTGCACCGCGCGGGCTCGCGGCACACGGCGCATTGTGGGAGGCGGCTTGCCCGCGCCGCGTTTGAACCGGGCGTTGTACTCGCCTGAGGTCGTTCTGGAAGTACCGGCGCAGCGTCGGTCAGTGATTGGAGAGGGGCATGGAGCGGTTGTACTCGCTGCAAGGATTGAGGGGCCTGGCCGTTCTGGGTGTGGTGTTGTTTCACATGATGCCGATCGAGGCGCGATTTTCCGGTGGCGATACCGTGCTGCCGCCTTCGCTGGATTTCTTTCAACTGGGTGTGGACCTGTTTTTCGTCATCAGCGGGTTCGTGATGGTCATCGTCAGTCGTGGCCGGTTCCAGAAGGGTGTTGAGGCTCAGCGCTTTCTGTTCAACCGCGTGTCGCGAATCTATCCGACCTACTGGCTGTATTTCTTCATCACGCTCGGGGTCTTTCTGGTGCAGCCGGGGCTGGTCAACAGCGGTCATGGCTCGTCCAACCTGCTGATGTCATTCCTGTTGCTGCCCAACGACAAGGTGTTGCTGGTGATGGTCGCCTGGTCGCTGCTGTTCGAGCTCTGGTTCTATCTGGTATTTACTGCGTTGTTGCTGTTCAAGGAGCGTCATCTACCGTGGCTGATGGCGGGCTGGGCGTTGATCATCGTAGCGTTCAATGTGTTGCTGGACTGGCAGGATCAGTCGTCGGCGTTGAAGATCATCCTGCATCCCTATTCTCTGGAATTCATCATCGGTGTGGCGCTGGCACTGTTCTTCTACAGTCGGCACAGCGCGCGCCTGTCGACGGCCGCTGTCTGGGGCTTGCTGGCCGTGGCCTTGCTGGCGGGTATTCCACTGATCGCGACCTGTCGACTCTATGACAGCCAGGGCTTGCTGCGCATGCTGGCGGTTGGAAGCACGTTCGGCCTGCTGGTGCTGACCCTGGCGTTGCTGGAGCGACGGCAGAAGGTCGCCATTCCGACGCCGCTGGTGGTCGTGGGCGACATGTCTTACACCATCTACCTGTCTCATCTGCTGGTGCTGGGAGTGATCGGGCGTATCTGGAGTCTGGTGGGCGCATGGCCCGAGAGCTATCTGGACAACCTGTTCTTCGCAGCACTGATGGTGGCGGCCACTCTGTGTTACGGCTGGGTTGGTTATCGCTGTTTCGAGAAGCCGGTGCTGGATCGCGCCAACGCGTTCGGTAAACGGCGCTTTGGAACTGGCGCGGCGAAGGTGGGTGCATAGAAAAAATTACGTGGCGCCCGCACGCAGGGCTCTGCTGAGATGCGTCGTTGAGGGAACAACCGGACCAAGGAGACGTGCGGATGGGGCCACACTTGTTTACCCCCTGTGGCGGGATCACGGTCATGCTGCCCGCAGCACTGGTGATCGCTGCGTGGCTATGGACCGCCCGCTCGAAACGATCGGCCTTGTTGTGGGCCGCAACGCTCTTCGCAACCTATTCGACGGTGGTGGTCAGCAAAGTGCTGTTCAAGGGCTGGGGTGTGGCGATCGAGAGTCTGGGGATCTACGTGCTCAGCGGGCATGCCATGAATACCTGCCTGATTCTGACCGTCGGCCTGAGTCTTCTGGCTCGGCAGCGCGATCAGCGTCTTCGCTGGCCCGGTGCCCTGACCGGACTGCTCTTGGGTTGGCTGTACAGTGTCTTTTGTGTCGCGCCATTCATTCATCCACTGGCCGAGGCGGTGGCGGGGGCGTTGCTGGGCTCTGCGGCGGCCTGCCTGTTTCTTCTTGGTCTGGAGCAGCATGCCGCCAGACGGATTCCTTCGTCAGCCGTCCTCGTCGGCCTGTTGTTCATTGCCATCAGCAGCACGACCACCCAGTACAACGCAGAGCGACTGCTGGATCGTATTTCGGTCAAGATATCCGGCTCCGAGCGTGCCTTCAAACAGCCTGACTGGCGGGCACCCGCTGAACCGCTGTAGAGCCAATATGGGTTGTCGGTTACCTCGACGCGATCAATGACCGGGCCTAGAATATTTTCAGCAGGTCACGCGCTGTACGAGGATGATTCGATGCTTCCTGAATGCCAACTGTTCGGCACCCTGGGTTGCCATTTGTGCGACATTGCACAAGCTGTATTGCTGCCGTTCGTGGACGAGTGCGGTCTGCTGGTTGAGCGACGCGACATCTGCGAGGATGAATGGCTGTTCGAGCGTTATGAACTCCGGATACCGGTGCTGCGTCGTGTGGACACCGGCGAAGAGCTGGACTGGCCTTTCGATGCGCCTCAGGTGACGTCCTTTCTGAGCAAGTAACGGATCTTCTTCTCCCTCAAGGCAATACGCGCATTGAATATCGATACCCGAATCAAGTTTCGCCATCTGGTGTGCTTTCTCGAAGTGGCGCGCCAGGGCAGTCTGGCGCGGGCCTGCGATGTGTTGTCGATCAGCCAGCCAGCGCTTTCCAAGACGCTCAAGGAGCTGGAAACCCTGCTACAGACGACGCTATTCGTGCGCAGTAAAACCGGCGCAGCGCTGACCGAAGCCGGTGTGGCATTCATGCGTTATGCCGGGCCCAGCGTTCAGGCCTTGCGCGAGGGCGTGAACAGCCTGCGCTCCGGTGAGCACGAAACGGTCACGGCGCGTCTGGGTGTGCTGTCGACGGCCGAGAGTCTGCTGGTTCCCGAAGTCGTCGGGCGTCTGCACGAACAACACCCCGCCTTGATCATCAGTGTCATGACCGGCCCCAGTGCTTACCTTTTGTCGCAACTGCGTGTTGGAGAGCTGGATCTGGTGGTCGGGCGAATGACCGACAGCCCGCAGATTCTGGGACTGACGTTCGAGCATCTTTACAACGAATCCATGACGCTGGTGGTGCGTACCGGTCACCCGTTGCTGGCGGCACCTCTCAAGCCCGAGCGTCTTGCGGATTTCCCGCTGGTATTGCCGCTGGCGGGCACCACCATCCGCAAGTTCGCCGACAGCCTGTTCGTGCAGTGCGGCGTACAACCGCCGCGCCAGCGCCTTGAGACGTTGTCGCTGACGCTGAGTCGGCGCTATGTCGAGCGCAGCGATGCGGTCTGGGTCGCGCCACTGGACGCCGTTTTGCAGGAATTGCACAACGGCACGCTGGTCGAGCTGGACATGGGAGTGCGCGAACCGGGCGGTTCGGTGGGGTTGTGCAGCAACCCGGCCGTACCGCTGAGCCGCGCTGCCCAGTGGTGCGTGGATGAGTTTCGTATGGTTGGCGAGACCTACCGACAGATGCCCTATACATAACCATTTGGTTATGGATGGCAGGCAATTTTTCAGTGTTGGTTGACACCTGAAGCGCGAGACACTTCGCCACAGCCTGTAGCGCAAGTGCCAGACGCTCGTGCGCTCATAAGAAAATCAACAATCAAGGAGAACGCCATGTCTGTCGCGGACAACAGCCGCTTCGTCATTCGTGATCGCAACTGGCATCCCAAAGCCCTGACGCCTGATTACAAGACCTCGATCCTGCGCTCGCCACGTCAGGCGCTGGTGAGTATTCCTCAGTCCATTTCCGAAGCCTCCGGGCCGGATTTCTCGCACCTGAAGTTCGGTCAGCACGACAACGACCTGTTGCTGAATTTCAACAATGGCGGGCTGCCTATCGGTGAGCGCATTCTGCTTGCCGGTCGGGTCTGTGATCAGTACGGCAAGCCGATTCCGCACACGCTGGTGGAAATCTGGCAGGCCAACGCGGGCGGTCGCTATCGTCACAAGCGCGACGCGTACCTCGCTCCCATGGACTCCAATTTCGGCGGCGTGGGCCGGACACTGACCGACAGCGAGGGGAATTACAGCTTTCGTACCGTCAAGCCCGGTCCTTACCCGTGGCGCAACGGTCCCAACGACTGGCGTCCGGCGCATATTCACGTGTCGATCAGTGGCCCGTCGATTGCCACACGCTTGATCACCCAACTGTATTTCGAAGGCGATCCGCTGATTCCGATCTGCCCGATCGTGAAATCCATCGCCAATCCCGATGCGGTTCAGAGTCTGATCGCCCGGCTCGATCTGGCCATGGGCAACCCGATGGATTGCCTGGCATACCGCTTTGATATTGTTCTGCGCGGCCAGCGCAAGACTCACTTCGAAAACTGCTGAGGAGGCCGACATGCCCGTTCAATTACTGCAGGAAACCCCTTCGCAGACCGCAGGTCCCTACGTGCACATCGGCCTGGCCCCACAGGTGGCCGGCAACCCGACCCGCGAACTGGAAATCTGGAACGAGATGGCCAGGCCCGATGCGCCAGGTGAGCACATCGTGTTGCTGGGCAACGTATTCGACGGCAATGGCCACCTGATCCGCGACGCCTATCTGGAGTTCTGGCAGGCCGACCACGAGGGCGCCTATCACAGCGAATACGATTCGGCGAACCCGTTCAATGGCTTCGGTCGCACCGCCACCTCGGACGATGGCCAGTGGGTTCTCAAGACCGTCAAGCCCGGTTCGGTGCGCAACGCTGCCGGTGTGCCGATGGCTTCGCACATCAACGTTTCGCTGTTCGCTCGCGGCATCAATATTCACTTGCAGACCCGGCTGTATTTTGACGACGAAGCACAGGCCAATCTCGTCGACCCGGTGCTCAACCTGATCGAGCAGCCACAACGCCGCGAAACGCTGATCGCGAGGCGTTGCGAGCTGGACGGAAAAACCGCCTATCGTTTCGATATCCGAGTGCAGGGAGAAGGCGAGACGGTGTTTTTCGATTTCTAAGTGATGTGCGTGCGCTGATCGGCATCTGCAGGCGCAGGTGACCTTATAAAAATAAAAGGAAATGTTCATGACACTATCAGCTCGCGGGCCCGCGACAGGTCCGTTCGACGTTCAGGCTTTCATCAACGCCCAGCCGTTATCGGGTTACCAGTGGCGCGTGGTTGCGCTGTGCTTTCTGATCGTTTTTCTCGACGGACTGGACACGGCGGCGATGGGCTTTATCGCGCCTGCGCTGAGCCAGGATTGGGGCATCGATCGCGCCAGCCTCGGGCCGGTCATGAGCGCTGCGTTGATCGGCATGGTCTTCGGCGCTCTGGGGTCCGGTCCGCTGGCGGACCGCTTCGGCCGCAAGGTGGTGCTGGTGGTGGCGGTGTTTCTGTTCGGGCTGTTCAGCCTGGCGTCTGCCTACAGCACCAACATCGATCAGTTGCTGGTGTTGCGTCTGCTCACCGGTCTGGGGCTGGGTGCGGCGATGCCCAACGCGACTACGCTGCTCTCCGAATACACGCCTGAGCGTCTGAAGTCGTTGCTGGTCACCAGCATGTTCTGCGGCTTCAACCTGGGCATGGCCTGCGGCGGTTTCGTGTCCGCGAAGATGATTCCCAGCCTGGGCTGGCACAGTCTGTTGATGCTCGGCGGGATTCTGCCGCTGGTGCTGGCGGTGGTGCTGATGGTCTGGCTGCCGGAGTCGGCGCGGTTTCTGGTGGTGCGCAACCGGGGTGTGGAGCGGATTCGCAAGGTGCTGGCACCGATTGCTCCGAAGGAAGTGGCGGGCGTGACCGCGTTCAGCGTTCCTGAGCAGAAGACCGTCAGCAGCCGCAATGTCTTTAAAGTGATTTTCTCCGGCACGTACAGTGCGGGGACTTTGTTGTTGTGGCTGACCTATTTCATGGGGCTGGTGATCGTTTACCTGCTGACCAGCTGGCTGCCGACATTGATGCGCGACAGCGGCGCGAGCATGGAGCAGTCGGCTTTCATTGGTGCGCTGTTCCAGTTCGGTGGTGTGCTCAGTGCCGTGGGCGTCGGCTGGGCGATGGATCGCTACAACCCGCACAAGGTCATAGGCGTTGCCTACGCACTGGCTGGCGTGTTCGCCTGGCTGGTCGGGCAGAGCCTCGGTAATGTGGCAGTCCTGGGAACGCTGGTGCTGGTCGCCGGCATGTGCATCAATGGCGCGCAGTCGGCGATGCCTTCGCTGGCAGCGCGCTTCTATCCGACTCAGGGCCGCGCCACGGGCGTGTCATGGATGCTGGGTATCGGCCGGTTCGGTGCGATTCTTGGCGCATGGGCCGGTGCCACCTTGCTCGGCCTTGGCTGGACGTTCGAGCAAGTGCTGACGGCACTTGTGGTGCCTGCTGCACTGGCCGCGCTGGCCATCCTGATCAAGGGCTGGGTCAGCCATTCGGACGCCACTTGAAACCTTTTTACTCTGGAGCGCTGACGTGAACCGACCGGGCAATCAACTTTTCGACGCGTACTTCACACAGCCCGACATGCGCCGGATTTTTTCGGATGAGGGGCGGGTGCAGGGCATGCTCGATTTCGAGGCTGCGCTGGCGCGGGCCGAGGCTCGGGTTGGTCTGATCCCGCAAGGCGTAGTGACCGACATCACGCAAAGCTGCCGCGCCGAGCTGTTCGATTTCGATGAGCTGGCGACGGCCATCGGCAACGCAGGCAACTCGGCAATTCCACTGGTCAAGGCGCTGGGCAAGCGCATTGCTGCACAAAGCCCCGAGGCCGAACGCTACGTACACATGGGGGCCACCAGTCAGGACGTGATGGACAGCGGCCTGATTCTGCAGGTTCGTGACGCCATCGATGTGCTGGAACGCGACCTTGGGCAATTGGGCGACGCCTTGGCGCAACAGGCGCAGGTTCACGCGGCGACGCCGCTGGCCGGCCGCACTTGGCTGCAACAGGCCACGCCCGTCACGCTGGGTATGAAGATAGCAGGCTGGCTGGGGGCGATTACGCGTCATCGCCAGCGCCTGGCCGAAATCAAGCCTCGCGTGCTGTGTCTGCAGTTCGGCGGCGCTTCCGGCAGTCTGGCGGCGCTGGGTCATCAGGCGTTCGAGGTGGCCGAAGCGCTGGCTGCAGAACTGCAATTGCACTTGCCGGAGCAGCCTTGGCACACGCAGCGGGATCGACTGGTGGAGTTCGCTTCGCTGCTGGGTCTGATCGCGGGCAGCCTCGGCAAGCTGGGCCGCGATGTCAGCCTGCTGATGCAGACCGAGGTGGGCGAAGTCTTCGAGCCGTCTGCGCCGGGCAAAGGCGGCTCATCGACCATGCCGCACAAGCGCAACCCGGTGGGTGCCGCGGTCATGATCGGCGCCGCAACCCGTGCGCCAGGCCTGGTCGCGACCATGCTGTCGGCCATGCCTCAGGAGCACGAGCGTAGTCTGGGGCTTTGGCATGCGGAGTGGGAAACCTTGCCTGAACTGTGCTGCCTGGTGTCCGGTTCGTTGCAGCAGGCGTTGCAGGTGGTGCCGGGCTTGCAGGTCGATGCTGAACGCATGCGCGTCAATCTGCAATCCACTCAAGGCCTGGTGCTGGCCGAAGCGGTCAGCATCGCCCTGGCGCAGCGTATCGGCCGGGATGCCGCGCACCACCTGATCGAACAGAGCTGTCGTCAGGCGGTGGAGCAGGGCGTGCACCTGCGTCAGGTACTGGGGGGAAATTCTCAAGTGACTGCACAACTTTCTTCCGACGAGCTGGATCGCCTGCTCGATCCGGCCCATTACCTTGGCCAGGCCCGACGTTGGGTCGAACGTGCCGTGGCCGAACACACAAGGATCACGCAATGACCGAAGACGAACGTTATCAGGCCGGCATGCAGGTGCGCCGCGCGGTACTCGGCGATACGCATGTCGATAACAGCCTGAAGAAGCTGACCCCGTTCAACGAGGAATTTCAGGAAATGATCACCCGGCATGCCTGGGGTGACATCTGGACACGTCCGGGTCTGCCGCGTCATACCCGAAGCCTGATCACCATCGCCATGCTGATCGGCATGAACCGCGAAGGCGAGCTGCGCCTGCACCTCAAGGCCGCCAGAAACAATGGCGTGACCCGCGAAGAGATCAAGGAAGTACTGATGCAGAGCGCGATCTACTGCGGCATTCCAGCGGCCAACGCGACCTTCCATCTGGCCGAAGAAGTGTGGGATGAAATGGGTGTGGAGTCGCTGAGCGAGGATTGACCCCTTGAAGTGAAAACGCCGCCGCAGTGTTGAACTGCGGCGGCGTTTTTCGCAGTGCCAGCGCTGTCAGAGCAGCGAGAGTGGATAGCTGACGATCACGCGGTTTTCGTCGAACTGGTTGGTGCTGTAGTCGCGCCGCATGGTCGAGTTGCGCCATTTGAGTGACAGACTTTTGAATGCGCCACTCTGGAAAACGTAGGCCAGTTCGGTTTCCCGTGCCCATTCCTCGCCGTCGGTGATTGCGCCGGTGTGCACGTTCTCGCCGCTGATATAGCGATTCATCAGGGTCAGACCCGGCACGCCCAGGCCTGCGAAATCGTAGTCATGGCGCAGCTGCCAGGATTTTTCCCGGGCATTGTCGAAGCTCGAGTTGTAGCTGTCGTTGGCCAGCGTGCCGCCGCTGGTGCCGTTGACCCGCATCCACGCGCTGTCGCCGTTGACCTTCTGCAAGCCGACATAGAACGTATTGCTGCCGTGGCGTGCAGAGAGCAGGGCCGACCAGGTCTTGTTGTCCAGATCTCCTGCCAGCGACTGACCGTCGTCCTTCCCCTGGAAGTAGCCAAGGTTCGCCCCCAGCGTCCACCTGCCCAGCGGCTGGCTGTGCAGCAGGTTGAGGTATTGCTGGTGGTAGATGTCTTCCAGTTCTGCGTACCACAGGCCGACCTGCGTGCGTTTTTCGTTGAAGACGTATTCACCGCCACCAAAGTTGAAACGGTCCGAAGTGAAGGCTGCGCGGCCGTTCATGGACATGTCCTCCATGCTGGCGTCATTGCGCGGGCTGTTGCCACGGAACTGGCCGCCATACAGCGTCAGGCCGTCGATTTCCTTGGAAGTGATCTGACCGCCCTGGAAAGTCTGCGGCAGAGATCGGCCATCATCGGAGCGCAGAATCGGCAGTACGGGCATCCATTCGCCGACTTTCAATTCTGTCTTGGAAAAGCGCGCCTTGCCTGCCACGGCCAGACGGCCGAAATCGTCGGCGGGGCGTCCATCGCTGTGAATCGGCAGCAATTGTGTGCCGCCGGTGCCTTTGCCGCCGTCCAGTTTGAGCGAGTAAAGGCCCAGCACGTCGACGCCGAACCCCACAGTGCCCTGAGTAAAACCCGAACGGGCATCAAGTATGAAGTTCTGGGTCCATTCTTCGGCGTAGTTCTGAGCGTTGGCCGGGTCGACGAAGTTGCGGTTGATGTAGAAGTTGCGTAGGTTCAGATTCACCTTGGCATCTTCAACGAAACCGGCGGCCTGAGTGGCGACGGGTATCAGGCTGGTGGCGATGGCCGCAGAGAGGCCGCAAACGACTTTGCAGGGGAGAGTTGAGCGCATGGAAGACCTTTTTTGTAATTATTCAGTCGATGAAGCTGGTCCTGATAGTGAAAGGCCGGAGTCAGGTCCGCAATTGTGAAACCGTGGTTTTGGGCGATTACCGAACGTTAATGAACCGGTTCGAACATTTTATGCGGGACGATATGAATACAGGCTGCGATGCTCGCTACCGTGCACCTTTCACGCGCGTCAAGCTTCGACAATATTGAGTAAGGAAGCCCAATGAGCACTGCGAGTACGCCACTCTCCGGCGTCAACAAACCCCTCAAGGGGATCGGTTTCATACTGCTGGCTACTTTCCTGTTTGCCAGTCACGACACGCTTTCCAAGTTCCTTTCCGGCTTCTATCCGATCATTCTGGTGGTGTGGGCGCGCTATCTGGTACACACGCTGCTGATGGCCTGCATCTTCATGCCGTCGTCCGGTCTGCGCGTGCTGCGCACCAAACGACCCGGTTTGCAGGCGTTGCGTGCGCTGGCCTTGCTGGGCACCAGTCTATTGTTCACCAGCAGCCTGATGTTCATTCCGCAGGCCGAGGCCACAGCGGTCAACTTCCTCGCGCCGTTGCTGGTCACTGCGCTGTCGGTGCCGCTGTTGCATGAGCGGGTGACGCGCGGACAATGGATTGCCGTGATCGTCGGCTTCATGGGGGTGATGATCATCATTCATCCGGGCGGTGAATTGTTCACGCCTGCGATCCTGCTGCCGCTGTCTTCGGCGTTCTGCTTTGCGCTGTATCAATTGCTGACGCGACTGGTCAGCCCTTTCGACAGTCCGACCACCAGCAACTTCTTTGCCGGGTTGTTCAACACACTGTTGATGAGCGCATTGGTGCCATTTTTCTGGGCCGTGCCTGAGCTCAAACACCTGCCGTTCCTGCTGGCACTGGGTGCCTGCGGCATGGCTGCGCACCTGCTGCTGACCCAGGCCTTCCGCTTCGCCGCACCCGCGATGCTGGCGCCCTTCAGTTACTGCCAGATCGTGTTTGCCGGTCTACTGGGATTCATCGTGTTCGATCACATGCCATCGCCGACGGCGCAGGCCGGTATCGCGATCATCTGCCTGAGCGGGCTGGCGGCTGCATGGCAGCAGCGGCGTCAAGGCGGGTAGTTGTCGCGGTCCTGCAACAGTCACTGGACGGTCGGAGGCGGCTTGCCAGCGATGAATGATGACGCGATTGTGCTGAAAAGACCGCGCCAACCTCATTGCGGGCAAGCCTCGTCCCACGTCAGGTTCCATTGAGTCAGGACATTCAGGGTTGCCTGATGACGAATACAACGCGATAAAAAAGGCCCGTTCACTCATGTGAACGGGCCTTTCTCATGTGTACCGCGCCGTCATTGGTTGAGGTCAGGCACCTTGCGCGGAGCCATGAAGTACATCCAGATCAGCGCGATGAAGTACATCGCGGGGATCATGGTAAACAGCACGTTGTAGTTGTTATTGGTGGCGGTCAGCACTGCCCCGACGATCTGAGTCATGAACATGCCGCCGATTGCCGCGCACATACCGCCGAAGCCGAATACCGTGCTCATCATGTGCTTGGGGGTGTAGTCCATCACCAGGCTCCAGATGTTGGCGGTCCAGGCCTGATGCGCACCGACGGCCAGCGAGATGGCCAGAACCGCTATCCACAGACCGCTGGCGTTGGCGGCGAAGACCACGCTGCAGATGGTGATGGCGAAAATCAGCATTGAGACCAGACGCGCCGTGGTGGCCCTTACACCTCGTCCGATCAGCCACGAGGACAGGATTCCGCCGCCAATGCTGCCGAAGTCTGCGGTCAGCCAGATCAGGATCAGCGGGATACCCATCTGGGTGACGCTGATGCCAAGGTTGTATTGCTGATTGAGAAACGGCGGCAGCCAGTAGAGATAGAACCAGAATACCGGCGCAGTGATCGCGTAGGCCAGGGCGAAGGCCCAGGTGCCACGCATTTTCAGAATGGCCGAGAACGGCATTTTGACTGGCTCGGGTTCGACTTCCTGGTTGATGTAGTCCAGTTCGCTTTTGCTGACGGTGGGGTGTTCTTCAGGGTTGTAGTATTTCAGGCGCCACATGATGACCCAGATCAGGCCAAGTGAACCCATCGCCACGAACGCCGCCTGCCAGCCCCACACGGTGAGAATCAGCGGCAGCAGGGCCGGAGTCAGCATGGCGCCGACATTGGTCCCGGCGTTGAAGATGCCGGTGGCCACCGCACGTTCGCCAGCCGGGAACCACAGGCGTGTGGTCTTGACGCACGCCGGGTAGTTGGCCGCCTCGGTCAGGCCCAGAATGAAGCGACAGACCATGAAGCCGACCGCCGAAGTGGCCAGACCGTGGGCACCGGTTGCCAGGCTCCACAGCAGCACGGCCAGGAAGAACGCTCGTTTGACGCCGACCCGGTCGATGAACCGGCCCTGAAGCACAAAGCCCACGGCGTAACCGACCTGAAACCAGAAGTTGATGTTGGCGTAGTCCATCGCCGTCCAGCTCATTTCCTTGGCAAGAATCGGCTGCATGACCCCGAGAGCGGCGCGGTCGATGTAATTCAGCGTGGTGGCGAAGAACACCAGAGCGAGCATGCCCCAGCGAGTCTTGCCTACGGCGAGTGCGCCGCGAATCTTTTCGCCCATGCCCGCATGGGCAGCCTGGGCGACAGGGTTGGTCTGGGTATTGAGCATGATGTTCTAACCATCCGTTCCAAGACTGCGCTGCTGGCGACAGTCGGACTGAGAAGTCCACTCGATTCAGGCGTTATGCGTGTGCAGTGAAGCCGCTGAGGTTCGAAAGCCGATGGTGCATGGCTTTACGATAGGTTTTCAGGGCCGACAATTTACAGGCTGTTGCTGACGAGTGCGCTGGATTGTTTCAGGAAACGAGGTACCGGATCGAATTCGTGACCGGAAGTGTTCTTCGATCCTGCAACCGCGGACGGCGAATGGAACTGACGAGCGGGGCGTGGAAGGTGCACATGAGCAATGTTCCTGTTGTTTGAATTGTTATGGTTTGCTACGGGTAACGGGAGTTCGCAACGTTCTGCGACGCTGCAAGGTGAGGCTGATGGTGAGCATTGCATCACGCAGCGTCAATCAAGTAACTCGGCTTCTGTTCGATAATCGAACGTAAAACTAACCAGTTCGTACACTTTGTGTTGCTGTAGTATTTTGACAGGCAAATACTTTACTCGCACCTCTGAATAAGGCCGGGAAAGGCCAGGAATGCGGTGCTGTCCAGTCACGATTCGCCAGGGTCGTGTTCATTCAGGAGCTAGAAGCATGCAGCGTTCAATTGCCACCGTATCCTTGAGCGGTACTCTGCCCGAAAAACTCGAGGCCATCGCCGCAGCCGGCTTTGATGGCGTCGAGATTTTCGAAAACGATCTTTTGTACTACGACGGCAGCCCCCGCAACGTGCGGCAGATGTGTGCCGATCTGGGCATCGCCATTACCCTGTTTCAGCCATTCCGTGACTTCGAAGGCTGTCGCCGTGACCGCCTGCAGCGCAACGTTGACCGCGCCGAGCGCAAATTCGACCTGATGCAGGAATTGGGCACCGATCTGGTGCTGGTCTGCAGTAACGCCTCCGCCGACTCGGTGGGCGACGAAAACATCCTGCTCGATGACCTGAGTCTGCTGGCCGAACATGCCGGTGCGCGGGGTCTGCGGGTTGGTTACGAAGCCCTCGCCTGGGGGCGTCACGTGAACACCTGGCAGCAGGTCTGGAATCTGGTGCGTCAGGTGGATCACCCGGCGCTGGGTGTTTTGCTCGACAGCTTCCACACCTTGTCGCTTAAAGGTGATCCGAGCGCGATTGCGCAGATTCCGGGCGACAAGATTTTCTTCGTGCAGATGGCGGATGCGCCGATTCTGGCCATGGATGTGCTGGAGTGGAGCCGCCATTTCCGCTGCTTCCCGGGCCAGGGTGAGTTCGATCTGGCAGGCTTTCTTGCGCCCATCCTGCGCAGTGGCTACACCGGCCCGCTGTCGCTCGAGGTGTTCAACGACGGTTTTCGTGCGGCACCGACGCGCGCCAATGCGGCTGATGGTTTGCGCTCGCTGCTGTATCTGGAAGAAAAGACCCGCCAGTTGCTGGCCAGCGAAGCCGAGGCAACCATTCCGGACATCCTGTTCAGTCCGCCCCCGGCCAGTTCCTACAACGGCGTCGAGTTTCTTGAATTTGCCGTCGATGATAGCCACGGCGCACGCTTGTCGGGCTGGCTGGAACGACTGGGCTTCGCAAAACTGGGCCAGCATCGATCCAAGGCCGTCAGCCTGTTGGGGCAGGGCGATATCAAGATCGTGCTTAACGCCGAACCCTATTCGTTCGCCCACAGCTTTTTCGAGGCCCACGGCCCGTCACTGTGCGCGACCGCGTTGCGGGTGGATGACGGTCATCAGGCGCTGGAGCGTGCGCGGGCCTTCAAGGGGCAGCCCTATCGCGGGTTGGTCGGACCCAACGAGCGCGAAATTCCATCGGTTCGTGCCCCTGATGGCAGCCTGATCTATCTGGTCGACAACGCTGCACCGGGAGACTCGATCTACGACAGCGACTTTGTCATCAATTCGCAGGTGTCTGGCAAAGGGGGGCTGCAACGCATCGATCACATGGCCATGGCGCTGCCAGCCGACAGCCTCGACAGTTGGGTGCTGTTCTACAAGAGCATTCTGGATTTCGAAGCCGACGACGAAGTCGTGCTGCCGGACCCTTACGGGCTGGTCAAGAGTCGGGCGCTGCGCAGCCGCTGCAGCACCGTGCGTCTGCCGCTGAATATCTCCGAGAACCGTAACACGGCCATTTCGCATGCACTGTCGAGTTATCGCGGTTCGGGCGTGCATCACATCGCGTTTTCCTGCGATGACATCTTCGCCGAAGTCAGCCGCGCCAAGGAAGCCGGTGTGCCGCTGCTGGACATCCCGCTCAACTACTACGATGACCTGGCAGCCCGCTTCGATTTCGATGACGAGTTCCTCAGCGAACTGGCGTACTACAACGTGTTGTACGACCGCGATGCGGACGGCGGTGAGCTGTTTCACGTCTACACCGATGCGTTCGACGGACGCTTCTTCTTCGAGATTCTGCAGCGCAAGAACGGCTATGTCGGGTATGGCGCAGCCAACGTTGCGGTACGCCTGGCCGCAATGGCCAAGGCGCGCAGTGTGGCGATACGCCAGGCGCGGCTGTGAGCTTTTGATCTGATCCAGCCGGTCGCTGCGGGCACTCAGGTGTCTCGCAGCTTCCCTGCCTCGACGCTCGGCGGCATACTCCACGCACAACCCGTGGTCATGAGCCAACAATGAAAATAACCGACGACTCCGTTGCCCTCGAACCTGTCATGTCGCGGCCCTTGGGTCGCAAGAACAACCCGGAAAAGACCCGCGAAGACATCCTTCAGGCTGCCGTGGCCGAATTTGTCGCTCACGGCCTGTCGGGTGCGCGCGTCGATGCGATAGCCGAACGCACCAGGACGTCCAAGCGGATGATCTATTACTACTTCGGCAGCAAGGAACAGCTCTACGTCGAGGTTCTGGAAAAGCTTTACGGCGATATCCGCAACACCGAAAGTGAGTTGAAGCTGGGCGAACTGGAGCCTGTCGAGGCGATCCATCGCGTGGTGGAGTTCACTTTCGATCACCACGACAACAACGTGGATTTCGTGCGCATCGTCTGCATTGAAAACATTCACAACGGCGAAAACGTCAAGCAGTCCGATACCATTCAGGCCAAGAGCCAGAACATTATCCGGGCGCTGGAAGACATTCTGCGCCGAGGCGAGGAAAGTGGAGCGTTTCGAGCAGGCGTACACCCGATCGACCTGCACTTGATGATCAGTTCGTTCTGTTTCTATCGCATTTCCAACCGCCATACCTTCAGCGAGATCTTCCAGATCGAGCTGTGGAGCGATGAGGTCAGGCAGCGTCACAAGGCAATGATCTGTGACGCTGTGTTGCGTTACCTGAAAGCCTGAAGACTAAAGGCTGTGGAAGTGCTGCATCATGCGTTCGGCATCCGCTGACCGGCCGCTGAACAGCTCGAAGGCTTTCACGGCCTGAAACACCGCCATGGTCGTACCGTCCAGCGTGCGGCACCCCAGTGTGCGAGCATGCTTGAGCAGTTCGGTTTCGAGCGGGAAGTAGATGATTTCCGCGACCCACTGCGCAGCACGCAACAGCTCGACCGGCAATGGCGTGCCGGGCAACTTGGCCATGCCGACCGGTGTGGTGTTGACCACGCCATCGGCTTCGGCCATTGCTGCGGGCAAATCCAGACCGACCTGCGCCCGGCCTGCGCCGAAATGGGCGTTGAGGTTGTCCACCAGGGCCTGAGAGCGTTGCGGTTCGACCTCGAACACGCTCAGGCGCTCGACGCCTGCGCTTAACAGCGCGTAAGCCACCGCAGCCCCTGCGCCGCCTGCACCCATTTGCACGACATGCTGGCGTGGCGCCTTGTCCAGGCCACGCTTGAAGCCTTCCGCGAACCCCAGGCAATCGGTGTTGTGCCCGGTGCTTTTACCGTCCTTGAACACCACGGTATTGACTGCGCCGATGCCGCGCGCTTCCTCGGACAGTTCATCCAGCAGTGGGATGACGGCCTGCTTGCAGGGAAAGGTGATATTCAGGCCGGTGAAGCCGCAGTCACGCGCACCTTCGACCAGGCGGGGCAGGGCGCTGATGTCCAGCTTGAGCGCGTCAATGTCGATCAGGCGATACAGATAGCGAATGCCTTGCGCATCGCCTTCATGTTCGTGCAGCGCCGGGGTGCGTGATGCCTGAATGCCTAAGCCGATCAGGCCAGCGAGTACGGAGGTTGATTCAACGTGGCTCATGACGATATGTCTCTTGTTTTTGTCGTGCCGCCCGATGGCGGGAAGGTTTCAAAAAATGTACCAGATGGTTAATAGTGACGCAGTGGCTGATCAATTGCCATGCGTTGATTCTGTGCGGTGATCGCCCCGATCAGGGATAATGCGCGGCCATAGCCGTTCAAGCCTTTTCAAGAGATGACGAGTCCACGCATGTCCGAATCCGTTTTTCGCGCCGCTCACCAGCAAGCCAGTACGCTGTACCTGCCTGCAGGCCCATGGACGACGGTATTGGATTGCCTGTGCGCGAAGTTTTCCGCCATCAGTCGCGAGGAGTGGCTGGACCGTATTGCCCGGTCGCGGGTGCTGGACGCCAGCGGCAAAGCCATCACGGCTGACCTGGCTTACCGCGAAGGCCTGAAGATTCACTATTTTCGCGAAGTGCCGAACGAGGCGTCGATTCCTGTCGTCGAGACCATCCTGTATGCCGATGAACATCTGGTGGTCGCCGACAAACCACACTTTCTGCCGGTCACGCCTGCGGGCGAATACGTCGAGCAGACCCTGCTGCGTCGTCTGATTCATCGTCTGGGCAATCCGGATCTGGTGCCCTTGCACCGCATCGACCGCCACACCGCCGGGCTGGTGCTGTTTTCGGCCAACAGGCAGACCCGCTCTGCGTATCAGGCACTGTTTCCCACGCGGCGTATCGACAAGTTCTACGAGGCGATTGCGCCTGCGCTGCCTTTGATCGAGTTTCCACGATTGCACGAGAGCCGTCTGGTCGATGGCGAACCGTTCTTCCGCATGCAGGAAGCAGCGGGGCCTGCAAATACGCAGACCCGCATTGAAGTGCTCGAACGCAATCAATCGCTCTGGCGCTATGGGCTGTACCCGGTGACGGGCAAGAAACATCAGTTGCGCGTACATATGGCCGCGCTGGGTGCTGCGATCTGCAACGACCCGTTCTATCCGGAGGTGATCAGGGATGCGGTCGATGACTATCAACAGCCGCTCAAACTGCTGGCCAAGGCGCTGCGTTTCGACGACCCGCTCAGTGGCGAGCCCCGCGAATTTCACAGCCGCCTGAGGCTCGATTGGTAGTCACGAAGCAAGCAGGCAAAAAAAACCCGCACTCGGCGGGTTTTTTCACATCAGGGACGCTACGCGAGGATCACAGATCCTTGACGGTACGTACCTGATCCTTGTTGATGCGGGTCTGCTTGCCATCAAGCTGCTTGAACTCGTAAAAGCCCGAGTCTTCATCATACTTCGGAGTGTCGACAGACTGGATTTCACGACCATCATTCAGAGTGATCACAGTGGGCGAAGCGCAGCCAGCCAAAGAGGCGATGCCCAATGCAAGCAGAAAGGCAGCGGGAAGGGTCCGTTGTTTCATTACTGTGTCTCCAGATGGATTCTTGATTAACTGACCGTAAGACGTATACACCCGCAGCAAGTTCAATGAACAGTCACTTGTGTCGGTTGTCATCTGATCCGGCCAGCAGACAGGGTGTGTTCAGGTTGGCCAGTCTCGGATCTCCTGCGTCCAGTTGCAGGGCCACTGTATGCAGAGGTGCCAACGCCCGCCGTGGGCTGCGCTCGCCTGTCTGCCATGCGGCTTCCAGCGTCGCAGCGTGGGCGGTCGGGATGATACATAAAAGCGGCTGCCAATGTTCACCTTCACGCACCATGACCGGGTTGTCCGGGTGTCTTTTTGCAAGCTGGCGCAGTGCGTCCAGCAGCGATCTGTCGATCAGCGGCGCGTCGCAGGGCAGCACCAGCAGCGTGTCATGCCGGGCCAGCGGTAGCGCGGCGAGGATTCCGGCCAGCGGACCATTGAACTCAGTGTCACTGTCCTGAACCAGTCTGTCAGCAAACGCGGCGTAGCGTTCAAGGTTGCGATTGCAGGAAATGATCAGGTCATCGGTCAGCGGCCGCGTCAGACGATGCAGATGCTGGATCATCGGTTCGCCCTGCCACGCGATCAGCCCTTTGTCGCGACCGCCCATGCGCTGGCCGCGACCTCCTGCGAGCAGCAGGATCGAGCAGGGCGGCAATGGGGCAGAGGCGATCATCGGAGACTCGGCAGGCAGTGAAAAGGAGTGCTGTGATATAACACCGGCCTGTTTCCTTAACAACCGGATCGAGGCCATGAAAGCAAAGGCTGACACACCTTTTGTACCCCTGAACATCGCTGTACTGACCGTCAGCGACACCCGCACCCGCGAAACCGATACCTCGGGCCAGATGTTCGTCGATCGCCTGACCGAAGCCGGTCACGGCCTGATCGAGCGCGTCCTGCTCAAGGACGACCTGTACAAAATCCGCGCCCAGGTGGCGACCTGGATCGCCGATGAACAGGTTCAGGTCGTATTGATCACCGGCGGCACCGGCTTCACCGGACGTGACAGTACGCCTGAAGCCGTGGCCTGCCTGCTGGACAAGCAGGTCGATGGATTCGGCGAGCTGTTCCGACAGATCTCGGTGCCGGACATCGGCACCTCGACCATTCAGTCGCGTGCGCTGGCCGGGCTGTCCAACTCAACGCTGGTCTGCTGCCTGCCGGGTTCCACCAACGCTGTGCGTACCGCCTGGGACGGCATCCTGGCTCAGCAACTGGATTCACGTTTCCGCCCGTGCAATTTCGTTCCTCATCTCAAGCAGGCCGAGCCCTGCGCGACCCGTGGTTGAACGGCCATGAGCGCTGAGCCCAAGGCCTTGATGCCTGTCGAAGACGCCATCGCGCGTCTGCTGGAAATGGCTGAGGCCGCACCGATCACACAGCATGAGCGTGTCAGGCTGCTCGATGCCGAAGGCCGCGTGCTGGCGACCGATCTGGTATCGACGCTGGACCTGCCGCCCTGGCCCAACAGCGCCATGGACGGTTACGCCCTGCGCGTGGCCGACTGGCGCGCAGAGCCGCTGCCCGTCAGTCAGCGTATCTTCGCTGGCCAGGCTCCCGAGCCTCTGGCGCCCGGGACCTGTGCACGCATCTTCACCGGTGCGCCGGTGCCTGAGGGCGCTGATTGCGTCGAAATGCAGGAAAACGCCGAGGTGCTGGATGACCAGCGCGTGCGTTTCACCGAATCACTGAAGGTGGAGCAGAACATCCGTCCTCAGGGACAGGAAACCCGGATTGGCGATAAGGTCCTGGCGGCTGGTACACGCCTGGGGCCCATCGAACTGGGACTGGCTGCTTCGCTGGGGCTGGCAGAGCTGGATGTGGTTCGGCGGGTACGCGTGGCGGTGCTGTCGACGGGCGACGAATTGATCGAGCCGGGCCAGCCGCTCGGGCCGGGGCAGATCTATAACAGTAACCGCGTGCTGTTGTGCAGTTGGCTGAAGCGTTTGCAGTGCGAAGTCGTGGATGCCGGAATCCTGCCGGACGATCTGGCGAAGACCCGCGCCGCGCTGGCGAGTCTGCATGAGGTTGATCTGATTCTGTCCACCGGCGGCGTGTCGGTAGGCGAGGCGGATTTTCTGGGTCATGCGTTGCGCGAAGAAGGTGAGCTGTCGCTCTGGAAGCTTGCCATCAAACCAGGCAAACCACTGACGTTCGGGCATTTTCGCGGCGTACCGGTCATCGGCTTGCCGGGCAATCCGGCTTCCACACTGGTGACCTTTGCCTTGCTGGCCCGCGCCTATCTGTTGCGCCGCCAGGGTGTGCTCGACGTCACGCCATTGAAGTTTGCGGTGCCTGCCGGGTTCGCGTGGACGCGTCCGGGCAATCGTCGCGAGTACCTGCGCGGGCGTATCGAGCAGGGCAAGGCGGTTCCCTATCGTAACCAGAGCTCCGGTGTGCTGCGTAGCGCGGCCTGGGCCGACGGGCTGATCGAAGTGCGTGAGGGGGCAACGGTGGTTGAAGGCGATTGGGTCAACTTTATCGCCTTGAGCGAGGTCATGGGCTGACGTCATGGCTGGCTGAGCGGGCATGAGCTACCCTCAACAACGCTGACAAGTAGGGCATCCTGTTTTCGCCCCGGAGTATTGTTATGGCGTCATTGAGAGTGGCTTGTGTCATCCCGACCTACAACGGACGTAAGGACCTGGAGCGCCTGCTGGACTCTCTGGCCATGCAGACGGCGACGTTCGACACGCTGATCGTCGATTCCAGTTCATCGGACGGCACGCTTGAACTGGCCCGGGCTCGTTGCGCAAACGTGTTGTGCATCGACGGCAAGGACTTCAACCACGGCGGCACCCGGCAGATGATGGTCGATCTGCATCCCGAGTATGACGTTTACGTCTACATGACCCAGGATGCCTACGTCGAAGACGTCGATGCAATTGCCAACATCCTGCTGCCATTCGCCGACCCCGGAGTCGGTGCCGTGTGCGGGCGGCAATTGCCGCACAAGAACGCCAACCTGCTGGCCCAGCATGCGCGGCTGTTCAATTATCCGCCGACGTCTCAGATCAAGACCCTGGCCGACGCGCCGGTGCTGGGCATCAAGACGCCGTTCATGTCCAATTCCTTTGCGGCCTACCGTGGCGAAGCGTTGCTGGCCATCGGCGGCTTTCCCCGGCATGTGATCCTGTCCGAGGACATGTACGTTACGGCGAAGATGCTGATCGGCGGCTGGAAAGTGGCCTACGAAGGCTCGGCGGTCTGTCGTCATTCGCACAATTACAGTCTGCGTGAGGAGTTTCGGCGCTACTTCGACATTGGCGTGTTCCAGTCCCGTGAAGCGTGGATCTACGAAACCTTCGGCGGCATCGCGGGCGAAGGTATGCGCTACGTGAAGTCCGAACTCGCGTTTCTCGGCCCAAGACGCTTTCTCTGGTGGCCTATGTCCTTCGTCCGCAACGCCGTCAAGCTGCTGGCCTACAAGCTCAGCAAGCAGGAAAAACGCCTGCCTCGATGCGTGAAGAAAAGACTCGGAATGTACAAGCGATACTGGGACAGCCCGTATGCGTGAGACTGCCGTCTCTTCACGTTCCCGAGTTCATCTCTCTTTTCCGGGTGACGCCTGATCAGCGGTCAGCCATCCATAAACGTAGAAACATGTATGCATCTGCATTCGTGCGTCCCGTGCACTTATACGCTATGCAAATGTAAATTTTCCTGAGTGACGCCGTTTTCTAAAATGCCAGCGCTTCCCACGCTCTGGATCCATCGCCCATGTCTTCCCTTGTCGCCATCGACACTGTCACTCCTGCTGCGCAGCCCGTGAAACCTGCACCTGCGGTATTCGGACTGCAGACGATCATCGGGCTTCTGGGCGTACTGCTGGCGGTGCTGGTCGCCGGGATCAACGAGGGCGTGACG
Source organism: Pseudomonas sp. CDFA 610 (assembly GCF_021147865.1). Classification (NCBI taxonomy): domain Bacteria; kingdom Pseudomonadati; phylum Pseudomonadota; class Gammaproteobacteria; order Pseudomonadales; family Pseudomonadaceae; genus Pseudomonas; species Pseudomonas sp. CDFA 610. Next base: position 100,629 of record NZ_JAGTPM010000001.1, read on the forward strand.
CGCATCGCCATGGCCGACATTCGTGGCGCGATGTTCATCGGTGCGGATGAGGCAACCTGGCTGGTGGCGGCCTATTCGGCAACCTCGGTGGCGGCGATGGCGTTTGCGCCATGGTTCGCGGTCAGCCTGTCGTTGCGACGGTTCACACTCGGCGCGATCGCGGCCTTCGTCGTGCTGGGCCTGTTGTGTCCGTTCGCGCCGAATTACTCCAGCCTGCTGGTCCTGCGCATCCTGCAAGGTCTGGCGGCGGGTTGTCTGCCCCCTATGCTGATGACCGTTGCGCTGCGCTTTCTGCCGCCTCACATAAAGCTTTACGGACTGGCCGGTTACGCACTGACCGCAACCTTCGGCCCTAGTCTGGGCACGCCGCTCGCCGCCTTGTGGACCGAGCACTTCAACTGGCAGTGGACATTCTGGCAGGTGATCCCTGCGTGCCTGGTCGCGATGATCGCCATCGCCCACGGCATTCCCCAGGACCCGTTGCGTCTGGAGCGCTTCAAGGCGTTCAACTGGCGTGGCGTGCTGCTCGGTCTGCCTGCCATTGCTGCGCTGGTGATCGGCATCCTGCAAGGCAATCGTCTGGACTGGTTCGAATCTCGGCTGATCTGCTGGCTGTTGGGTGGCGGTCTGGTGCTGATAGTGGCGTTCATGATCAATGAGTGGTTCACCCCGGTGCCGTTCTTCAAGCTGCAGTTGCTGGCAAGCCGAAACCTCTCGCACGCCTTGCTGACGCTGGGAGGCGTGCTGATCGTTCTGACGGCGGTCGCCTCGATTCCGTCTTCCTATCTGGCACAGGTGCACGGTTACCGGCCGTTGCAGACTGCACCGCTGATGTTGATCGTTGCTTTGCCCCAACTGTTTGCACTGCCTCTGGTGGCAGCGTTGTGCAATGTGCGCTGGATCGATTGCCGCTGGGTATTGGCGATCGGCCTTGGCCTGCTCGCGCTGTATTGCGGGTTGGCGACGCAAATGACGTCGGAGTGGATTCGCGACAACTTCTACAGCCTGCAACTGCTGCAGATCGTTGCCCAGCCGATGGCGGTCTTGCCATTGCTGATGCAGGCAACTGGCGGAATCGCGCCGCCCGATGGCCCGTTCGCGTCTTCGTGGTTCAACACCGTGCGCGGGTTGTCGGCGGTTATCGCCACCGGCGTACTGGAAGCCCTGACCACCTCGCGCCAGCATTTTCACTCCAATGTGCTGGTGGACCGTCTGGGCAATTCACCCTGGCTGGCTGCTGACGATTCGGTGGCCTCCCTGACCCATCGTCTGCATGAGCAGGCCGTGGTGCTGACCAGTGCCGATCTGTACTTCTGCATGGGCTGGCTGGCCATTGGGCTGATTCTGCTGATTCCTCTGATGCCGACGCGTGTCTATCCACCTCGCGCACCGAACTGATTTCCTGTCGAGACCTTTTTCATGAGCATGACTTCAAAACAGACCCTGGCCCTGTGTGGCGCGGCAATCGTGCTCGCCGGTCTTGGGATCTACACACTGACCGGCGACAGCACGCGTCAGGCCACCAACGATGCGTTCATCACGGCCGATTATTCGGTGGTGGCGCCCAAGGTGTCGGGTTTCATCAGCCAAGTGCTGGTGGAAGATAATCAGCCGGTCAAGGCAGGGCAATTGCTGGCCGTGATCGATGATCGCGATGTGCAGGCTGCGCTGGCTTCGGCAGAGGCGGGTGTGGCGACCGCAGCGGCGGAGCTGGAGCAGGTCACCGCCTTGCTGCAGCGTCAGACGGCGGTCATTGATCAGGCCAGGGCCACGTTGACGGCCAGCACGGCCGCGGTGCGCTTTGCCGAGCAGGAGCGCGCCCGTTACGAGCATCTGGCAGGTGCCGGTGCAGGCACCGTGCAGAACGCGCAGCAGGCGCGCAACCGGATCGACACGGCCAATGCCAACCACGCCAGTGCCAGTGCTTCATTGGTGGCCGAGCGCAAGCAGGTCGACATCCTGACGGCTCGCCAGCACAGCGCCGAGGCAGGTCTCAGGCACGCACAGGCCGCGCGTGATCAGGCACAGTTGCAGGTCTCCTACACGCGCATCGTTGCGCCCATCGATGGTGTGGTGGGCGAGCGGGCAGTACGCGTCGGTAACTATGTGAATCCGGGCAGCAGGTTGCTGTCGGTGGTGCCGCTCGCCGAGGCCTACGTGGTGGGCAATTTTCAGGAAACCCAACTGACCCATGTGAGCGTTGGGCAAGCGGTTGAGGTGCGTGTCGACACCTATCCTGACGAAGTCTTCAAGGCTCACGTGCAAAGCATTGCCCCGGCTACCGGCGTGACCTTCGCAGCCGTGCGGCCCGACAACGCCACGGGGAACTTCACCAAGGTCGTGCAGCGTATTCCGGTGAAAATCGTTCTTGATCCGGGGCAGCCGTTTGCCGCCCGGTTGAGAGTCGGGATGTCGGTGGACGCCAGCATCGACACACAATCCTCACCCACTGAACAGCAAGCAGGTGCCTTGTGAGCCGCGTCGTTGCAGCGAGCAGCCTGGTGCTGCTGGCGAGTCTGTCGGGCTGCCAGGTCGGGCGGGATTTCCAGCGTCCGCAAACCAGCGACGTGCAATGGTTGCCCATTCAGGGAGAACAGGCAGTCAGTCAAATTAATACCACCCCTTATAAGTCTCGGTGGTGGGAGATATTCCGTGACGCTCAATTGTCATCACTGATTGATCGGGCGGCTGCTTCCAACCTTGATCTGAAAATGGCAGAGGCGCGGCTGGCGCAAAGCCGGGCGGCACGTCAGGTGGTGGCCGGTGAGAAAGCACCGAGCGTGGAGGGCAGGCTGGGTTACCAGCGCAAACGAAACAGTGCCGAGGGGTTGAACGATCCGTCGGGCAACGAGGGCAGGGCGGCATTCGGTCAGTGGGACGGCGGCATCAATGCCAGTTGGGAGGTCGATCTGTGGGGGCGGGTCAGGCGTGAGGTCGAGGCTGCCGATGCCAGCGTTGAGGTTGCAGACAATGACCGGCGCGCGGCGTTGCTGTCACTTCAGGCCGAAGTGGCCAGGGACTATCTGCAGTTGCGTGGCACCCAGTCGGTCCTTGCCGAGACCCGGCAAAATCTGCAGTTGTCCCGTAGCAGCCTGGAGCTTTCGAAGGTCAGGCAGGGCAGTGGAGTGGCGACCAACCTGGATGTAGCTGAAGCCGCTGCGCAGGTATCGGCCGTCGAGTCCCGTCTTCCGGTGCTTGAGCAGCGACAGGCCAGGCTGATCAATGCATTGAGCCTGTTGCTGGCGCAGTCGCCGAGAGCGCTGCAGAGCGAGTTGGAAAAGCCCGTGGAAATGGTTGCCGTGCCCACCACTGTTCCCGTGGGCCTGCCTTCCGAACTGGCGCAGCGCCGTCCGGACATTCGCCGCGCCGAAGCGCGGCTGCATGCGGCAACCGCGAGCATCGGTGTCGCGCAAGGCGATTTCTATCCGCGCATCGTGCTGTCAGGTAATGTCGGCTTTCAGGCCTTGCAGCTGTCTGATCTCGGCAGTTGGGGCTCACGCCAGTTCGGTATCGGTCTGCAACTGAGCCTGCCGATTTTCGAAGGCGGCCGGCTGCGCGGCATGTTGCGTTTGCGCCAGGCACAGGAACAGGAAGCCGCGCTGGCCTATCAACAGACCGTTTTGCGTGCCTGGCAGGAAATCGATGACAGCATGAGTCTCTACAACGCCAGCCAGCTTCAGCAGCGCAAACTGGATGAAGCCGTGCGCCAGAACCGAATCGCGCTGGACACCGCCAAGAGGCAATACGCAGAAGGCGTGGTGGACTTCCTCAACGTCCTGACGGTGCAGCGCACCCTGTTGGATATCGAGGAACAATGGGTCCAGAGTTCGACCACTCAGGCCCAGGCGCTGGTCGGGCTGTACAGCGCGCTGGGCGGTGGCTGGTAGGTCAGGCCTTGGCGGCCTCTTCTTCGTCGAGCCGGTCGGCCTCGAACAACTGGGCCAGCTCGACCCTGGCCTCGCGCGCGGTTTGCAGCACTTTTGCTTCGTCGTCGTAGATCTCGTGTTGCGCGGCGAGCACCTGTTCGTCGTGGCGCTTGAAGCGGCTGATGCGTGCATCGGCCTGTGCCTCGCTCAGGCCCAGCCCCAGCAGGGTCTGTCGTGACATTTCAAGGCTTGAGTAGAACGTCTCACGCACCGCATGTGCACCCGCATCCATCAGCTTGTGAACGTGCTGGCGGTTGCGTGCGCGCGCGATGATCTTCATGTGCGGGTACAGCTTGTTGATCAGCTCGGCAGTCTTGATATTGATGTCCGGGTCATCGGTGGCAATGATGAAGAACTCGGCATCCTGCACCTTGGCCGCTCTGAGGATTTCCGGACGCAACGGGTCGCCGTAGAACACCGGGACGTTGCCGAAACTGCGTGAGAATTCGATGGATTCCACGGCAGTGTCCAGTGCAATGAACGGGATCTTCTGCGCCCGCAGGATCCGCGCAACGATCTGGCCCATCCGACCCATGCCGGCGATGACCACGCGCGGCTTGTCGGTCTGGATGTCGCGGTACTCTTCAGGCACTTCCACCACTTTGGCCTTGGGCTTGATCCAGCGCGCCAGCGCGATGAACAGCAGCGGGGTGATCGCCATCGAAAGGGTGATGGTCAGCACCAGCATGTCATAGAGCCCTGCGTCGAACAGACCCTGAGCGCTGCCGATCTTGAACACCACAAACGCGAATTCACCGCCCGCTGCCAGTACCAGGCCCAGGCGCAACGCGCTTCGCTTGCTCAGACCGCCTGCCGTGCGGCCGATGATGAACAGCAGCGGCAGTTTGATTGCGACCAGCAGCACCGTGAGGCCAAGCACCACCAGCGGCGCGCTGAACAGCAGACCGATGTTCGCACCCATGCCGACACTGATGAAGAACAGCCCTAGCAGCAGGCCCTTGAACGGTTCGATCTGGGCTTCCAGTTCGTGCCGGTATTCCGAATCGGCAAGCAGCAGGCCCGCCAGGAAAGCGCCCAGCGCCATGGACACACCGACCAGTTCCATCAGCCATGCCGTACCCATCACCACCAGCAGTGCAGTAGCGGTCGACACTTCCTGGATACGGGTCTTGGCCACGATGCGGAACACCGGACGCAGCAAGTAACGTCCGCCCACGACCACTATGGCAATGCTGCCCAAGACGCGCAGACCATGATTGATACTTTCCTGAGTGCTGGTCGCATGATCCCCGCCGGCCAGAAACGGCACCAGCGCGATCAGCGGAATGGCCGCAATGTCCTGAAACAGCAGAATCGCGAACGCCGTGCGCCCATGCGGGCTGTTCAGCTCCTTGCGCTCCGCCAGGCTCTGCAGACCGAACGCAGTGGATGACAGCGCCAGGCCAAGGCCCAGCACAATCGCGGTGTTCATCGATTGTCCGAACGCAACCAGGGCGACTGCACCGATGACCAGGCCGGTCAGCAAAACCTGGGCCGTTCCCACGCCAAACACCGCCTTGCGCATCACCCACAAACGCTTGGGCGACAGTTCAAGACCGATAATGAACAGTAGTAATACCACCCCAAGTTCTGAAATGTGGCTGACACTCTCCGTATCTCCTATCAACCCCAGCACCGATGGGCCGATCACGACGCCGGCGGCCAGATAACCGATCACGGCGCCCAGCTTCAGGCGCTTGGCCAACGGGACGGCGATGACGGCGGCGATTAGAAACACCACTGCGGCCTGCAGCAGGCTGCCTTCATGGGGCATGTGAAACTCCTTGGCAATGACAGGAAACGATTTGAAACAGGTCCGCATTAAACCACGTGAGTTTTTCGCGGCAACATTGAATCCGGCATGACGACCATCAAGCGCGTTGATGATTGTCTGCGGATGGCAGGCGAGGGGAGAGGTGGCGAATGAGTGCGACGTATTCCACCCATGCCATCGGGCGAGCATCAGCGTAAGATATGGGCGCATTTGCGCAGCGCAAATGCCGTTCATGACGTAATCAGGAAAACCGAAATGACCAACAAGCAGCGTTTGATTTACTCGATTCTGATCGCTCTGGGTGTGCTGGCGATCATGCTGGGCCTCTCGCACTTGCAGAACAGCGGTGTGATCAGCGAGAAGACTTTCCAGTACATCGCCATCGGCGTTGCTGTGCTGGTCGTGGTGCTCAACGGGATCATGCGCCGCAAGGTCAGGCGCTGAGACGACGGATCGTCAGATTACTTGCCCGATTCGCCCAGCCATTCCATTGCACGAGGATGCAGACTGTAGGTCTTGTCCTCGTTGAGATGGATCACGCCCTCATCGCACAGACGCTTGAGCACCTCGCGCACGCTGAGAAATGACAGCGGCACATCCAGTCTGAGCAATTGACTGTGCACACCGCGCACGCCAAGCGACTGACCGCTTTCGTTCGACACCAGCAGTGCGTCCAGCACTTTTAGTCTCACCAGGCTTGTACGCAGACCGAAGCTCTTGAGCAGCAGGCGGATGTGGTCGTTGCCAGGTCGCTCGACCTCTGCCGCAGGCGCCTGGGCCTGTGCAGAAATGGCCGTCTGCCTGAGCATCGTACGGGTCGTTGTTCCTTGACGATTGAACATGCGCAAATTCCTTTTCAGGCTTTTAAACAAAATCTCATCTATAAGACGAACGAGCGGCGTAAAACCTCAGGTGCGAACGAAAAAAAATAGCAGAGAGTTGGCTGTCGAGCCGCGATACTGCGCATGGAGTGGCATAAACAGCAGCGTCGGGAGGAGAACACTTCACGCGCAAGGAGTGTTTCAGGATGTAAGATCAGCGCCCGTTTCCAGCCGCAAGTCAGCCTTTGGGCGAGTTTGGACCGCGCTTGTTCAGGACCGGATTACCGTTCTGGTTCTGCGTCACGTAAACCGGTAACACCTTGGGCAGTGACATGAGCAGGCTCGAGATGTCGCGGGTGTTGTAAGTGCCGCCAAGACGAACCGCACCGGTGGCATTGTCCGCCAGCAGGATCGGCGTCTGCAGATAACGATTGATCATTGGCAGCGCCTGGCTCAAGGGCAGGTCATTGAAGATCAGCTTGCCGTTACGCCATGCCAGGCTTGTGTCGTCTACGGCAACGTGGCTGATGCCGGGGCGGTTATCTCCAGCCTTGTAAACCGCCTGCATGCCGGGGTCCAGGTGATCGCTGAACTCAGGTTGTGAGCGATCGCTGCTGACCTGTACCGAACCCTCGACCAGCATCACCCGGACCTGATCCTGATACGTCCACACATTGAAGCGTGTGCCGGTCACCTTGATGCGCCCGGCGCCGGCGTCCACGACGAAAGGGTGGGTGAGGTCGTGACTGACTTCAAAGAACGCCTCGCCTTTTTTCAAGGTAACGCTGCGGCGATCCTTGTAATTGGCATAGGTCAGTTCTGTCCCCAGGTCCAGTTCCACACGGCTGCCGTCGTCCATGGTCACCAGGCGAGTGGTGTTGGTTGTGGTGTAGGTTTCATAGACGTTGGGGATTATCCCCTGACGCCAGCCGATGTAGCCAGCCAGCGGTACAGCCAGTGCGGCAACGGTCGCAGCCACAGCGAGATGACGCCACGTGCGCCTGCGTCCTGGGAAGATATCCGGCGTTGCAACTGCGTTCGATACAACGTGCGCGGGCGGCGGATTGACCGGTTCCAGCTGTCCGGACATCTCCCAGATATCCCGCATTGCCTCGAATTCGGTCGCATGCAGCGGATGAGCCTTGAGCCACTGATCGAACAGTTTTCGCTCGGCAGTTGAACAGTCGTCAGCGTGCAGTCGCATACACCAGTGCGCGGCGGCATCGGTGATCTGCTCGTGTTCTGCTTCGCTGAGGCTGGGTTCGTTCATGGACTCTCCGTTACTGACCGCTGGCGCATTCTACCCTCGGATGGCAGAGGGAGAGAACATTGGACCGTTACGATGTATCAATCCCGGCTTAATTCTTCGTGAATGTGATCGGCTCTCATTGATGTATCGGACTGCGGGAGTATTTCTGGAACGCGCACGGCGCTACTCTTGGTGCAATCCAATGCCTGCCCTGACCGTCACGATCCCGGAGTTCCAGATGCACACCGCTCAGCCTGATGAATCGACCCGTACACTCTCCTTTGCGCAATTGACCGAGCTGTTGCAACGAATCTTTCTGGCCCACGGCACGTCGCTGGATGTGGCAAGTGTCCTCGCTGAAAACTGCGCCAGTGCCCAGCGCGACGGTTCGCACAGTCACGGCATCTTTCGTATTCCGGGGTATCTTTCTTCATTGGCCAGCGGTTGGGTGGACGGCAAGGCTGTGCCGGTCGTGGAGGATGTCGCACCTGCGTTCGTGAGGGTCGATGCGGCCAACGGTTTTGCCCAGCCTGCGCTCGCGGCCGCGCGGCCGTTGCTCATCGACAAGGCACGCAGCGCAGGCATTGCGATTCTTGCCATCCGAAACTCCCATCATTTCGCTGCGCTGTGGCCGGACGTCGAGCCGTTCGCCGAGCAGGGTCTGGTGGCCCTGAGCATGGTCAACAGCATGACCTGCGTCGTGCCGCATGGGGCACAAAAGCCTTTGTTCGGAACCAATCCCATTGCATTCGCGGCGCCTCGCCATGAGTCGACGCCGTTGGTTTTCGATCTGGCGACCAGCGCCATGGCCCATGGTGACGTGCAGATCGCTGCCCGTGAAGGCCGTCTTCTGCCGGAGGGAATGGGCGTGGATCGTCAAGGGCAGGCAACCTGTGACCCCAAGGCGATTCTGGACGGCGGGGCGCTGCTGCCATTTGGCGGGCACAAGGGGTCGGCATTGTCGATGATGGTCGAGTTGCTGGCGGCAGGTCTGACCGGCGGAAATTTCTCGTTCGAGTTCGACTGGTCAAAGCATCCTGGCGCGCAGACTCCCTGGACCGGTCAATTGCTGATCGTCATCGATCCCGATAAAGGCAGCGGCCAGTTCTTCGCGCAACGCAGTGAGGTACTTGTGCAGCAGCTTCACGGAGTGGGCCAGACGCGTATGCCTGGTGATCGTCGCCATGCCGAGCGGGCCAGATCGATGGCGCGTGGCATTGAGATGAGCGTTGCCGATGTAACACGCCTGCAGGCGCTGGCCGATAATCAGCCCCCGGACATCGACGACCATTCGTCGTAACCGGACTTGTATTCGCCTCTGGATCTAAATACTGTATGCATAACCAGTAAAGAGAAAGAGGTGTTCCATGTCCCTGAAGTCAGCGCACAGCCCGGTCGCTCATCAGCTTCGCACCGGTGCGTCAGTCAACGAGATGCAGCGTGAAGATTTTCTGGCCCTTGCCGCTGCACTGCGCCAGTTCAATGCATATGAGGCGCAAGTATCCATGGTGGTCGCAGCTGCTCAGCCAGCTGGCGCTGTCGCTTTGCAAGCGTCTTGACTGATCGCCAGAAAAACCATGCCTGTTGTTTGTGAATATACGAAACGTATATGCTTCGTATATTCAAAGTGAGGTGAACCATGGGCCTGGTCAAAATTTCCGAACACATGCATGCGGACCTGCGTTGCGCCAGTGTTGCACTGAGTCGTTCCATCAATGCTCAGGCGGAGCACTGGATGCGCATCGGCATGCTTGCAGAGCTGCATCCGACGCTGGACTACAGCGAAATCTGCCAGATGCTGATTCGTCTCGAAGACGCTGATGGCACTGTGCTGGCGACTCAATCCTTCAAGCTGACCGAACTGTCGAAGGCGGCCTCATGAGCGGCGGCATCAGTCTCAAGACCGAGCAGGATCTCGTTCAACTGCGCATCGCCGGCAGGCTCGCGGCGGATGTGCTCGCGATGATCACGCCTTACGTCAAGGCAGGTGTGAGCACCGAAGCCCTGGACGACATCTGTAACGAATACATCGTCAAGGAGCTCAAGGTGATTCCCGCCAATGTCGGGTATCACGGGTTTACCAAGACAACCTGCATCTCCCCGAATGCAGTGGTGTGCCATGGTATTCCTTCGGCATCAGACATCCTCAAGGATGGCGACATCGTTAATATCGACGTGGCCGTCATCAAGGATGGCTGGTACGGCGATACCAGTCGTATGTATCTGGTGGGTGAGGTCTGCCCGCTGGCGCGGCGTCTGGTTGAAACGACTTACGAAGCCACCCGTGCCGGCATTCACGCCGTACGTCCGGGCGCAACGTTGGGCGATATCGGTTACGCGATCCAGAGCGTCGCCCATCGCGAAGGTTTCAGTGTGGTGCGCGAGTATTGCGGGCACGGCATCGGACGCAAATACCATGAAGAGCCGCAGGTGCTGCATTACGGTACGCAGGGCAAGGGCCTGAAGCTCAAGGAAGGCATGGTCTTCACCATCGAGCCGATGATCAACGCAGGCAAGGCGGGCACCCGTACATTGCCGGATGGCTGGACGGTACTCACCAGCGACATGTCTCTGTCCGCGCAATGGGAGCACATGGTTGCAGTTACCTCGACAGGCTTCGAGTTGCTGACGCCATGGCCTGAAGGCACAGGTGCTTATCCCGCGATTTAGGTTGTGTACTGCTGCCCAAAAAAACGACCTCAATGCGAGGTCGTTTTTTATTGCGCATTTTGCGCGTGCGCAGTCAGGTCTGCTCGGGTTGCGTACACCGTTTCCAGAGCACCTCGGTCACACCAAAACCCTGAGCCTGCAGGGTCGCCAGCCGCACAGGCCTGGCGGCGACATGATCGCTGACCGTACCGACACCTGCGTGCAGCGTTGCGCAATGCAGCGCATCGCTCTGGCTGAACTGCGGAGCCTGGTGAATAAATGAACGGGCTTCGCCCTTGAAACGATAGTGAATTTCAAATTCCATTTGATTCATCGTTATCTGCCTGTAGGGCGTAGACATACGCCATCTTAAAATGAGTACGGTAAGTACTGAGCAGTTCGAAGCGGGGCTGCTTCGACGCTGCGACATCATTTCGAGATCGATACAGGCGTGTACGACTGCACGTCGCCTTGATCGGACTGCTGTCTCAGAAGGGGGTGAAATGAGAATTACACCGTTTCGATTATAGGTGAACAGTTGTCCGACAAGTGGCACTAAGCCATATCCGTTCGCATGTGAAATCTTCGCGCGACTGCTCAAATGAAGGTGTCAGGGGATAAGTGCAAAAGCGGCTCCCTGAGTCGATTCGGCAACGGAAAACTGGATTTACAGGGTCGGCTATCGAGGAAATGAAAAGGATCTTGCAGGGTGCTTAACTGGCTGATCTGCTGACAATCAGCCAGGTGATGAATGCTACGAGGGGGGCGATCAGCGCCACGCTTCCGACGACCAGCGCCCAGCCCCATGCGAAGCCACGCTCGCCTCTGAATCTTCCGCCACTCAATGCTTTAAGTATGCGTACGCCGATACTGTGCGCCAGCAGGTTGAAGAAGGCGTCAAAAATCCCATCCAGCATAATCACGGTCACACTCCATGCGTTATTCAGGCCAGGCGTAGCGGGATTCCACGTTCAAATCATAAGCTGCATTGAAGAACAAAAAACCGCCTCCTCAATCCTCCCTGGGCACTGTCCAGAACAGCTGTACGCCGCCATCATCGCGCCAGGCGAGGGTGACGTTGTCATTCTCGGCTATTTCTTCAAGCAACTGAGCCCAATCATTTTCCGATTCATCCTGCAGGCGAAAGAGCAGGGCGGCTCTGGATTTCTGCGCGGTCGGCGAGTTGATGATCTTCTGTACACGAATGCCCATGCGCTGATAGGAGTCTGCGGCGGACGTCGCTGAGGATTGATTTGCCACGGAAAAAGTCCCTGAGTAAGCTGTATGTGCGTACAGTATTTCAGTGTCGAATCTTTAGCAACACTTACGCAGGATAATGTTTGCGACGCCTTGCGATGCCTGTATCGTTTTGCGACCACCGTCCCATCTGGTCTCAGGAGTAAACATGAAACTCAAATTGCTGGTGTTGCCTGCCGTGGTTGCCGCCTCTCTCATGCTGTCCGGGTGCTCCACTCCATCTGTCGTTACGTTGCAGGACGGAACGCAGTACATCACCAAAGACGCGCCGAAGACCAAGAGTCGTGATGGCTTCTATGAATTCGAAGACATTTCCGGCAAAACCATCCGAATCAAGGCTGACGAAGTGGCCACGGTACGCCCCGAAGAGTAAGACAGCGCTGCCCGGAGCAATCCTTCGGGCAGACTTCATTTCCTCGATTGACAAACCCCGCGACATTTTTCATAGTTCGTTTCTCGCAAACGTTTGCGCATCAATTCCCAGGATTGATTCTGCGCCGTTCGCCCGAACAATAATCACAAGATCGGAGATGAACCCATGAAGCTGCCATTCGCTGGACGCCTTCTCGCTGTCGCCATGTTTTCTGCCCTTGCGGCAATCGTTCCCCTCTCGGCCGTACATGCCCAGACCCCTGAAAAGCCCAAAGTCGCGCTCGTCATGAAATCCCTTGCCAATGAATTCTTCCGGACCATGGAAGACGGTGCCAAGGCTTATCAGAAAGAACACGCCAGTGAGTTCGATCTAGTCTCCAACGGCATCAAGGATGAATCCGATACTGCCAGCCAGATTCGTATCGTCGAGCAGATGATCGTGTCCAAAGTCGACGCGCTGGTCATCGCCCCTGCCGATTCGAAAGCGCTGGTGTCGGTTTTGAAGAAGGCGAGCGATGCGGGTATCAAGGTCGTTAACATCGATAACCAGCTCGATGCCGACGTACTCAAAAGCAAGAACCTGCAGATTCCGTTCGTAGGTCCGGATAACCGCAAGGGCGCTGCCCAGGTGGGTGATTACCTGGCGACCAGACTGAAGGCCGGCGATGAAGTCGGCATTATCGAAGGTGTGCCGACCACCACCAACGCTCAGCAGCGTACGGCCGGGTTCAAGGACGCCATGGACAAGGCGCAGATGAAGGTCGTGTCGGTACAGTCCGGCAACTGGGAAATCGACAAGGGCAACGCCGTTGCGTCCGCCATGCTGAACGAATACCCGAACCTCAAGGCATTGCTGGCCGGCAACGACAGCATGGCGCTGGGCGCTGTTTCTGCCGTGCGCGCAGCAGGCAAGGCAGGCAAGGTGATGGTGGTGGGTTACGACAACATCAACGCCATCAAGCCGATGCTCAAGGACGGTCGCGTCCTGGCCACCGCCGATCAGTACGCTGCCAGGCAGGCCGTGTTCGGGATCGAAGCGGCGCTCAAGGCCGTGAAGGGCGAGAAGGTCGATACCAATGAGAAGGGCGTTATCGAAACGCCGGTCGAACTCGTCACCCAACCTTGATCCACACCGAGTGAAAGGCGTCTGCCCGAACAGGGCAGGCGCTGGGAGAAACGTATGTCAGCGTCTGCTCAGACGACTGTTCTTTCGGTCAGTGGCATTGGTAAAACCTACGCTCAACCCGTGCTTGGCGATGTCGACCTGACGTTGATGCGCGGTGAAGTGCTGGCCCTGACCGGGGAAAACGGTGCCGGAAAAAGCACCTTGTCAAAGATCATCGGCGGGCTGGTCACGCCCACCACCGGCAGCATGCAGTTTCAGGGGCAGCCCTACCAGCCTGCCAATCGTACTCAGGCCGAAAAGCTTGGCGTGCGTATGGTCATGCAGGAGCTGAACCTGCTGCCGACCCTGACCGTTGCCGAAAATCTGTTTCTTGACGATCTGCCGCGTCGCGCGGGCTGGATTGATCGCAAGCGTCTGCGTGAAAACGCCATCAAGGCCATGGCCCAGGTTGGCCTGGAAGCGATTGACCCGGACACGCTGGTCGGCGACCTGGGAATCGGCCATCAGCAGATGGTGGAGATCGCCCGTAACCTCGCTGGCGACTGTCACGTGCTGATTCTCGATGAGCCGACGGCGATGCTGACGTCGCGTGAAGTCGAGATGCTGTTCGAACAGATCACGCGGTTGCAGGCGCGTGGTGTCTCGATTATTTACATTTCCCATCGCCTCGAAGAATTGGCCAGAGTATCGCAGCGCATCGCCGTGTTGCGTGACGGCAAACTGGTCTGCGTCGAGCCTATTTCCCGTTACAACAGCGAGCAACTGGTCACACTGATGGTGGGGCGCGAACTGGGTGAGCACATGGACATGGGTGCCCGGCAGATTGGCGAAGTCGCACTGTCGGTCAAATCGCTCAATCGCAAAGGCAAGGTTCAGGATGTTTCGTTCGATGTCCGTCGCGGCGAGATCTTCGGTATCTCCGGCCTGATCGGCGCGGGACGAACCGAGCTTCTGCGTCTGATCTACGGCGCTGATATCGCCGACAGTGGCACGATTGAAGTGGGGCAGCCATTGCAGGCCGCCACCATTCGTTCGCCTGCCGATGCCGTCGAGCATGGCATTGCCCTGATCACTGAAGACCGCAAGAGCGAAGGCTTGCTGATGTCGCAATCGATCAGTGCGAATATCGCGCTGGGCAACATGAAGGCCATTTCCAGCGCAGGCATCGTCAATGCCGCTGATGAACTCAAGCTCGCACAGCGTCAGGTGGACGCCATGCGCATCCGCAGTTCCAGCCCTGCTCAACTGGTGTCGGAGCTGTCCGGCGGCAATCAGCAGAAGGTCGTGATCGGCCGCTGGCTGGAGCGCGACTGTCCGGTCATGTTGTTCGATGAGCCCACACGCGGCATCGACGTCGGCGCCAAATTCGATATTTACGCGCTACTGGGCGAACTGACCCGTCAGGGCAGGGCGCTGGTGGTGGTGTCCAGTGATCTGCGTGAATTGATGTTGATCTGTGACCGCATCGGCGTGCTGTCGGCCGGTCGACTGATCGAAACGTTCGAGCGCGACAGCTGGACTCAGGACCAATTGCTGGCCGCAGCCTTTGCCGGTTATCAGAAACGTGATGCGCTGCTCAATGATGCAGCGCCCAGGAACGAGCCATGAAAAACGACACATCCCCGACACTGACATTGCCGGCCCGTCGCGGTGGCAATTATTTCGGCCTGGGCACTTATCTGGGGCTGGCGGGCGCCTTGCTGGCGATGATCGTCCTGTTCTCGATGCTCAGTGACCATTTCCTGTCGTACCAGACCTTCAGCACCCTGGCTAACCAGATTCCCGATCTGATGGTGTTGTCTGTCGGCATGACCCTGATCCTGATCATCGGCGGCATCGACCTGTCGGTAGGTTCGGTACTGGCATTGGCCGCCGCCGCTGTCAGCGTGGCTGTTCTGGGCTGGGGCTGGAGTGTGTTTCCGGCCGCGTTGCTGGGGATTGCCTGTGCAACGCTGGCGGGCACCATCACCGGCTCGATCACCGTCGCCTGGCGCATTCCGTCATTCATCGTCTCGCTGGGCGTGCTGGAGATGGCCCGTGGCGTGGCGTACCAGATGACCGACTCGCGCACGGCCTACATCGGTGATTCGTTCGCCTGGCTGTCCAACCCGGTGGCATTCGGTATTTCCCCGTCCTTCATTATTGCGCTGCTGGTGATCGTCGTCGCTCAGGCGGTGCTGACACGAACGGTCTTCGGCCGCTACCTGATCGGTATCGGCACCAACGAAGAGGCCGTGCGTCTGGCAGGCATCAATCCCAAGCCCTACAAGATTCTGGTGTTCTCGCTGATGGGGCTGCTGGCCGGTGTGGCCGCGTTGTTTCAGATATCGCGTCTGGAAGCCGCTGATCCGAATGCCGGTGCCGGGCTTGAACTACAGGTGATTGCAGCCGTGGTCATTGGCGGTACCAGCCTGATGGGTGGGCGCGGTTCGATCATCAGCACGTTCTTCGGCGTGCTGATCATTTCGGTACTGGCCGCAGGCCTGGCTCAGATCGGCGCCACCGAGCCTACCAAGCGCATCATCACCGGCGCTGTGATCGTGATTGCCGTGGTACTGGACACCTACCGCAGTCACCGGGCGCGGCGACAGGGCTGACATGGCGACCATCAAGGACGTAGCAGCACTGGCCGGGATTTCCTACACAACGGTTTCCCATGTGCTGAACAAGACCCGGCCGGTGAGCGAGCCGGTCCGGCTCAAGGTCGAGGCGGCCATCGCGCAACTGGACTATGTGCCCAGCGCGGTGGCTCGCTCGCTGAAGGCCAAGAGTACATCGACTATCGGCCTGCTGATTCCCAATGGCATGAACCCGTATTTCGCCGAGTTGGCGAGGGGCATCGAGGACTACTGCGAGCGCAACGGTTTCTGCGTCATCCTGTGCAACTCGGATGACAATCCCGAGAAACAGCGCAGTTACCTGCGGGTCTTGCTGGAGAAGCGCGTAGACGGCCTGATCGTCTCGTCGGTGGGCGCAGACGCGAGTGTTGCAGGCGGTCTTGCGGACGTTCGCACGCCCTTGGTCATCGTTGATCGCGAGCTGGACAGCATCGAAGCCGACACGGTGCGCATCGATCACGAGCAGGGTGCCTATCTGGCAACGCGGCATCTGCTCGATCTGGGGCACAAGCGCATTGCCTGTATCGGAGGACCTCGCAACAGCACGGTTGCCGAAATGCGTCTGGCAGGGTATCGACGCGCGATGCAGAAGGCGTCTGTCGAAACCAGTCCGGAGTGGGCCGTACATAGCGAGTTCACCAGTTCTGCCGGTTATGAAACGGCATGCGAACTGCTGGCCAGGCATCGGCCCACCGCGATCTTCGCGGGTAACGACGTTATTGCCATTGGCGTGCTGAGGGCCGCTGCCGAACGCACTATCGCAGTCCCGCAACATCTGTCGGTCATCGGTTTCGATGACATCGACATGAGCCGCTATGTCTATCCCGCACTCACGACCGTGGGGCAGTCGATCATGCAACTGGGTGAAACGGCGGCCGAGATGCTGCTGTGCAGAATCGCCGCCCCTGATGCGTCGCCTGTCGAAAAAAGGCTCGTGACGCCTGTCGTCGTGGTGCGTGAGTCCACGGCCGCCCCCTACAACGCTCCTGATCAATGACGAGCACGCACAGCAACGAGTGAATGAGCCATGCAAGCAAAAATAGTGATAGTGGGCAGCCTCAACATGGATCTGGTGATCCGCGCCCAGCGTCTCCCGCGCCCTGGCGAAACACTGACCGGAGAGAGTTTCGACACCGTTCCCGGTGGCAAGGGCGCCAACCAGGCAGTCGCCGCTGCACGCCTGGGCGCCGATGTAGCCATGATCGGTTGCGTAGGCGCCGACGCTTACGGAGAGCAGTTGCGTGCTGCGCTGCTCGCCGAACAGATTGATTGCCAGGCGGTGACAGTGGTTGACGGCGTACCCACCGGCATTGCCTCGATCGTAGTCGACGCCAACAGTCAGAATGCAATCGTCATCGTCGCGGGCGGCAATGGTCAGTTGACGCCGTCACTGATCGAGCGCTTCGATCCGTTGCTCGCGGGGTCGGAAATTGTCATCTGCCAGCTCGAAGTACCGACCGAGACGGTCTTCCACACCTTGTCGCGAGCTCATGCACTGGGCAAGACCGTTATTCTGAACCCTGCGCCAGCCAGCGAGCCGCTGCCCGCTCACTGGTACAGCCTGATCGATTACCTGATTCCCAACGAAAGCGAAGCCCAGGCACTGTCCGGGATCAGCGTCGACTCGCCAGCCTCTGCGCAAAAGGCAGCCCTGGCGTTGCTGGCAGCCGGTGCACGCAACGTAATCATTACGCTCGGCGAGCAGGGTACGTTGTTCGCCAGTGCCGCTGGCGTCGAACATATTCCAACGCGTCGCGTACAGGCCGTGGACACCACTGCTGCAGGTGATACCTTTGTTGGCGGTTTTGCAGCGGCGCTCGCCAGAGGGCAGAGCGAATCGCAGGCCATCCGCTTTGGTCAGGCTGCCGCCGCGCTGTCGGTTACCCGCGCAGGTGCGCAGCCGTCCATTCCGACGTTCGAGGAAGTACAAGGATTCAACCCGACATGAAAAAAACACCGCTACTCAATATCGCTCTGTCGCGCGTCATCGCATCGCTGGGGCATGGCGATATTCTGATGATCGTTGATGCCGGTATGCCCGTGCCGCCAAGCGTCGAACTGATCGATCTGGCCTTGACCCGCGGCGTGCCGGATTTCGTAAGCGTGCTGGATGTGGTGTTGAGCGAGATGCAGGTCGAGAGCCATGTGCTGGCAAATGAAATGGCTGAAATCAAGCCGCCTGCGTTGCAGGTTATCGAGAGTCTGAACCTTGATGATCAGCTGGGTCATCAGCGTTGGGTCAGCCACGACGATCTGAAAATTCTGAGCCGCAAGGCCAAGGCCATTATCCGCACTGGCGAGTGCCAGCCCTACAGCAACGTGGCGCTGGTATCCGGAGTTGTGTTCTAGGCATTCAGTCTGAACACGTATTCATGACAGGGAGTTACACATGACGTTGACACAGTTTTCCAGACAACTCATCCGGGGGGCGCTGCTCTTGTCCATTCTCAGTGCGACAGCCGTCCAGGCCGTTGAAAAGCGTGACGTGATCATTGATACCGACCCGGGTGCCGACGATGTGGTCGCCCTGCTGCTGGCACTGGCTTCGCCTGAAGAACTCAATGTGATGGCAATCACCACGGTTGCTGGCAATGTGCGCCTGGACAAGACATCACGTAATGCAAGACTCGCTCGCGAGTGGGCTGGGCGTGAGGACGTGCCAGTGTATGCCGGTGCGCCCAAGCCGCTGGTGCGTACGCCAATCTACGCGGAAAACGTGCATGGCAAGGAAGGTCTGCCCGGCGTGCCGGTACACGAGCCTGCCAAAGGCCTGGCCCAGGGCAGCGCCGTCGATTATCTGATTCAGACACTGAGCAAGGCCAAGCCTCATAGCATCACCGTTGCAATGCTCGGCCCACAGACCAACCTTGCGCTCGCATTGGTGCAGGCGCCGGAAATCACCCAGGGCATCAAGGAAGTGATCGTCATGGGCGGTGCGCACTTCAATGGCGGCAATATCACGCCGGTTGCCGAGTTCAATATCTTCGCCGATCCTCATGCGGCGCAGATCGTTCTGGCCAGCGGTGTGAAGCTGACCTACGTGCCGCTGGACGTGACTCACAAGATTCTGACCAGCGAAAAGCGTCTCCAGCAGATTGTTGCCCTGAACAATCAGGCTGGCAAACTGGTGGAAGGTATTCTCAACGAGTACGTCAAGCTGGATATGGAGCACTACGGTTTGCCGGGCGGCCCGATTCACGATGCCAGCGTTATCGCCTGGATGCTCAAGCCCGAGCTGTTTTCGGGCAGGCAGATCAACGTAGCGATCGACAGTCGTGAAGGCATCGGTTTCGGCCAGACCGTCGCCGACTGGAACGGTACGCTCAAGCAGCCGCAAAACGTCTTCTGGGTCGAGGATGGCGACGCCCAGGGGTTCTTCGATCTGCTGACCGAGCGTCTGGCGCGATTGAAGTAACCGTGTCGGGGGCTGATCGTCGTCAGGCGGGCAACCCGGTTGTCGCGTATCGGCTCCAGACCTGAGCGATAAAGGCTCGGGCACCCTCGGTGCCCAGTTCCTTGATCAACAGATCGACAGCGATGATCATCAGCTCCTCCGGTGTCCCCGGGCTGTGCGAGCAATGGCCTTGGGGCCACTTGGCCTTGATGTCCGCATCGATTGAAATCACTGTCATGTCCGTCTCGCCTTCAAGAAAGCACCGCATTGCTCAGGCAGCCGTGCATCGCCCGTTGTCCCTATGGTCAGTTGCAGTAAACCATTCTGCGAGCCGTTTGACACTTCTACTTACGCATCATGAGCACGATTTGACCTTTGCAGAAAACATGCTGTGACGATTTGTCAGCGCGCCCGAAAACGGGGCGAGGCAGACTACACGTGCCTTGCAGACATCTTCGCTTACGAGTAACCGCGATGACTGCAGTGCAACCAATGCAGCAAGCTGCGGTCGCACAAGGTCTGGAAATGTTTATTGGCAAAGGAGGGTGTATGCCCTGGAAATTCGCAACATTGGGTTTTGTGGTCGTGACGTCGGTTCTGGCAGGGTGCAGCAGCACGCCAGATTCGGCGCCCGAGGCCACCAGCAAGACCGAGGCGCCCGCCGCCAGTAATACCGTGCCGGGCCGCTGTGATGCAGAGCCTGCACAGTTCGCCATTGGCAAGCAGGCATCCATCGATCTGCTGACCCAGGTACGCAGTCGCTCCGGCTCCATGGATGCACGTATTCTGGGGCCCAACGACATGGTCACGCTTGAGTACCGGTCCGAGCGCGTCAACGTCAACACTGACGCTTCCGGCAAGGTGATCCGCATCAACTGCGGCTGAGTCTTGCTCATTCCACAGGCATAAAAAAACCCCGTCAATGACGGGGTTTTTTCAAATCAAGTGGATCAGTCCACTTTGACTTCTTCTGCCTGCATGCCTTTCTGGCCTTTAGCAGCAACGAAAGAAACGGTCTGGCCTTCTTTCAGGCTTTTGAAACCGTCGCTCTGGATTGCTTTGAAGTGTACGAACAGGTCGTCACCGCCACCTTGTGGAGTGATAAAGCCGAAGCCTTTTTCATCGTTGAACCATTTTACGGTGCCGGTTTGGCGATTAGACATGGTGTATCTCCAAGAACATAATTTTCAATAGCGTGCTGCTCAGGCCAACTGGGCACACCGGCCTATCATAGTCGAAATGTACGAAAAGACAGCTATTTAGGTGGGAACTTTGGGCACTGCACGTAGGTATGCAGTCCATCATATTCAGAAATGGCTGAATCGGCCTGCTGACTGGCATGCTTGGCGGTGAGGTTCAAATGCGCTAAAGGCCCCGTTGCATGGGGCCTTTAGCGGTATTCCGGCTGATAGAGTGGCGCGCAACGACAGGGCATTTTTACGCGCTCGGCCAGATATTAATTTTTTGCTTTAGTGCAGTTTTCAGTGACCAATTTCTGCAGTTTCGAGGTCAATTCCGGGCTTGGCGCAGTGCCAGTATTGTTCAGCGCTGCGATTTCCTTATCGGAGAAATGGCTGTCCACCTGTTTGGCGCCGCAGTCGCAATGCGCCTTGGCCGTCTTGTCATCCAGTTTCTGCGCCTTCGCGGCACTGATGCACTCTTGGGTGAAAGTGCTGCGGGTTGCTCCATCCATCGCGGCCTGGGCACCCAGGGGAGCCAGAATTGCGGCGCAAGCGAGGAGTGCTGATAGACGTGGAAGCTTCATGGTGTTCTCCGTTGCTGGGGGAATTCTTGCAGGTTGACGAATAGTTCTGACGGCCTGAGGGCGTGCCAGTTCAGATGCTGTGCCGATTTCATCTTCATTCACCGTGAGGTGCGACTCGACGACTGCACTGTGATAGGATGCGCGTCCTGTAAATTTCCAGCACTGTCATTGGCTTTGTTTTCAGTCAGGTGCGACAGGTTTTGTACACTCCAGTCATCTGGTCCGTTTCAAGGTTGGCCGCAAGGCTCCTGCCACTGTGAGGCAGGCGTACCACCGGATCACGTACTGGCTCATCCCAACCCACGTGACCTTTGGTAGGGGTCACCACTAGGAGAGGAGGCGCCATGCCAACTATTACTCTTCCCGACGGCAGTCAACGTTCATTCGATCATGCGGTTTCCGTAGCCGATGTCGCGCTTTCAATTGGCGCGGGTCTGGCCAAGGCCACTGTGGCCGGCAAAGTCGACGGCAAGCTTGTCGATGCCTGCGACCTGATCGAAAACGATGCCAGCCTGCAGATCATTACCCCGAAAGATCAGGAAGGACTGGAAATCATCCGTCACTCTTGTGCTCACCTTGTAGGCCATGCCGTCAAGCAGTTGTATCCGACTGCCAAGATGGTCATAGGCCCGGTGATCGATGACGGCTTCTATTACGATATCGCTTACGAGCGCCCGTTCACGCCAGATGACATGGCGGCGATCGAGCAGCGCATGCAGCAACTGATCGAAAAAGATTACGACGTCATCAAGAAAGTGACTCCGCGCGCCGAAGTGATCGAGGTGTTCACCGCCCGTCACGAAGACTACAAGCTGCGCCTGGTCGAAGACATGCCGAACGAGCAGGCCATGGGTCTGTACTATCACGAAGAATACGTCGACATGTGCCGCGGTCCGCACGTGCCGAATACCCGCTTCCTGAAATCCTTCAAGCTGACCAAGTTGTCCGGTGCCTACTGGCGCGGCGATGCCAAGAACGAGCAGTTGCAGCGCGTCTACGGCACCGCATGGGCAGACAAGAAGCAGCTGGCGGCTTATATCCAGCGTATCGAAGAGGCCGAAAAACGCGACCATCGCAAGATCGGAAAGCGTCTGGGTCTGTTCCATACTCAGGAAGAAGCGCCGGGCATGGTGTTCTGGCACCCTCAGGGCTGGACCCTGTATCAGGTGCTCGAGCAGTACATGCGCAAGGTTCAGCAGGAAAACGGCTATCTTGAAATCAAGACGCCACAGGTGGTTGATCGTTCGTTGTGGGAAAAGTCCGGCCACTGGGCCAACTACGCCGACAACATGTTCACCACTGAGTCCGAGAGCCGCGACTACGCCATCAAGCCCATGAACTGCCCTTGCCACGTGCAGGTGTTCAATCAGGGGCTGAAGAGCTACCGCGAACTGCCGATGCGTCTGGCTGAATTCGGTGCCTGCCACCGCAACGAGCCGTCCGGCGCCTTGCACGGGATCATGCGTGTACGTGGTTTTACCCAGGACGACGCACACATCTTCTGCACTGAAGAGCAGATGCAGTCCGAGTCTGCAGCCTTTATCAAGCTGACGCTGGATGTCTACGCCGATTTCGGCTTCAAGGACATTGAGCTCAAGCTGTCCACTCGCCCTGAAAAGCGCGTTGGCTCCGATGAGTTGTGGGATCGCGCTGAATCGGCACTGGCGGCGGCGCTCGACAGCGCAGGTCTGCCTTATGATCTGCAGCCGGGCGAGGGGGCGTTCTACGGTCCGAAGATCGAGTTCTCCCTGAAAGACTGCCTCGGTCGTGTCTGGCAGTGCGGCACCTTGCAGCTGGACTTCAACCTGCCGATCCGTTTGAGCGCCGAGTACGTTTCGGAAGATAACAGCCGCAAGAGTCCGGTCATGCTGCACCGGGCAATCCTGGGTTCGTTCGAGCGTTTCATCGGTATTCTGATCGAGCATTACGAAGGGGCGTTTCCAGCCTGGCTGGCGCCGACTCAGGCAGTGATCATGAATATCACTGACAAACAGGCCGATTTTGCCCTCGAAGTCGAAAAAACCTTGGCCCAAAGCGGGTTTCGTGCCAAGTCCGACTTGAGAAATGAAAAGATCGGCTTTAAAATCCGTGAGCATACTTTGCTCAAGGTTCCTTATCTCCTTGTGATAGGGGATCGGGAAGTTGAAATGCAAACTGTCGCTGTGCGGACACGCGAAGGCGCTGACCTCGGCTCGATGCCGGTCGCCCAATTCGCTGAATTCCTCGCACAAGCGGTTTCCCGGCGTGGTCGCCAAGATTCGGAGTAATTATTATTAAGCGTGAAATGAGACAAGATAAACGAGCTGCACCCAAGGCCCCGATCAATGAGAATATCTCGGCCCGCGAGGTTCGGTTAATTGGCGCTGACGGCGAGCAGATTGGCATCGTCTCGATTGATGAAGCGCTTCGTATAGCCGAAGAGTCGAAGCTGGATCTGGTAGAGATTTCTGCCGACGCAGTACCTCCTGTCTGCCGTGTGATGGATTACGGCAAGTCGATCTTCGAGAAGAAGAAGCAGGTCGCTGCGGCGAAGAAAAACCAGAAGCAGATCCAGGTTAAAGAAATCAAGTTTCGTCCAGGGACGGAGGAAGGGGATTACCAGGTAAAACTGCGCAACCTGGTACGTTTCCTGAGTGACGGGGACAGGGCCAAGGTATCGTTGAGATTCCGTGGTCGTGAGATGGCCCACCAGGAGCTGGGTATGGAATTGTTGAAGCGGGTTGAAGCTGACCTTCTCGAATACGGTTCCGTCGAACAGCATCCTAAGATGGAAGGACGCCAGCTGATCATGGTCATCGCCCCGAAAAAGAAGAAGTAACCACCAGGGCACGGCAGGCCTTGCGGTTATGTTTATCAACTGAATGCGGAGTATCCGAACATGCCAAAGATGAAGACTAAAAGTGGTGCAGCCAAGCGGTTTCTGAAAACTGCTAACGGCATCAAGCACAAACACGCTTTCAAGAGCCACATCCTGACCAAAATGTCGACAAAGCGTAAGCGTCAACTGCGCGGAAGCAGCCTGCTGCATCCGTCCGACGTGGCAAAAGTCGAGCGCATGCTGCGCCTTCGTTAATTTTGATCAAGATATAGAGGAAGTAACTCATGGCTCGTGTTAAGCGTGGCGTCATTGCCCGTAAGCGTCACAAGAAAATTCTGAAACTTGCAAAAGGCTACTACGGCGCGCGTTCACGCGTATTCCGTGTTGCCAAGCAAGCGGTAATCAAGGCAGGCCAATACGCCTACCGTGACCGTCGTCAGAAAAAACGTCAGTTCCGCGCTCTGTGGATCGCTCGTATCAACGCTGGTGCTCGTGTTAACGGTCTGTCCTACAGCCGTTTCATTGCCGGCCTGAAAAAAGCGTCCATCGAGATCGACCGTAAGGTTCTGGCTGATCTGGCAGTGAACGAAAAAGCGGCGTTTGCTGCGATTGTCGAGAAAGCTAAAGCCACTTTGGCCTAAGTCCCCGACAATCACTGACCCCGGTTTTCCGGGGTTGGTGTTGAACGTCATAAATAGGGGAAGAGCCTTAAGCTCTTCCCCTATTTCGTATCTGGAGTCTGTACATGGAAAACCTGGACGCGCTGGTCTCTCAAGCTCTTGAGGCTGTGCAAAGCGCCGAAGATATCAATGCCCTGGAGCAAATCCGGGTTCACTACCTCGGCAAGAAAGGCGAGTTGACTCAGGTGATGAAGACCCTGGGGAATCTGCCTGCTGAAGAGCGTCCGCAAGTCGGTGCGCTGATCAACGTTGCCAAGGAACGTGTCACAGAGGTCCTCAATGCACGCAAGGCATCGTTTGAGCAGGCAGAACTGACTGCCAGACTCGCGGCCGAATGCATCGACGTGACCCTGCCGGGCCGCGGTCAGACCTCTGGTGGTCTGCACCCGATTACCCGCACTCTGGAGCGTATCGAGCAATTCTTCACTCACATTGGCTACGGCATTGCCGAAGGCCCTGAGGTTGAAGACGATTACCACAACTTCGAGGCGCTCAACATCCCTGGCCACCACCCGGCGCGGGCGATGCATGACACCTTCTATTTCAATGCGAACATGCTGTTGCGTACCCACACCTCACCGGTGCAGGTGCGGACCATGGAATCGCAGCAGCCGCCGATCCGGATCGTTTGTCCGGGCCGGGTCTACCGTTGCGACTCGGATATCACCCACTCGCCGATGTTCCACCAGATCGAAGGCTTGCTGGTCGACCGTGATATCAACTTCGCGGACTTGAAAGGCACTATCGAAGAATTCCTGCGCGTGTTCTTCGAGAAAGAGCTGGCTGTTCGCTTCCGTCCTTCGTTCTTCCCGTTCACCGAGCCATCGGCGGAAGTCGACATGGAATGCGTGATGTGCAGCGGCAAGGGCTGCCGTGTCTGCAAGCAGACCGGCTGGCTGGAAGTCATGGGCTGCGGCATGGTCCACCCGAACGTGCTGCGCATGTCCGGTATCGATCCTGAAGAGTTTCAGGGCTTTGCATTCGGCATGGGCGTAGAGCGTCTGGCCATGCTGCGTTACGGCGTCAATGATTTGCGCCTGTTCTTCGACAACGACTTGCGGTTCCTCGCGCAATTTCGCTAGGTCGCACGTAACGAATCTTTCAGGAGAGCAGGATGAAATTCAGTGAACAATGGCTGCGCGGCTGGGTAAGCCCGCAGGTTTCCCGTGACGAGCTGGTTGCTCGTCTGTCGATGGCCGGTCTTGAGGTTGACAGCGTTACGCTGGCCGCCGGCGTCTTCACCGGTGTCGTGGTTGGCGAGGTGCTGAGCACCGAGCAACACCCTGATGCCGACAAGCTGCGTGTTTGTCAGGTCAGCAATGGCAGCGAAACGTTCCAGGTCGTCTGCGGTGCACCTAATGTGCGTCCGGGCCTGAAGATCCCTTTCGCCATGATCGGTGCCGAGCTGCCCGGTGATTTCAAGATCAAGAAAGCCAAGCTGCGTGGCGTCGAGTCCAACGGCATGTTGTGCTCTGCTGCCGAATTGCAGGCTGGCGAGGGCAACGATGGCTTGATGGAACTGGCTGCGGATGCGCCGGTGGGTCAGGACATTCGTGTCTATCTGGGCCTGGACGATGCCAGCATCGAGGTCGACCTGACCCCTAACCGTGGCGACTGCCTGTCGGTTGCCGGTCTGGCCCGTGAAGTCGGTGCGCTGTATGCCGCTGAAGTCACGCGTCCGCAAGTGGCAACCGTTGCTGCCGTGCACGAAGAAGTACGCCCTGTGGAAGTGTTGGCTCCTGCAGCCTGCCCACGTTATCTGGGCCGCGTCATTCGCAACGTCGACCTGTCGCGTCCGACCCCGTTGTGGATGGTCGAGCGGCTGCGTCGTTCTGACGTGCGCAGCATCGACGCCGCTGTCGATATCACCAACTACGTGATGCTGGAGCTGGGTCAGCCGCTGCATGCATTCGATCTGGCCGAAATCAACGGCGGGATCCGTGTACGCATGGCCGAGGAGGGCGAGAAGCTCGTTCTGCTCGATGGTCAGGAAGTGAGCCTGCGTGCCGACACCCTGGTCATTGCCGACCACCAGCGTGCGCTGGCGATTGCCGGTGTCATGGGTGGCGAACACAGCGGTGTGACCGCTGGCACACGTGACATTTTCCTGGAAAGTGCCTTCTTCGACACCATTTCGGTGGCTGGCAAGGCGCGCTCCTATGGTCTGCACACTGACGCATCCCACCGCTACGAGCGTGGTGTCGACTGGCAACTGGCTCGAGAGGCCATGGAGCGGGCAACCGGTCTGCTGCTGGAAATCACGGGTGGCGAAGCAGGTCCTGTGACCGAAGTGGTCAGCGAGCAGCATTTGCCGTCTGTGGCTCCAGTGACGTTGCGCGCAAGCCGTGTCGAGCAGATGCTGGGTCTGGTGATCGAGAATGCTGAGATCGAGCGCCTGCTCAAGGCGCTGGGTCTGGGTGTATCGGCTGAAGCGAATGGCCAGTGGCATGTCACCGTGCCAAGTCATCGTTTCGACATCAGCCTCGAAGTCGATCTGATCGAAGAACTGGCGCGTCTGTATGGTTACAACCGCCTGCCGGTTCGTTATCCGCAGGCCCGTCTGGCGCCGCAGGCCAAGGCCGAAGCCCAGGGTGATCTGCCTGAGCTGCGCCGTCTGTTGGTTGCGCGTGGCTATCAGGAAGCGATCACCTACAGCTTCATCGATCCCAAGTGGTTCGAACTGTTCACGCCGGGCGTCAAGCCGCTGTTGCTCGCCAACCCGATCTCCAATGACATGGCGGCCATGCGCGCCTCGCTCTGGCCGGGTCTGGTCAAGGCATTGCAACACAACCTCAACCGTCAGCAGGATCGTGTGCGGATGTTCGAAAGTGGCCTGCGTTTCGTCGGGCAACTGGAAGGTCTGAAGCAAGAGCCGATGCTGGCGGGTGTGGTGTGCGGCAGCCGCCTGCCGGAAGGCTGGGCGCAGGGTCGTGACGCTGTCGATTTCTTCGACGTGAAAGCCGATGTGGAAGCTGTATTGGGCTTCGCCGGTGCGCTGGGCGATTTCAGCTTCACGCCGGGCGAGCATCCTGCGCTTCATCCAGGCCAGACCGCACGCATTCTGCGCGACGGTCGTGAAGTCGGTTTCCTGGGTGCCATCCATCCTGAGCTGTCGAAGAACCTGGGGCTGGATCGTCCAGTGTTCGTTTTCGAGCTGGTTCTGGGTGAAGTCGCCAAAGGCCGCCTGCCGAAATTCCACGAGCTGTCGCGCTTCCCTGAAGTCCGTCGCGACCTGGCACTTCTGGCCGACCGGGATATTTCTTCCAGTGCAGTAATGGACGTTATTCGTGAAAATGCAGGCGAATGGCTCACAGACCTCAGGCTATTTGATGTTTATCAGGGTAAAGGCATTGATCCGCATAGAAAAAGCCTTGCGGTCGGCTTGACCTGGCAGCATCCATCGCGCACTCTTAATGACGATGAGGTCAACGCAACGACACTTGCCATCCTCACCTCACTTGAGGAGAGGTTAAACGCCACATTAAGGAAGTAGCGTATGGGGGCTCTGACGAAAGCTGAAATGGCCGAACGTCTGTACGAAGAGCTGGGCCTGAATAAACGAGAAGCCAAGGAATTGGTGGAGCTGTTCTTTGAGGAAATCAGGCACGCTCTGGAAGACAACGAGCAGGTAAAACTGTCCGGTTTCGGCAATTTCGACCTGCGAGACAAACGCCAGCGGCCTGGGAGAAATCCCAAGACCGGCGAAGAAATTCCGATCACGGCACGCCGTGTGGTCACCTTTCGTCCAGGGCAGAAGTTGAAGGCCCGAGTTGAGGCATATGCTGGAACCAAGTCATAACGACGAGCTGCCGCCGATCCCCGGCAAACGCTACTTCACTATCGGTGAGGTTAGTGAGCTCTGCGCGGTGAAACCGCACGTTCTGCGCTATTGGGAACAGGAATTTCCTCAGCTCAACCCCGTAAAACGCCGTGGAAACCGTCGGTACTATCAGCGCCAGGATGTGCTGATGATTCGTCAGATCCGCGGCTTGCTATACGACCAGGGCTTCACTATCGGCGGCGCGCGTCTGCGGTTGACCAACGGTGAAGTCAAGGACGATACCCAGCAGTACAAGCAGATGATCCGGCAGATGGTTGTCGAGCTGGAAGATGTACTGGTCATGCTCAAGTCGTAATCGAGCCAACCAGATACTTCCATAATTCAAACGCTTAGGGTATATTCCTCGAAGTTTTCGCAGCATGCGAAACAGTTTCACGCCTAGTCGGGGCGTAGCGCAGTCCGGTAGCGCACTAGCATGGGGTGCTAGGGGTCGAGTGTTCGAATCACTCCGTCCCGACCATATTTTTCAATGACTTGGCCCAATCTGAAAAGGTTGGGCTTTTTCATGTCCGTAACACTCCCGTCTTACTCACGCGATCGTTCAGGATCTGACGGGCTCTGGTCTTAAGGACTATGAGCGAGCCCATTCTTCGTCGCTACTCAAGAGACGCATAAAGCTGTTGGTGCAATTCATTTGAGCTCGGTTTCATCTCATCGTCCTGACTCGACAGGCTGACCATGTTGATTCCGGCCATATCCACAGGCCGCGACACCGTGCCTGCATGGTGACGATGCACTCTGGTGGGCCTGCCGATGACCGGCAACCCATAAGGTCGACAATCGTCTATCCTCGGTGAAACGATTTTGTCAGCAGAGGATGCATGATGTATTCAAAGTCCGATCTCCAACGAGTCCTTGAGACCGCTTTTTTGCCCTCAAGGTGCGAATGCGTCATGGGTGCCAACGAGAGCTTTTCGGTCAAGCTTCTTCATCCAGACTCAGGTGAGCTTCAACTGTATGTAACGGGCATGCCGCTCTCGGACCTTGCCACCAGTCGGTCCATAGCAAAGTTGGTACTCTCGCTGAAAGAGCAGAGGGACCTCATGGGTCAGATGGAGTTGTCGATGAAGCGACTCGCTTAGCGTAACGAAAAAGCCCGGCGCTGGGCCGGGCTCGTCTTATTTGCAGGTGCCACCCTTATGGTGCGAACCCGTCCCCCCGGTCGGATGTGTGCCCTTTGGACAGGCCGACGCAGAGACTGAAACGATTGAAAGTAATGCGATAAGTCCGGCTACAGCTATCTTTTTCATGATGCCTCCTTGCACTGCGGTATGCAGTACAAGGCTATTGGCTCTGATTGTGCCGACTTAATGATTTTTGCATGTTGGGCATTAGCCTTTTCCACCGTTGACCGCCCGGTGTCCTTCTTCGCATTTTGCCGAGCAGAAGTTGGCTTGAGTCAACATTCTCCACGATGTCATCGCCACATCCATCATCGTAGTCTTCATGTGATTGAAAGCAATCACAGTACGTTGAGTGCCGGCAGAATATAGGGCGGTCTTCGCGCTTGCGCAGCCAAGGCGTACGGCGCCGGATCTTCTGCCTTATGGCCTCTGAAAGCGTTACACGCGGGTTGGCCATGCACCGCTTGCTGTTTGATCTCAGGTCCAATCCATTGTCCCCGCCAGATGAGCAGGTGCATCACTCCAGATTCGCCCCTTGCCCATGCGCGCGCAAACCTGAAACTTGAAAAAAACCATCAAGTTCAAGCCATTACAGTCGATATCCATACGCACCGTTACTAAGTGGCAATTTGGTACAGACCTGTTCAGGATGCCGCGTCATTTGATCGTCATGGAAAGCGAAATGAACGAAATGAAAGTCCCGTCTTCACCCCGCAAGGTCGGAATCATTCTGGGAATCCTGATTGCGCTGATGCCTCAGTTCTTCGTCTGGTTTTTGCTGCGCAGAGGGCACACAAGAAAAGCCAGGCTGATTGGCTTCGGGTGGATGGCGTTTTGGATGATTATTTCATTGGTCTTTCACAAGCCGGCCAATCGAGAAACATCGGCTTCCGTTGCTCCCGCCGTAGCCCCCGCAGCCGTTACTGCAACTCCGGCTGCAGTCGCTCCAGCTCCTGTTGTCAAACCTGTCGCTCAGGTGCCTGTTGAGCCCGTTGCCGAAACGGTAAAGGCCTATACGGCCTTGCAGGTATCGACCGGATACGATGAAAATACCGTAGCCGCAGACATGCTGTACAAAGACAAGCGCGTGCAAGTGACCGGTCGTATTCTGGACATCAACACGGATTTCATGGGGTATCCGTATCTGATATTGGCAGGACATAACAGGGGGCTGGCACCGCAGTTCAAGTTCGGCAAGTCTCACTTGTCATCGATTGCGGCGCTGAAGAAGGGCGCAGAGGTTTCTGTTATCTGCACCGGGACAGGCGATCTGGCCAAGACACCGATGTTCAAGGACTGTGAGTTTCCGCGATAGCGTTCCGCTTCTCGCGAACCTGACCTCATTTGCGCCGCACCCGTGGCGCAACTCCTGTCAGATGCAGGCGGGCGCTCGCCCAGGCGCAGTGCAGCGCCTGACGCAACACGACTGCATCAGTCGCCATGACTCTCACCGACACCCCGCAATCACCCGGCAGGGCACTGACGCCCACATAGCTGTCGATCAGCCCGCTTAACGCCTCACGCAGCCCGGCCTTGACCTCGTCCACTGGCAGTCCATGGCCGAGCAGCATGAAGGTGGCGACGGCTTCAAACCGGCCGCTGACACCCCGCAGGCGACGTTGCAGGTCTTCGCCAGTCAGGGCCAGTCGATCTCCGGCGAGCAGTCGCCCCGCCGGGCAATGCACTTCAAGGTCGGCACGGTAGTAGCCCGGCAGTCCCGCCGTGCCGTGCGGCGTGTGCACACAGAACGCATCGCAGAGCAGGACGCGGGCGTTGGTGTGCAAGGTCACCCGCACCTGGCTGTGCAGACGCGCCTGAGGGAACAGGATGGTTGCCATCGGCAGGTATTCCAGCAACGCACCCGTCCCGGCTATCAGGGTGACGGTCTGGCGCGCCGGTTGTTCGAGCATGCTGTGGGCGATGGTTGCCGCGCCTGTGCTGACATGGACCTGCGTGTCGGCTTCGGCGTGCAGTTCAAGGCGCAGGTGCTCTCCGGCGAACAGCCCTCCCGAGCAGGATTGCAGATACACAGCCGCCATACCGGGCGGGTCCTGCGGCAGTTTCAGGCTGCGTCCCAAGTGGAAGGGATAGCCCACTTCCTGCCGCGAGACGTAGCTGATCCCCGACGGCGCCCTGCTGAAGTCGATTCGAGCGGCAGGGCGCGTCTGCACGGGTACTATCGATTGACGGACGTTCATGGTCGGTCGAACAGCACGGCCCGGCTGATCGCCTCGACCACCGCATCGACGCCATCCCCGGTGCTGCAGTTGGTGAACAGCACGGGGCGGCCGTCACGTGCTTCGGCAGACTCACGCCGCATGCGCGACAGATCGACGCCGACATGGGGCGCCAGGTCGTATTTGTTGACCACCAGCAGATCGCAGCTCAGCACGCCGGGGCCTCGTTTGCGCGGAATGTCGTCACCACCGGCGACGTCAATGACGAAAATCCAGTAATCCACCAGGTCCAGCGAGAAGGTCGAGGCCAGGTTGTCGCCGCCGGATTCGATCAGCACCAGATCAAGATTCTTGAAGTGCGCTTCCAGTTCATCGGCCATCTGCAGGTTGAGGGTCGGGTCTTCACGAATCGCTGTGTGGGGGCATGCGCCGGTTTCCACCGCGCGGACTCGCATGGGGTCGATCAGGCCGCTGCGCTGCACGCGTTCGGCGTCTTCGCGGGTAGCGAGGTCATTGGTGATGATGGCCAGTTCGATTCCGCGGGCAATGAAGCGTGGAATCAGCTGTTCCAGCAGGCGGGTCTTGCCCGAGCCTACCGGGCCACCGATGCCGACACGTGCAGCGCCGGGGTGAGGCTGTGAAGCGGGCAGGGTTGGCGTCTTCAATGGCAGGCTCATGATCAGGCTCCTTCGCAAATGGGTTCAGCGCAGCATGTAGCGTTGAGCGAGCGGGACTTCGCTGACCGGGTCACAGAACAGCCGCTCGCCATCGGCGTAAACGTCGAACGTCTGTGGGTCGACGCGGATGTCCGGGCAGGCATCGTTGTGCAGCATGTCGGACTTGCGCAGCGTGCGTGTGCCGAACGCAGGCAGCAGGGCTTTCTTGAGTCCCAGCTTGCTGGCGGTGTCGGCCTCGACGGCCAGCCGGTTGACGAAATTCACCGACAGCGCCTTGCTCGCTTCGCCGAACGCGCCCCATTGCGGGCGCATCACCAGCGGTTCGCAGGTGTAGAGCGAGGCGGCCGAGTCACCCATCACGCCGTGCACGATGAAGCCGCCCTTGACCACCAGTTCCGGCTTGATGCCGAAGAATGCCGGCCTCCACAGCACCAGATCGGCGAGCTTGCCCGGCTCCAGCGAACCGATGTAGCTGTCGATGCCGAACACGCGCGCGGCGTTGATGGTGTATTTGGCGATGTAGCGTTTGATGCGTTCGTTGTCGCCCAGGGCTGTGGCTTCTTCCGGCAGACGACCACGCTGGTCTTTCATTTTGGACGCCAGTTGCCAGGTGCGGCAGATGACTTCATTGATGCGGCCCATGCCCTGACTGTCCGAGCCCAGAATCGAGATTGCGCCGGTGTCATGCAGGATGTCTTCGGCGGCGATGGTCTGCGGCCGCACGCGGGATTCGGCGAACGCCACGTCTTCCGGCACGTCCGGGTTGAGGTGGTGGCAGACCATGATCATGTCCAGGTGTTCGTCGAAGGTATTGATCGTGTAAGGGTTGGTCGGGTTGGTCGAGGAGGGGATGCAGTTGGGCTTGCCCGCCACGCTGATGATGTCCGGCGCATGCCCGCCGCCCGCGCCTTCGGTGTGGTACATGTGGATGGTGCGGTCGCCGATGGCCGCCAGGGTGTCTTCCAGAAAACCCGATTCATTGAGCGTGTCGGTGTGCAGTTGCACCTGAAAGTCATATTCATCGGCAACCTTCAGACAGGTGTCGATCACCGCAGGCATCGCGCCCCAGTCCTCATGAATTTTCAATCCCAGGCAGCCGCCGCGCAGTTGCCCGAGCAGCGATTCGGGTTTGCTCGAATTGCCGCGTCCGAGAAAGCCGAAGTTGATCGGCCAGTGTTCTGACGCCTGCAGCATCTTACCGACGTTCCACTCGCCACCGCAGTCGATGCCCACGGTGATCGGTCCCAGCGAGCCGCCAATCAAGGTGGTCAGCCCGGCCGCCAACGCATGGTCGCACAGCTGCGCGGAGTCGAAATGCACGTGCACATCGATGCCGCCGGGCGTGACGATCAGGCCTTCGGCATCGCGCACGGTGGTGGCGACGCCGCAGATGAGTTGCGGGTGTACGCCGTCCATGATCTGCGGGTTGCCAGCCTTGCCGATGGCGACAATCCTGCCGTCCTTGATGCCGATGTCGCCTTTGACGATGCCGATCACCGGATCGATGATCAGTGCGTTACAGATCAGCATGTCGAGGGCACCCTCGTCGCTGTCGTGACCGGGCATCAGGCCCATGCCGTCGCGCAAGGTCTTGCCGCCGCCATGCAGGCATTCGTCGCCGGGCACCGCGTGGTCGAACTCGACCTCGGCCAGCAGTGAGGTATCACCCAGCCGGATCGCGTCACCCTTGGTGGGGCCGTACATCGCGGCGTATTCCTTGCGGGTCATCGTGGCCATGGGTCAGGCTCCCTTGAAATGCTGCGCACGCGCTCGGTCCAGCGCCATGCGCTTGCAGGCCGGGTCGTGCAGGTTGCCATTGGTGAGGCCGCTGAAACCGTGAATATCGCCCGTGCCGCCGAACTGCACCAATTGCACCTCGCGCAGTTCACCCGGTTCGAAGCGCACAGCGGTGCCGGCCGGAATGTCCAGGTGCATGCCGAAGGCGATTTCGCGGGGGAAATCCAGCGCCTTGTTGACCTCGAAAAAATGGTAATGGCTGCCGATCTGCACCGGGCGGTCGCCGGTATTCAAGGCGCGCAGCGTCGCAGTGGGTCGGCCGCCGTTGAGCTGGATATCGCCTTCAGGCGCGAGAATCTCACCGGGTGTAGGCATGACCGTCAACGGCTGTCGGCCTGGCCGGATCGGTTGGTGAACCGTGACCAGCTTGGTGCCGTCCGGAAAGGTGCCTTCGACCTGCAACACCGGCAGCAAGTCGGCGACACCGGGCATGACGTCATCGGTGTTGAGAATCGTCGAGCCGAAGCCGATCAGTTCCGCCACGCTGCGCCCCTCGCGGGCGCCTTCCAGGATTTCGTCGGCGATCAGCGCCGAGGCTTCCGGGAAGTTCAGGCGCAGGCCCTTGCCCCGGCGTTTGCGCGACAGCTCGGCAGCGGTGTACAGCGTAAGGCGTTCAAGCTCGGTGGGGGTCAGCAGCATGGCGTGGCTCCTGCGGGCGGTTGATCAATTGGCGAACAGGCGCAATTCCTGGGTTTCGTGGCGCATCACAGCGATCTCGGCCATCGGCGTGAAGCCGCAGGCGTTGTCCGGTTCTGGCGGGTCGAGGGCGAGCAGTTGCGCAATCAAGGGCTGGATGGATGTCAGCACGCGCTGTGCGTCAACGTGACCCATGACCCCGAGCCGTACGGCGGCGCTGACCAGTCCGGTACACAGCCCATGGGCAGCCGCCAGTTGGCAATGCTCAAGCTGCATGCCCAGTTGTTTCCAGATCAGGCCCTGCAGTACGCAAAGATGCCCCGGCGTCTCGCCGACCAGCACTTGGTGTTGATAGCGCTCGGCGCCCGGCGTACCAAGAGCCGCGTGAACGCCCAGCAGCGCCTGACCGACACGCCGTGAGCCCTGACGCAGTTCTTCGGCCATCGTCAGCGCTTCGACCTGCGCGTCCAGTAGCATCAACTGATCCAGATCGTCGGCAGATTGCCAGGCAGCGACCAGAAAGGCCCGGTCGAAACTGTTCCAGCGGTGACGCAACTGGCCCTCTACAAAACCGCACAGCTCAGCGCTGCGGTCCGGGCGCGTTTCCCGCTGGCGGCGTCGCGGCGGGACTCGTTCAATCTGCCCAAGATGACCGTCTGCCTTGAGCGTTTCCAGTCCCCATGACCAGGCCACTGCACCCGTGGGGAAGAAGCTGTCGGCCTGTTGCATGGCCAGCAGGGCGCTGCCCAGGTCGTCGAGAAGGGCGTTCATGCGCGCGACACCCGGCCGTCGGCAATCATGGGCGCGAGGCGTTCCAGATAGTCGGCCTCAGGTCCGTTGAGCGGGATCTGCAAGGTGTCGCCAGCAAAGCGTACGGCCCAGTGCATGTTGCCTGCGAAATAACCCAGTTCCAGCGCCGCTGCGGTATCGCGTGGCCGCAGGCTCAGGTAGTGCTGATCTTGCATCTGCACGACGATGGCACGCTCGCCGTCGAGCATCAGCACCGAGCCGTTGCGCAATTGCTGATGCCGTTGCAGACGAATCGCGCAGTCGGTGCCCCGGTCGCTGGCCAGTCGCAGCCGATGGCGCTGAATGTCGCTGCCGGACAGGCTCAGGGTCTCCACTTGCCCGTTATGGCTCAGGTCATGAAGCCGCTCGGCAAGGGCCGGGTCGCTGGCCTGGCCGAGGATGCGGTCGAGTATCAGCATGGCGCGTTCTCCTGTGCCGGTTCAGATGGTGAGGTAGCGCAGGATGCGCTCGCGGTCGACGGTTTCACGCACTTCGCTGTGCACGAATTCGCCTTTTTCGATGATCAGATAGCGGTCGGCCACAGCCATCGCGAACGACAGCACCTGTTCGGACACAATCAGCGAAAATCCGCGCTCCTGCTTGAGCAGGTTCAGGGCCTTGGTGATGTCCTTGATGATCGACGGCTGGATGCCTTCGGTGGGCTCGTCGAGGATCAGCACCTTGGGGTTGGACACCAGCGCACGGGCGATGGCCAGTTGTTGCTGCTGTCCGCCGGAAAGGTTGCCGCCCTTGCGTCTGCGCATCTCGAACAGCACCGGAAAGTATTCGAAGATGTAGTCGGGAACAGGGGCTGCGGGTACGCCCTGCATACCGGTGAGGATGTTTTCCTCGACGCTCAGGTAAGGAAAGATCATCCGGCCCTGTGGCACGAAGCCGACGCCTGCGGCAACGCGCTCATAGCTCTTGCTGCCGGTCAGTTCCTGTCCGGCCAGGGTGATGCTGCCGCTGCGGGTGGGCAGCATACCTGCCAGACTGCGCAGCAGCGTGGTTTTGCCCATGCCGTTGCGGCCCATGATCGCCAGCGATTCGCCTGGCGCAAGGTCAAGGCTCAGGTCGCGCAGCACGTGGCTATCGCCGTAATAGACGTTCAGTTCAGTGACATTCAGCATGTTCAGTGCCCCAGATAGACGTCAATGACGCGAGGATCGTTCTGCACCTGATCCATCGAGCCGTAAGCCAGGGTCTTGCCCTGATGCAGCACAGTGACCTTGTCGGCCACCGACTTCACGAACTCCATGTCGTGCTCGATGATCACCATCGCGCGGCCCTTGGCGATGAGCTTGAGCAGGCCCGCGGTCTTCTCTCGCTCGCCAGCGCTCATGCCTGCCACCGGTTCATCCAGCAACAGCAACTCCGGACGCTGCATCAACAGCATGCCGATCTCCAGCCACTGTTTCTGACCGTGGGACAAAAGCCCTGCCTTGCGGCCTAACTGGTCCTTGAGAAAGATCATCTCGGCGGTCTGTTCGATCTCGGCCTGCAAGGCGGTGTTCTTTCCTGCGAACAGGCAGTTGAAGATGCCGCGCTTGTCCGGCGAGGAAATGTCCAGGTTCTCGCTCACGGTGAGGTCTTCGTACACCGATGGGTTCTGGAACTTGCGGCCGACGCCCGCACGGGTGATCTGGTACTCGATCATGTTGGCCAGTTGCAGGTCCTTGAAGCGAATGCTCCCGGCGCTCGGGCGGGTCTTGCCACAGATCATGTCCAGCAGCGTGGTTTTGCCGGCACCGTTCGGCCCGATCACTACATGTACCTGGTTTTCCTCAACGTAGAAATTGAGGTTGTCCACGGCCTTGAAGCCATCAAAGGACACCGTCAGGTCTTCGACACTCAGTAGCAGCGCGCCCATCAGTTCGCCTCCTTATTGTTCAGTCGTTGCAGCAGACCGGCCAGACCTGCGGGCAGGAACAGCACCACGCCCATGAACAGAAAACCGATGAAGTACTGCCAGAAGCTGACGAAGTTTTCCGAGAGGTAGGTTTTTGCCGTACCGATCAGCAGCGTGCCGTACACCGCGCCGACCAATGACAGGCGTCCGCCCAGAGCGGCGTAGATGACGATTTCAGTCGACGGAATGATGCCCACCAGCGACGGCGATGCCAGACCGACCTGCAGGGTGAACATCACGCCGCCCAGCGCCGAGATCAGCGCCGCCACGGCAAAGATGAACGCCTTGAACAGGGCGGTGTTGTAGCCGGAGAAGCGCACCCGGTCTTCGCGATCGCGGATCGCCACGATCACCTTGCCCAGGCGGCTGCGCAGGATAAAACCGCACATCGCGACACAGGCCAGCAACAGCAGGGTGGTGATCAGGTACAGGATCCACGGTGTCTGCGGCGTTTGCAGGCTCAGGCCGAAGACCGTCTTGAAATCAGTCAGACCATTGACTCCGCCGGTGTAGCCTTGCTGGCCGATGATCATGATCGACATGATCGAAGCCAGCGACAGGGTGATGATCGAGAAGTACACGCCACCCACGCGTTTCTTGAAATAGGCGTAGCTGAACAGGAACGCCAGCAGCGCCGGAAGAATCAGGATCGCCACCAGTGTGAAGGTTGCCGATTCGAACGGCTTCCACCACCACGGCAACGCCTCGACGCTGTTCCAGATCATGAAGTCGGGCAGGGCCGAGCCGTAAAAAGCGGCGAGGGCGCTGGCGGCTTCGTCCGTGGCCGTGGCTTCGAGTTTCAGGTACATCGCCATCATGTAGCTGCCCAGGCCGAAGAAGATCCCCTGGCCCAGGCTGAGGATGCCGCCGTAGCCCCAGATCATCACCATGCCGACTGCGCAAAACCCCAGGCTCAGGTATTTGCCTGCGAGACCCAGGCGGAAGTCGCCCAGGCATAATGGCAACACCACCAGCAGCAGAACCGAGAGCCAGATCAGGCTGTAGCGTTCCAGCAACGCCAGCCAGCCGCCATTGAGCCACGCGGGTCGGGAGGCGGTTGTCCGGGGCAGGGCTGGCGGCTTTTCAGTCATGTCATTCATCTCAACGTCTCACTTTCGTGGCGAACAGGCCGTTGGGGCGGAAGAACAGCAGCACGATGACCACCAGCAACGTCATGGCCTTGGCCATGGAACCGGTGGTGAGGTACTCCAGCGAAATCTGCGTCTGACCAATGGCGAAGGCCGACAGGAAGGTGCCAAGCAAGCTTTCGACCCCGCCGAACACGACCACGATGAAGGTGTCCACCAGGTACTGCTGGCCGCTGACCGGGCCGGTGGAGGCGAGCATGGTGAACGAACTGCCGGCAATGCCGGCCAGCCCGCAGCCCAGCGCGAAGGTCACCGAATCCACACGTGCTGTGTTGATGCCCGCAGCACCGGCCATGGCGCGGTTCTGGGTGACGGCGCGGATGCGCAACCCCCAGCGGCTGCGATAAAGAAACAGGAACACGGCTGCGGCGATGACGAACGTCAGGCCGATGATGAAAATCCGGTTGATCGGCAGCTCCAGACCTTCGCTGACTTTCCACGCGCCCTGCAGCCATTGCACGGTCGGCACGCTGACTTCCTTGGGACCAAAGACCTGACGAAACACCTGTTGCAGCACCAGCGACAGGCCCCAGGTCGCCAGCAGGGTGTCCAGCGGGCGGTTGTACATGAAACGGATGAAACAGCGTTCAAGCAGGAAGCCGAAGGCGAAGGTCACCAGGAAGGCGACGCCGATCGCGACGATGAAATACCAGCCCATGAGTTCGGGCAGGTAGCGCTGAAACACCACCGACGTGACGTACGTCATGTACGCGCCCATTGCCATCAATTCACCGTGGGCCATGTTGATCACGCCCATCAGGCCGAACACGATGGTCAGCCCCAGCGCCATGAGCACCAGCACCGAGAACAGCGAGAACCCGCTGAAGACTTGCATTACCAGCGTATCGAAAGTCATGGCGTCGCCACCTGTCGCTGAAGGTTTGAAAGAGACGGGCGCGCGTCAACTCACGCCCGCGCACGTGTCAGAGTTTCGGGAACGGGTTGGGCTCGATGGGCGCGGACTCGTAGATGACGTCGACCTGACCCTGAGCGTTGAGGGTGCCGATGCGTGCGCGTTTCCACAGGTGATGGTTGTCCTTGTGCACCTTGATCTCGCCTTCAGGCGCATCCAGTTCCATTTCCGAGGACGCGGCGATCACGTTCGGCACGTCGAAACTGCCCGCTTTCTCGGCCGCTTTTTTCCACAGATAGACGGCGGTGTAAGCGGCTGCCATCGGGTCGCCGATTACGCGTTGCTGGCCGTAGCGGGTCTTGAATGCCTGAACGAATTTTTCGTTGACCGGGTTTTTCAGACTCTGGAAGTAGCTCATGCAGGTCAGAAAACCGGTCAGATTTTCTGCGCCGATACCGGTGACTTCTTCTTCGGTCACGGCCAGCGCCATCAGGGTCTGGTTGCTGCTGTCGATCCCGGCCGCCTTGAGCTGTTTGTAGAACGCCACGTTGGAGCCGCCGACGATGGTGGAAATCACGATGTCAGGCTTGGCGACCTTGATCTTGTTGATCACCGAGGAAAACTCGATGGCGCCCAGCGGCAGGTAATCCTCGCCGACAATCGAGCCGCCTTGCTTGGTTACCGAGACTCGCGCCAGCTTGTTGGTAGTGCGCGGCCAGATGTAGTCCGAGCCCACCAGATAGACGCTCTTGCCCTTGTTGGCCATCAGCCAGGTAACGGCTGCCAGGGTTTGCTGCGAGGCCTCGGCACCGGTGTAGATAATCGCCGGGGATTTTTCCAGGCCCTCGTAGAAAGTGGGGTAGTAGAGCAGGCCCTTGTTGCGTTCGAAAACCGGCAGCACGGCTTTGCGCGAGGCAGAGGTGAACGCGCCGAAGGTCACCGCGACCTTGTCGTTTTCCAAAAGCTTGCGCGCCTTCTCGGCGAAGGTCGGCCAGTCACTGGCACCGTCTTCGACAATCGGTTCGATGGTCTTGCCCAACACGCCACCGCTGGCGTTGATTTCATCGATGGCCAGTTTTTCGGCGTCCACCACCGAAGCTTCACTGATGGCCATGGTGCCGGTGAGCGAGTGGATGATCCCCACTTTCACGGTATCGGCAGCCTGCGCCTGACCGATCAGGGAAAACGGCAGCAGGCTCATGGCGCTCAGCAATAGCGCATGCTTGATCAAACGGCGTTTGTCGTTGTGCATTCACTTCTCTCCCAGGAATAAAAAAAGCCCGACGTTCCGTCCTGCGAACAGGCGGAAGGTCAGGCTTTTGTGCCGAATCTGGCGGGACAGACGATGTCCGATCCAGTCGTACGCGAGGTGTCTCCTTACTTGCCATGAGGGCGTAGGGCAGGCAACTGGCGCGATGTCTCCAAAAGGTCATAGCAAGGCCGGTGCCAAGTCCTGAAATGCCAGCAATGGTTCGCTTTGCAGCGCCTTGCCAGAGCGGCCCTTCATTAGTTGCACGCGCGCAAGGGACTGCGCCGCTTTGGCGCGAGAGCAGGGCGGCGCGCACCAAAAGCGTGACCGGAAACGTGTGCCAGCCAGCGCGTTTCCTGCCGATGATTGATCGTGCGCAGGCTGGC
The DNA here is from genome assembly GCF_021147865.1 of Pseudomonas sp. CDFA 610. Classification (NCBI taxonomy): domain Bacteria; kingdom Pseudomonadati; phylum Pseudomonadota; class Gammaproteobacteria; order Pseudomonadales; family Pseudomonadaceae; genus Pseudomonas; species Pseudomonas sp. CDFA 610. Next base: position 141,664 of record NZ_JAGTPM010000001.1, read on the forward strand.
CCGCTCCCTGCATGGGCTTGAACGACACCTTCGCAGGGTCCCTTGTCACACGCCCGTTCCCGGCAGGTGTGGAAGGTCCCTCGCATGCGCTGGCCCTGACACTGTCGTCACGCCAGCCCAGGCACAACCGCCTGAGAGCCACCGCTGAACCTCGCGGTTTTCGCTCAGCCCTTTTATGCATGAACGCCAGGACCCCGGCCAAAGACGGGCGTCTCATCTCACGCTGAACAAGGTTTATTGGCATGGTTGACCAGTCGATCCGCATAGGCGGTCTGTTTTCAAATACCGGGGTCACGGCCGCTGGCGAATGCTCGACGATGCGCGGCGCACAGTTCGCCATTCAGCAGATCAACGCAACCGGTGGTGTGGATGGCCGACCACTGGAAATGATTACCCGTAACCCCGATTCCACGCCTGCGCTGTTTGCCATGCACGTCGAGTCTCTGATTCGCGAAGAGAAGCTGAAATTCTTCTTCGGCTGTTACACCTCGGCGGCCCGCAAGGCGGTGTTGCCTGTCGTCGAACGCTACGATGCCTTGCTGCTGTACCCGGTGTATTACGAGGGCTTCGAATATTCACGCAACATCATCTACACCGGCGCCACGCCCAATCACAACGCCGTGCCGCTGGGCAATTACATGTTCGAGCACTTCGGCAACCGCGTGCTGATGATCGGCTCCGAATACGTCTATCCGTACGAAACCAACCGCTTGATGAGCGACCTGCTGTACGAGCGCGGCGGGCAGAAACTGGGCGAGTACTACCTGCCGCTCAAGAACGCGCGTCCCGAGGATTTCGCCAGACTGATGGTCAAGGCGCGGGAACTGAAACCCTCGTTCATCTTCTCCACCGTGGTCGGCGAAACCATGGCCCATCTCTATCAGGCCTACGCCGATGCGGGTTTCGATCCGTCGGTCATGCCGATCGCCAGCGTCACCACCAGCGAAACCGATATTCAACAGATGGGCAGACAACTGGGCACCGGGCACATCTCGGCCGCCAGTTATTTCCAGTCCATCGACACACCGCTCAATCGCCAATGCATCGCCGAATACCGAGCGCTGTTCGGTCAGCACCAAGTGACCGACCGCTGCTGGGAAGCGGCATATTTTCAAGTGCACCTGCTGGCCAAGGCCATCAGCCGTGCAGGCAGCACTGACGTGGAAGCGGTGCTGCAGACCATGCGCGGTCTGGAATTCGACGCGCCTCAAGGACGAGTGAAAATCGATGAAAACAACCACCACACTTACCTGTATTCACGGATCGGACGCGCCAACGCCGAGGGTCAGTTCGACATTCTTTACGAGAGCCAGAAGGCGCTCAAACCCGACCCCTATGCCATTGCACCTGATTTCATTGGCTGGTCCGGTCTGGCCGGGAGGCGTCCATGACCCTGCGTGCTGCCAAGAAACGCCTGCGCAACGACAGCGCAGGCGGCATCAAGGATCTGCGTGACATCAGCGTGCTGGTGATGCACCCGGATGACGAAGACGGGCGCAATCTGATCGCGCAACTGCAGCGCATTGGCTGTCAGGTGCGCGTGCAATGGCCGATCCCCGAACGTCTGCACAGTGAGGCGGACGTAATCGTGCTGGCGATATCGCCGGAAAGCCTGTCGACCAACACGCCCTGGCTGCTGCACAGCGCGACCCCGCCGATCATCCCGGTGATCGCTTATGAGAACCCGATCATCGTCGAGGCGCTGGTCCAGTTGAACGCCTGCTCGGTGATTCCGTCACCGGTAAGGTCTTTCGGACTGCTCACAGCCCTGACCCTCACCCTGAGCCATGCGCGCAAGACCCGCGAGCGGGAGAAACACGTCAAGCGCCTCGAAGGGCGCATGGCCGTCATGCGCACGGTGCAGCAGGCAAAAATCATTTTGATGGAAACCAAAGGCCTGTCGGAAATCGACGCCTACAACGCACTGCGTGACCAAGCCATGAGCAAGCGCGAGCCGGTGGAGAAGATCGCCGAGGCGCTGGTGAAAGCCCATGAGTTGTTTCAACAGGCCTGTTCCTGATCATCTTTGGAGCGTCAGGCCATAGCGCCTGATCCTCTTCTGCGTGGACGTTTGCCATACGCCCTCAACCGGCAGGTATGGAGCACCGCGTGGCGACCGGCATGGACAACGGCGTCCTCCGGAACGAGCTTGAGCCCGTGCACTCGGCACCGGCGGCTCCTACCGTCATCTGGAGAACATCATGTCCATCAAACGCCCTGAAAATGCCGACTTTTTGATTGCCGCCCAGGACCATGGCTACGACCTGTCCGACACCCAGATGCAGGCGTACCTGAACCTCGCTGACAAGACCCTGAGTTCCTACGAAGCCATCGATACGCTGTATGCCGCCCATGTCGCTCAGCCGACACCGTTGCGTGAGCACAGCAAGCCTTTACCCGCTGAAAACCTGCATGCCGCCTGGTACGTAAAAACCCACATCAAAGGTGCCGCCGATGGACCGCTGAAGGGAAGAACGGTGGTTATCAAGGACAACGTCTCGGTCGCAGGCGTGCCCATGGCCAACGGCTCGTTGAGTCTGGAAGGCTACGTGCCTTCCGAAGACGCTACGGTGGTAAAACGCTTGTTGGCGGCAGGTGCGACGGTGGTTGGCAAATCGGTGTGTGAGGACCTGTGTTTCTCCGGGGCCAGCTTTACCGCCGCCAGTGGCGCGGTGAAAAACCCGTGGGACCTGACCCGCAATGCGGGCGGTTCGTCCAGCGGTAGCGCGGTACTGGTTTCCCTCGGCGAAGTCGACATGGCCATCGGTGGCGATCAGGGCGGATCGATCCGCATGCCGTCGGCCTGGAGTGGCATCGTCGGCCACAAACCGACCTACAGCCTGGTGCCTTACACCGGCGCTTTTCCTATCGAGCGGACCATCGACCACGTCGGCCCGATGGCCAATACCGTGCGTGATTGCGCGCTGATGCTGGACGTGATTGCCGGTGCCGACGGTCTGGATTCACGGCAGAAGAATCCGCCTGCGGTCAACTGCCTCGCGACCCTGGATCAAGGTGTCGCAGGCTTGAAAATCGGCCTGCTGCGCGAAGGTTTTGCGATTCCCGGCATGTCCGAGCCGCAGGTGGATGCGTTGGTCAAAGCGGCCGTCGCCCAACTCGAAAGCCTCGGCGCCATTGTCGGCGAAGCCAGTGCGCCTTGGCATTCGGGAGTAGCGCTGGACATGTGGAACGTGATCGCCACAGACGGCGCGGCCTATCAGATGCTGCAAGGTAACGGCTATGGCATGAACGTCGAGGGTTACTACGATCCAGAGATCATGAGCTACTACGGCGCAAAACGCCGCGAGCACGCCAATTCGCTGTCTCACAGCGTGCGCGCCGTGGCGCTGACCGGCCACTACAGTCTGAAAAATCTGCACGGGGCCAGCTATGCCAAGGCGCGCATGCTGGTGCCGGAACTCACGCGTCAGTATGACGAGGCGTTCAAGTCATTCGATGTGCTGGTGATGCCGACCATGCCGTTCGTGGCGACACCCTTGACCGCACCGGACGCGCCCATCGAGGAATATGTAAACAGCGCATTGAACATGCTCGCCAACACGGCACCGTTCGACATCACTGGACATCCGGCAACGTCGATTCCCGCCGGCTTGGCCGACGGTTTGCCGGTGGCGATGATGATCGTCGCGCCGCGTTTTCAGGACGCGCTGGCGTTGCGTGTGGCGCAGGCCTACGAAGAGGTTCGGGGTGAGTTTCCCAAGCCGCCGCGTGGTTGAAGCCGTTCTGCAATAGTGAAGCGCCCGGACAGGTCCGGGCGCTTCACACGGCGGGCTTCAGGCCGAAAGGTAATCATCCACCGATGTGATCTTGGCGTAGCCAAACTCGAATGCCGCCATCATCGCTGCGTGGGTCTGGGCCGCAGGCACAGTCACGCCATTGAAGCTGAGGTCCAGGGTTGCGCAGGCGTCGTGCAGAACGGTTACCGGGTAACCCATGTCTGCTGCAGCACGCACCACCGCGTCGATGCACATGTGGCTCATCGCACCGATGACAACGACTTCCTGAACATCGAACGCATCCAGTTGATGCTTGAGGTCGGTCTCGCGGAAGGCATTGATGTGCTTCTTGACCGTCACCGTTTCTTTGCCTTGCGGCGCTACGGATGACTGAATCTGCGTACCGTCAGAGCCTTTGGCGAAGATCCCGGCACCTTCGCTTTCGGACTCATGGCGAATGTGAAACACCGGAACGCCCGTGCTTCTGGCATGCGCGATCACCCGGACGGCATTGGCAACGGCGGCTTCAATGCCGGTCAGCGGCAGCTTGCCCGTTGGCAGGTATTCGTTCTGAAGGTCTACGACGATAAGGCCTTGTTTCATGAATTGACTCCAATCGAATGAATGGCAGGGTATGCATTGCCAAGGATTCCATTGTTGGCAAATGTTCGACAATTCAACAGTGGCCTGAATGACATAATTCGATAGAATCGGGCCAATTCGAATTCCGTCAGAGATTGCGCCATGTCACGCATACGCGTTGCCGTTCTGGCTTTTGAAGGCGTAAGCCTGTTTCACCTGTCCGTGCCGGGGATCGTACTGGGCGCTGTTGAAGCCGCACCCGATGAGGCCCGGTACGAGATCAACTACTGCGCGCAAGCGCCGGGCATGGTCGGCAGTGATCAGGGCCTTGGCATCGCTGTCGAGCATGGGCTTGAGCTGATGACAAGCTGCGACGTCATCATCATTCCGGCCTGGGCCGATAACCTTGAGCCTGCGTCTGCATCGCTCGTCAAGGCGCTTCAGGATGCCAACGCCCGAGGCAAACTGATCGTGGGGCTGTGCCTGGGCTCGTTCGTGCTTGGCGATGCCGGTTTGCTCGATGGCAAGGAAGCGACGACGCATTGGATTGCCCGCGACGTCTTCGCACAGCGTTTCCCCAAAGCGCGTTTTCGGCCCGATGTGCTGTACGTCAGCGCGGATAACATCATGACGTCCGCCGGAACCATGGCCGCCATCGACTGCTGCCTGCACCTGATACGTGAACGCCACGGTGCCGATGCTGCAAACCGCACCGCCAGACTGCTGGTGACGCCTCCACACAGGCAGGGCGGGCAGGCGCAATACGTGGAAAACCCGGTGCCTCACCTGGCGACCGAAACCCACCTGTCCGAAGTGCTGGCATGGGCACGCGTCAATCTGGGCAACGAACTGTCGCTAGATGTTCTGGCTGAAAAGGCGCGGATGAGCAGGCGCACCTTCACACGCCGCTTCAAGGAAGCGACCGGCAGTACGGTTTCCAACTGGCTGAACGCAGAGCGGGTTTCCAGAGCGCAGCAGTTACTGGAAACGACGGACCTGCCGATCGAGTGCATTGCAGGGGAAGCCGGGTTCGGAACACCGCTGTCCTTGCGGCAACAGTTCAGCGCGCAGTTGGGCACGTCGCCTTCGGATTATCGGCGGATGTTTTTCCGGGAGAAGGGTGTTGGGAACAAGGGCACCGAGAGCGCACGTTCAAATGTAATGCCCTCTTGATACCCCGGAAGAGCACCAGCCGTTTTCAGCACAAATCATCCGACCCTGACATCACCGGAACGAAACTTGCCTCCCTTCACCCTCGTGACCTTGAAACGCATTGAGGGCAAGGCCGATGAATAACAATAATGCGGCGATACAGACCGCACCTCACCTACAGCATTTCCAGACCTGCGACATTGACGAGCACGGTCGCAACCTTGGCGGATGGCAGGTTCGTTACGACCAACTGACGCCTGGTGGCTTTGAAGGTGAGCTGACTGAGTTTCGCTCGGACTGGCTGCAATTGGTCCGTGACCGCTCTAATCAGGCGCTTGTCAAAAGCGGCTCGGCCTGGAAGGGCGCGATTGTTTTTGCGTTGCCCTTGAGCGCCAACGGTCCGGCGTTCTGCGCTGGGCATACCCTTCAGGAGCCCAGCGTAATCGTCGCGCATGGCGAGCATCTTCCGGAGTTGAGCACGCCTCTGCAACTGGACGCCTTGGGCGTGGCGATTGAAGAGGGCGCCTTGGCGTATGCGCTGGAACGTCAGGGCAGTCGTTTTGAAATTACCGATCTTCCCACGTGTTACCGTTTGGCCGATCCGACAGTGCGGACAAGGTTCGCTGCGCTGTTCGATAACCTGTTGAACGGTGAGCAGGCGTCTCTAGAGAAGCTTGAACACGATTCGATCCGGCGTGGCATTCGTGATGCCGTAATGTTGCAAGTGCTGGAGCTGGTGTCACCGGATCAGGCACCGCCGCTTAACCCTACTGCCCGTAAAAGAGTGGTGGACCGGGCACGTGAGTATGCCTTGGCGCATCTTGATGAACCGTTATCGATTCTGGATGTGTGCAACCACATCGGGACCAGCCGCCGCAAACTTCAGTACTGTTTTCAGGAAACGCTGGGCATCAACCCTGTGGCGTACCTGAGGACCTTGCGTCTCAATGCTGTCAGGCGCGAGCTGCGCGAAAGCGACCGGATTGAACAGGTTCAGGCGGTCGCAGCGCGCTGGGGATTCTGGCATCTGAGCCGGTTCGCCAGTGACTACCGCACGCTGTTCGGCGAGACGCCCTCGCAGACCTTGCAACGCTCCCATGTTTGCTGAAATCGGATAACGGCCTGCGGACACGACTCACTAGCATGGGCCCACCACCTTCGTGGTCAGGGACATGCGATGAGCCATAACAATAATTTCACTATCAGACGCTTCACCTTCTTGACGTTGGGCCTGATCAGCCTGAGCTTCACGCTTCATGCCACAGAGAACGGGGCGCCTGCCACCTCTTTCGGTGTCTACGATTTTGGAGCAGGCATACTGCCCCCATCGACCCCGGTGGGCACGCTGGGAATGCGCGTGGCGTTCTATTCGGCCAACGTACAGAAAGACCGCCAGGGTCGCTCGCTGGACAACAACTTTTCTCTGGATGTCCTGTCCATCGGCGTTGCGTACTTTCGCATGACCGATTACCGGATGCTGGGTGCGCGTTTCGGCTACAGCGTGGCGGTCCCTTTCTTTCAGATGGACGCTTCGTTTCGGGTCCAGACCCCGGGCGGTCCTCTGGACCTCAAGGCGGATCCATTTCGCATGGCAGATGTGTCGGTATCGCCGCTGATTCTGCAGTGGGATCTTTCTGCGAATCTATTCGTCAATGCGCGCTTGCAGGTTCAAGCGCCGACCGGAGACTACGACAAGAATCGTTTGATCTCGCCGGGGGTGAACCATTGGACATTCTCGCCCACGGTCAACGCAACCTACGTCACCGACACCGGTTTCGAGGTGTCCAGCAGTTTCCAGACGGACTTCAATACTCGCAATCGCGCCACCGATTACACGAGCGGCGTCGAATACCGTCATGAGTTTGCCGTCGGTCAGCATGCAGGCCCTTTCACCCTGGGACTGGGCGGGTATTACTACCGGCAGTTATCCGATGACGATGCGCCAGGGCTGGAAACCGGCAATCGCGCCAGGGTGATCGCCGTTGGGCCTGCAATCAGCTACTTCGCGCCCGGCCTGCCTGCTGCGTGGTTTCACCTCTATAAAGAGTTCGGTGCGCGCAACCGCTCCGAGGGTTATACCGTGGCCCTGCGGGTCGGCCACAGTTTTTAACGCGATTGCCGTGACCGGCGATCTCCCTTTCCAGTTGAATCCAGAACATCAGGGGCTTTCACATGAGAGATATTCAGGCATTGTTGAACGACGAGGACGCGACTGGCCTGGCCGAGTGGGTCAGGCGTGGAGAGGTTCAGCCGATCGACCTGCTGGAGGCTGTAATCCTGCGCATTGAGCAGGTCGAACCGCAGCTCAATGCCGTCGCCGAGCGACTGTATGACTCGGCCCGTAGCACGGCGCTGAATCTGAAAAAAGGTGAGGGTGTTTTCGCGGGCGTTCCGACACTCATCAAAGATCTGTTTTCACCCGTCAACGGCGCCGTAATGAGCAACGGCTCGCTGTCGATGGGCGCGTTTCGTGCCAGCTTCGATGCTGAAGGTGTCAGCCGCCTGAGGCGTGCGGGATGCGTGTTGCTGGGGACCAGCACGGCGCCGGAATTCGGCACCTCATACTCCACCGAGTCCACTCGCTTTGGCGCTACCCGCAACCCCTGGAATCCTGACCATAGCGCAGGTGGTTCAAGTGGCGGTGCTGCCGCATTGGTGGCGGCGCGGGTGGTGCCTTTTGCCCACGGCAACGACGGCGGTGGTTCGTTGCGAGTACCTGCGTCCTGCTGCGGTGTGTTCGGCTTCAAGCCCAGTCGCGGCCTGATGCCATCAGGACCGATGGTGGGCGAAGGCTGGGCCGGGCTGAGCATCTCGCATGCCCTCACGCTGTCGGTGCGTGACAGCGCCGCGTTGCTGGACGCCACGGCGGGCATGGACCTTGGCGCGCCTTATGCGGCACCCGTTCAGGCCACGCCTTATGGCAACGCGGTGCGGCATGATCCCAAGTCGCTGCGCGTTGCATTGATCGAACAATCAGGCACCTGGCCAACCTCGGACGAGAGTCTTGTAGCCGTACGCGACGCGGCGCAGTTGTGCGAGTCACTGGGTCACCGGGTCGAACGGGTGAGCCTGCCGGTGGTACTGCCCGAGTTCCTCGACCAGGTGTTCACCATCATCGGTGCCAATACCCGCAACCATGTCGATCTGCTGGGGCGCATGCGCGGTTTTGATGTGCAAGACGCCGAACTGGAAGCGCGCACGCGCATCATTCTGCGTGATAAGGGCGACGTCAGCGGCGCGCAGTACGCCGCCGCCGTCGAATGGATTCACGCACTGGGGCGACGACTGGCAGCGTTCATGCAGGATTACGACATGATTCTCTCGCCGGTGCTGACGCGCGAGCCGGCACGCATTGGTGAGCTTGTCGTACCGGATATCAGTTTGAGTTTCGAGGAAATGATCGAGCGTTCTCATCGCTACTCGCCCTTTGCGGCACTGTTCAATGCCAGCGGTCAACCGGCGATGTCAGTGCCGCTGTTCTGGAGCGCCGCAGGCTTGCCCATGGGCGCACACTTTGCCGGACGATTTGGCGAGGAAAGCACGCTGCTGGCGCTGGCCGGACAACTGGAGCGCGCCCGGCCGTGGCGCGGGCGAGTGCCGTTGGTCAATGCGTGTGGTCGATAGCGGGCTGACCCAGCAGAGGCAGCTTCGCCAGCATGTCTCTGAGTGCCAGGGTGTCCCATGGTAAATGTTCGGCAATGCCGAGGCCGACCACATCGACCTCACGGGACACATCGGCCAGCAGGCGCACGACCTGTTCCATGGTCATCTTGCCCTGCGCGACACCGTCGAACGTGTCGGCTGCGATGCCCGGTTTGGCGAATAGCAACGAGCGGAACAGCGTCGGGTCCAGTACGTCCAGATCGAAGTGAACCGCCAGGTGCCTTGCGCCGGTCTCTCTCAGCCAGTGCAACACCGGCTCGCTGCCATGTGCCAGTTCATCGGCACTTGCGCTGCGCAGCCCGAGACGTTTGATGAATGCCGTCTCCACATCCTGGGTTTCCTGAAGGCCGGCGTACATCACGTTGGCCGGTTTGATCGGACGTTTCACCGCGCTGACAAAGTCGGCATCGCCTTCACCCAGCAGATTACCCATCACCATCGCGTGGGCGTGCTGAAAGTCGTCGGGGGTCAGCACATCGGGATGGGCATCGATCCACAGCACTGCCAGGTCCCCGTCGTAACGCTCGTTCAGGTAGGCAAAGGGCGCCAGGTCAACCAGGCAATCGCCGCCCAGTATCACCATGCGATCCGGCAGGTGACGATCGATCAATTGCCTGGCCTGTTCAAGCTGCGTGAGCAAGGCGTTGCGAGCGATGATCCCGTTTTCAAGTGGCAGGTCGCGCGCGTCGGGCCCGGCCACAGGTACGTGTTCGACCGGCCCTTCCGTTTGCGGTGCCAGCCAGGCCAGCAATTGGGCACCGAAGTGATACGGTGCGTTATTGCCGCCCTGCCATTGAGGGAAGATCAAGCGAAGGGTTTTGGCTTGTGGGGCAGTCATGCTGTGTCCTTCTACGGGTTGCGTGAGGCGCAGGCGCCTTTCATCCCGTCGATACTGGACTTTACTTCAGCATCAGGCTTTGCCTGGAAGGTCAGTCGTTGTGCCCATCGCGCCAATGGTCACAGTTTCAGTAATTGCTGGGGCGATACGCCGTAGGCGTTTTTGAAAGCACGGCTGAAGTGCGAGAAGTTGCTGAAGCCGACACTCAGCGCGGCATCGCTGACGTGCCGGAACCGACCTCGCAGCAGGGCTTCATGACAGGCCGACAGACGTTGTTGCCATAGCCAGCGAATGGCTGTCGTACCTTCTCGGGCAAACAGTCGGTTCACGGTGCGCGGTGAAACATGATTGGCCTGAGCGATGCTGTCGAGGTCGAGCCCGGTGTCTGGCAGGTTCGCCTGTATGAATTGTTTGATACGCCGAAGCTGGCGCTCCTGATGAGAGAGTGGTGCCTTGTCTATGCTGGAAAACGCTGACTCGAACGCCGTGCTAAGGACGTCCAGAAACGATGCATTGAGTTGAGCACCCAGATTGCCCGGCAATGCCTGACTGCTGCAGATCTCCGTCAGCAGCGTTGCCGCCAGCCTGCCGAGCGGCGACTGGCTTGTCAGGGTGCGCGACAGCACGCGCTCAGCCTCGGGAATGTGCCGCAGTAACAAGGTCCGTGGCACGGTGAGTACGATCTGATCGTCACCTTTCGGATAACTGCAGGCATAGGGGCGCGCGCTGTCGTAGAGAACGATATCGCCCTGCGCCTGGCGAGATTCTCGACCGGTCTGAGTGACGATGGCCTGTGGACAGAACGATAGAGAGATCAGAAAGTGATCGCTTTGGGTGTCCCGTGGGGAGCGCTCATACGCAAGTGGCGTTGACGCGATATGGGTAAAGGCCACCTCGCCGAGGATCCTGGTGTTCAACCGGCCGGTGAAAGGCGCGTCATCCAGCGGTCGACTGGCGACCAGGCCGTAGGTGGCGCTGACAACTTCCTGCCAATAGTCGAAGCGTTCCTCGGGCCGCAAATGCTCGGCAGGGTAATACGTGACCATGAGTGCCTCGCCAGTGAAGATCATGTCGATCGGGTGATCATGGCCTCAAGCGTATCAGACATCCGCGCAACGCCAGCCGGAAGCGCCTTCAACATTCGGATTTGAAATGAAACTCCTCCGAGGCGTTCTGGCGCCAGTTGGCGGGGTCTCGCAGGTAATGCGACAGCATCCAGTGAATGGCCACCGCCTGTTCGTCTTCAGAGTTCTCCGGGATTTCGTACCCCAACAGCCTCAGGCCCTGCGCGATGGACATGCAGCTGAAATTCGCTCTGCCCAGGATATAACGCAGTTCGTCATCGAGCGGCAGATGAGTGGGGCTGGTGATAAAGTCGCGTAGCTCCTGGACGGCCGCCGACTGATCGGGGCAGGACAGCTTATCGATCTTTGCCAGTCGCTCCAGCAGAGCAAACTGCACGATTTGACATCTGTTGTTCATGGTCACTCCGGGGCGCACTGTTCGATCATCTCCTTGATCGACATCATTGTCCTTGTTTGCCTGCGAGCAGAAGTCCTTGCTGACAGGCACAACGGCAATGCGGTGATCGTCTGCAGTTCATTGATGTAAGCGTATTGGGTGGCCTTATGATATTGCAGGTGCATCTTTTTATATAGCCGCCGTAAAAAGTACAAGTTCGTTTAATCGGAAGTTGAAGGGTGAGCGCTAGCGAGCGCGTCTTTGCTTCTGAACCAAAACGGCCGGAGCAGGACCGTTCAGTAGTGTCGCCGGCTTCTTGAAGAGCTCCTCGGCAAGAATGGCCACGCTCTTTTTCACGCCGTTCTGGACGTCATGAAACTCGAGACGGGCAGGGATGTTCATGACTGTTGCTCTTGTTGCGTGTTTGCGCGCTCCCGGCCGGTCAGTCCACTGGCGCAGCACCGACTCCGGACGAACCCGCTCGTTGGTGTCCTCTATCGTGCCGTACCACTGGCGGCACAAAACCTGCTTCGTCCAGATTGGGGAACGCCCTGACCCGATATCACTGATATTCGCCTTGGGTTTTGCGCAGTCTTGCCTGAACATCGAAGGGTTGCAGCGTTGCGACCGACTGCTGCCAGTGCTGGATGATCATGGGCATGTCGTAGAACACCGGAAAAGTCCGACCAGCGATGGTGATTCTGAACCGCTCGAAGCAGCCGGCAATCAGGCTGGCATGGCTGCGCAGAAGATCGACCTGGAAGATACCGATCAGCCGCTGATTGTGCGGCGCGTAGACAACGACATTGAATGATTCGGTTCGAAAGCTGTGCATGGTCGGGCATGTCAGTGAGCAAGCATATTGTGGTGAATGCTAAACATGATCCACAGCGTCAGGCCGACCAGCAGGACGATGATGACCGCCGAGAAGATCAGCGCCCTCAGGTTCCAGCGCTGCTCGACGGCGGTGTCCAGATGGAGAAAGAATTTCAGGTGCACGACCACCTGAATCATGCCCGTCAGAACCACCAGCCACACCGTCGTTATGCGCGGCAGCGCAGGGTACATGGCCAGCGAGAATGGAATCAGCGTCAACACCACCGAGAGAATGAAACCGACCAGGTACGAACGCTTGCTGCCAAGGCTGGTGCCGGCGGTGCTGCGAACAGGGCTTTGGGTGTACATGTCAGAGCACTCCGAGGATGTAGACGACGGTGAACACGCAGATCCAGACCACGTCGAGAAAATGCCAGAACAGACTCAGGCAACTGAGGCGTGTGGCGTTGGTGGTCGTCAGGCCGCGAAAGTAGACTTGGCCGATCAGCACCGCGATCCACGCCAACCCTGTCAGAACGTGAGCGCCGTGGGTGCCGACCAGGGTGAAGAAGGCCGTGAGAAACGCGCTACGATCAGGGCCGTGACCCTGCTCGATCAGGTGATGGAATTCGTTGATTTCCATCGCGATGAACCCCAGCCCCAGCACGAACGTCAGACCCAGCCAGCGCAGAACACCGGAGGTGTCATCCCGGTTCATCGCGAGCATGGCGTAGCCGTAAGTGATGCTGCTGAACAACAGCAGCATGGTTTCGGTGAGCACATACGGCAACTCGAAAATATCGACCGTGGACGGCCCGCCCGCGACGCTGTCACGCAGGACCGCGTAGCCTGCAAACAGCGTCGCAAACAGGATGCAGTCGGTCATCAAGTAGACCCAGAACCCGAAAACGGTCAGCGATCCCGAATCTTCGTGTCCCTGCTCGTGGCTGTGGGCAATGTCCTTTTCGATCACGATGTTCGACATGATCAGGCCTCCTCCAGCTCTTTCAGGCGTGCCTGTTCGATCTCGGCCACCTCGCGTGCGGGAATGAAATAATCGATGTCATCGTCGTTACTGCGCACGATCAGCGTGACCACCGACGCCAATAACCCGAACGCCGCCAGCCACCAGATATGCCAGATCAGCGCGAAACTGCAGATCAGCGCGAAGATGCTGATGATCAGACCGGCGGACGTGTTGCGCGGCATGTGGATGGCCCGGTAATCGGTATGGCTGAGCGTGCTGACACCGCGCTCTTTCATGCCCCAGTAGGCATCCAGGTCATCGACCCTGGGCTGTTCGGCGAAGTTGTAGACCGGAGGCGGGGAGGCGGTTGCCCATTCCAGGGTCCTTGCGTCCCATGGGTCGCCGGTGGTGTCGCGGGTCTTGTGGCGATTGCGGATGCTGACGAACAACTGCAGCAACTGTCCGGCCACACCGCACAGGATGATCGCCACGCCGATCAGTTCGAGCATCAGCCAGGGTGCCCATTCCGGGTTGTTGAAATGGTTGAGGCGTCGGGTCATGCCCATGAAGCCCAACACGTAGGACGGCATGAAGGCGAAATAGAAGCCGACGATCCAGCACCAGAAAGAGATGCGTCCAAGCCGGTCGTTGAGTTTGAATCCGAATGCCTTGGGGAACCAGTAGGTGAGCCCGGCCATGTAACCGAATACCGCGCCACCGATGATGACGTTATGAAAGTGGGCGACCAGAAACAGGCTGTTGTGCAATAGAAAATCGGCACCGGGCACCGACAGCAGAACGCCGGTCATGCCACCAATGCTGAAGGTCACGATGAAGCCGATGGTCCAGAGCATTGGCGTCTCGAAGCGCACCCGGCCGTGATACATCGTGAACAGCCAGGTGAATATCTTCACCCCCGTCGGCACGGCAATGATCATGGTCATGATGCCGAAGAAGGCGTTGACGTTGGCGCCTGCGCCCATGGTGAAAAAGTGATGCAGCCAGACGATGAACGACAGCACAGTGATCACGATGGTGGCCCAGACCAGCGACTTGTAGCCGAACAGGCGTTTGCTGCTGAAGGTGGCGGCGATTTCCGAAAATATGCCAAACGCCGGCAGGATCAGGATGTACACCTCCGGGTGCCCCCACGCCCAGATCAGGTTTACGTACATCATCGGGTTGCCGCCGGCTTCGCTGGTGAAAAAGTGCATGCCCAGGTAGCGGTCCAGAGTGAGCATGAACAGCGTTGCGGTGAGGATCGGAAAGGCAGCGAGAATCAGGATCGAGGTGCACAGCGAGGTCCAGGTAAACACCGGCATCTTGAACAGCGTCATGCCCTGGGTGCGCATCTTGAGAATGGTCACGAAGAAATTCAGCCCGGTCAGCAGCGTCCCGATGCCGGACACTTGCAATGACCAGATGTAATAGTCGACCCCGACGCCCGGGCTGTAGCCCAGTTCCGAGAGCGGCGGGTACGCCACCCAGCCGGTGCGCGCGAACTCGCCGACGCCCAGCGATATGTTCACCAGAGCCGCGCCCACCACGAACAGCCAGAAGCTCAGGGCGTTGAGAAACGGGTAGGCGACATCACGTGCGCCGATCTGCAGCGGCACCACGACGTTCATCAGACCGACCATGAACGGCATTGCCATGAAGAAAATCATGATCACGCCGTGAGCGGTGAATATCTGGTCGTAGTGCTCCGGTGGCAGATAGCCGGGGCCGCCGTCGGCCGCCATGGCCTGCTGGGTGCGCATCATGATGGCGTCGGAAAAACCGCGTAGCAGCATCACCAGTGCGACGATGATGTACATGCAGCCGATCTTCTTGTGATCCACCGATGTAAACCACTCGCGCCACAGATAACCCCACTGGCCTTTCCAAGTGATCGAGCCCACCATGCCGATGGCGATCAGAGCGACGACCCCCAGCGTGTACATGATGATGGGTTCGTGCAGCGGGATGGCATCCCATGACAGTTTTCCGAACATCTCAGCGCTCCTTCGTCAGCGTATTCCGGTCATCGGCGTCTTCGGCCGCTACAGGCTCCGGTCCGGTCCGTCCGGCCTTGTTCATGCCCTCATACTTGTCGACGATGGTCTTGAACAACCGCTGGTCCACCGTGGAGTAGTAGGTGATGTCGTAGCCGTGGGTCGGTATGGCCAGGGTCTTGTAGGAAGATTGATCGAGAGTTCGGGAAATGCCTTTGACCTTGACCACCCAGGCCTCGAAGTCGGCGGGTGTCGTGGCGAGGGTGCTGAAATGCATATCGGAAAAGCCCGGCCCGCTGTAGTTGGCGGAAAAGCCCCGGTACTGACCCGGTTCGTTGGCGATCAGATGCAGTCTGGTCTGCATTCCGGCCATGGCGTAGATCTGTCCACCCAGCGCGGGAATGAAGAACGAATTCATGGCCGCGTCCGAGGTGACCGTGAAGCTGACCGGCGTATGCACCGGCATGGCCAGCTCATTCACCGTGGCGATGCCCAGATCCGGGTAGATGAACAGCCACTTCCAGTCCATGGCGACGACCTGGACATTGAGCGGCGGGTTATCGGATTCGATCGGGCGATACGGATCGAGCGTGTGCGTCGTAACCCAAGTGACCCAGCCCAGAATGATAATGATGATCAGCGGAACGCCCCAGACGACGGCCTCGATCTTGTGCGAGCTGGCCCATCGCGGCGAGTATCTGGCTTTCTTGTTGGTCGCCCGGTACCGGTAGGCAAACAGGAAGGTCATGATAATCACTGGAATGACCACGATGAGCATCAAGGCAGTCGACAGAATAATGAGATTGCGCTGCTCGAGGGCTATCTGGCCTCTGGGATTGAACACTACCCAGTTGCAGCCGGACAGCGTCAGGGCGACGAACAGCGCCAGCAGACAAGACTTGATCGTTCGCATTGACGCTCTACCTCACGCAAGGGTTGAACGGGGAGTGCAACACGTTTTCGTGGTCTGAACGTTGCAAAGCCTGCGATGGAGACTGGCACGCTTTTAAGTGTTACTTGCACATGCTGTTTCACTGTCGTGACGGCTGAACGCAGAACTCATCGGCTGTCAGGAACGCCTGTTTTCCGGTTCTACTGAATGACCACCCTATGCCCAGTAGTCATTCGTGGGTTTCTGTTTCTGTCGTTCAGGGCGTTTTTCTTTGTACGTATCATTGCCCGCGTCGTCCGAAGTTCGCTCATATACATGGCCTGTCTTGTCGGCAGGGGTACAGTGAGCGCGGGACTGTTTCCAAGGCTGGTCAATCGTCGACATCTTGCACCTCTTCTCGGCAGGTTAGATGCACCGTTTATCACTTTCTCGTTAAACCGACGTCTGAACTGGGTTGAGCGTTTGAAGTACGGGATGGGCATTGGTTTTAGGCAGGTGCCGAAAACAGGATAAACGGTATTAAAAGCGAAACGGCGCGTGACCTTTTGTCGTTTAATGCGTAAAGGATGGGCGACACACCATATGCTTCATGAGTATTTTAGTGTCTTCATGCGATGGGTTTATTGCGGTGTTTTCTGGAGGGTTATATGTTCAAAAAGAATAAGACCTCGCCTGCAAAGTCTGAAAGTCTGGTGACCGAAAAGTCTTATGATCGACATTTTGAAAACGGTTGCACGGCTAATGTCTGCGCCCGCCAGCTGCCGGAGGGCACGATCGAACTGGTCGTCTGCGTCACGGGAGAGGATGGGCATACGGTGGCCAGGCGCACGACGAAACTGCCGGGCGCCGAGTGGACGGTGCCCGATGCCATGAGGCGTGGTATCGATCAGGCGGAGCGCATCGCCGGAGGCGAATCCGGACGCCTGCGCGTGGCGGACCGCGCCGACCGCGAAGATGACGACGATGACGATGCGCCTGAGGCCCAGCCTGGCGTGACCCGGTCATGGCCCGATCAGGAGTAGATGCCGTGGATGACGAACTCGCCTCGTAACCGGACGGGCTCGATGGCGTAAATGATGCCGGTGGCCAGCGCCCGGGCAGTGTCGAGGATACGAGGGGCGGCGGTCAGGCCTTTCGACGAACTGTCCGCAGGTCGAGGCGTTGATCGGGCCGGTGAAATTGATAATGTGCAACGTCATGTGCGCATCCTTGGACGCGGTATAAACGCAAACTCAGTACGTTATGTTGGCACCCAAGGCACCGTCGAACTATCGGGTTGCGCTATTGCTGACGATTTCACAGAAATACACGTGCGGGGGGCGTTGTCTCCCCCGCAAGGCGATTGAACAACGTGTGACGTGCTGAATGTCGTCCATGTCGGACACCATGCATTCAACCGGTGCGTCATTCTATCTATTCTGAGGATTGACGGCCGCCACCATGGCTCTTTTTTCCAACTTTGCGGGCGGCTTCTGATGCTTTTTCCCGATCGTTTGAAAAGAGTTGCCAGAGTTGTTGTTACCTGTGGTTATGATGGCTCTCCAATATCAAATAAGATTCTTGAAGTTGTGTGTCGATTTTTTATTAAGGAGATTTCTTGGGGTTGGTGTAATGCCTGAAATTTTTGCTGTTTTTACTGGCTGATCAATGGCGGTAGTTGTAAAGGTTTTGTACAGAAACTCACTTGTTTTTTTTTTTTTTTTGGGGGGGGGGTGTACAGTTTTGGTTACATCTGGATCAGGCTGAACATGCAATGATGCGGTTATTGTCAGTTTTGAGTATCCGGGCCGCACGCTGTTGGACACCTCTGTCTCATCGGTGATTGATCGAGCCCCTTGATCCATGTCACGGGTCTGCCCCAGGCACCGATGAAAAATAGTGCGGGGTCCTATGATCTGGCCGGCTCCGTTACGCGTATGCAGGGCTTAGCTTTTTTCCACATGCTGTTTTTTGTCAGGTCCGGGGGACTCATGGATCCGCGTCTCGCAGGGCTTTCCTTCCTGCTTACCCTTGCATGGACCGGTACGGTGGTTTTGGTCATGTGGTTTTTTTCCTGAGGCACGGCGCCTGCTTCCAGATTATCGGTAGTGGCGAACTAATGGCTCGTGGCGCAATCTGTATCAGCAATCAGGCACCTGTACGCAACGCCTTTTCCTCGGCAGAGCCCCGAAGCGCTATCAAACGGATTGAGAAATACGATTACCCACGGACGCCTTCAGGCGGCAATGTCTCACGCGGCGAAGACCGTTTGCCTGTTCTGCCGACACCCATACGCAGCACCCTTTTGATAACTGTTTGACTCTCAGAGCATTTTTCCATGTCGACCACAACTGTAAGTACCCCTAAGGACATGACCGGGGTGCAGTTGGACCTCCACTCGCTGATGACGGCCATTGATCGGTCGCAAGCGATGATCGAATTCGATCTCGAAGGCAATATCTTGCGGGCCAACACCAACTTTCTCGATTGCGTCGGGTATCGACTCGATGAAATCCAGGGTCGGCATCACCGCATTTTCTGCACGCCCGACTATGCGTCCAGCGTCGAATACGTCACCTTCTGGGAAAAGTTGGGTAAGGGTACGTTCGATGAGGGTCAGTACAAACGACTGGGCAAGGGTGGCAAGGAAATCTGGCTGCAGGCGACCTACAATCCGGTGCTGGACGAGCTCGGCAACCCGGTCAAGATTGTAAAGTTCGCGACTGACGTCACTCATCAGCGCAAGACCCATGCCGAATACGAAGGCAAGGTTGCCGCCATCGAGCGTTCGCAGGGTGTCATTGAGTTTGACCTGAACGGGCGGGTGCTCTACGCCAACGAAAACTTCCTGTCGATTCTGGGTTACCGCCTCGACGAAGTGCAGGGCCAGCACCATCGTATGTTCTGCGATGACGAATACCTCAACAGCCCGGCCTATCGAGCGTTCTGGGCGAAGCTGGAGCGGGGCGAATATGACTCCGGCGAATACAAGCGGTTGGGCAAGAATGGGCGCGAGCTGTGGATCAGCGCGACCTACAACCCGATCTTCGACCCCGAAGGCCGTCCTTACAAGATCGTCAAGTTCGCCAACGATGTGACGGAAAGCCGTGCGCGTCAGGCCGAACAGGCAGGCAAGGTGACCGCCATCGAGCGTTCCCAGGCGGTGATTGAGTTCGACCTGACCGGCAAGGTGCTGACGGCCAACCGCAACTTCCTGAATGTATTTGGCTACGATCTGAACGAAGTGGTGGGCGAGCATCACCGCATGTTCTGCTCCGAAGAATTCGTCAGCAGCCTGGCTTACCGTGAGCTGTGGGAGAAACTTGGCCGTGGCGAATATGACGCCAACGAATACAAACGTCGGCGCAAGGACGGCAAGGAGATCTGGATTCAGGCCACCTACAATCCGATTTTCGATGCCCAGGGCAAAGCCTACAAGATCGTCAAGTTCGCGCTCGACGTGACCGATGCCAAAGAAAGCAGTGTCGAGGACAAGGGCAAGGTCACTGCCATCGATCGCGCCCAGGCGGTCATCGAATTCGACATGGCCGGCAATATCCTCACCGCAAACCCCAACTTTCTCAAAGCGATGGGTTACGGCATGCAGGAGATCAAGGGCCAGCACCACCGGATCTTCTGTGAAGAGGAATACGTGCGCAGCACGCCATACCGTGAGTTCTGGCATGGGCTGGGGCAGGGCGAGTTCTTCTCGGGACGCTTCATGCGTCTGAGCAAATATGGCCAGCACGTCTGGATTCAGGCAACGTACAACCCGATCTTCGACCATGAAGGCAAACCGTTCAAAGTGGTCAAGTTCGCCACCGACATTACCCGTCAGGTCGAAATCGAACAGGCCATCGAGGCCAAGACCGTGGCGATGGGTGAATCGGTCAAGGCGCTCATGAACGCGATTGCTTATGTGGCCCAGAGCACGGACACGGCTACCGGCTTGGCACGTCTGACCCGCGACCAGGCCAGCCGTGGGTCACAGACGCTGGGCAAAGCGTCCGAAGCGATGGACATGATCGCCAAATCGGCGGAAGGCATCCAGGACATCGTTCAGGTGATCAGTGAGATCGCCAGTCAAACGAACATGCTGGCATTCAACGCAGCCATCGAAGCGGCACGTGCCGGTGAACATGGCCTGGGCTTCTCCGTGGTGGCGGACGAGGTGCGCAAGCTGGCCGAGAAGTCGTCCCGCGCCACCAAGGAAATCAACAAACTGATTCTGGAAACGGTCAGCCGGATCGAGTCGGGCAACGAGATTTCCCGCAGCGCTGGCGAGGCGTTCGAGCACATTGTCGAAGGCGTTATGCAAACCACTCAGGCCATTGACGGTATCAACACTGCCACCGAGAAGCAGCGTGTGTCTGCCCAGGAGGTCGAATCGCTGATCATCGAACTGCACAAGACCAATTCGAACAGCAACACCGAAGGGCTGGACAAGGTGTCCGTCGGACAATCTGCATGAGCGGCATGAACGCCTACGGGGTGGTGCAGATCAACGGCACCTACCTGGCGGTCATCGCCGACGCGCTGATGGAAGCCGTGCACTGGCCGACCGACCTTCAGGCGCACCCGCTGACGCGTGGCGTGCTGCTGGGGGTCTTCACCTTGCGTGGCAAACCGGTGCCGTTGGTGGATCTGCGCAGTCAGTTGGCCGACGGTGCCAACCGCTCGGCACCGACACCGCTGGTGGCGATTCTGAAGTTCAGCGGCGGTTATCTGGGGCTGGCAATCGATGCCGTGTGCGACATTCTCAAGGCCCGCGAATCGCAGTTCTGCGCCATCGGCCCGGGCGGAGCCAGCGGTGGACTGCTGCCTGAGCTGCTGTTGAACACCGAAGAGTCGCGCATGATCTACAAGCTGGACCTGGCGGTGCTGGCCGGTTTGCCGGGGGTGATGTTTGCCGCCGATCAGCATGCGCAATTGCTCAAGGAAGAAGCCCAGGCCGCCAAGCATCGCCTGCTTCATTACCTGGTGTTCGAATGCGACGGCCGCCATTTCTGTATCGATGCGAGTGTGGTCACCGAACTGGTGGACGAGCCCGACATCAGCGCGTCGGATTTCGGCAGCGATTGCTGCTTCGGCGTGACGTCGGTGCGCGGCACCCAAGTTCCGGCGTTGAATCTTTCCGAGGTGCTGGGGCTGGATCACCAGCGTCAAACCACAAAACCGCAGCTGTTACTGCTGACGGCACCGGACGGGCGGGTCTGCGGGTTTGGCTATGACCGGATGGTGGCGATCCATCGTCAGGACCCGGACAGTCTATTGGCGGTGCCTGGCTATGGCCTGCCGCACCCTGAGCTGTTCGTAGGCGTGATGAATCTGCAGGAGGGCGAGCAGGCCTTGTTGCTTGACCACCCGCAGTTGCTGCAGCGCCCTGAAGTCACGAGTTACACCAAGGTCTACCAGAATGACGTGCAGCCCGCACAGGCCTCGCACGATGTGACCAAGGCCATGTTGCGCCACGCCTGTCTGCTCTTCGATGCGCCGACCCGTTTTGTAGCGCCGTTGAGCCAGATCGTCGAGATTATGGCCATGCCACAGCAGTTGATTGGTTTGTCCCAGCCTTCCACGCATTTGTTGGGTCAGTTCAATCTGCGCGGCGAGCAGGTGCCGCTGATCTGCCTGAGCAGCCTGCTGGGGGAGGTCTCGCCCGAGCGCACCGAGGCGTCGCGGGTACTGATCGTGCGCGGTGAGCGGCTGTGCTTTGGCTTTGCGGTCAGCCGGGTGGATTCTATCGACGCTTTCAATCAATTCGATCCAGCGATGCTCCAGCAGGGGTGGCAGACCAATCTGGGCAAGGAGATTTCGGTCAACGATCGGGCGCGCTCACTGGTCAGTGTCGGCAGCCCTGAACGCAGCTGGCGTTTGACCCTGCTGGACCTGCAGGGCGTGGCCAGGCAACTGGAACACAGCGTGCAGCAGCGCGCAGTGGCTTGATGCGAGGGTGAATCAATCTGAACCGAATGCTGCGCGCGTGGCCTTACGTTGACAGCCACGAGTGGAGCATCTGACGATGACCGACAAGAAAGACGAAAAGAAACCGGAACCTCGCGACGACGTGCCTGCGCACTCGACGCCCGAGGAAAAGGAGCGGCTCAAGGACTTCAATAAGGATGGCATTCCGCCTGGTGTCTGTTGAAACCTGTCTTCGCAAAAACGCCCGGCCTTACGCAGGCCGGGCGTTTTCGTTATGCGGCGTCTGACGATCACTCACCCGCTGCGAAATCCCGCAGAACACTGCCTTCCATCCGATAGCGCACCCACTCATCCTGAGGCGTTGCGCCGATGGCTTCGTAGAACTTGATAGCGGGCTCGTTCCAGTCCAGCACGCTCCATTCCAGACGGCCACAGTCGTTGGCCACTGCTTCGCGGGCAATGTGTCGCAGCAACGTGCGTCCGGCACCGACGCCGCGTTGTTCCGGTGTGATGTACAGGTCTTCCAGATACACGCCATTGCGACCGAGCCAGGTCGAGTAACTGCAGAAATACACGGCGTACCCGATGGGCTTGTCGTCGTACAGGCACATCAGCGCCTTTGCGGGTGCGTTATCGGCAAACAGTGAACGCTGAATGTCCTCTTTGCTGGCCTTGACCTCATGCCCGGCACGTTCGTAGATCGCAAGTTCGGTGATGAACGCCAGAATCTGGCTGGCGTCGGCGGCAGTGGCGGGGCGAATGACGAGCGACACAAAGACTCTCCTTGACGGCTGTGAAAGATGGCGCGGCATGATAGCCGCATCGTCCTGCAAGCCGGTAGTCAGGCGTCGCGCAGCAGGTCGTTGGCGTTGAGCAATTGCCAGGCGATGTGCGGGTTGGCTTCCAGCGCCCGCCTGATAGCGGCTGGAATGGATTGGCGAGTCTTGCGGCAGACCCCGACCTTCTGCTCCACGAGAATATTGATGCCGCGCATGGTGCGTACCTCGTTGAAGCCCGGCATGACTTCTACACGCACGCCCAGTTGCGCTTCGATCTTGTGCAGTACGTGTTCCAGATCGTTCAGGCTGGTGATGGCCTCGAGTCGCTCAAGCAGGCGTTTCTCCTGATCGCGGGTCAGCAGCAGAATCCGCCGGTCGGCATCAGGCGCGTCGAGCCGCTCCCGCTCGCAATCGCAGACGCCGGGTGGGCAAGGGTTTCGGGTGGGAAGCGATGCATTCATGTGGCGCAGCATAGCCATTGTGCGAGGCGTCTGACCATAGATGCGTCAGGCCTTTTATCCTGACACGGGCTCCTGAAGCAATTAAGTGAATGACCGATGGGACGCAGCGCGTCCGGTCTTGATGTGCTCAGAGCATCCCGGGCTGCACGCACCACTCAAATCATCGAAACCCGCACGAATATTCAAGACGTCCACCCGTGATTCTGCGAAAGTTGCTGCCCCATAATCTGTCATGCGGTTGTTCATGTTTCGTTCTTCATCTGCTTATCAGGCGTTCAGTCAGGGCGCCATTGCGGTCATGCCGCTGTCGTTGGCCTGCGCGCCGTGGGGCCTGCTGGCCGGGTCTCTGGCGCTGGAAGCCAATCTCACGCCGCTGGAAAGCCAGGGGCTGTCAGTTATCGTCTTTGCGGGAGCCGCACAACTCGTCGCTATCGGCATGCTGAAAAGCGGGGCAGGGATCGGCTCGATTCTGCTGACGACGCTGCTCTTGACCTCGCAGCACCTGCTCTACGGGCTGCACATGCGCCCGACGCTTTCGCGTCTGCCGTTGCGCTGGCGGATGAGCCTGGGTTTTCTGCTGACCGACGAATTCTTCGCCCTCAACAGCCAACACGGGGGCGCATCGTTCAATCGCTGGTTCGCGCTCGGCGTCGGGCTGACGTTCTACCTGATCTGGAACCTTTTTACCTTTCTGGGCATCGTGCTGGGTAACAGCTTTCCGGGGCTGGAACATCTGGGGCTGGAGTTCTCGATCATCGCCACCTTCATCGCCCTGGTCACGCCGCTGGTGCGTAATTTGCCTGTGGTGGTGTGCGTGGCCGTTTCGCTGTTCTGTTCGGTGCTGTTCAGCTACTGGCACTGGAGTGCGGCGCTGGTGCTGGCCGGAATTGCAGGCATGACCGCAGGTTTTGTCGTCAAACGCGCGCTGGGGCAGGAGGCATCATGATCTTTGGGGTCATTATCGGAATGGGACTGGCGGTGTTTTTCAATCGCTACGTGTTTCTGGAGCCGCGCCTGCCGTTCACGCTGGGGCGCAACGCACGGGATTTTCTCGGCTTTGCCGTGCCCGGCATGCTGACCGCAATTTGTGGGCCGATCATCTTTCTGCCTGAACACCGGCTGGAACTGAGTCTGACCAATCCCTACTTGCTGGGCGCGCTGTGCACCGTTGTTCTGATGCTCTGGACCAGGCGGGTTCTGACCAGTGTGATGCTGGGTATGTGTTGTTTTTATGGGTTTCGCTGGCTTTTTCCGGTCTAGCAACACTGGCAGGCCCGGTAGCGGTGGCCTGCCAGTGGTGAAACGCAATTAGGCTCTGTACGAAACCTAGCGACTGATCAGATCAGTTCGGCCACTTCATCTCGCCTTTGATCACTTTGGCACTCAGCTCCAGCGAACTCGGCTCGGCCAGTTGTGGCCAGGCTTTTTTCATGGCGTCGATCAATGCCGCGGAGTCCTTGGCCTTGGCAGCGTGCTCCTCGAAGGATTTGAGGTAGTCGGCGGTGAACGTGACAGCCTTGGTTCCTTCAGGCACCTCGCCCAGATAGTGGCCCGGAATAACGGTGACCGGCTTCAAGGCTTCGATGCCCTTGAGGGTGGCAAGCCAGTCCTGACGGGATTTCGGCGTCTGGGTATCGGCGATCCAGACGTGAATGCCGCTGGATACGACAACACCGCCTACAACGGCCTTGAGCGACGGAATCCAGACGTAGCTGCGTTGCGGCGCCGAGCCTTGCAGCCCTTTGATTTCCAGCGGCTGGCCTTCCAGCGTCAGATGATCGCCCTTGAGTACTTCAGGCAGGACCAGTTTGGCTGGAGCGTTGTCCTTGAGGATCGGGCCCCAGTAGGCGAGTTTGCCCTGCATCGATGCCTTGATGGCTTTCACGGTGGGTTCGCTGGCGACGATTTTCGCCTCAGGGAACGCCGCCTGGATCACGTCCAGACCGAAGTAGTAATCCGGGTCGCTGTGGCTGATGTAAACGGTGGTGAGTTTCTTGCCGCTGGCCTTGATCTTCTGCACCAGCGCTTCGGCGTCGTTACGCTGGAACTGGGCGTCGATCAGCACAGCATCATGCTGGCCGGTGATGAGTTCGGACGACACCGGGAAAATGGCTTTTTCGGCCGGGTTGTAGACGTCGATCTTCAGCGGATCGGCGGCCTGAGCGGCCAGTGGAAAAAGAGTGGCGAAGGAGAGGGCGAACAGGGCACTGCGCAACATGGGAACAACCTTTTCGAGTGGCAGACTGGAAGTGGTCCTATCTTAGGTTGCTTGAAGTGAAACAAAAGCCTCAAAATTGGCAACTATTGGTTGCCTGGATCGGACGAATCATGGATCGCATCATGGCGGCGCGGGTGTTTATTGCCATCAACGAGCGTGGCAGCCTGATCGCTGCCGCAGAGTCGCTGGACATCTCCCGCGCCATGGTCACGCGCTATCTGGCGCAAATGGAAACCTGGGCCGGAGCACGCCTGCTGCATCGCACCACCCGCAAACTGGGTCTGACGGCACCTGGCCAAGTGACGCTGGCACGCTGTCAGCAACTTCTGGAGCTGGCCGACGCCATGCCACTGGCGGCCGATACGCAGGTGGACGAGCCGCGCGGCATGGTGCGCATCGCCTGTTCCCAGTCGCTGGCGCAGGCGGTGCTGGCACCGGCAGTGACGGCCTACCTGCAGCGCTATCCCGGCACGTCTGTGGACCTGTTGATCGGCAATCAGGCGGTGGATCTGGTGAGCGAACGGATCGATCTGGCGATCCGCATCACCAATCAACTGGACCCCAATCTCATTGCACGCCCGCTGGGAACCTGCGATTCAGTCATGTGTGCGTCGCCCGCTTATCTGGCGGCCCGCGGCACACCGCTGCGGCCACAGGAGTTGAGCGGCCATAATTGCCTGACCTATTCCTACTTCGGCAAGAGTCTTTGGGAGTTCGTGCATGCAGGACAGCCGTTGAGTGTGCCCGTGGGCGGGAACCTCAGCGCCAATGATTCGGTGGTGCTGCTCGAGGCCGCAGTGGCAGGTGCAGGGGTCACCTTGCAACCGGTTCACTCGGCAGCGCCATTGCTGGCCAGTGGGCAACTCGTCGCGCTGATGCCCGACTACCAGCCCCGCACGCTGGGCATGCACGGCATCTACACCTCGCGCCAGCATCAGTCGGCGACCTTGCGCACCCTGCTGGATTTTCTGGCGGAATGGTTCGGGGAGGACGTCTTGTTGCGGGGGTAGAGGCATAGGTTGCGTGATACGCAGGCCACCTTTATCAATCACCTGACTGCTGATCAAACGCTGAAATCTGCTTCTGCCCGGAGAGCGTGGGAGCTCTCGGGGGGTTAAGATGTCAGCGACGGGCTGCGCAGCGGCCCTAGAGTGGATCTGATACGCCGAAGGCTGCCGGTTCCTGGCAGATCGCCGGCACGCCGCCTCCTGGTTGAAGACGTGGCCGGGCCTTCCACAAAAACGCGTTTCCTCGGCAGGTCACGCGTTGCCCGTTGACGGAGGTTTTTCCAAGGTCTTTACCATCAAGTCTTGAACTTGCGCACCAGTGCATCCAGCTCGTTGGACAGCGACGCCAGGCTGCTGGAGTCGACACGGGCCGAGTCTGACAGCGTGGCGATCAGTTGCGCATCGCCATGGATCTGGCTGATGTGTCGGTTAATGTCCTCGGCCACCTGATGCTGCTCTTCGGCGGCGGTCGCGATCTGGGTGTTCATGTCGCGGATCACGTCCACCGACTCGCGGATCTGGCCGAAGCTGCTGCGTGCCTGTCCGATCTTGGTCACGGACTGTTGCGACACATCCAGGCTCGCGTTCATCTGCTGTGCCACGGACTTGGTACGTTTGGCCAGGTTGCCCAACAGCGTGTCAATCTCCGCAGTCGAATCGGCTGTGCGCTTGGCCAGCGCGCGGACTTCGTCGGCCACCACGGCAAACCCGCGACCCTGTTCACCGGCACGCGCCGCTTCGATGGCTGCGTTGAGCGCCAGCAGGTTGGTCTGCTCGGCAATCGAACGAATGGTGGCCAGAATCGATTGAATGTCGATGCTGTCCTTTTCCAGTTGCGTCACATCCTTGGCCGAGCGAGCGATTTCTTCGCTCAATTGATCGACGCTGCGCACCGCGTCGTCGATCTGGCGCTGACCTTCACGGGCCTGCTGTTGACCGCTGTCGGCAGAGTCAGCCGCCTGGCTGCAGGAGCGGGCGACTTCGTTGGAGGTGGCGACCATTTCGTGGAACGCCGTAGAGACCATGTCCACCGCTTCACGCTGACGACCTGCGGCTTCTGCCATGTCGTTGGAGACACGGGTCGAGCTGTGCGACGCCTCTAGAATCTTGTGCGCTGCCTGGCTGATGTGCTGGATCAGGCTGCGAATCGCAGTCAGGAACTTGTTGAACCAGCCCGCCAGTTGCGCGGTTTCGTCGTTGCCGCGCACGGTCAGGTTACGGGTCAGGTCGCCTTCACCGTCAGCGATGCCTTCCAGACCGGTCGAGACGCTGTGAATCGGACGCACGATAACCCTGGCGAAGCTCGCGCCGACAATGGCGAACACCAGTGCGAGCACGGCGGCGATGATACCGATCAGCAAGGTCAGACGCGTGGCAGAGGCCATGACTTCGTCCTGCTTGATCAGGCCAATGAAGTTCCAGCCCAACTGCTCGGACGAGTAGACGTTGGCCATGTAGCGCTCGCCGTTGAGCGTAACCTCGACCAGACCACTGTTGGTCTTGGCCAGTTCGGCAAAGCCGTCGCCCAGCTCACCCAGCTTCTTGAAGTTGTGTTCCGGCTGCTTGGGATCGACCAGCACCGTGCCGTTCTTTTCCATCAACATCAGATAGCCGCTTTCGCCCAGCTTGATCTGTTTGACGATGTTGGTCAGTTGCTTGAGCGACACGTCGATATTCACCACGCCGCCGGGGTTACCGAGCTTGTTGGGAATCGCGCGGATGGTGCTGACCAGCACGGCGTCGTCGGCGGCCCAGTAATAGGCATCGCTGCGTACGGTCTTGCCGACGTTGGCCATCGCCGTCTTGTACCAGGGACGGACGCGAGGGTCGTAGTTGCTCATCCTCGGGTCTTCCGGCGTCATGATGTAGCTGCCGTTGATCAGGCCGTAGGAAACATAGGAATACGCCGGGTGAGCCTTGGCAATGCTGGCGAACAGCTCGGTTGCCTGCCTGTCATTTTCCGACTGCGGCGTCGCAGCGGCACCCATATAGTTTCTGAAATCGTCGCCAGCACCTGCAATCAGCGGATGCGCGGCGATGTAGTTCACGTTCTGAGTGATGCCGTCGAAAAACAGCTGCATGGCGTTATCGACCTGACGAATTTCGCGCCCGCTGCCATCCACAAAATCCTGGGTCGCCTCGTCGCGCAGGTTCACGACGACAATCGTTGCCACCACAATAATTGGAAGGCACGCAATGACTGCGAATGCCCAGGTCAATTTCTGTTTGATATTCATGTGAGCTCCGGAGTGTCCAGTACTATCGCGTGTTGGGCGCTGCATTTGTGTGCAGTCTGTCGAACCATGTCATCACTCGGGAGCGCTGCCTTATGGCCTACCACTAGCAAGTCGGCGTTCTACCGGGATTCTTTAAACGGGATGGCGGTATCAGAGGCATTTATGTCGTTTCTGGGTCAGGGGCGATACCCCAGTTCGCTGCTGATGTGTTCGCTGCAGGCCAGCAACAGATCCTGAAACCGTTCCCGCGCACCGTCCGGGTCCATGATGGCGTCCGGGCCGGACAGGTTGATTGCCGCCGTGACCTTGCCCGCATGGTCCTTGATTGACGTGGCGATGGCGGTCGCATAGTCCGAGCGGTGCAGAACCCAGCCGCGCTCGCGATCCTGCCGTGTCATGGCTTGAAGTTCAGGCAGCGTGCGGGGGGCCGGAGCAGGGTAGTCGTCCAGGCGGATGTGCTGATAGAGCCTGCTCAGCTCTGCGTCGTCCAGTGCCGTCAGCAGCATGCGGCCCATGGCCGTGCAGTGGCAGGCGATGCGGGTGCCGACCGGAACATTCACCGAAAGACGCTGCGCAGCGAAGGCTCGGTAGAGGTACAGGCTGTCGGTCTGCTCACGAATGCTCAGGTGGCAGGACAGTGATGACTGGTCACGCAGCCGGTTCAGGTGTGGCATCGCGACGTCGACAATGTCGCGGCTGGCCAGATAGCTGAAGCCATCGCTGATCACTCGCGCACCCAGTTCGTATTGCGTGCCGCTTTTGTTCAGATAGCCCATGTCGGTCAGGGTGAACAGAATCCGGTAGACCGCAGACGTGCTGACGCCCAGTCGCCCGGCGATTTCGTGCATGCCGAGCGAGCGGGTCTGCGCTGAAAACATGCCCAGCACGCTCAACCCACGGGCCAGGGCGGGGACAATGTAGTCGGTGTCTTTTTCAGTCGTGTCAGTCATGGATAGCTTCACACTGGCTCATGTTCGTTTTCGTCCGCGCCGGATGAAACACAGAATGGGTGGGATGTGCACTCAGCCAGCCACCCTCGTTCTGGATCTGCTTTTCGCGCTCGTTGTACAACGACGAACGCAGCGAGTCAGAACGATTTCAGACACTCGCTCTATCAAACTCCGCCATCGCATCCAGCACTGCATCCTTGAAGTACGCCAGCGAAGCGCGGTCGAACAGAATCTGAAAACACGGCACCGATTGCGCACCGACATTCACCACGATCACGTTGATGCGCGCCGCCGAGGTCTGGGCCACCGCCCCGGGCGGGAATGCATGCACACGCAGGTCGACGCCGCACAGTTTGGCCATCACCTCGCTGATGCACACCCCGCTCAGTTGCAGCCACGCGTGGCTGTCTTGACGTGGCAGGAGGTAATTGGCGATGTGGTCCAGCTCCCAGCGGACTTCTTCGTCGGCGATGCGCTGGCCTTGATCCTGAGCACTGCCCAGCAGCAGGTATTCGGTCTGCGACAGACGCGCAACGTGGCTGCCATCTGCCTGGGTCATTGCGCGGTTGGGTGCGTCGGGCAGGTCGAAGCCGCGTGCGGTCAGGTAAGCGGCGCTGTCCGTACCGCGAAAGCCGACGCGTGGCAGGTCGGTCAGATCCTCCAGCGTGCACAGCGGCATCGAGTCAAATCCAACAGAGCGTTCAGCAGAAAGACGGGTCATGGTTCAGAGCTCCTGGCGCTGATTTTCAGGATCGAAGAAGGGTAGTTTCAC
The DNA here is from genome assembly GCF_021147865.1 of Pseudomonas sp. CDFA 610. Classification (NCBI taxonomy): domain Bacteria; kingdom Pseudomonadati; phylum Pseudomonadota; class Gammaproteobacteria; order Pseudomonadales; family Pseudomonadaceae; genus Pseudomonas; species Pseudomonas sp. CDFA 610. The sequence goes on from NZ_JAGTPM010000001.1 coordinate 172,094, forward strand.
CACGGTGGCCTGGACCACCACACCGTCTTCGACGCGAATCGGGATCTGCTGGCCCGGCGTGCTCTGATCGAACGCGGCGTAGGCCAGACCGATGATCTTGCCCAGTGTCTGCGAGTATTCGCAGGAGGTAACGTTGCCGCTGATATCCGGCCCCTTGAGCACCAGATGGCCTTCGAGCGGCAGCGGGCTGGCCTTGGGCAGGGTGAAGCCCACCAGCTTGCGTTTCTGTGGCCGGGCTTCGAGGATGTCCACCGAACGACGGCCGACGAAGAAGGGTTTGCTCCGGCTAACCGCCCAGCCCATGTCGATTTCGGCCGGGTGGGTCATGCCGTCGGTGTCCTGGCTGACGATCACATGGCCTTTTTCCAGGCGCAGCAGACGCTGGGTTTCAACGCCGAACGGGCGCATGTCAAAGGCCCGGCCTGCATCGGTCAGCGCGTCCCAGAGCTTGAGCCCGTGGCGTGCCGGTACGTGAATCTCGTAACCCAGTTCGCCGACAAAGCCTACCCGCAGCAGGCGTGCCCTGATGCCCGCGACAGAGCCCTGACGCACGCCCAGATAGGGAAAACCTTCGCAAGACAGATCCAGATCGCTGCACACCTGCTCCAGCACCTTGCGCGAATCCGGACCTGCCACGTTGACCGCACAGATCGCCGCCGTCACGTTGGTGATGTCCACGTTCAGGCGCCACTGGGCGTTCCACTTGAGCATCTGCTGGTAGATGCGATCCACACCGCTGGTGGTCGCGGTCACGTAGAAATGCTGCTCGGCAAAGCGCGCACAGACGCCGTCGTCGATCACCACGCCCTGCTCATTGGTCATCAGGGCATAGCGCGAACGACCGACCGGCTGCTTGAGAAACGCGAAGGTGTACATACGGTTGAGCAGTTCGGCGGCGTCAGGCCCACGGATATCCAGCCCGCCCAGCGTCGAGACATCAATGATCCCGACCTTGTTGCGTACATGCGCGGCTTCTTCCTGCATGCACGCATCGCGTTGCGACGGTTTGCCGTAGAACGCCGGGCGCTGCCAGATGCCCGCAGGCATCATCTTCGCGCCCGCCTCAACGTGGCGGCGATGCATGGGCGTTTGCCTGTATGGATCGAAGGCGCGGCCTGCGACATGCGCCAGCTTTTCCGCCTCGAACGGCGGGCGTGCTGTGGTCACTCCGGTTTCGCTGATACTGCGCTGGGTCGAAGCCGCGACCAGACGTGCCGTCGGCAGCGCCGAATGACGTCCCTGCGAAGGACCCATGCCGACAGTGGAGTAGCGCTTGACCAGTTGAATGTCGCGGTAGCCGATCCGGGTGGCGTTGACGATGTCGCGCACTTGCAGGTCTTCATCGAAGTCGACGAAGTCCTTGCCTTCGGGATGCGGAAAGATCGGCCAGGCAAAATTGACCCGCGCTTCGTTGCGCAACGCGGGCAGGGTGCCTTCGAAGGTGAGGCCCAGCGCCGTGGTCACGTCGGCTGCGGCGCGCGTCGCGTCGGCCAGCACGTTGTCCAGCGCGTGACAGCCGTTGACGGAACCGGCGATGCTCAGGTTCTGCGGTAAACCGCTGAGGGCGAACTCGGCCTGGGCGTCGTCATAGTCGAGCTTGCCGCCGGCCTGACACAGTAACTGGTAGGCGGGCATGTAGCCGCCGGACATGCACAGCAGATCGCACTCGACGGTCAGGCCGCTGTTGGCCACCTGTCCCTGGCCGGTGATCTTGCGCAGGTCCGCGCCACTGACGTGACGCATGCCTTTTTCGTGCAACGCTTCGAACACCGTGGTGTTCATGTGGCAGGTGATGCCGCGTTGTTCGACCGCGTTCTGCAATGCCCGGTCGTGTGCATGGGGGCGCATGTCGACAACGGCGACGACATCCAGGCCCTGATCGTGCAGGTCCAGCGCCGCGAGGTAGCCGTCGTCGTTGCCGGTCAACACCACCGCGCGCTTGCCGGGTTTGACCGCATACAGCTTCATCAGCCGCTGCACGGCGCTGGTCAGTATCACGCCGGGCAGGTCGTTGTTGCGAAAGATCACCGGCTGGTCGAATGACCCGCTGCACACCAGACATTGCGTGGCGCGCACCTTATACATGCGCTTGCCCTGAATCACCGGCAGGTAGTTGTCGGTGAACCAGGCGTTGCAGGTCGCCTGCTTGAGCACGCGGATGTTGGCGTGGCCTTCCACGGCCTCGACCAGCTCGCGGCGCACCTGCCCGGCGCGCTGACCTTCAAGGTCGAAGCGGGCGTAGGTCAGTGAGCCGCCCAGAATCGCCTGCTGTTCGATCAGGAGCACTTGGGCACCGGCATGGGCGGCGGTCAATGCAGCCTGCAACCCCGCTGGCCCGGCACCAATGATGGCAAGGTCGGTAAACAGATAAGCCTTGTCGTAATACTCCGGCTGAAATTTCAGGTCCAGCACGCCCAGACCGGCCTTCTTGCGAATGATCGGCTCCCAGACTTTCCACATGCCTTTTGGCTTGTAGAAGGAACGATAGTAGAAACCGACCGGCATGAACTTCGAGAATTTGCCCAGAACGGCATCCTTGTCGTTGTCCAGCGAGCCATTGAAGTTCTGTGCGCTGACCTGCAGACCTTGCTGCAGCGCAAAGGTGTCGGCCAGTACGTTGGGCTCATGGGGCAACTGGATCAGGCTGTTGGCGTCTTGTCCCGCCATGGTCAGGGGGCCGCGCGGGCGGTGGTACTTGAACGAGCGCGAGAGCAGAAAGCGACCGTTGGCCAGCAGGGCGCTGGCGATGCTGTCGCCTTGCAGGCCCTGATAGGTCTTGCCGTCGAAACTGAAAGTGAGCGGCTTATCGCGGTCGATCAGCAGACCCATGGGCGCGGACAGGCGAGTGGGCATGTTCATCCTGCGATCTCCTTGGAGGGCATGGGGGCGAAGTCGACGCGGGCGGTGAAGACCTCGCGCGGGTCAAAGGTGCGGATGATCTGGTCGCTTGCGGTGTGGCGCTCGGCCAGAAACCAGTAGCTGGACGGGTTATGCATCCACCATTCACGCACGACGCCCAGCGTGTCTTCGCTGTTGAACACGTAATCGGCCCACTCGGCGTCGCTGCAGGTCTGCGGGTCGGGCATGTGCTTGAACTCGCCGCCGTAAGTGAACTCGCTGATGTTGCGTGGCCCGTTGAGCGGGCAGGTCATGATTTTCATGTATCGCTCCTTACTCGATAACGGGTCAGTGGCTGGCCGCAGTTGCGCCCATTTCGTTGACTTGCTGAAAGGTGGAGAACCGCTCCAGCGCGAAGGGCCTGATCAGCTCCGGGACCTTGCCGCCGCTGGCCACCAGTTCGGCCATGGTCTTGCCGCAGATGGGCGTTGCCTTGAAACCCCAAGTCCCCCAGCCTGCGTCCAGGTAATAATTCTTCACCGGTGAAAGGCCCATGATCGGGCTGTAATCCGGGGTCATGTCGGTGATCCCGGCCCACTGGCGCATCAGCTTTGCATTGGCCAGAAACGGAAACATCTCGATGGCATGGGCCAGCAGGCTTTCCTTCAGGTCCAGGGTCGAGCGGGTGTTGAACAGCGGATAAGGATCCGAGCCTCCGCCAAATACCACTTCACCGCGGCTGGTCTGCTGTACGTAGCAATGCAGCGCTGAAGAGCTCACCAGCGGATCGAGAAAGGGTTTGAATGGCTGGGTGACCATGGCCTGTAGCGGGAAGGTCTGGATGGGCGAGCGAATGCCAGCCTTTTTCATCATCTGCGAACTCATGCCCGCGACCGCCTGTACCGCGCAGCCACACTGGATGGTGCCGCGGTTGGTCTTGACCGCCGTGATGGTGCCGTTCGTGATCACCAGCTCTTGGACTTCAGTCAGTTGATGGATCTCCACGCCGCGTTTGGCGGCCTGTTTCGCATAGCCCCAGGCGACGGCATCGTGCCGTGCCGTGCCGCCGTCGATGTGCCACAGCCCGGCAAGCACCGGAAGGTGGCCGGGATCAAGGTTGAGGCTTGGCACCAGTTCGCGAATCTGCTGGCGGTCGATCATCTCGGTGCGCCCGCCAAAATGCTTGTTGACCTCGGCCCGCTGACGAAACGAACGCACCGTGGCGTCGGTGTGTGCCAGGGTCAGTTGGCCGCGTTCGGAATACATGATGTTGAAATCGAACTCGTTGGACAGACCCTGAAACATTTTCACCGACTCGGCGTAGAACCGGACGCCTTCGCTGGTCAGGTAGTTGGAGCGGATCACGGCGGTATTGCGCGCCGTATTGCCGCCGCCCAGATAGCCTTTTTCCAGCACCGCGATGTTAGTGATGCCGTGGTATTTGGACAGGTAGTAAGCGGTAGCGAGGCCATGACCACCGCCGCCGATGATCACCACGTCATAAGCCTTTTTCAGCTCCTTGGGCGCAGGCAGGTCAACATCGACCGGGTACTCCGGGCTGAGCCCGTACTTCAATAGATTGAAAGGCATACGGCCTCCGATTGGCTGCGTTGCGCACGGGACTGCTGGCGGGCAGCGGTCACGGTGTTTTTCATGAGAAAGGCGATGGTCATCGGGCCGACGCCACCGGGCACTGGAGTGATGGCCGATGCCACGTGCAAGACGCTGTCGAAATCCACGTCGCCGACCAGTCGGCTGCGGCCCTGATCCTGAATGCGGTTGATGCCGACATCGATCACCACTGCGCCGGGCTTGAGCCAACTGGCGTCGATCATGCGCGGACGGCCCACGGCGGCGACCACAATGTCCGCCAGTTGGCACAAGGCCTTGGCGTTCGAGCTGCGCGAGTGCACGACGGTCACCGAGCAATGGGCTTGAAGGAGCAGGGCGGCCATCGGTTTGCCAACGATGTTGGAGCGACCGATCACCACTGCGTGCTTGCCGGTCAGGTCACCGCAGATTTCCTGCAGCAGGTGCATGCAGCCGCTGGGCGTGCAGGGCGTCAGTACATCGCGGCCCTGACTCAGACCGCCGACGTTTTCACTGTGAAAACCGTCGACGTCCTTGGCCGGGTCGATGGCCTGCAGGGCGCAGGCTTCTTCCATGTGGGCAGGCAGGGGCAGTTGCAGCAGAATGCCGTTCACGCTCGGGTCGGCATTGAGCCCGGCAATCACCGCCAACACGCGGGCCTGTGAACTGTCGGCGGGCAGACGGTACTCCAGCGAGCGGATCCCGGCTTCCTCGGCGCGCAGGATCTTGTTACGCACGTAGACCTCGCTGGCCGGATCGTCGCCCACCAGAATGACCGCCAGCGCCGGTGAAATGCCATCGGCCTTGAGGTGCTGCACCTCTTCGCGTACCTGCTGCAGCACCTGGGTGGCCGAAGCCTTGCCATTAATGATTCTGGCCTGGGTCATCGGAAGATCACCGTTCGGTCAGTGTTGAGAAATACCCGATGTTCCAGGTGATATTTCACGGCACGGGACAGGGCTATGGTCTCGGTATTACGGCCCGCTGCGACCAGATCGTCCGGCAGGTACACGTGATCGACGCGCTGAACTTCCTGCTCGATGATCGGGCCTTCGTCCAGATCGCTGGTGACGTAATGTGCGGTGGCGCCAATCAGCTTCACGCCCCGCTCGTAGGCCTGGTGATACGGCTTGGCGCCCTTGAAGCCCGGCAGGAAGGAGTGGTGAATATTGATAGCCCGCCCCGAGAGCTGGCGGCACAGGTCGTCGGAGAGAATCTGCATGTAGCGCGCCAGCACCACCAGTTCGGTGCCGGTCTCGTTGACCACGCGCATCAACGCCGCTTCCTGCTCGGCCTTGGTGTCTTTGGTCACCGGCAGATAGATAAAACGAATCCCCTCACGCTCGGCCATCGGTCGCAGGTCAAGGTGGTTGGAAACGATGGCGGTGATGGCCATGTCCATCTCGCCCTTGTGATAGCGATAGAGCAGGTCGGTCAGGCAGTGGTCGAACTTGCTGACCATCAACAGCACCCGCATCGGCTGGCGCGTATCGTGCAATTCCCACTGCATGGCGAAATCGCTGGCCACCGCACCGAACCCGGTCTTGAGCTGTTCGATATCACCCGCGTGCCCATCATTGAAACGAAATACTGCACGCATGAAAAACGTACCGCTGAACTCATCGTCGAACTGGGCCATTTCCCCGATGTAGCACTGATTGCCTGCCAGATACGACGTGACGGCCGCCACGATCCCGGACGTCGCCGGACAACTGATCTTCAGGATGAAATGGTTCTTCTCGTGTTGCATGGTCAGTCCTCTGGAAGATGGCGGCAGCTCGATAAGGCGAAAATTCAGGGATGAAAACCGTTTTGATGGATGAATAAAAATTCCTGTCAGGAATTTAATATTCATGAAGGCTGTTTTATAGGCGAAAGAAAATGCAGCGTCCAGAGTTTTCTGGAAACTTTATTGAGTGAGGGGAATATTTACGCGCGTGCTGTAACTCAGGTCATCCTCTGCACAGGCGTGCAGTCGGAACGCTCCACCATCGGTTTAAAGACTGGCATTACCACCCTGGAGCATGGGAACGATCATCTTCGATCGCCAGCCCACTGACTGTGCCCATCGCTCCGCGTGGGGATGCGGCCGGGACGCACTGCGTCCCGAGCGGGTCTGACGGCGCGATCTACTCTCCCTGCGCTCCATAATTCATGATCGACAACAACCTGATCGGCACTTGCACCAGTTGCTCCGGCCCATGGGGAATGTCGCCGTCGAACGTCAGGCTGTCACCCGCCTGCATAGGGTACAGCTGATTGCCGTGGCGGTAGATCAGCTCGCCTTCCAGCAAATGCAGAAACTCTGTGCCGGGGTGCGAGAAGGTCGGGAACTCTTCGCTGGCGTCGTCCATGGTCACCATGTACGCCTCGAAACTCTTCTTCGGACCTCGTGTGTGATTGAGCAAGTGATAGGTATGGCCTTTCTCCGTGCCACGCCGGACCACTTCCAGACCTTCATCAGCCTTGACCAGCAGTGCGCTGCTGCCCTGTTGATCGTATTGGCTGAACAGCTTTGACATGGGCATGCCCAGCACGTCGCACAAGCGGCTCAGGTTATCGAGGCTAGTGGAAACCTGAGCGTTCTCGATCTTGCTCAGCATGCCTTGGCTGATGCCTGCGATGCGTGCCACATCGGCCAGTTTCAGCTCCTGCGCCTGACGCTGGCGTTTGATCTGGATGCCCAGGTATTGCTCAAGCTTCAGCTTGGGCGGCGTTTCGTTCGGCGTGTTCATCTGGTCTGTCATCGGGTGTGCACAGTTTCCGCTCGTTAATTTTAATTTCGCACCGGGAATGTGCGGCGTGTTTGCCTGTCGGGCGAATTATTCCCGGAGAGAAAACGAGTTTCCCATATAAACAGCAGGAATGCCCCTGCCTCGCGCATCCGACTTTTGGCATACCAAACTGGCAAGCGCTTTGCATTCCTATTGGGAAAGTAACTTTCCTGATCGGAATATAGACCGAGGGAGGGTGAAACTGCGGTTCTTACCTGAAACGTTCTGCTCATGCCAGGAGACAAGTCTCATGTTGCCACCCGAAACACAGCGTCTGATCGAACAGCACGGCATCAAATACGTGCTGGCTCAGTTCGTGGATATTCATGGCTCGTCGAAGACCAAATCCGTGCCGATTTCGGGCCTGGAAATGGTCGCGGAAGATGGCGCCGGTTTTGCCGGGTTTGCCATCTGTGGCATGGGCATGGAGCCGCACGGTCCCGACTTCATGGCCAAGGGTGACTTGTCGTCGCTGACGCCGGTGCCGTGGCAACCGGGGTATGGACGGGTGGTGTGCATCGGGCATGTTGACGGCAAACCCTGGCCCTATGACAGCCGTTTCGTGTTGCAGCAACAGGTCGAGCGCCTGAGCCAGCGTGGCTGGACCCTCAACACCGGCCTTGAACCCGAGTTCAGCCTGTTCAAGCGTGATGCTGCGGGCAACCTGCAAATGGTCGATGCCAGCGACACCCTCGACAAGCCTTGCTACGACTACAAAGGCCTGTCGCGATCCCGGGAGTTTCTTGAGCGCCTGACAGAGGCGTTGCAGCCGGTCGGATTCGACATCTATCAGATCGACCATGAAGACGCCAATGGCCAGTTCGAGATCAATTACACCTACAGCGACGCGATGGAGTCCGCCGATCGCTTCACTTTCTTCCGCATGGCCGCAGGAGAGATTGCCAACGACATGGGCATGATCTGCTCGTTCATGCCCAAGCCCGATCCCAAGCGGGCGGGCAATGGCATGCACTTTCACCTGTCGATCGGCAGCGCCAGCAACAAGAACCTGTTCCACGACGCCAGCGACCCCAGTGGCATGGGCCTGTCGAAGATGGCCTATCACTTTGCCGCAGGTCTGTTGGCGCATGGCCCGGCGCTGTGTGCGTTTGCCGCGCCGACGGTCAACTCCTACAAGCGTCTGGTGGTCGGCAACTCGTTGTCGGGTGCGACCTGGGCACCGGCATTCATCGCCTTCGGTGCCAACAACCGCTCGGCGATGGTGCGGGTGCCTTATGGCCGCCTGGAGTTTCGCCTGCCTGACGCCGGCTGCAACCCGTATCTGGTCAGTGCCGCGATCATCGCCGCAGGGCTGGACGGGATCGACCGCCAACTGGAAATCGACCACGTCTGCAACGAGAACCTCTACAAGCTGAGCCTTGAAGAGATTGCAGCACGTGGCATCAAGACCTTGCCGCAGTCGCTCAAGGAAGCCTGCGATGCGCTGGAAGCCGACCCGCTGTTCGCCGAAGTGCTGGGCAACGAGATCGTCGGCGAATTCGTGCGCCTCAAGCGCATGGAGTGGGTGGAATACAGCCGCCATGTCAGCGATTGGGAAGTCAAGCGTTACATCGAATTCTTCTGATTTGCCGGATCGTCAAGCAACCGTTTTCGACGTCTTGCCGGAGGGCGGGACGTCTCTGCCCAGGAGTTGAGTCATGTGTGGAATCGTAGGGCTATACCTGAAAAATCCGGCGCTGGAGTCACAGCTCGGCCAGTTGTTCGAGCCGATGCTCGAAGCCATGACCGATCGCGGTCCTGACAGCGCCGGGTTCGCCATCTACGGCGATGAGGTGGCCGATGGCTGGATCAAGCTGACGTTGCAGGCGACCACCGAAGCGTATGATTTCAAGACGCTGATTGCCGCCATCGAAGGCAAGCTGAACGTGGCGCTGGACTGGTTTCAGAACGCCAGCGCCGTGGTCCTCAAGGTCAAGGCCGAAGAAGCAGCGGTGCGCGCCTTGCTGGCGCAACTCGCGCCGACCGTGCGCATTATGAGCGCCGGGCAAAGCATCGAAATACTCAAGGGCATGGGCCTGCCGAGGGAGATTTCCCAACGCTTCGGACTGAGCTCCATGAAGGGCAGCCACATTATCGGCCACACCCGCATGGCCACCGAAAGCGCCGTGACGATGGAAGGCAGTCATCCGTTTTCCACCGGCGCCGATCTGTGTCTGGTGCACAACGGCTCGTTGTCCAATCACTTCCGTCTGCGCCAGAGCCTGCGCCGCGAAGGCATTCATTTCGAAACCGACAACGACACTGAAGTGGCCGCCGGTTATCTGGCCTGGCGCCTGCAGCAGGGCGACAGCCTCAAGCAGGCCCTCGACAAATCCCTGGATGACCTCGACGGCTTCTTCACCTTTGCCATTGGCACGCGCAACGGTTTTGCGGTGATTCGCGACCCGATTGCCTGCAAGCCGGCCGTCCTCGCCGAAACCGATGACTACGTCGCCATGGCCTCGGAGTATCAGGCGCTGTCCAGCCTGCCGGGTATCGAGCACGCCAGGGTCTGGGAACCTGTCCCGGCCACCCTGTACATCTGGGAACGCGAGTCGGCCTAAGGAGCACGCACATGAAAACCATCGATCTGTCCAACGCCACCGTGCGTGATCTCAATCAAGCCCTGCATGATCAGGTCAGGCAACTGGAAGACCGCGAATGGGTGGTCACTCACCCCGACGGTGCTCACAACCTGGCGGTGGGCGTCAACGAAGCCATCTCCATCGATATTCAGGGTCACGCGGGCTACTACTGCGCGGGCATGAACCAGAAAGCCTCGATCACCGTGCATGGCAATGTCGGCGTCGGCTGCGCAGAAAACATGATGTCCGGCGCGGTCCGGGTCAAAGGCAGTGCTTCCCAGGCTGCTGGCGCGACTGCTCACGGCGGGTTGCTGGTGATCGAAGGCGACGCCGGTGCCCGTTGTGGAATTTCCATGAAGGGCATCGACATTGTGGTCGGCGGCAGCATCGGCCACATGAGCTGCTTCATGGGCCAGGCGGGACGGCTTGTGGTTTGCGGCGACGCGGGCGACGCGTTGGGCGATTCGCTCTATGAGACCCGGATTTACGTCAAAGGCACGGTCGAGTCGCTGGGCTCGGACTGCATTGCCAAGGAGATGCGCGAAGAGCATCTGCAGGAATTGCAGGAGCTGCTCAACCGCGCAGGCTTCAACGAGAAGGCCGCGGATTTCAAACGCTACGGCTCGGCCCGTCAGTTGTACAACTTCAAAGTCGACAACGCCTCCGCGTACTGATCCAGGAGCAAGACCATGAGCGATTCCTCCACTCCAAAAGCCCCGGTTCTGCGCGAGTCTGCCACGTTTGATCGCCTGACCATCCAGGAAATCCAGCGCGCCGCCGAAACCGGCATCTACGACATTCGCGGCGGTGGCACCAAGCGCAAACTGCCGCACTTCGACGACCTGTTGCTGCTTGGGGCCAGCGTCTCCCGTTATCCGCTGGAAGGCTATCGCGAGAAATGCGGTACCGACGTGGTGCTCGGCAACCGTTTCGCCAAGAAGCCGCTGTACCTGAAAATCCCGGTGACCATTGCGGGCATGAGTTTCGGTGCGTTGTCGGCCAACGCCAAGGAAGCACTGGGCCGTGGCGCAACCATCGCAGGCACCAGCACCACGACGGGTGACGGCGGCATGACGCCTGAAGAGCGCGGCCAGTCGCAGCATCTGGTCTATCAATACCTGCCGTCCCGCTACGGTATGAACCCGGACGATCTGCGTAAGGCCGATGCCATCGAAATCGTGCTGGGGCAGGGCGCCAAGCCGGGCGGTGGCGGCATGCTGCTGGGCATGAAGGTCACAGAACGTGTTGCAGGCATGCGCACTTTGCCGGTGGGCGTCGACCAACGGTCGGCCTGCCGCCACCCCGACTGGACCGGCCCGGACGATCTGGCGATCAAGATTGCCGAGATTCGTGAAATCACCGATTGGGAAAAACCGATCTACGTGAAGATCGGCGCCAGTCGCCCCTACTACGACGTCAAGCTGGCCGTGAAGGCGGGTGCTGACGTGATCGTGCTGGACGGCATGCAGGGCGGTACGGCAGCCACTCAGGAGGTGTTCATCGAGCACGTCGGCATCCCGATTCTGCCCGCCATTCCGCAAGCGGTTCAGGCGTTGCAGGAGATGGGCATGCATCGCAAGGTGCAGTTGATCGTGTCCGGCGGCATTCGCAACGGCGCGGACGTGGCCAAGGCCATGGCGCTGGGTGCCGATGCCGTGGCGATTGGTACCGCCGCGCTGATCGCGCTGGGCGACAACCATCCGCGCCTGGACGAAGAGTTGAAGAAGATCGGTTCGGCGGCAGGTTTCTACGATGACTGGCAGAACGGTCGGGACCCGGCGGGCATCACCACGCAGGACCCGGAGCTGTCCAAACGGCTCGACCCGGTGGAAGGCGGTCGCCGCCTGGCCAACTACCTGCGCGTGCTGGTTCTGGAAGCACAGACCATGGCCCGCGCCTGCGGCAAGTCGCACCTGCATAACCTGGATCCTGAAGACCTGGTGGCGTTGACCGTTGAATCCGCAGCCATGGCCCGTGTGCCACTGGCGGGGACGTCGTGGATTCCTGGAGGTGGTAGCGGGTATTGATCTGCAGAGCACCGCTCGTGCCCATGCGCTGCGTGGGCACGCAGCCGTGACGCGCTGCGTTACATCTGTACATCGCCGCGTGAAGAGCGAGCGATGAGTCGTCCATAAGAGGCCGTAAAGGCCCGTTGCTTCAGATAAACCCCTTCGTTCGCTGCCCGACATTTTTCCATTCATTTGCGGGAGCTTTGAACATGGTCAATCGTCTATTCGGCAAATCCCTTCTGGCCGCACTGGCACTCGGCATTTTCGCCCCGCTGGTACAGGCCGCAGAAACCCCTGCGCTCAACACCGGCAGCACCGCCTGGATGATCACTGCGGCGGTGCTGGTGCTGTTCATGTGCCTTCCGGGGCTCGCGCTGTTCTACGGCGGGCTGGTGCGCGCCAAGAACATGCTGTCGCTGTTCACCCAGTGCTTCGGCATCGCGGGTGTGGTGGGCGTGCTCTGGGTGATCTATGGCTACAGCATGGTCGTCGACACCAGCAACATGGTCGAAGGGCAGGTGACCTTCAACAGTTTTGTCGGCGGGCTGAGCCGCGTATTTCTCGCGGGTATGACGCCCGACAGTCTGGTCGGCGATATTCCGGAAGGGGTGTTCGTAACCTTCCAGATGACCTTCGCCATCATCACCCCGGCGCTGATTGCCGGTGCCTTCGCCGAGCGCATGAAGTTTTCGGCCGCGCTGCTGTTCATGGCGCTGTGGTTCACCTTCGTTTATGCCCCGGTTGCGCACATGGTCTGGGGCGGGGCGGGCGCGTTGATGCACAACTGGGGCGTGCTGGATTTTGCCGGTGGCACCGCCGTGCACATCAACGCAGGCGTCGCGGCACTGGCGGCCTGTCTGGTGCTGGGCAAGCGCAAGGGCTATCAGAACACGCCGATGCCCGCCCATAACCTGAGCCTGACCATGGCCGGTGCAGCCATGCTTTGGGTCGGCTGGTTCGGTTTCAATATCGGTTCGGGCGGTGGTCTGAGCGGCACGTCCGGGATCGTCATGCTCAACACCCAAGTGGGTGCCTGCGCCGGGATTCTCGGCTGGATGTTCACCGAGTGGTTCAAGGTCGGCAAACCCAGCGCATTGGGGCTGGCCAGCGGTGCATTGGCCGGTCTTGTAGGCATCACGCCTGCGTGTGCCTATGTCGGCGTCGGGGGCGCATTGGCAATCGGCGTGCTGTGCGGGGTGTTCTGCTACCTGAGCGTGACGGTGTTGAAGAAACGCCTGGGTTACGACGACAGCCTCGACGTATTCGGCCTGCACGGCATCGGCGGCATGATCGGTGCTGTGCTGACCGGTGTGTTCTGCGTGCCGTCAATGGGAGGTCTGGTGCCGGACGTGACCATGGGCGCGCAGGTCGTTGCGCAGATCAAGGGCGTGCTGTTCACCACGGTTTATTGCTTTGTGGTGAGCTGGGTGATTCTCAAGGTGGTCAAGGTGCTTATCGGACTGCGAGCCCATGAGACCGTCGAAGAGCTGGGGCTGGACCTTTCCGAGCATAACGAGCGCGCCTATAACCATTGAGGTCGGATGCGTTTTTTGTGGAAGGCCCCACCACTTCTTCGCCTTGGCGCCGTCGCGCAGCAAGCACCGGCCTGTGGGCAGCTGCTTGCCGGCGATCTGTCGGGAACCGGCAACAGACCTCCACAAGGGGTTGTACCGGACGCATTCAAGGGCTGCCGCGCAGCCCATCGCTGCCGTCGTAACGTCCGAGGGCTCCCGCGCCCTCCGGACAGAAGCAGATGCAGTGCTTCTTCGACAGTCCGGTGTCTGCTGCGAGACAGCGTTGTGCCAGCGAGACTTTACTGAAATGCAGGCACCACGTGCTGGATGAACAGCGCCAGCGACTTTTTCTTTTCGGTGTGCGGCAGGCTGTTGTCGCACCAGAAGCTGAACTCGTCGACACCCAGTTCCTGATAGTACTTGATGCGTGGAATGATCTCTTCCGGCGTGCCGATCATTGCCGTCCTGTGCAGGCTGTCGAGGCTGAACTCCGGGCGCTCGGCGAACTTCTCTTCAGGACTCGGCGCGAGAAAACCATTGACCGGCGTCTGCTTGTTGCCGAACCAGGCGTCGAACGTGCGATAGAACTTCGAGATCGCCCTGGCGCCGACCTTCCAGCCTTCCGGATCATCCGTCGCATGGACGTGGGTGTGGCGCAGCACCATCAGTTGCGGACGCGGCACGCCGGGGTTGTTGGCCAGCGCGGCTTCGAATTTGTTCTTCAGGTCGACGACTTCCTCGTCGCCCTTCATCAACGGCGTAACCATCACGTTGCAGCCGTTCGCCACCGCAAAATTGTGTGAGTCCGGATCGCGCGCGGCAATCCACATCGGCGGCGTATTGATGGGCTTGGGCACACAGGTCGAGGTAGGGAATTTCCAGAGGTCGCCGTCGTGGGCGTAGTCGCCTTGCCACAGTGCACGCACCACCGGAACCATCTCGCGCATTGCTTTGCCGCCTTCGGACGCGGGCATGCCTCCTGCCATGCGGTCGAACTCGACCTGGTACGCGCCACGCGCGAGGCCGACTTCCATGCGCCCGTTACTGATGACATCCAGCAACGCGCATTCACCCGCGACCCGCAGCGGGTGCCAGAACGGCGCGATGATGGTGCCTGCGCCAAGATGAATGGTCTCGGTTCTGGCCGCCAGATACGCCAGCAATGGCATGGGGCTCGGGGAAATGGTGTACTCCATCGCATGGTGTTCGCCGATCCAGACCGTGCTGAAACCGCCTTTTTCGGCCATCAGCGTCAGTTCGGTCAGGTCTTCGAAGAGCTGGCGGTGGCTGACGGATTCGTCCCAGCGTTCCATGTGCACGAACAGCGAAAATTTCATGACACTTACCTCGATCAGAGCGGGGGCGCCTGCTTGGCCGGCACCCGTATTATCAAATGGGTGGGAAGAGTGAAATCACTCAGGCCAGAGCAGGCAAGGTGCTCATCTTGCCCCGGCAATACACCATCGGGTCGACAGGCTGCTGCGGCTGAATCAGGTTCTTGATTTCGCCGACCATGATGGCGTGATCGCCACCTTCGTACTCGCGCCACAGTTCGCACTCGATGATCGCCGTGGCGTTGTTCAGCAGCGGGTTACCCAGGTCGCTCAACGTCCACTCGATGCCTTCGGCTTTCAGCTTGCCTTTGCGGGCGAATGCATAGGCTTCTTCCTGCTGGCCGCCGGAAAGCAGATGGATGGCGAAACGTCTGCTTTTGATCAGCGTGGCGTAGGAGTCGGAGCTGTAATTGGGGCAGAACAGGACCAGCGGCGGGTCCATCGACAAGGAACTGAATGCGCTGGCGGTCAGGCCGACGACTTCGCCTTCGTCATTGAGTGTGGTGATGACGGTGACACCCGACGGAAAGGAGCCCATGACGTTCTTGTAGTCAATTGCGTCGATCATTTGCTACCTCTGCACGGTGTGCCGACAGGATTATATTTTTGTCTGTCTGATGGTATACCGTAATACTTTAGGTGCAAGTGTTTTTTGACGATCGCGCGCGCAGGCAGTCGCGCAACGCTTGTAGAAAGCGCTGCGGTGCTTGATCGGTAAGAGGGAGTGGTTGTTTTGGGAAAAGGGCAGTGCAGGCAGCGCTTAACTGCAGGCTTCGGCCTGAATGTATTGAGCGGTGGAGTCGCGAATCACCGGTCCCATGCCGCTGACTGCATGAGCGCTTTCCATGATTTCAAGCGTCTCACCCGTGCCGACCAGATTGACCGTGTGATTGTCGCAGTTATAGACGCGCTTGGAATAGATCACGCCAAGCAGGCTTTCGCGCTTGGTCACCACGACGCGATGCTTCATTGTGCCGGTCTTGACCACGAGTGCATGCTGCGCGGCAGGGTCAATGGGGACCGAAATGGGTTTTGCTTCAGCATGTGCCGAAACGGCGGGGATCATGAGGGCCAGAAACAGTGCATGAAATTTCATCGGTGCTCCTGCGGATGAATAGAACTTCATTGGATCCAAAAGTACGCCGAGTCAGACGTGCTGGATAGCCAGTGGCCATGCCTTCCGTCGGGTTTGGATTCTGTCGCCGACGAGTGGCTTGTTTCCGTACCGTCTGTGGTTTTGAAAAGACAGGACTCAGCCGATTGCGTGCGTCACCAGCGCCGCCACCATCAGGTAACGCGCGCCTTTGGCTACGGTGACGATCAGCACGAAGCGCCACAGCGGCTCGCGCAGAACGCCCGCGATCACGGTCAGCGGATCGCCGATGAGCGGGACCCAGCTCAGCAGCAACGACCAATAGCCGTACGTGAGATAGAAGCGCTGGGCTTTTTCCAGTTGCGCTTCGCTGGCTGGAAACCAGCGCTTGTGGCGCAGTCGGATGATGGAACGGCCCAGCAGCCAGTTCAGAATTGAGCCCAGCACATTGCCTGTCGTGGCCACCCAGAGCAGCACTGTGGCCGGGTAGGCCTGGCTGAGCAGCATACCGCCCAGCACGGTTTCCGACTGCATGGGCAGTAGCGTCGCCGCACCCAGTGCTGCCATGAACAGACCGAAATAGCTTGAGAGTTCGAACATCAAAGGCAGCCTTGTGCGTGCGAATCGTCGCAAATGACGCGGGCGCATTGTGTGGCAGGTCAAGTCCTGCGACAAGGCGGCCTACTGTTGCCTGGGCAACACCGGTCCAACACCTTGCAAAGCTGCCGACAGCCGGGGTTTTCAATCAGGCTTTCCAACCTTTTGATCTCATTGAATATCTTGCGGTGGCACGGTTGCTGCTCTGTTGCTTGCCATCAAGCCCGCTCGATTCTTGTGGCCGGGACCCTGAAGCCAGAGGAGTAACGATATGAGTCAGACCCCTATCAAATTTGCATACTGGGTGCCAAACGTCAGCGGCGGCCTTGTGGTGAGCAGGATTGAGCAACGCACCAGCTGGACCATCGATTACAACCGGAAGCTGGCGCAGATCGCCGAGAAGTCCGGTTTTGAATATGCCCTGACCCAGATTCGTTTCACCGCCGGTTACGGTGCCGAATATCAGCATGAGTCGGTCGCGTTCAGCCATGCGCTGCTGGCTGCCACGGAAAAACTCAAGGTCATCGCCGCGATTCTGCCGGGGCCCTGGACGCCTTCCGTGGCGGCCAAGCAATTGGCGACCATAGACCAGCTCACGGCCGGGCGGGTGGCGGTCAACATTGTCAGCGGCTGGTTCAAGGGCGAGTTCACCGCCATCGGCGAGCCCTGGCTTGAGCACGATGAGCGCTATCGCCGTTCGGAAGAGTTCATCCGGGCGCTCAAGGGCATCTGGACCACCGACAATTTCACCTTCAAGGGCGATTTCTACCGCTTCCACGACTACACCCTCAAGCCCAAGCCTATCCAGCGCCCGCACCCGGAAATCTTTCAGGGCGGCAGTTCCCGAGCGGCAAGGGACATGGCGGCCCGCGTGTCAGACTGGTATTTCACCAATGGCAACACCGTGGAAGGCATCAAGGCTCAGGTCGACGATATTCGGGCCAAGGCAGCTGCCAACGGGCATTCCGTGAAAATCGGTGTCAACGCGTTCATCATCGCTCGCGACACCGAAGAAGAGGCGCGTGCCGTGCTGGCGGAAATCGTCGACAAGGCAGACCCGGAAGCGGTCAATGCCTTCGGTGATGCAGCGAAGCAGGCGGGCAAGGCGAGTCCCGAGGGTGAAGGCAACTGGGCGAAGTCCACCTTCCAGGATCTGGTGCAGTACAACGATGGGTTCAAGACCAACCTGATCGGCACGCCGAAGCAAATCGCCGAGCGCATCGTACAGCTCAAGGCGGTGGGTGTGGATCTGGTGCTGTCCGCGTTCCTGCACTTTCAGGAAGAGGTCGCCTATTTCGGTGAGCACGTCCTGCCGCTGGTACGAGCGCTGGAAGCCGAATCCGTTCGCGCCCCTGTGCAGACTGCCGCCATCGCCTGATCTCGACATCTCTGCATCTCTGCGAACCTATGCGTAACAATCCCGCCTTATCGCCGTGAGCCGCAGGGCTCACGGCCCTTCAAAAATAAATCCTCGGCAGTGATCCAATCTGCGGTCCTGCGCGTAAGTTGAGCCCTGTTTGATCTGCGATTCCAGGTGACTCAATCGTCAGAACCGACAGCGGGTGCTGAAGCTCACGCCCATTGATGCCGATAAGTGACTATTGGCGTGTCCGGACACTGATACTCAGATTTCGTGCGGGTCGGTTGCGCGAGCTCTCATTTGCCGCGGAGGCAGGTTTTGAAACGCGATCTCAGACTCGCCTCATGGCTGATCTGTACAACCTGTGTCTGTGTTGTATTGCTCATGGCCTGGCAGACCTGGACAGCACGCCAGAAGACCCTCGAAAACATCGAGACCAACAGCGCAAACCTGGCCAGCGCGCTGAGTACCTATACCGACGGTATTTTCAAGCAGAGCGAGGTCATGCTCCTCGGTCTGACCGAACGTGTTGAAAAAGACGGTGTAGGGCCTGAGCAGATCGAGCGCCTGCGCCGGATAATCGCTCGGCAGATGGGGGCCTTGCCCCAGATCAGCAGTGTTTCGCTGTACAACGCCGAAGGGATCTGCACCTTTTCCACCAACGGCAATGCCGTTGGTATCAACAGCACGAATCGCGAGTTCTACAGGCACCATGCTGAAAACGCCGGACGTGCGTCTTTCATCGGGCCTACCATCCGCAGCCGCGCCAACGGCCAGTGGGTCATCTCGGTAAGTCGGCGGATCAATCGCCCGGACGGCGGTTTCGCGGGGCTGATCGTGGTGACCATTGGTATCGACCACCTGCTGAAGTTCTATTCCAACATTCAGGTGGGGGAGTCCGGCATCATCAGCCTGACAACATCGAAAGGGCAACTGCACGTCAGGTTTCCCTATCGGGAGGGCGACATCGGTCGTGATCTGTCCTCAACGCCTATTTTCAGCCTCTTTGCTGACAAGAGGTCCGGCTCGGTCGATTTCGTCTCACGGCTCGACGGCGTTCCGCGCTTTTATGCGTTCCAGCGCAGCGATGTTTACCCGCTGGTGACGGTGGTTGCATTGGGCCAACAGGAAGCCATGCATGCCTGGCTGGTGCAGGCCAAACAGTCGCTGCTGTTGGTTCTGGTGCTGCTGGTACTGGTGGTCGGCCTCGGGGTGCGTCTGATCGCGCATATTCACCGCCGCATCCGGGTCGAGGAGCAACTGCGGGTATCCCAGGCCGCCCTGATCGAACTTAACCAGAATCTTGAACTGATTGCCTCCGAGGACAAACTGACCGGACTGGCCAATCGTCGTCGTTTCGATCAGTTCATCGATGTCGAATTCAAGCGTGCCCGCCGCGAGCGCGGTCTGCTGTCACTGATCCTGATCGACGCCGACCATTTCAAACGCTACAACGACCATTTCGGCCATCTGGCCGGGGATGAATGCCTGGTCGCCATTAGCCGATTGGTCGAGCAGTGCATTCGCCGACCCGGTGACATCGCCGCGCGTTATGGCGGTGAGGAAATTGCTGTGGTGTTACCCGGTACTGATGAGGCCAACGCCTGTAAGGTGGCCGAAGCGATCCTGCGCAAGCTGCAGGAACAGCGTATCGAACACCCGGAAAGCCCGTTTGAAATCGTCACCGTCAGCCTGGGCGTGGCGACGTTTGTCGGTACTGATCGGCACATGGATCCGCGCGGGCTTATCCAGATGGCCGACCGGGCGCTGTATGCCGCCAAATCCCAGGGTCGCAACCGGGTTTGCGTGGCGTCCGGGATCGTCACCGATACGGTTCCCGCCTGGACCCAGGGCCATCACCCTGCGGATGATGGCGCGCTTGTGCCTCAGTCGCCCGATGCCTTGTCCTGAGCGCTGTCGACGGTCTGTTGATGAGGCTTGCGGCGCAGCACCGACAGCACCCATACGAAGAAGATCGGCACCAGCACCACGCCCAGCAGGGTCGCACTGAGCATGCCGCCGATCACCCCGGTGCCGATGGCCCGTTGACTTGCAGCGCCTGCGCCGGTGGCCAGGGTCAGCGGCACGACGCCCAGAATGAATGCCAATGAGGTCATGACAATCGGCCGGAAGCGCAGGCGTGCGGCTTCCATCGCAGCGTCACGCAAGGAGTGGCCCTGTTCCCACAGTTCCTTGGCGAACTCGACAATCAGAATGGCGTTCTTCGCCGCCAGACCGATGATGGTGATCAGGCCGACCTTGAAATACACATCGTTCGGCAGGCCCACAGCCGTCACTGCCAGCACTGCACCCAGCGCACCTACGGGCACAATCAGCATCACCACCAGCGGAATCGCCCAACTCTCGTACAGCGCGACCAGCAACAGAAACACCACCAGCAGCGCCAGGGCGAACAGCCCGGTCGCCTGACCGCTGGCGATCTTCTCCTGATAGGACAAGCCGGTCCATTCATAACCAATGCCTGGCGGCAACTGCGAGACGAGGCGCTCGATTTCAGCCATTGCCTCGCCGGTGCTGACGCCCGGCGGTGCATCGCCCGAGATCCTGAAGGCCGGGTAGCCGTTGTAACGGGCGATCTGTACCGGACCTTCCTCCCAGCGCGTCGAAACAAATGCACCAAGAGGAACCAGTGTGCCGCTGTTGTTGGGCACATACAGCTGAAGCACGCTTTCAGGCGTCATTCGGGCGCCTTGCTCGGCCTGCACTACCACACGTTGCTGACGACCGGCGTTGGCGAAATCGCTGATCACCGAGGAGCCGAATGCAGTCGCCAGCGCGCTGCTGATCGACTCGAAACTGACCCCCATTGTCCGGGCTTTCTCACGGTCAATGTTCAGGCGCAATTGCGGTGCTTCTGCGAGGCCTTCCATCATGGCGTAAAGAATTTTCGGATTGCCATTGGCCTTGCTCAGCAGTTCGTTGCGTGCCGCCAGTAGCGCTTCACGGCCCAACCCGGCGCGATCTTGCAGACGCAGGGCGAAACCGCCTGATGTGCCGAGCCCTTCAATGGGCGGTGGTGTGACCGCCATGACCGTGCCGTCGCTGAGGCCGGCAAAGTGCTGATTGAACGCCGCTGCTTCGTCACCGGCCGATTGCCCGTCGCCGCGTTCCGACCAGTCCTTCAGGGTAGGGAAGGCCAGACCCGCGTTTTCGCCCATGCCGGAGAAACTGAAGCCCAGCAGCATGGTGACGGCGTCTGTCGTTTCCCTGGACAGCATGTAATCTTCCAATAGTTTCGCAGTTGCATCGGTGCGCAAACGCGTCGCGCCGGGCGGCAATTGCACGTCGATGATCAGGTAGCCCTGGTCTTCGACCGGCACGAAGGATTCGGGCAGACGCAGGTAAAAGAAACCCAGCAGCCCGACGATGCCGACGTACAGCAGCATGTAACGGCCTGCACGTTTGATCAGGCTGGAATTGACCCGCTCGTAACGGTCGGTGAGTGTGCCGAACAGACGGTTGAAGCCGCCGAAAAAGCCGCGCTTCTCGGTATGGCCCTTGGGGATCGGCTTGAGCAGCGTGGCGCACAGGGCTGGCGTGAAGGTCAGGGCCAGAAAACCCGAAAACAGAATCGACACAGCCAGCGACAGTGAGAACTGCTGGTAGATGACCCCGACCGAGCCGCCCATGAACGCCAGTGGCAGGAACACCGCTGCCAGCACCAACGTGATGCCCAGAATCGCACCGGACACCTGTCCCATGGCCTTGACGGTTGCGGCGGGCGGGGACAGGCCTTCCTCGGCCATGATCCGCTCGACGTTTTCGACGACCACAATGGCGTCGTCCACCAGAATGCCGATGGCCAGCACCATGCCGAACATGGTCATCATGTTCACCGAGAAGCCCAGCAGGTACATGATCGCCAGCGTACCGGCCAGACACACTGGCACCACGATGGTCGGAATCAGTGTGTAGCGGATGTTCTGCAAAAACAGGAACATCACCAGGAACACCAGCACCATGGCTTCGATCAGGGTGTAGATCACCTTGTCGATGGCCACGTCCACGAAGCGTGAGGTGTCGTAAGGGATCGAGTACTCGACGCCTTCCGGAAAGTTGACCGATAGCTCGTCGAGACGCTGCTTGACGGCCTTCACCGTCTGGATGGCGTTGGCGCCGGGCGACAGTTGAATGGCTCCGGCGACGGCGCGTTTGCCGTTCAGTCTTGATTCAAAGTTGTAATCCTGACTGCCCACTTCCAGCCGGGCGACGTCTGCCAGGTGAACAGTGGAACCGTCCTGATTGGCGCGCAGCACGATGCGCCCGAACTCGTCAGGGTTATCCAGCGTGCCTTTCACCGCCAGGGTCGCGGTCAGCTCCTGCAGGGATGAGCCCGGAGTGCTGCCGAAACTGCCGGCAGGCACCTGAACGTTCTGGGCGCGAATCGCGGCGTTGACGTCGTCAATCGACAGACCGAAGCCCACCAGTTTCTGCGGGTCTATCCACACGCGCATGGCTGCTTCGGCAGCGAAGAATTGCAGTCGGCCGACACCGTTTACTCGACTGATCTCATTGTTGACGTTGCGCGCCGCATAATCGGCCAGTGCCACCGTGTCCTTGTTGGCGGTATCACCGGTGTAGCTGAGGGCAAAGATCATCAGGAACCCGGAACTGGCCTGCTCGACCTGCAGACCCTGACTGAGCACCGGCTGCGGCAGACGGGCTTCGGCTTTCTTGATCCGGTTCTGGACTTCGACCTGAGCCATGTCCGGGTTGGTGCCCGGATTGAAGGTCACGTTGATTTCGGCCGAGCCGGTGGAGTTGCTGGTCGACTCGTAATACAGCATGCCCTTGGCGCCGTTGAGCTCGTCCTCAATCACGCTGGTGACCGAATCGACCAGCACCTTCGCCGACGCACCGGGGTAGGTGGCTGTGATGGTGATCTGCGGCGGCGCGACCACGGGGTATTGCGCTACAGGCAAGGCGGGCAGGGCCATCAGCCCCGCCAGCAGGATGAACAGGGCGAGCACCCAGGCAAAATTGGGTCGCCGGATAAAGAACAGGGACATGGAAGGTGATCCTCGATCGCGCTGAAGGCGGCTTTACTGAGCCTTGGCCTGCTGTTGGGCGGGTTGCGATTTGGGGACGACCTTGTCACCCGGGTTGATGCCGGTCATGTTGCCGACAATCACATGCTCATCGGCCTTCAGGCCTTCGGTGATCTGCCAGCGCGAGTCCTGCATCGCACCTGTCTTTACAGGACGGGCCTCGACTGCGCCGTCCTGACCGATCACCAGTACACGTGCAGTGCCGTCGCCGGAACGCTGAACTGCGCGCTGCGGCACGAGAATGGCGTGCTCATTGATGCTTTGTGGCGTGCGCACACGTACATACATACCGGGAAGAAGGACGCCTTGAGGGTTGGCGAAACGGGCCCGCAACAGCACTTGCCCGGTGGTGCGATCCACTTCGACGTCGGTAAACAGCAGCGTGCCGGTGCTGGTGTAATCGGTACCGTCAATGCTCAGCGACAGCGCACCTTCTCCTCCCTTGGGCAGGCGACCTTCCTGGATCGCAGCGCGCATGTGCAGTGCATCGGCTACGGGCTGGGTGAAATCGACGAACACGGGTTCCAGTTGCTGGATGGTCGCCATCAGCGTGGTTTCCGCCTGGCCGACCAGTGCGCCTTCGGTGACCAGCGCCCGGCCGATGCGTCCCGAAATCGGTGCCCTGACCGTCGCAAAACCCAGGTTCAACTGTGCTGTTTCCACGTCAGCCTGAGCCGATCGTCTGGCGGCGACAGCGTTCTGCAGTGTGGCGCGGGCGGTATCGAAGGTCTGGCGGCTGACAGCCTCGATCTCCACCAGCGACTCATAACGTTTGACCGTGGCACGGGCTTCGAACAGCGTGGCTTCGGTTCTGGCCAGATCACCTTGCGCCTTGGACAGGGCGGCCTTGAACGGAGCCGGGTCGATCTGGAACAGCACGGCGCCAGCCTTTACATCGGCCCCTTCTTCGAAGTTGCGGGTCAGCACAATACCCGCAACGCGGGCACGTACCTGAGCGACGCGGACTGGCTCGACGCGGCCGGGCAGCTCGTTGATGAGCGTAAGCGATTCGGTTTTCACCGCCACCGACTCGACCTGTCGGGGAGCCCCTGCAGCACTCTGGTCCTGTTGGGGCTTCTGCTCGCAACCGGCGAGAAGCGCCGCAGACAGCAGCGTAACCATCGACAACGTACGCCAGTCGCGCAATGTACTCATATCTCACCCGGGCATGGCCCATCAGACGCTAAAGTCGCGAATGATCTACGCTAGTAGTCATATGAGTCAATATTGACTCACGTGATACTTTCGTGACCAAATGTTAATGGCTTTTGTGAAAACAGGCTGGCTTCTGCACAATGCGCCGCATTCCACCCGAAGAGGTAAAAAAGCACCCAATGGACTTTACCGCTGCTGATGAAAAGCTTTTGAAGGCTCTTGCCGTTGCGCTGGTTGACCATCCCGCCGGCACCTTCAAGGACATCGCCCAGGCTGCCGGTGTGAGCAAGGCCACGCTCAACCGGTTCTGTGGCACCCGCGCCAATCTGATTGAAATGCTGCTCAATCATGCATCTGACCTGATGAATCAGATGATCGCCGAGGCTGACCTCGCGCACGCGCCTCCTGTCGAAGCCCTGCAACGTCTGGTCGATAACCACCTCATTCATCGTGAAATGCTGGTATTTCTGGTCTTTCAATGGCGCCCGGACACCATGGACGAAAGCTGCGGCGGCCGTCGCTGGTTGCCGTATTCCGACGCGCTGGATTCATTCTTTCTGCGTGGCCAGCGGGAAGGGCTTTTCAGGATCGACATGAGCGCTGCGGTGCTCACGGAAACCTTCGCGTCGTTACTGTTCGGTCTGGTCGATGCCGAACGGCGCGGGCGAGTGGCGCGGGCCGGGATAGGGGCGATGTTGACTCAATTGTTCATGCAGGGTGTCCATGTTGGTTGACTGATCATGCCGGTGGCTCTGAGGTCGGACAGCGGAACGGCTACCTGTGCCGTTTTGTCGCACCCGCAGCGCAGCCCGCAGCAGCGCGGCTCGGCCATCAGCACGTTTTTTGTAACAGCATTCGCGGTGTTCGCCAGCACCCTTGAGTGTTAAATTCGCCGCCATGAATTTCGTCCGAACCCACCGCTCGCTTATTGCCTGGATGCTGTACGGCTTCGTCCTGTTCAATGGCGTTGCGTGCGGTTTCGGCCATGGGCAGATGCTGTCGGCCATTTCGTCGGTTTCAGCGGACGATATCTGCGGTAATGTCGGCGCTGCTTCGCCTTCGATGGACAAGGGCAGCCATGCCCTTGTCATGCAACTGGCCGCGTTCGATTGCGCCTTTGCAGGCAAGCTGACCGTTGCGCTGCTGTTCTTCATCGGCCTGGGCTGGCTGGCGCGCACGCTGAATGTCAGGCGGCGCCTGCCTCAAGGCCTGTTACATGAAGTCCCTCGCCATTCGTCTCCCGGATGCCTGCCGCAGGCACCTTGAGCCTGCGTGCCTATGCTCATCGTTTGTGGCAAGGCATCAACGCTGTTGAGCCTGCCGGTTTACGGGAACGACAGCTGGATTCATACCAGTGGTCGCGCCTTTTCCTTCAAGGGACGTAATACATGACGCAGAATTTCACCCGCCGCGAGGTCGTCTCCGGCCTCTCGCTGCTCAGCCTCGGCCTGCTGGCCGGTTGCGGCAATTCCAATGCCTTGCCGTTCAAATATGGCAAGGACATGAGCAATGAAATCGTCGGTCGCAACTTCCGGCTCAAGGACCCGAAGGGCGAGGTCAAGACGCTGTCGAGCTTCCGCGGCCTGATGCCTATGGTCTTCTTCGGTTTCACCCAGTGTCCGGCCATCTGCCCGACAGCGCTTGCCCGCGCCGCTCAGATCAGAAAGCTGATGGGCGAGGACGGCAAGACCTTTCAAGTGGTGTTCATCACGCTGGATCCGGAGCGCGATACGCCGGAAGTCATCGATGCCTACGTAAAAGCGTTCGATCCAACCTTCGTCGCCCTGTCCGGAACACTTGAAGAAACCGCTGCTACCGCTAAGGAGTTCGGTGTGTTCTTCGAAAAGGTCCCGCTTGGCGATACCTACACGATCTCTCACACCGCCACCAGCTACGTCTATGACACGCGTGGCGTCCTGCGTCTGGGCCTGTCGCACAAGTTATCTGCTCAACAATGCGCCGAAGACCTGCTCACTTTGATGGAAGTATGTTGATGAATACGCTGATTCGTAATGCCGTTAAACCCATGCTGTTGGCCGTTTCGTTGCTGGGCCTTAGCGCTCAGGCGTTTGCCGAGACCCGGATCGACGATGCCTGGGTGCGCGCCACCGTGCCGGGCCAGTCTGCAACCGGTGCGTTCATGCAGATCACAGCAAGCGAGGACAGCAAGCTGGTCGACGTCGCTTCGCCTGTTGCCAAGACCGTTCAGATCCATCAGATGAGCATGAAAAACGATGTGATGAACATGGGTCAGGTGGCATCCGTGGACCTGCCTGCCGGCAAGACGGTTGCGCTTGATGCCGACGGCTATCACGTGATGTTCATGGGGCTGCTGGCGCAGGTCAAAGAGGGTGATCAGGTTCCGTTGATCCTGACCGTGGAAAACACCAAAGGTGTGAAGGAGTCCATCAAGGTGACAGCCGTGGCCAGGTCGTTGACGACTAATGGACACAGCGGTCATGGCGATCACAGCGGTCATTGAGTCTGTCGGCCGAGCGGCCTGCACAGGCAGGTCGCTCTGGAGTAAGGTAGGCGGGGCATCACGATATTTCTCTTGCTACTGGAGGTGAATATGAGTGTTCCCATGCTTTCCAAGACCCAGATCAACGGCTATCAATTGATCAGCGTCAATCGCGGTCCATGGACCGTCTGTACACCGAAAGACCGCCTTGCCTCATTCAACACGCGACAGGAAGCCATGGCCTACGCGGCTTCCCTGCCGGTTCGTGACTGGGGCAAGTCGCGTCCGGCTTGATGCGGAGAGACTTCGGTCTGCACGCTTCGCAGAGAACGCACATTGCGGGAGGCGGCTTGCCGGCGATGCGTTTTTTCAGACACCCTTTCAATAGCTTGCCGGATGCCATCGCCGGCAAGCCGCCTCCTGCCGACCTTATGTCGATTCCCCTCAACAATTTTATATCTCTTAAAAGAATAACCAGCGAACCAAATATTCTTTTCAGGAACAAGCATCTTTAAGCCATGATTGCCTTGCCACATCAACTTTGGAAAGGTGACTGATACCAACAGAACCTGGATTTTTATCAAAAAATGCAGGGAGTGTATCAATGGGCAATGTCCAGACCGCCGCCAGCGCACTTGATGTGCCACGGCACCAGACGCCGAGTGGCGACTTGGTCGATCTGGGGCGTCCTTTTCGTGGGCCCTTGTCTTCGTCGCGACTGCACAGCACCCCCACACCTGTTCTCGGACGTCGTGAAGCCATCCTGCTGGGCGTGTTTGCGCTCGTGTTGCATGGCGCGGTGATCTATTGGCTGAGCCAGAAACCGGCCCCGGTGTTGCCGGTGGTGCCACCGGAAATTCCGCCGATGACCATCGAATTTTCAAGACCCGCGCCGCCCGTGGAAGCACCGCCGCCACCTGAGCCTGTTGTACAGCCGGTGATAGAACCGCCGCCTCCGTTCGAGGATGAGCTGGCCGTGAAGCCGCCGCCACCCAAACCGCTGCCCAAACCAAAGCCGGCACCGCCCAAACCGGTCGCGAAACCTGTTGAGCCGAGGCCTGCGCCAACTGTGCCCGCACCGCCAGTCGCGGCACCTGCACCTCCCGCGCCGCCCGCGCCAAAGCCCGTTACCCCGGCTTCGGCCAGCGCCGGGTATCTACGCAATCCGGCACCGGAATATCCCTCGCTGGCCATGCGGCGCGGCTGGGAAGGCACAGTGATGCTGCGCATACACGTGCTGGCCAGCGGCAAACCCGGCGAGATTCAGATTCAGAAAAGCAGCGGTCGCGAGTCGCTTGACGATGCCGCACTGGCCGCTGTGAAGCGCTGGAGTTTCGTGCCCGCCAAGCAGGGCGATGTTGCCCAGGATGGCTGGGTCAGCGTGCCCATCGACTTCAAGATCAACTAAACCCACGTATTCGACTGACCTTGCGGGCTACCTGACAAAAGGCGCATCGCGACACCCCACGCCTTGTTCAGAGAGAGCTGTGCCATGAATCTACTTGCTTCGCCGTTTGAATCCATCGAACACGCCGTCATCTGGCTACTGGTGATCTTTTCGGTCGCCACGTGGGGCCTGGCCCT
Source organism: Pseudomonas sp. CDFA 610 (assembly GCF_021147865.1). Lineage (NCBI taxonomy): Bacteria > Pseudomonadati > Pseudomonadota > Gammaproteobacteria > Pseudomonadales > Pseudomonadaceae > Pseudomonas > Pseudomonas sp. CDFA 610. The sequence continues at coordinate 200,057 of NZ_JAGTPM010000001.1, forward strand.
GCTCAAGGGTGTGCAGTTCTCGCGCCTCAAGGCTCAGGATCGCAAGTTTCACAAGCAGTTCTGGGCCGCTTCAAGCCTGGATGCCGCAGCCCGGCTGGCCCACGAAAAGCCGGGTGCTGCCGCCCGCGTTGCACTGGCCGGTTACGCGGCCATTCAGGTCAGCGAAGATTCGCAACCTCATGACCTGAGCCAGTCCATCAATCATCAGGATCGACTTGAGCGTTCGCTGCGTCAGCAGATCGTGCGCGAGCGTCGGTCGCTGGAAAGCGGCCTGGCGATTGTCGCCAGTATCGGCAGCACTTCGCCCTTCATCGGTCTGTTCGGTACGGTCTGGGGCATCATGTCGGCGCTCAAGGGCATCAGCGCCGCGGGCTCTGCAAGTCTTGAAACTGTGGCGGGTCCCATCGGTGCTGCGCTGGTGGCGACAGGTGTTGGTATCGCGGTCGCCGTACCTGCGGTACTTGTTTACAACTACTACCTGCGCCGCCTGAAGCTCACGGTTGCCGATCTTGACGACTTTGCCCACGACTTCTACAGCCTGGCGCAGAAGAGTGCCTTCCGGGTGCTGCTGCATCCTGTACTCAAGTCAGGTGCAAACAGTGCCGGGCAAAAAGTGAAGGAGGCATCTTGATATGGCCTTTTCCACCCAGGACAGCGATGAAGTGCTGAGCGAGATCAACGTCACGCCGCTGGTGGATGTGATGTTGGTGTTGCTGGTGGTGTTCATCGTCACCGCGCCGCTTTTGACCAACTCGATTCCGATCAACCTGCCCAAGACCGAATCCGTAGCACCAGTGGAGCAGAAAGACCCGCTGGTGGTGAGCATTGACGGGCAGGGCAAACTGTTCATCAACAAGGATGAAATCCAGCCGGACCTTCTGGAAACCAACCTCAAGGCTGCCAAGGATAAGGCACCGGACGTGCGCGTGCAGTTGCAGGCCGATGACGGCGTGAACTATGGCGAAGTGGCACGCGCCATGGCGTCCATCGAGCGCGCCGGGATTACCAAGCTGTCGGTGATCACCGCCAGATAGGCGTCGTCAGCGCTCAGACCCAGTCACCTTTCGGGGCCGCATTCCAAGGCAGATGCGGCCTCTTTTTTATGTGTCATCGGGGCGTTTTCGGCTTGACGAAAAGGCAGTGGCTTATGCGTTATTGGTATTTAAAACCTATCCTTTAGTTGCGTTAAGCTATAAAGCATCGGTCCACCGGAACATCAAATAAAACCGTCATGATCGCCACCGTCCACCGCACGGATCGCTCGTTGTCACCAGAACACGATGTTCTGGATCAGGGAATTCAAGGGGCTGCGGTATGGGGAGTTTCAAACGAAAAGTGCTGGCTACGGCGATTTTCTCGGCAAATCTGCTGGGCGCTGCAGGTGTCAGCACAGCCGCGACAGCTGAAGAGGTTGTTGAGGACAATGCACAGGCGCAAACCTCGACCCTGGGCACCGTCATTGTCACCGGCACGCGCGCACAGGAACGTACTGCCAGCGGATCACTGTCGCCCATCGATGTGATTTCCGGCGACAGCCTGCGCAGTTCCGGCTCCAGCGAGCTGGGCACGGTGCTGGCACGCCTGATTCCATCCATCAACTTTCCGCGGCCCAGCCTGGTGGACGGTGCCGAACTGGCCCGACCGGCTCAATTGCGCGGGCTGTCGCCGGATCAGGTGCTGGTGCTGGTCAACGGCAAGCGCCGCCATACCTCGGCCTTTGTCAATCTGGGGGGCGCGGTAGGGCGAGGCTCCGCTCCTGCGGATCTGAACGCCATTCCACTGTCTGCCATCGACCATATCGAAGTGCTGCGTGATGGTGCTTCGGCCCGTTATGGCTCGGATGCTATCGCCGGGGTGATCAACATCATCCTCAAGAACGCCGATCATGGCGGCTCGGTCTCGACGCGTTACGGTCAGTACAAGAAAGGCGACGGCATTCAGCGCCAGGTTGCAGGCAATACAGGATTTGCGCTGGGCAGTAATGGCTTTTTCAATCTCTCAGGCGAGGGCGCCAATAACGACTACACCAACCGCGCAGGTGATGACCTGCGCGCCTCCAGTATTGGCTCCACGACCTATGGACAGCGGGTGTTTCGGCAGGGTGAGCCGGAAACCGAAGAGGGCAAAGTCCAGTTCAACACCGAATACAGTTTCAGTGACGCGTTGGAGTTCTACAGCTTCGGTGGCTACAGCAAGCGGCGGGGCGAGACCGCCGCGTTTTATCGACCCAGCAACGCGTCGAACAACAACCCGGCCATTTTTCCCAATGGTTACCTGCCGCTGATTCACGGCACACTGGAAGACACTTCGCTGGTCGCGGGTTTGCGCGGCGAACTGGCTGATGACTGGCATTACGACCTGTCGGCCAACTACGGCAAGAACAGCTATGAAATTCGCACCAGGACCATCAATACCTCGCTCGGTCTGGCCACGCCGCGCTCGTTCGACAACGGCACGCTGACCAATGATCAGAAGCAGCTGAGCCTGGACCTGTCGCGGGAATTCAACGCAGCCTGGCTGCCGTATCCGGTGTCGGTAGCGTTCGGTGCCGAATACCTGCATCAGGGTTATCAGATTGAGGCAGGGCAGGCCGAATCATACTTCCAGACCGGCAGTTCGGGGCTGGGTGGGTTCCGTGCGGCCGATGCAGGCAGTTCCTCACGCCACAACTTCGCGCAGTACCTGGATGTGGAAACCAACCTGACCGAGAAGCTCGGCGTGTCGGCGGCGGTGCGTCACGAGGATTACAGCGACTTCGGCTCCAACATCAGCGGCTCGGTGTCGGCGCGCTATGATTTCACCCCTCAGGTCGCCTTGCGTGGCAGTGTGTCCACCGGTTTCCGTGCGCCGTCGCTGGCGCAACAGAACTTCACCTTTACCTCATCGCAGTTGATCGGCAACACCATTCAGGAAGCCGGGACGTTCCCGGCAGGCAGCAACGTGGCGCAGTTGCTTGGCGCTGAGGACTTGAAGGCCGAAAAGTCCCGCAACTACAGTCTGGGACTGGTGCTGGAGCCTCTGGACAACCTGACCGTTACAGCCGATGTGTATCGCATCGACATTCGCGACCGGATCTCGCTGTCGTCCAATCTGGTGCTCAACAACACCGCGATCAACTATCTGCGCAGCAATGGCGTGGGCGACATCAATTACACCAGTGCCCGCTATTTCACCAACGCTACTGACACCAGCACCGACGGCGTCGATCTGGTGGCCAACTACCGTTATCAGTTCGATAACGGTGTGCGCTGGAACAGCACTGTGGGCTACAACTACAACCACACCAAAGTCACCGATGTAAAAGCCAACCCGGCGATACTCGATCAACTGGGCGTGAATCTGGTGCGAGTGGACCGCCGCGAACGCATCGGTCTGTTGGGCGATACCACGCCGCAGCACAAGCTGAGCCTGGGCAACGACCTCACGTTCGGGCGTTGGGCACTGCACTCCAATCTGGTTCGCTACGGGGAATTCACCAGCTATCAGGCCGACAAGGTCAACGATCAGACCTTCAGCGCAGCCTGGCTTCTGGACCTCGCCGTTGATTACACGTACAGGAATTGGGTGTTCACCCTGGGAGGGGACAACGTGACAGACAAGTACCCGGAAAAGCTCAACGACTTCGCGTCCAGCGGCGGCAATCTGGCGTACAGCACCTATTCGCCTTACGGCTACAGCGGGGCGTTCTATTACGGGAAGGTGACGTACAACTGGTAACGGAGGGCGCACGGCACGGATTCAGGCGCAGTGATTTGGATGGCTCACTGCGCCTGATCACGGTCAGATTACGCCAGCAGATCTGCTCCCAGCTGGAACGCGACCCACAGCGCCAGACCTGTGGCGAAGGTCAGCGCAATGTTTTCGAACAGGTTGTTGCGGTATTCCTTGGTCAGCAGGGATTTCTGGTTGGACATGATCAGCAGGCCTAGCGAGATAATTGGCAGGCCGACGATGTTCAGCGCGTTGACGCCCAGCGTCAGGGTCACGAAATCCGGCATGCCTGGCAACGACCAGATCAGTGGTGTCACCAGAATGAACAGCATGAACCACTTGTGCATCGGGTCACGGTGAAACTCTTTGCCGTAGCGTGCACGGCGTTGCGGACGGATGTGCTGAAATGCGTCGGTGATGAGCATCGGGAACGCTGTGGTCTTGCCGGAAATACTGGCGAACAGCGTGGCGAACACGCCGACGAAGAAGATGTACCAGCCCAGCGGACCGAAGAACAATTCCAGCGCCTTGCCCAGATCGCCCAGCGTGTTCACCTGAATGCCGTTTGGACGCAGAATCTCGACGCCTACCACCCAGATCGCCAGATTGATGACGATACCGACGATGACCGCGAACAGCAGGTCGTTGCGCTGAATGCGTTTGTGTTGCGGACCGACCCAGCCTTTTTCACGCATCACGTAAGGATGAACGAAGTTGGCGATGGAACCGGCCACTGCTCCGATGACCGACACCGCGACCAGCAGCGCACCATGCACGCCTTCATCGGGCGGGATACTGAAACCGATGGTGCCCTTGATGATGCCGGTCACATCTGGCCCTGACATGATCGCCAGAGTCAGAAAGGCCAGCGTCATGATCGCCAGCAGGACTTTCATCACGCCTTCTATCATCGTGTAAATGTTGCGTCCGACCAGCAACCACACGGCAATCACCACCGCGACCGAACAGAGCAGCGGCTGGTTGATGTGCAGCAACATGGCGAGCGCTTCGCCAGCGCCCTTGATCATGTAGGCGTTGATCAGATGGCCCATCAGCAGTGCGTACGCCAGCATGAACCAGGCGAAGAACGGATGCAGTTGCGCGTAGCCCTGCAGGATGGTCATGCCCTGGTTATTACAGAGCTGGAAGCGGGCAATGATGTTGACGATCAGAAACCTGAGCAGCAGCGAAACCGCCAGCACCCACATCATCGCGTAACCGTAACTCGCACCGGCAACCGAAGACGTGATCAGGTCGCCCGCGCCGAGCCAGGACAGCACGGCGATGATGCCGGGTCCCAATAGCTTGGCGAGCTTTTTCAAACGGGGCTCTGCGACGGGCGTAACCTTTTTTTCAATCGAGGGGCTGCCGGGCATGTGTCGAATCTCCATTGTTATTGTAGTGAGATGAAAGACAGTCGCAGATAAGATAAGACGTCGTACAACGTGCGCGGAGGATTGAAATGTAACTTCATATGAATGCAGATTGCTCCTGCGTTCTTTGTGGTAACGCCTCTTAGAGCGCTCCGCGTCCGGTCTGGAGTTCGTGCACAATGCCCCGGACGGATCGCTGACCTGCCGAACAATTCATGGAGACTGCCATGCCCCCGATACTTGCCGCCGCGCAATTCCATTCCGAGCGGGGCCAGATTGCGCACAATCTCGATGGCCACCTGACCTTCATGCGCCGTGCCGCAGAACAAGGTGCCGATTACCTGCTGTTCCCCGAGCTGTCCCTGACCGGCTACGAGCCGGACATTGCTCATGAACTGGCCTGCGACCCTCATAGCAGTCGTTTCGAGCTCATCCGCTCATTGGCGATGCAGTTGAATCTGGCTACCACCGTCGGCATCCCCTTGAAAGGGCCGAACGACACCGTCCACATTGGCGCGCTGACCTTCACCGCAGAAGGCAAGGTCATCGCTTACGCCAAGCAATACCTGCACCCCGGCGAGGACGCGGTGTTCAGTGCCGGATCAACAGACGGTTTCCTGCCACTGGGGCAGCAGTTGATCGGTCTGTGCGTGTGCGCCGACTTCAGTCATCCCGAACACGTACACCGCATGGCTGCGGGGAAGGCCTGGGTGTATGCGGCCAGCGTGCTGATCTCACCTGGCGGCTACGAAAAGGACGCAGCGCTGCTGCAAGGCCATGCCCGACGCCACGGTTTACCTGTCCTGATGGCCAACCACGGCGGACCTACCGGCGGTTGGGAATCGGCCGGGCGCAGCGGTCTGTGGGACGAAGAGGGCCGTTGGAAAGGCGGTCTGGAAGGGGCAGGAAATGGACTGGTAATCGCGACCTGCCAGCCGCACGGCTGGCAGGTGCAGACGGTCAGGCTGGCGTGACGGTCATTGTGTCAGGGTCGGAATCGGTCGGGCCCTTTCCATCGGAGTTCCGCTCGGACTGGGTAAGGGTTTCCGGCACGGCGAACCACAACAGACAGAGCGCCGCCGCAGCCACCCCTGCCAGGGTCAGGAACGCGGCACTGTAACCCGCCGAATGCACCACGAAACCTGCCAGGCTGTTGCTCAGCGCAGCTCCGAGACCGAACATCGTCGACAGCGCCCCCAGGCTGACGTTAAAGCGTCCGGTTCCCTGGGTCAGGTCCTTGACCATCAACGGGAACAACGCGCCGAACAGACCGGCACCGATGCCGTCGAGCATCTGCACCGCGACCAGCCAGTAGGGATCGTCCGACAACGTGTAGAGCACGCCACGAATCGGCAGGATCAGAAAACCTGCCAGTAACAAGGGTTTGCGGCCCCACACGTCCGCTTTCACACCCACCAGCAACGCCGCTGGAACCATGACCAGTTGCGCGGCAACGATGCAGGCCGAGGTCAGCGGCGTGGCCATCTGCATGTTGATCTGCGAAAGCTTCTGGCTCACCAGCGGCAGCATCGCGGCGTTTGCCAGGTGGAAGAGGGCGCAGCAGATGCCGAACAACAGCAGCGGCTTGTTGCTCAGCAGGGCCTTCAGGCCCGACGGCGCACCGTCATGGATTTTATGACTGGCATCGAAACCTCGCGCCACATCATGGTCGATCGCGTCGGCGGAAACGAAGCTGACAGCAATGATGCTGGCCAGCGCCATGGCGGCCATGAGATAGAACACGGCAACCGGACCGAACAGGTAAGCGAACCCTCCGGCCAGCAGCGCTGCGCACGCATTACCTGCGTGGTTGAAGGTTTCATTGCGCCCGGTGCGTCGGGTGAAGGCGCGCGGTCCGGTAATACCCAGCGAAATGGCGGCGATGGCCGGGGCGAAGACCGATGCGGCGACGCTGCTCAGTGCCTGAGTCAGCGCCACCAGCGTGAAAGAGGAGGTGAACGGCAGCACCAGGCAACTCAGGGTGACGAGTAACGCAGCGGCGGCAATGATGGCGCGTTTGTAGGTCGTGCGGTCGATCAGGGCACCCGCGGGTGTTTGGGTCACCAGCCCGGCAATGCCCGCGATGGTCATGACCACGCCGATGCTGGCCGGGTCCCATTTGTGTACTGCCAACAGGTAAATGGCGAGGTAGGGCCCCAGTCCGTCGCGAACATCGGCGAGGAAAAAGTTCAGGCTATCCAGAGACAGGGTATTGCGGCGATCTGCATGACTGGCCAAGGCGAGCATTCTCGTAATTCGTCAGACTCCAACCCACCGAGCCACGAGAAATACAGACCTGAGCCGTTTTAAAGAAGTTTCAGCATGTTTCATGAATAAGCGGTGTCAGACAGTCTTTTTCTGCAGGCTCTTCATGCGCTGAGCAGCGCGTTGCACAGCGGCCATTTTTTCCGGACGTTTCATGCGCTTCCATTTGCGAATGTCTTCCTTGGTACGGCCACAACTCACGCACAGATCACCGCTGAGCTGGCACACGGAAATGCAGGGGTTTTCGATGTCCTTGGCCATGGTCAACCTCGTCTGGCGTATTGACGTGAAAGCCGCAGCTCCCAATTGCCGCCGTTCTCGCGCAGGCACTGCTCTTCGCTGTCGAAATGCACGTGTCCGGGCAACGTCGTCAGCGTGATCGCGGATTCTTCCAGCGCCTGGGCAGTCAACTCGATCATGCGTTGACCCAGCCCCTGGCTCAATGCTTGATCCTTTGCCGCCACGGTATCGAACGCCCAGATCACCTGAAGACTTTCCGGGAAGTTCGCGTAGTCGACTTCGTGGGTCAGCCAGCAGAAGCCCGCGATCTCCGATTTAGCCGTTTCGCAGGCCCGTGTCAGCGCTGCAATCAAGCGTCGTTCGGTCCGTGCCTGTTCGCGTTTGCTCGACGGCATGCCTGAATCCCTCGAAAAATGAGATGAATGAAGGCGCAGCACAATACCTGATTGTGGTTTCAAGCCCCAGCCTGTTCATTGTCGAATGCACATCGCACTTGAGCGACCTTGACGCTGTCCTACTGCCTGGGCACCGTCGAAGGTGCGATGTCACTCCTCTAAAAATAAAAAGGGATGCACATATGGATTTTTCTCAAGCAGTTACCGCTACCGATCAGGGCCGCCGGGGATTTCTGAAAAAATCGCTGGCGGTCTCGGCGACCGTTGCGGCCATTGGCGCATTGCCGCGTTTTTCCGTCGCCGAGCCGCTGACCCAGCGTTACCCCGACCCCTTGGTCAACGTGCTGGACGACAGCTTCATGGACCTGCGCATTTTCAATGCCAGCGTCGAAAGGCTCGCGACCGGCATGCGTTGGGCCGAAGGGCCGGTATGGGTGGGCGATGGTCGCTACCTGCTGGTCAGCGACATCCCCAACAACCGCATCATGCGCTGGGATGAGGTCACCGGCAGCCTGTCGGTGTACCGCGAGCACTCCAATTTCTCCAACGGCATGTGCCGTGATCGTCAGGGACGTCTGCTGGTCTGCGAAGGGTCATCGACCACCCAGGAAGGGCGACGCGTCACACGCACCGAATACAACGGACGCATCACCGTGCTGGCCGACAGTTTCGAAGGCAAGCCTTTCAATTCGCCGAACGACATCGTCTGCAAGCGCGACGGCTCGATCTGGTTCACCGATCCCATGTTCCAGGCCAACAGCGACTACGAAGGCCACAAGGTGCCGCAATCGCAGCCATTCGGTGTGTACCGCATTGATCCGGCCGACGGCAAGGTCAGCCGGGTGGCCGATGATCTGGCCGGGCCGAACGGCCTGTGTTTCGCGCCGGATGAGAAGACCTTATATGTCGTCGAAGGTCGCGCCAAACCCAATGGCATCATCTGGGCTGTCGCGGTCAATGATGACGGCACGCTGGGCGCGCGTCGCAAGCATGTCGAGGGTGTGGATTACGCCGCCATCGACGGCATAAAATGCGACGAGAACGGCAACCTGTGGTGTGGCTGGGGCGGCAACGGCAATCCGCAGGCCGACCTGGAAAAGCTCGACGGGGTGCGGGTGTTCAATCCGCAGGGCAAGGCCATCGGCCACATCACGCTTCCGGAACGTTGCGCCAATGTCTGTTTTGGCGGTCGGGAAGGCAATCGGCTGTTCATGGCGAGCAGCCATTCGCTGTACTCGGTGTTCGTCAATGCCCGAGGCGCGACCTTCGTCTGATGCGACGTCGAGGGTGCAGAGCGATTCATTTCGCGCTGCACCTCAATTGCTTCGAACCCCTGGAGTGGTCACGGGTCTGTTCGTGTATCACTCTTTTCAGGGAAGGTCCTTATGTCTGCGCAACGCAGCCTTGTCATGCTTGCACGAGGCGGTTACGCCGCTCGTGGTGTTGTCTATCTGATCATCGGTCTGTTTGCCGTGCTGGCGGCGCAGGGTTCTTCACAGCCCGCAGACAGTCACAGCAGCCTCGAGGCCTTGTTGAGTCAGCCGTTCGGTAACGTACTGGTCGGCATTGTTGTTTTCGGACTGCTCGCATTCGCCGCCTGGCGTGTGCTGCAAGCGACCCGCGATGTCGATCATCATGGGCGCGAACTCAAGGGGCTGGTGATTCGTGGCGGTCTGCTGGTTGGCGGTTTCACCTATGGCGCACTGGCGTTCTTCGCTGCGGGCCTTTTGATCAGCGGTCTGAAAAGTTCAGGCGGCTCAGGCGGTGGTCAGACGCAGGATCTGCTGCAGTCGATCCTGTCCTGGGACCACTCCAACCTGCTCGTTTACGTTGTGGCGCTGGTGCCGCTGGCACTGGGCATCGTGCACATCATCAAGGGCTACAAGGCGTCGTTCGAAAAATACTTTGAGGCTGACGAAGACGTCATGCGCTACGTGCGTCCTGTCTCGCGCTTCGGTCTGATTGCGCGGGGAGTGGCGTTCATCGAGATCGCGGTATTGCTTGCCGTGAGCGGTTCCAGCTACCAGGCCATGCATCCGCCAGGCATGAAAGATGCGCTCAACGGTTTGCAGGATCTTCCGGCAGGCGGTCTGGTGCTGCTGATCGTGGCGCTCGGGCTGATTGCATTTTCGGTATACAGTTTTGCCCAGGCGGCGTGGCGTCGCATCAACATGGATGTACCCGATGCGCCTGAAGCGGTCGCGCGACATTTCCGCTGATCTTCATCAGGACAGTGCCTGAGGCGACGTCAGGCACTGCCCGAGCAACATGAAATAGTGTGAACCCTGCCTCAAGTCGCCTATTCCCCAGCCGACACCCTTTTTTGAGCTCCGACTCATTTGCACGCTGACGCCCCGGTGTCACCGTGCATTGCACCCGGCGCACCATAAAAACAAAAGAGGACAGCCATGACCATTCTTCAGCGAGTGATTGGTGGGTTTGCCGTGCTGGTGGTGCTGTTACTCGCCATGGTGAGTATCAGCTATCAGAGCACCCATTCGATAAGCGACCGTCTGACCGTGATCACGGGGCAATCGGCACCGTTGAGCCGCGCAGCGAGCGAGCTGTACGTGCATGTTTTGCGCGCCAACCAGGCGCTGTTGGGCGTGCTGGTCAGCAATGATCCGAAGCAGATCGATGACGGCAAGCAGCCGTTCAACGACAGCATGGCGCGTTTCAATCAGTTGCTCGACAGCACGTCTGCCTATATCGGCGACCGCGCCGCGCTGCGGGACAACCTGACACAGGAGCGGCAGCTCAGCGCGGCCTATGCCGAGCAGGCGCAGACCCTGATCGCCAGCCACCGTCAACACGTCATCCAGATGTTGCAGGCCCGCGTCCTGCAGGGTTACAGCAGCAGTCAGGGCGTCCAGTTGACCAGTTACCTGCGTGACTATATAGCCCGCGAGCGCAACACCGGTTCTGCCGACAACGTCGCCGCGGCCGAGAAGTTGCTGCTGGAAGTGGGCAAGTCCTACGAAGGTCTGGCCGCGCACGCTGCGACGCCTGATATGCAAACCTTGCAGCGCCTGCTCAATCTGCAGGACGAAGTGATCAGCACCCGCGCTCGCGAACTGACCGCTGTCGACCCTCGCGCCGGGCGTATTGCCGGGGTGATGGTCAACCGTCTGCTCAATGATCTGACCGGTGCTGACGGCGTCTATCAGGCCTACCGTCAGGAAGCGGCGCTGGCTGATCAGGTCGGCAAACAGCGTCAGGCCGCCGAAGCACGCCTTCAAGCCACGCTGGACAAGATCGGCGAGTTCGGCAACCAGTCGCTGGCGGTTGCCAACGAGGCCAAGGAGGGCGCCGACTCGACGATCGCCACCAGCCTGAGCCTGCTGCTCGTCGCCTGCATGCTGGCGGTACTGGCAGCGGTCGTGATCGGGATCTGGGTGGCCTTCAGTCTGCGTCGCCCGCTGGCTGCGTTCCGTGAGGTGCTGAAAACCCTGAGCACAGGTGACATGCGCGTGCGCTTCGATGTCAGCCGCAAGGATGAGTTCGGCGAGCTGGGTGGCTATCTGAACGAGTTCACCCAGTCCCTGCAACAAACCTTCCGCGAGCTGATCGGCTCGGCCGATACATTGGCGCTGACCGCCAGCAACAATGCGCAGATCAGCGAGCGGACCACGCGGGTGGTCGATGAACAGAAGGATCGCCTGCATTCGGCCGCTTCGGCCATGAACGAGATGGAAAGCACAGTCGAGGAAGTCGCCCGGCGTGCTCAGGACACCCGTAGCGCAGTGGACAGCACCAGCGAGCTGACCGAAAAGGTTCAGCAGCGTGTGGCTGAAACCATCGTCAACATTCGCCAACAGGCTGAGCAGGTCAACAAAGCGTCGGCGGTGACCGACGAGTTGCAGAAGTACGGCCAGAACATCGACGGTATTGTCGATGCGATTCGTACCATCGCCGAGCAGACCAACCTGCTGGCCCTCAACGCCGCCATTGAGGCTGCACGTGCGGGCGAGCAGGGTCGAGGGTTTGCGGTGGTGGCCGATGAAGTCAGATCGCTTGCCAGTCGCACCCAGACGTCCACCAGCGAAATCCAGGAAATGATCGGTCAGATGCAGAGCAAGATTCATTCTGCGGTGCAGGTCATGAACGAAAGCCAGATCCAGTCCAATCACTGCGTCACGCTGGCGTCCGGCGCGGATGAGCTGTTGCAGGAAATGGGCGAGGCGGTAGGCACCATCCGTGACATGAACATCCAGATTGCCGCCGCTACCGAAGAGCAGAGCGCCACGGTGCAGGAAACCAGTCGCATGGTCACGCACATCAACGACTCTGCCCAACAGGCCGCTGACGGTGCCGAACAGTCGGCCAGCAGCAGCCAGGACCTGTCGAAAATGGCCAGGGATCAGCGTGAGCTGCTCCATCATTTCAGCGTTTGATGCCCGGGAGTCAGAACATGAAGCAATGGTTAACGATTTCTCTGGGTGCCAGCCTGCTGGCCGCCAGTCTGGCCTACGCCAGCACCCCTTTGGTCGGCGTCGGCATGGCCAAGTACAACGACAACTTTCAGACCATCCTGCGCCACGGTGTGGAGAAGCAGATTGCAGTGCTAGACGCCGATATCTTCATGGAGAACGGCCAGGACAATGTGGAGTTGCAGATGCGCCAGTTCCGTAATCTGGTTAGCTCCAGAGTCGACGCCATTGTCGTCGCGATGGTCAGCGGCAAAAGCGCGCCGGAGATGATGCGTCTGGCCAACGAGGCAAAGATTCCGCTGGTGTTCGTCAATCGCAATCCCGAGCCCGCCAAGTGGCCGCCGCAGACGGCGTTCGTCGGTTCAGACGAACTGGAATCCGGCACGCTGCAGGCGGAAGAGCTTGCACGGCGTGCCAACTACAAGGGCAACGTGGTGATTCTGGTGGGTGACCCCAGCAACAAATCGTCGGTCATGCGCACTGAAGACGTGGAAAAGGTGGTCTCCAAATACCCGAACATGAAGGTCGTGCAGAAGAAAATCGGTAACTGGGAACGCAGCCAGGCCGCGACCATCGTCATCGACTGGGTCAAGCAGGGTGTGGACTTTTCGATCATTGCTGCCAACAACGACGAAATGGCCATCGGCGCAATTATGGGGCTGGAAAAGGCTGGCAAGAACGCGAGTGACTATCTGGTGGGCGGCATTGATGGCACCCCTGACGGACTGAAGCTGATGGCCGAGGGCAAGCTGGCGGTGAGTGTGTTTCAGGATGCGGTCGGTCAGGCCAACGGTGCCGTGGACGCGGCATTGAGCATGGCGCGAGGCGAAACGCTGGCGTCTCCGGTGATCTGGGTACCGTTCAAGCTGATTACCCCGGAAAACCGCCAGCAGTTCGAGTAATGCACGAGCAGGGCGTCCGACTGTTACTTACAGTCGGATGTCCTGTGGTCCGCGAATCTGCGCCTCGATGCGGGTACCTGTCAGACGCTCCTCGTTGGAGAAACCGTCATAGTCCGCGAGTTTGCCGAAGTTGATGCCGGTGAGCTTTTCGATCTGCGCCACACTGCGTTGCCAGGTCTTGAGCTGGCCGAACACGATGCTCAAGTCGCCCAGTTCGCGGCTCTGATCGATCATATAAGCGCTGGCAGAAGGCTTGCCGTCGTCGCCTAGAAACGCCACGACCTTCCAGAAAGCCGAAGGGATTTTGACGTTACGGTAGCTGCGGTCGTCATCGCGCAGGATGGGGCCGCTGAACACAGTCACCCGAGATTTCCAGCGGCGGGTGCTATCAAGAATGTAGTCCTCCAGCTCCAGCCAGGTCTTCTGGTTGAACGCGCTCATCTGTGGTGAGCAGTTGGTGAAATGGAAGGTGTCGGCATTGGCGGTTTGCGCGTCCTTGCCCCAGTTCGGGTCCTGCCGCCGAACCAGATGCCCGCGGTCCAACAGGTTGCTGGCATACAGGCTCTCGCCAATCTGCGCATCGGCAGGCAGTCGGCCGTCGTATGACCACGCGTCGTTGCTGCGCTTCACCTCCACACTGCTTTCGCCATCAATGTTCACGCCCACGTAAAGCGCCAGACGGCGACTGCGCGACATGGTGATGGAGAAGTGCATGTAGTCCAGGCGGTCCCCGGCGTTCTTCAGGGGATAGACGTCGGCGGCCAGTTCAGTGTCCGGCACGGGCCAGGGCACAACGAAGTCGCCCAGAAAATTCTCCGCATAACCTTTGCGCGACTTCAGATCGCTGGCAGGTGTGGTGCGTGGGGCCACCAACGGCTCGGCCTGGGGTGCGAGCAGTCCGGCGGGCGGGTTGAGTGGGGTGAGGTCGGCGAGGCGAGGGCGATAGGTCAGATCGGCTTTCAAGGTCTTGTCAGGCACTGCGCGTGCTCCTGCGGTGGGCGTGGATTGCGTTCAGTTCACCATAGACCCATGACAGCGCTGCGTCAGGTTGCGCTTGGCTGGACGCAATTGCCGACTGCCGCCAATCACCGCAATCCTCGTCATTCTTATCCGATAATCGCCCGGTTTTATGCGCAAGTTTGCGACGTATCCCTACCAAGAAAACATTTATTCGGCACGGATCGTCGCTTTTGGCTGCTATTCGAGGATGAAGCTCGCTGAAATCGGGATTCGATCCACCGCACCCCAATCAAAAACACATTGACGTTATTAACCGGCTGGTACATTTTTACTGCATATCCGCCTGTGCCGTTCCAGGCAGGAACACAATAAAAACAATCGAGGCACACCGTCATGCTCCAGGGATTGATCCTTTCCGTTTTACCTTCACCCGTCGTTAACGGTCGATGCCGATATTCAGGCATTGGCTGGATACGCTCGCAGTAGTTGTCCGATTCGCCCATCCGCTTCAGCGCAGATCCGTCACATGGCGCCCCTTTCACGTAGGGCTTTCAGGGTGTCTGGCTGCTGCGCTGGCTCTTGTGCATCTGCGAGGTCTGGCCAATGACGAAAATCGTCGATCTGTATTTCAAGCTGCTCAAACTGTTGATCGTGCTGTGCATGGTGGCCATGGTTGTGCTGGTGTTCGGCAACGTCGTGCTGCGTTATGCATTCAACTCCGGCATCAGCGTGTCGGAAGAGCTCTCACGCTGGTTCTTCGTGTGGATGATCTTCCTCGGCGCGCTGGTGGCCATGAAAGAGCGAGGCCACCTGGGCCTCGACAGCCTGGTCAAACGCTTGCCACCGATGGGCAGGCGCATCTGCCTGATCGCCAGCCAACTGCTGATGCTCTACATCTGCTGGCTGATTTCCAGCGGCAGTTGGCAGCAGGCTGTGATCAACCTGCATGTGGTGGCGCCTGCGTCCGGATTCTCGATGGCGGTGTTCTACGCTGCGGGCCTGGTGTTTGGAGTCAGTGCTGCCGCGATCCTGTTGTATCAGTTGTATCTGGCGCTCAGTGGTCGGCTGGATGAGGAGGCGCTGGTCATGGTTCGGGAAAACGAAGCCGACACGGTCGTCAAATCCGATGCACCTGCTGCCACGCGGAGTAATCGACCATGACCCTGATGATCTTTCTCGGATCGCTGCTGGGCAGTATGGCGCTGGGTATTCCGATTGCGTTCGCGCTGCTGCTGGTCAGCGTTGCGTTGATGCTGCATCTGGACCTGTTCGATGCGCAGATCATTGCCCAGAACCTGCTCAATGGCGCTGACAGCTTTCCGTTGATGGCCGTGCCGTTCTTCATGCTGGCTGGCGAGGTGATGAACGCCGGAGGTTTGTCCAAACGTATCGTCAATATCGCCATGGCGTTGGTCGGGCACAAGCGCGGCGGGCTGGGTTACGTGGCGATCATTGCCTCCTGTCTGCTGGCTTCGCTGTCGGGTTCGGCGGTGGCCGATGCTGCCGCACTGGCCGCGTTGCTGGTGCCGATGATGGTCCATGCCGGGCACAATCGTTCGCATTCGGCGGGCCTGATTGCGGCAGGCGGCATCATTGCGCCGATCATTCCACCGAGCATCGGCTTCATTGTGTTCGGTGTCGCGTCCGGTGTCTCGATCTCGAAGCTGTTTCTGGCCGGGATCGTTCCGGGGTTGATGCTCGGTGTGGCGCTGGCGGTCGCCTGGTGGTTCGTCTCGCGCAGCGAAAACGTCGAACCGCCACCCAAGCGCAGCGGCAAGGAAATCCTGCGCACGCTGGTGGATGGTTCATGGGCTCTGGGCTTGCCGCTGATCATCGTCTTCGGCCTGAAGTTCGGTATTTTCACACCGACTGAGGCGGCCGTGGTTGCAGCGGTTTATGCCTTGTTCGTGTCGCTGGTGATCTACCGCGAGCTGAAGATCAATCAACTGTTCGAACTGGTGCTGTCGTCCGCCAAGACCACTTCGGTGGTGATGTTGCTGGTCGCTGCGGCCATGGTTTCGTCGTGGCTGGTGACTATCGCCGAGCTGCCTGACCAGTTGGCGGCGTTGCTCGAGCCGTTCATGGACAACCCGACCCTGCTGCTGATGGTGATCATGCTGCTGGTGATTCTGGTTGGCACCGTGATGGATATGACACCGACCATTCTGATTCTGACGCCGGTTCTGATGCCTGCAGTGACCATGGCCGGTATCGACCCCGTGTATTTCGGCGTGCTGTTTCTGATCAATACTGCCATCGGCCTGATCACGCCGCCCGTGGGGACGGTGCTCAACGTGGTGTGCGGCGTCTCGAAGATCAGCATGGACGAGATCATCCGAGGCGTCTGGCCGTTCATGCTGGCGCAGTTCGTTGTGCTGTTTTTATTGGTGCTGTTCCCGCAACTGGTCCTGGTCCCCCTGAGTTTCCTGACCCGTTGATGAGGTGACAGACGTCGCAGGCTATCAACCACTCCATTTCCAATAACAAGACCGGAGAATGACATGCAGAAACTGATGAAAACCCTTTTGGCCGGAGCCTGTGCCACCAGCCTGTTGCTGGCGAGTGTGGCCAGTCATGCGGCAGAGATTCGCGAGCGCACGCTGCGGTTCGCCTTCCAGAACGTCAAGGAACATCCGCAAGGGCAGGGTGCACAGAAGTTTGCCGATCTGCTGAGTGAAAGCAGTGGCGGCAAGATCAAGGTACGGCTGTTTCCTGGCGGCACGCTGGGCGGCGATGTGCAGACGGTGTCAGCCTTGCAGGGCGGCACGCTCGACATCACGGTGCTCAACTCCGGAATTCTCGCCGCTCAGGCGCCCGACTTCGCGATGCTCGACTTTCCATTTCTGTTCAACGACGTGAAGGAAGCGCATGCCGTCATTGACGGCCCGGTCGGCCAGAAACTCTCCGCGCAACTCGACAGCAAGGGGTTGGTCGCCCTGGGCTATTGGGACCTGGGTTTTCGCAATGTGACCAACAGCAAGCACCCGATCACCCGCCTGGAGGACATGCAAGGCCTGAAGATCCGCGTCATTCAGTCGCCGATCTACCTGAAAACCTTCTCGGCGCTCGGCGCCAACCCGGTGCCGATGGCGTTTCCCGAGGTCTACACCGGCCTTGAGCAGCACACCATCGACGGTCAGGAGAACCCTTACACGGTGATTGAAGGGAGCAAGTTCTTCGAGGTGCAGAAATACCTGTCGGCGACCGGGCACATCTTCAACCCGCAGTCGCTGATCATGAGTCAGAAAACCTGGAATCGCCTGAACGACGATGAGAAAGCGTTGATTCGCGATGCCGCCGCCAAGGCGCAGGTCTTCCAGCGTGAAGTGACGGCCGAAAGCATGGACAAGGCCCGGGCCAATCTGGAGAAACAGATTGCGGTCAACGACATTTCTCCCGCCGAGAAAGACCGTTTTCGTGAGCGCGTAAAAACTGTCATCGACGAGTTTTCCCAGCAACTGGATGCCGGCCTGGTGAAGATGATGTACGACGAAATCGCCAAAGCGCGTGCATCGCAGTAAAGAAGCGAGGCTGCACCCTTCGCCGCGTCAGAACCCGTCCTGCGGGCCTGACGCTGCTCTCTCGACACCTTCTTTTCGATTTAAACCGGTAACCCCGCGAAAATAGTCTTAAATATCCGTGAACAGGCGTCGATAAGCTTTGCATAAGAGTAGTCCGCAGCTCGCGTTATTTCATTGACCGCAGGGGAGCTTCAGGATGTCGATCAAACTTCGTTTGTTCTTGTTGATAGGCACCGGGGTAGTGGCTGTGTTGATCATCAGTCTGGTCAGTTATCTGGGCAACAACCGGATGGCGGCCGCGATGACCGATAACGAGGTCAGCATGACTGCGCTGAGCAATCATCTGCAGGCCGACATGATGCACGACGCCCTGCGCGCCGATGTGCTCTCGGCGATGCTGGTCGGGCTGGGCAAGAGTGAGACCACCCGTGAAGAGGTGCTGGCGTC
The DNA here is from genome assembly GCF_021147865.1 of Pseudomonas sp. CDFA 610. Lineage (NCBI taxonomy): Bacteria > Pseudomonadati > Pseudomonadota > Gammaproteobacteria > Pseudomonadales > Pseudomonadaceae > Pseudomonas > Pseudomonas sp. CDFA 610. Next base: position 218,301 of record NZ_JAGTPM010000001.1, read on the forward strand.
CCTCAGCGAGCACGCCACGCAATTCCGCAAAGTCCTGAGTAACAATCTGCAGTTGCCCATCAGCGACACCCTCAAGGCCGAACTGAACAAGGTCAAACCGAGCCTCGATGCCTACATCAGCGCAGGCGAGCGGATTGTCGGCCTGGCGCTGGACAGCCCTGACCGTGCCCAGCAGGACCTGAGTACATTTTCTGCCGCCTTTACTCAGCTTGAAGGCCAGATGTCCACGTTGAGCGACTTGATCGAAGACAACTCGAAAGCCAGCGGTGAAGTCACCCGCGATGCCATCAGCACCGCCAATATCACGCTCGGCGTGGTTCTGGTCATCAGCCTGTTGCTGCTGTTGGCCCAAGGGTATTGGGTGACTCGCAGCATCATGATCCCTTTGCGATCTGCCAGCCGTATCGCTGACAGCATTGCGCATGGCGACCTCAGCGAGCCAATTGCCGAGCCGAGCAGCCGTGATGAAGCCAGCGCGCTGATTCGCAGCCTTGCCGTCATGCAGCGCGATCTGCGCGGCATGATCGAAGTGGTGCGTGGCAATGCCCATGGCGTCAGCGGCATGAGCGGGCAATTGAGCAGCGGCTGTCACGCTGTGGCGGGCAGCAGCCAGCAGCAAAGCTCGGCAGCTGCGACCATGTCGGCGGCCGCCAGCGAAATGACCGCCAGCATCGAAGAAGTCACGCGTCATGCCGAACAGGCAAGGGAGATGGCCAATCAGGCCGAGGCGCTGGCCAAGAACGGCGGACGGGTGATCCATCAGGTGGTCAGCGACATGGACGGCATTGCCCGTTCTGCCCAGCAATCGGCGCAGGTAATCCGCACGCTCGACAAGGAATCGGAAGCCATTTTCAACATCATTCAGGTGATCAAGAGCATTGCCGACCAGACCAACCTGCTGGCGCTCAACGCGGCCATCGAGGCGGCACGTGCCGGTGAACAGGGCCGTGGCTTTGCCGTGGTGGCCGACGAGGTGCGCAGCCTGGCAGGTCGTACCAGCGCATCGACCCAGGAAATCACCGGCATGGTCGCCCGCATTCAACAAAGCACCCGCGAGGCGGTGACCAGCATGGAAGCCGGGGTGGTGCAGGTCGACAAAGGCATGGTGGTGACCGCCGAGGTCCAGCAAGCCATCCGGGATATTCTTGATGCCACGCTGAGCACCACGCATCTGGTCAACGACATCACCCGCACGATTGGCGAACAGAGTCTGGCCAGCAATGAAATTGCTCATCAGGTGGAGATGATCGCCAGCATGTCCGAGGACAACAGCCGGGTCATCGGCCAGACGGCGGCCACCACCGACGAGTTGTCCGCGCTGGCAGTCCAGCTCTCGCGTTCAGTGGACCGGTTTCGGCTTTGATATCTATAAGCCATTATCTGGCGTAATCTCCCGATCCGCCCACTCTGTGCTTTTTTGCCGGTAGTCGAGCCTGATCGGGACACCGTCCAGTGTTCTGATCGCTCCGGTCATTAAAGCTTTTGCACTAACAGACGTTAACCATCCAAACGGATTACCTTCCGCGCCCAGGAGCTGCTGCATGCAAACGTTAAAGGCTTTGTACGAGTCGGTCGAAAAGCAGTTTTTCAACACCTTGACCAAAAAGCTCTCAAGCCTTTTTCTGCTGGTTGTCGTCAGTGCGCTGCTGTATTGGGTGGCGCTGTCCGTTCATGCCGACATCGTGACGTTGTTGCGCAGTGCGCAACTGGAAGCCGGTGTACTGACGCGCATTGAAGGCAGGCTGGATGCGCTGAGCAACGCCATTCTGATCAGCACCCTGTTCACGCTGGGCATGGTCGGTTTCATGGTCTGGTACCTGCGCCATCTCATTGTGCGGCCTGTGATGTTCATGACCGGTGCGCTGGAAGAAATCGCCAACGGCGAGGGCGATCTGTCCAAGGATCTGCCATTGCTGACCCACGACGAAATCCGCGTGCTGGCCAGCACCTGCAACCGCTTCCTGGCCAAGCAGCGCGAAGTGATCAGCAGCATTCAGGCACTGACCGTGCAGATCGCGGTCGAGTCGGCGCGCTCGCTCAAGAACATCAGTGATTCCAGCGACAGCGCAACCGATCAGGCGCGTTTTGCCAAGGAGGTCATGGATCAGAGCAACATGGCGGTAGGCAGCATCGAGGACGTGTCGCAGCAGACTCAAGGCATTTCCAGCACCACTGCCCAGAACCTGAGCATGGCGCGCGGCTCCTATTCCGAACTGCTGGAAGTGACCGGCAACATCAGCCAGATATCCAGCAGCCTCAACGAGTTCGGCGTGCTGGTATCTGCCTTGAATCAGCGCTCGTCGAGCATCAAGTCCATCGTCGGCCTGATCCAGAAGATTTCTTCGCAGACCAACCTGCTGGCCCTCAACGCGGCCATCGAAGCGGCACGTGCCGGCGAAAGCGGCCGCGGCTTTGCCGTGGTGGCCGACGAGGTGCGCACCCTGGCGCAGAACGTCAGCAAAGCCACGGACGATATCTCGCAGAATATTGATGCGATGCTCCTGGAAGTCAGCTCGACCTACGAGCAGACCACTCAGATCAGTCAGAGCGCACGTGAAACGCAATTGGTCGTGGAGCGTGCGTCGGGTCATTTCGAAAGCATGATCGTCGACTTCGAGTCGACCAATGGCAAGCTTGCCGACATTGCGTCCCATATCCAGCAGTTCGCCACGACCAACACGGGCATCAACGACCGGGTCACGCGTATCTATGCGGACAGCCAGGCCATCGACCAGCGCATGCAGCATTCAGCGACGGCCACCCGCGACCTGTCCGGTGTTGCCGAGCGCGTGCAGGCGTTGCTGGGACGTTTCGTGCTCGGGCACGGTGAGCTGGATGCTGCAATCACGCGGGCCAGTCAGTGCCGCGATACCTTGCAGGCGCGGCTTGCGGTGCTGCACAAGGAGGGCGTCAATCTGTTCGATCACGACTACAAATTGATTCCCGGCACCGATCCCAAGCAATACATGACCAGTTACACCGAGCGATTCGCGCAGATCTGCCAGGAGGAGTGCGACAAGCTGACCAAGGGCACCCGAGGCGGCAAGGTCTCGTTCATTGTCGATAGCAAGGGTTATTGCCCGGTCAACAACAGCTGGGTTTCACAGAAACCGACCGGCAATCGCGCTGTTGACTTGCCGGTATGTCGCAACAAACGGATGTTCTCTGACCCGGTCGGCCTGCGAGCGGCAAGCAATAAACAGCGCTTCCTGCTGCAGACCTACCTGCGCGATACCGGTGAAATCATGACCGAGATCGATGTACCGTTCTTCTTCGACGGCCGTCATTGGGGCAACCTGCGGATGGGCTTCGACGCGGCGCAGTTGCTGGGCCGCTGAGACGTCGGGTGACTTCCGTCGGTCTTGCGAATACCGACGGGAGTTTGTTCAGTCAGCCAAGCAGGTGCTGGGCGATATACCTTGATATCTGGACCACTGACGTCTTGCCTGTGAATTCGAACTTCACCTTGCCGATCGCCGAGTAATAGATTTCCAGTTCCGAGTCCAGGTCGAATGTCCCCGACGTTTCCACCGACCAGGCGACGATGTTCTTGTAGGGCAGAGACGTGAAGTCTTTTTTGCTGCCTGTCAGTCCCTGAACGTTGACCGAGATGATGCGTTTGGTGGTAAAGACGACGCCGTCGCGCATGGACTTGTAGGAGTCGATGACTGTTTCGCCGTCCAGCAGCAGATCCTTCACACGGTCTGCGTACTCGTCATTCTGTTTGAGTTTGAAAAAACCTTTGTTGTTGAAGTCGATCATTTTCTATCCTTGAACCGTTAACGAAGGAAGCGGAGCGCGTCTATGCCGGGCATTGCCGCGTGCAGAGTAGCATCTGGCCACTTTTCCGGTCAGTCGCCCGACCAGGAGCATTGCTCCAGTCTGACTTGACGGCAATGGAACGTTAACGCCTGTTCAGGCTCAATTTCTGTGACGCTCTGATTCCCGGAACGCCTACGGAGGTGTGATTTTGAACATTCAAGACCTGTCCAGCGACATCAAGGCTGGCAAGATCAGTGAACTCAATCTGGTGTCGATGGAAGGCGGTTCCTACGTGCTTCACGCACTTGTGCAAGGCAAGTCAGTGCCGGTTCAGGATTCACACGGCAAGCCTTTGCATCTGGCTTCGGTGGAGGAAGCACGCAAGGTGCTGTCGTCGGTACCGGACGTACAGCTGTTTCTGAGCCAGGGCGTGGCTCACGACGAGATGGTCGGCCTGGACGACGTGCAGGTCGAATCGTCCCGGCATGAGATTCCGTTGCGCTCGAGCCTTTGATATACAGCGTTCACCTGTCCGAATGAATGGAACACCGCTCTGCACGTCAGAGCGGTAAGTCGATACTGCCGGTTGAGGTTTTGACGGCAGTTCACTCCTCAGGAGCAGTCATGTCTTTCCAGAAACTACCCCGAATCCTGATCACCAATGACGATGGCATCGATGCCCCGGGTTTGCTGGCGCTTGAAGAAGTGGCCCGCGAACTGGCCGATGAGGTCTGGATCGTCGCCCCTGATCATGACCAGAGCGGCATCTCGCACGCGTTGAGCATTCACCATCCATTGCGCCTGACCACGCGTGGCGATCATAAGTTTTCGGTTTCGGGTACGCCCGCAGACTGTGTCGCCATGGCCTTGCAACAGTTGATGAGTCAGCCGCCCACGTTGATCCTGTCCGGCATCAACAAAGGCGCGAACCTGGGCGTTGAGACGGTGTTTTCCGGTACGGTCGGCGCAGCCATGGCCGGGCTGTTACTGGGCGTGCCTTCGATTGCCCTGAGTCAGGCCCTGACGCGCCGTGACTCGGTGCGCTGGGATACGGCACGGCAACTGGCACCGGATGTGATTCGCAAGGTCTGGGGGCTGGGGTGGGAGCAGGGCGCCTGCCTGAACATCAATTTCCCGGATGTTCCCGCAGCGGAAGCTGGCCCGATGCAGTTCACCACCCAGGGTGCCGGTCGCATCGATGCGCTGGAAATCACTTCACGCACCGATATGCGTGAGCGCGACTATTTCTGGCTGAGCATCCATCGACACGATCTGGCGGACGCGCCCGGCAGCGAAACCCATGTGGTCATGAATGGCGGTATTTCCGTTACACCGCTGCGTTTCGAACGTACCGACACGGCAATGCTGGACCAGTTGAAAACGCGTCACGCGAGCTGAGGCATCCTTTCAGGACTGGCGTATCACGGCGATACATTTGATCTCCAGCAGCAAGCCGGGGTGCGCCAGTTCAGCAACGCCTATGCAGGTCCAGGCGCATTGTCCGCGTGGAAACAAGCGGTTCTTGACGTCGCGAAAGACCGGCATGTGCTCGCTCATCGACACGTGATAGGTCGTCATGTCGACGATGTCGTCGAACGTGCAGCCAGCCTCGGCCAGTACCGTGCGCAGGTTTTCCCAGCAGGCGATGAATTGCGCTTCAGGGTTCAGGATCACTTCCATATCGCGTGTGCGCCCGACCTGTCCCGAGCAGTAGAGCGTATGGCCGACCCTGACCGCAGGCGCATAGCCGGCGCGGTCCATGATCAGTTCCATGGTGGGAGGGACAATGATTTCGCGGTCTGACATGTGGCTACACCTGGCTATGCAGTTTTGAATTGATTCTTTGCAGCGAATACCTGCCTGACGGTCTTACGCCTTGCTGGCAGGTTTCGCGGCGCGGCGCGGTTTTTTCACCGCCGTGCCGGTTGCTTTCTCGGCGCCTGCGGCCTTGCGCGGGCTGGCCTTGCGTTTTTTCTTCCACGGCGGCTTCACGCCTGCCGGGCTCGCAGGCCCGCTGATGGACATGCGCATGCCGACGCATCGGCTCACGTGTTTGCTCATCCAGGCGGCCTGCCGGGTAACGAACTCCTCAAGGCTCATCTCGCCGCTCTGCACCATGTCCAGCGCCTGTTCCCAGATAGCGGTGGTGCCAGGGTCGGCGATGGCGCGCGGGACGGCGTCGATCAGGCCGAATGCCGCCGGTGTTGCGCACAGCGCCTTGCCCTGTTTGGTCAGATACCCGCGGTCCAGCAGGCCCTGAATGATGCCGGCCCGCGTCGCCTCGGTGCCGATCCCGGTGGTGTCCTTGAGCTTTTGCTTGAGCAGCGGATCTTCCACCAGTTTCGCGACGTTTTTCATCGCCTTGATCAGATCGCCCTCGGTGAACGGTTTGGGCGGCTGGGTCCAAAGGTCCTTGAGCATGACATCGGCGACGGCGCACTCACAGCCCTGGATCAATCTGGGCAGTGGCTGCGGCGCAGGGGCTTCGCGACCTTTTGGCGGGGTCAGTGCCTCGGGCATGGCACGCTTCCAGCCCGGTTCGACGACCTGTTTGCCGACGGCGCGCAAGGCGTGTCCCGCGCAGTCGAAGTCGGCCTGGGTGCGGTCGTATTCGTGGTTGGGCAGAAACTGCGCCAGATAGCGGGCTCTGATCAGCGTGTAGACCGCTTTCGGTTTGCCGGTCAGACGCTCGATGCCTCGGGCCGCGGCGGTGGGGATGATGCCGTGGTGGGCGCTGACCTTTGCATCGTTCCATGCCCGTGAGCGGCGTTGCGCGTCAAGGTGCGGCATCAGCTCGCCAAGCGCCGGGTCGGCTTTGCCCAGCGCCGCAATGATGCTCGCCGCTTCGCCGTGCTGGCTGTTGGGCAGGTAGCCGCAATCGCTGCGCGGGTAGGTGATGACCTTGTGGGTTTCGTACAGGGACTGGGCGATGTCGAGGGTTTCCTGTGCGCCAAGGCCCAGCTTCTTCGAGCAGATTTCCTGAAGCGTGCCGAGATCGAAGGGCAGGGGCGCCGCTTCACGAATCCGCTCGGTGCGCAGCTTGACCAGTCGGGCGCTGTTCGTCCCGCGAATATCCTCTGCTGCCTGTTGCGCCAGCGGCTGATTCAGGCAGCGGTCCTGATCATCACAAGCGTCCGACGGTGCCCGCCATTGGGCGATGAACGCCTGATGCTCATGGAGCAGCTTCACATCGATGGCCCAGTAAGGCACAGGGACAAAATTGGCAATGCTGCGGTCGCGGTCCACGACCAGTCGAAGTGTCGGGGTCTGTACGCGTCCGACCGGCAGCACGCCCTGATAGCCCGATTGTCTGCCCAGGAGGGTAAACAGGCGGCTCATGTTCATGCCGATCAGCCAGTCGGCGCGGGAGCGGCCCAATGCCGAGTGGTACAGGCTGAAAGTATCAGTACCGGGCTTGAGCGTGGCCAGCGCCTTGCGGATCGAGGCGTCGTCCAGAGCGGACAGCCACAGGCGCTGGATCGGCCCGCGATAACGGCAATGTTCGACCAGCTCCCGGGCAATCATTTCGCCCTCGCGGTCGGCATCCGTGGCAATCACCAGTTCTTTTGCTTCGCCCAACAGACGTTTGACCGCCTTGAACTGGCTGGCGGTTCTGGGTTTGACCAGCATCTTCCATTGCTGCGGAACGATGGGCAGGTCTTCCAGCACCCACCGCTTGTAACGGGCATCGTAGGCATCCGGCGGTGCAGTTTCCAGCAAATGGCCAATGCACCAGGTCACCGTGGCATTGGCACCCACCCAGCAGCCGTCCCCACGCCGCGTTGCGCCGAGCACAGCCGCGATGTCTTTGGCCTGAGAGGGTTTTTCGCAAAGGAACAGCCGCATGACTACCGTCTTCGATTACCGGTGGTGAAGGCTGCAAGGATGAACGTCGAATCGGCGATGAGCAAGTTTTATCTGTATGGATATACAGATAAACGTCCTGAGAGGTCATAGACGTCTGATCAGCAGCAGGGCGCGCGGAGCGCCCTGAGCTGCATGCCCGCGTCCCGGCGACGCATCTGGAGTAAAGCGTGATTCTGTCTGCCAACGATCCCCGCCGCTAAACCGCGATCTCCACCTGATCACCATTCAACCGCACCGGCCAGACCTCCAGTCGCTGCTCCGGATACTCCAGGCAGGAGCCGTCATGCAGGCGGAAGTGCTGTTTGTAGAGTGGCGAGGCGATCACCAGGTCTCCGGCGATCTGGCCAATCAGCCCGCGCCCGATCACGTTGGCTCCAGACTTGGGGTCGCGGTTGTCGATGGCATAGAGCTTCTCGCCGTCCGCCGTATTCGGCACATAGAACAGCGCTACCTGCGTACCGTCTAGCCAGGCCACCACACCTGAGTTGGCGACCAGATCCTGCCGACCGCACAGGGCGTGCCAGTGCAGGTGCAGCGCGGAATGAGTGTTTTCTGGGAAGGCTGTATCGGGCGAGTTCATCAAACCACCTCCTTGAACAATGGGATCAGTGTGAGTTCTTCAGGTTTTGCAGGACGACGCTGAGCGCGTTCCTTGACGAAATGCACGTCCGGATCGCCACGGCCGTCGTTGACGAAGGTGCGGAAGCGCTTGAGTTTTTCCGGATCCTTCAGGGCGTTGGCCCATTCGCATTCATAGCGGTCAACCACCAGCTGCATCTGCGACTCAAGCTCCGCCGCCAGCCCGAGGCTGTCGTCGAGGATCACGGACTTCAAGTAATCCAGCCCGCCTTCCAGCGATTCGCGCCACACCGATGTGCGCTGCAGCTTGTCGGCGGTGCGGATGTAGAGCATCAGGAACCGGTCGATGTAGCGGATCAGGGTTTCGTCATCCAGATCGGTGGCGAACAGTTCTGCGTGACGTGGGCGCATGCCGCCGTTGCCGCACAGGTACAGGTTCCAGCCGTTCTCGGTGGCAATCACGCCGACGTCCTTGCTCTGCGCCTCGGCGCATTCACGGGTGCAGCCGGAGACCGCGAACTTGAGCTTGTGCGGTGAGCGCAGACCCTTGTAGCGATCCTCGATTCGCAGTGCCATGGCGACGCTGTCCTGGACGCCATAGCGGCACCAGGTGCTGCCGACACACGACTTGACGGTGCGGGTGGATTTGCCGTACGCGTGACCGGTTTCGAAGCCGGCTTCGATCAGTTCACTCCAGATGTCCGGCAGCTCATGCAGTTGCGCGCCGAACAGGTCAATGCGCTGGCCGCCGGTAATCTTGGTGTATAGGTCATACTTCTTGGCCACCGCGCCGATGGCGATCAGGCCGTCGGGCGTGATTTCGCCGCCTGGAATACGCGGCACCACCGAGTAGGTGCCGTTCTTCTGCATGTTGGCCATGAACGTGTCATTGGTGTCCTGCAGTGGCACCAGTGAGGGCTCGGTAATCGGCCGGTTCCAGCACGAGGCGAGAATCGAGCCTACCGCAGGCTTGCAGATGTCGCAGCCATGAGCGCCTTTGCCATGACGGCTCAACAGCTCTTCGAAGGATTCGATCCCTTCGACGCGCACCATCGAATACAGCTCCTGACGGGTGTAGGCGAAATGTTCGCAGAGGCTTTTGTCGACGGCGACACCACGGGCAATCAGTTCGTGTTCGAACACTTGCTTGAGCAGCGCTGTACAGCCACCGCAGCCGGTCGCGGCCTTTGTGCAGGCCTTGACCCCGGCAAGGTCGGTGCAGCCGTTGTCGATGGCCGAGCAGATCGAACCCTTGCTGACGTTGTGGCATGAGCAGATCGTCGCTGTGGCGGGCAGGGCGTCGGCACCCAGCGTCGGCGCGCCTTCGCTGTGTGGCAGGATCAGGCTCGACGGATCGGCGGGCAGAGTGATGCCGTTCTGCGCGTATTGCAGCAGGGTGTCGTAATAACTGTTGTCGCCGACCAGCACCGCGCCCAGTACCTGTTTGCCATCAGCCGACACCACCAAACGGCGATAACTGGCGGTGGCTTCGTCGATGTAGCGATAGCTGACCGCGCCCGCCAGCGCGCCGTGAGCATCGCCGATCGAGCCGACGTCCACGCCCAGCAACTTGAGTTTGGTGGACATGTCGGCACCGAAGAACGGTTCGGTGTCCTTGTCGCATAACTGCGCCGCGACGCCACGGGCCATCTGATAGCCGGGTGCGACCAGACCGAACACGCTGCCGTTCCAGGCCGCACATTCGCCGATGGCATAGATGTCTTCATCGCTGGTGCGGCAGTGTTCGTCAATCGCGATGCCGCCACGAGGGCCGAGTTCGAGTTCGCACTGGCGGGCGAGGGCATCCTGCGGACGGATACCGGCGGAGAATACGATCAGGTCGGTTTCGAGAAATTCGTCATTGGCGAAGTTCATGCGGTAGCGGTACTGCTTGCCGTCGCTGATTGACTGAGTGGCACGTGACAGGTGAACACCCACGCCGAGCGCTTCGATCCGGGCCTTCAAAGCAGCGCCGCCCAGTTCGTCGAGCTGGACGGGCATCAGGCGTGGTGCGAACTCCACGACATGGGCTTCAAGGCCCAGGGATTTCAGGGCGTTTGCGGCTTCCAGCCCCAGCAGGCCGCCACCGACCACCACGCCACGACGGGCTTTCGAGGCCGCGTAACGGATGCTGTCCAGGTCTTCCAGCGTGCGGTACACCAGCTTCGAATTGCCCTGCGCGCCTTCGATGGGCGGTACGAACGGGTAAGAGCCGGTCGCCAGAACCAGCTTGTCGTAGCTGAAGCAGCCTTCAGCGGTGATGATTTCGCGGCGGTCGCGGTCGATTTCCAGCACCGGCACGCCCAAGTGCAGGGTCAGGCCAGCCTGTTCGTAAAGCGCCATTTCGCTCATGGCCAGTGACTCGGCATCGCGTCCGGTGAAGTACTCGGACAGGTGCACACGGTCGTAGGCACGCTGCGCCTCTTCACCGAACACATGAATGCGATAGCGCTCAAGCGCGCCGCCTGCGATCAATTGCTCGACGCAATGATGACCGACCATGCCATTGCCGACGACGATCAGGGTTTTTACATCGTTGTGGGGGAAGACTGTGGTGTTCATGGCTAATCCCGGCCGAGGCCAATCAGGTTTTTTGAAGCAAAAAAAAAGCGCCCGGAACCTTTCGGTTCCAGGCGCCTTTGCCTGTTCTCTTATGGGTGTTCAAGGGTGCGGATCGAGCCACGTTGCCGGATGCACCTGATAGCCCTGTGGTCTCTGTGAGACTGGCGATCTGCGTCGATCAACCGGGGCGGCCCGACCACATTGAAGGCGGGGTTGTCTGGAATAATGCAGGGGTTGTGCCAGCTTGGCGTCGATCGTTGATGAGTGACCCCGAGCCTCGTGTTTCCGGGTGTCTGGCGCGACAGCAGGGATCCGGAGCGTGTGTCAGGGTGGCTTGGCAGGCTGCATTGCAATGGTGCGCAGCGGGCGGGTTGCGCTGTAAAGGTGTGCATGGAGGAGGATGGTCGGGGGGGTATAGAGCGTCGCTGGATCTATTCCCACGCGGAGCGATGGGCACGATCCTTACCCAAAAGACGCGATCAAGAGGTCTGCACGTTCGCCGCTCCCCTGAAGCTGGCGCATCATTTGTATTACCCTGCGCCTTCATTCACAAGATCCGTTGCCATGACCTTTACTATCCAGGAAGTCACCCGCGCCGAAATCCCTGAAACCATCGACTTCGCCATGCGTGCCCGGGCCGAGGTTTTCCCCATGCTCGATGCCACCGTGTTCCCTGCCGACCTGGCAGCTTTCGAACAGGTGTACCTGAACGGCAGCAGAGGCAAATTCCTGACTGCACGTCACGACGGGAAGATCATTGCTGCTGTCGGCTATCTGCCATTCGATCATCGCTTCCCACAACTGGACTATACCGGTCGCGATACGGTGGAGATCGTGCGCCTTTACGTCATGCCTCAGTTCCGAGGGGACGGGCTGGCCAGTCGCTTGTGTGAGGCGCTGTGGGCGCACGCCGAAGCCAGCGGGATAGAGGTTTTGTACCTGCACACCCATCCATTTTTGCCCGGCGCGATCCGCTTTTGGGAAAAACAGGGTTTCGCCGTGACAGACGTAGAAACCGACCCGGTGTGGAAAACCACGCATATGGAGTGCGTGCCTGACAGGCGGCACCGGAGTTCAGAGGGCAAGTAAGCGCCTGCCCTCAGGACGTGATTGACGTCAGCGCGGAGCGCGCTGGCGTGCGGTTTTCATCAGGTCTTCAGGCGTGATATGGCCGACGACCGCCTTGGCCGCAGCACTGCCCGGCAGCGGCAGGTCCAGAATGTGGCCTTTCATCTTGCCCACCACGTGCATTTCACACGGCTTGCAATCGAACTTCAGGGTCAGCACTTCGTCACCCTGAATCAGTTGCATCGGTGCGACCTTGGTGCGCACGCCGGTCACGCCCTTGGCCTGTTTCGGGCACAGGTTGAACGAGAAACGCAGGCAGTGCTTGGTGATCATGACCGGCACTTCGCCGGTTTCTTCGTGCGCTTCATAAGCCGCATCGATCAGTTGCACACCATGGCGGTGGTAGAAATCACGCGCTTTCTGGTTATAGACGTTGGCCAGAAACGACAGGTGCGACTCAGGGTAAACCGGAGGTGGCGTGGTTTCAGCCTTGCGTCCGCCCTGTGGATGCGCCTTGACGCGCGCTTCGGTGAGCGCTTCGATGGTGTCGCGGCGCAGGGTCTTGAGCTGGGAGTTGGGCACGAAGAATGCCTGGGGTGCGTCCAGCCTGATGTCCTGGGCGTGATAGATCGTGGTGCCCAGTTGGGACAGCAGATCGCGCAACTGGTCCAGCGCCTGTTCCGGCTTGTTCGCCGCGCCAAACGGACCGTCCAGATGAGTCGTGACGCTGACGCCCTCTTCGCTGGTCGCGGTCAGGTTCAGGCGCTCTTCGCGCAATTCGACCTGCCACTGAATGCCGATCCGGCGTTCGGCCGAGGTCTTCAGCAAGGCCTGTTGCCAGTTATGGTCCAGGTTACGGCTCAGCGGATGATTCGGACGCAGACGGGAGAGGGCGGCCGGCATTTCGTTGGGCTCGACGCGATAGCGCCAGCGTTTCTCACCGTCTTCCTCGAATTCGCCTTTGAGCTCCGCGACGTTGGCGCGGAAACCCACCACTTCACGTTTGATCAGCACGTTCAGCCCGTCGCCGTTGGACAGCGGCTCGTGAGTGACCGCGATCAGGTCGCGCTTGCCCAGTTTCTCCACGCTGCCGACCAGCAGGCCGGTGAAGGTCGGCGTGTCGAACGCACCAATGTCGATCTTGCGGTCGCTGACGAAGTAATCGGTGCTGCCGCGGTTGAAGGTCTTTTCCGGGTCAGGCACGAAGAAGTGTGCGGTACGGCCGCTGGAGGCACGCGCCAGATCCGGGCGGTCCTCCAGAATGTCGTCCAGACGCTGGCGGTAGTACGCGGTGATGTTCTTGACGTAGCCCGCATCCTTGTAACGGCCCTCGATCTTGAACGAGCGCACGCCCGCTTCAACCAGCGCGCGCAGGTTGGCGCTCTGGTTGTTGTCTTTCATCGACAGCAGGTGCTTTTCGAAGGCCACGACGCGACCCTGATCATCCTTGAGGGTGTAGGGCAGACGGCAGGCCTGGGAGCAGTCGCCGCGGTTGGCGCTGCGGCCGTTCTGTGCGTGGGAGATGTTGCACTGCCCGGAGAACGCCACGCACAACGCGCCGTGAATGAAGAACTCGATGGCCGCGTCGGTTTCGTCGGCGATCTCGCGGATTTCCTGCAGGTTCAGCTCACGAGCCAATACCAGCTGCGAGAAACCTGCCTGATCGAGAAACTTCGCCCGACCCAGAGTACGGATGTCGGTCTGGGTGCTGGCATGCAGCTCGATGGGCGGAATGTCCATGTCCAGAACGCCGAGGTCCTGCACGATCAGCGCATCCACGCCTGCATCGTAGAGCTGGTGGATCAGCGTGCGGGCCGGTTCCAGCTCGTCGTCATGCAGGATGGTGTTGATGGTGGTGAAGATGCGCGCGTGGTAGCGATGGGCGAATTTCACCAGTTCGGCGATATCGCTGACCTCGTTGCAGGCGTTGTGTCGTGCGCCGAAGCTTGGCCCGCCAATGTACACCGCGTCGGCGCCATGCAGGATGGCTTCACGGGCGATGCTCGTGTCCCGTGCGGGGCTGAGCAATTCCAGATGGTGTTTGGGTAGGGACATGGCTACGGCATCCGACGGCGGGCAAAGCGCGCATTGTAGTGCCATGGGCCGCGCTGCGCACCTGCGCTGATCGCTGCGGCGGCATTTACTGACTGTCGGTGGGGTTGAGAAGGGGGCTTCAGGGCGAGCGCAGACGCAGAATCCGTGAGCCATCGAACGGGTCGGTCAGCCAGCGGCCGATCACACCGAAGGTGTCCAGCAGCCGCTCGGGCGTCAGCACCTCGGCGGGTGCGCCCAGTGCGACCATGCGGCCTTTTTCCATTACGGCCACCCGGTCACAGTCCAATGCCTGATTCAAATCATGCAGGGCGATGACCGTGGTGACCGGCAACGCCTTGACCAGACCGAGAATGGTCAACTGATGCTGGATATCCAGGTGATTGGTCGGCTCGTCCAGCAACAGGATTCCCGGCCTCTGTGCCAGCGCCCGGGCGATATGCACCCGTTGCCGTTCGCCGCCCGACAAGGTATGCCAGGCGCGCTTGATGAAGGGCAGCATGTCCACGTCCACCAGCGCCTGACGAACGATCCGGTCATCGTTGTCACTCCAGGGCGCCAGCGCCGACAGCCAGGGCGTGCGGCCCAGTTCCACGGCGTCCAGTACAGTGATCGCGTCACTTGTTTCGGCCTGTTGCTCGACCACCGCCAGCGCCCGGGCGACGTCGCGCCGGTTCAGGCTCGACAGAGGACGTTCGCCGATGGTTACCTGACCGCTGGACGGCTTGTGGATGCCGGACAGCAATTTGAGCAGCGTCGATTTGCCAGAGCCATTCGGGCCCACAATACCCAGTGTCTCGCCTTGGGCGATGCTCAGGTCCACGTCGCGCAGCAGGGTCGCGCCGCGAACCGAATAGCCCAGTCCTGTGCAACCGAGCACCGAGGTAGCGACATCGGGACTGAAGGCGCTCATCGTGTCCTGTTCCCCTGAATGAGGATCAATGCAAACACAGGTGCGCCGATCAGGGCGGTGATCACCCCGATCGGCAGCGCCTGGCCTTTGATCAGCGTGCGCGAAAGAATGTCGGCCGCGATCAGGAATAGTGCACCGCTCAAGGCGCTCAGCGGCACCAGCCGGGCATGGCGTACGCCGGTGAGCATTCTTACCGCATGCGGAATCACCAGACCGACGAAACCGATGGACCCTACAATCGAGACCATCACCGCTGTCACCAGCGCCGCAGTGGCGATCAACACGATCTGCACCCGTCGCACGGCGATGCCGAGTGAAGCAGCGGAGTCGCTGCCAAAGGTGAACGCATCCAGCGCGCGACGATGCCAAAGGCACACCAGCATACCGAACAGAGCTGCGGGCACAGCCATCCACACCGAGGGCCAGCGTACGCCACTCAGATTGCCCAGCAACCAGAACATGATGCCGCGTGCCTGTTCGGAGCTGGCCGACTTGGTGATCAGGAACGAGGTCAGCGCGTTGAACAGTTGCGAGCCGGCAATACCCGCCAGAATGATTTGCCCGGCGGCCGTGTTGCCCCTCGATGAGTGGGCGAGCAGAGCGACCAGAGAGAACGCCACCAGCGCGCCGACGAAAGCGCCTGCCGACATGGAAATGACCCCGGCACCGAAACCCAGAATCGCCACCATGACTGCGCCGGTCGAGGCGCCGGCTGAAATGCCCAGCAGATAAGGATCGGCCAGCGGGTTGCGTAACAGCGACTGCAGCACCACGCCACAAATAGCCAGCCCCGAACCGCAGGCAGCGGCTACGATGGCGCGGGTCAGGCGGTAATTCCAGACAATGCCTTCATCGATGGGATCAAGCACATAGCCCGCCGCCCACAGCTTGTTGGCCAGTACCTGAAACACCACCTGCAGACTGATCGAGGTTTCGCCAATCGCGGCGCCGAGGATGATGGCCAGCACCAGCACCGCCGAGACCCAGATCACATGGCCGAGTGCGACAGGCAATCTCATTGAGTGGCATTGAAACGGTTGGCGGCAGCGGACAGCTCTTCGATGCCGGTGAACAGACGCAGGCTGGCCTGCATGCCTTCTGCGTCGATGATCACGATGCGGTCGTGCTTCACAGCGTCCATGTTGCGGGTCACCGGGTCAGACTTGAGGAATTCGATTTTCTTGCGGTAGTCGTCGGCCGGGAAGCGGCGGCGGTCCATGCGGGCGATCACCAGAATGCTCGGGTTGGCCTTGGCGATGGTTTCCCAGCCAACGGTCGGCCATTCTTCATCGGACTGGACGATGTTGCGCATCCCCAGATTATTGAGCATGAAGTCCGGAATACCCTTGCGGCCCGCGACGAAAGGATCGGCTTTCAGATCGGAGCTTGAGAACCAGAACACCGCCGACACGTCCTTGGCATGGTTCTGCTGGACATTGGCCACAGCAGCGCTCAGGCGGGCCTTGAGGTCGGCGACCAGCTTGTCGCCACGATCCTGCACATCAAAGATCTGCGCCAGTTGCTCGATGCTCTTGTAGATGGTCTCGATGCGGAACGCTTCGAGGCGCGTGCCGTCGGCGCCGACCAGATTGTCTTTGCCTTCGCAGTCAGACGGCATCAGGTAGGTCGGAATCTTCAGTTCGTGGAACTGCTCCCGCGTGCCGACTGCACCTTGCTTGCCGACCATCCATTCCAGTTGCACGGCAACCAGTTCGGGGCGTTTGCCGATCACGGCCTCAAAGCTGGGTTCGTTGTTGGCCAGACGCTCGACCTTGTCGTTCTGTTCCTTGAAGCGCGGCAGTACATCGTTGAACCACAGGGAGGTACCGACCAGCCTGTTGCCCAGGCCCAATTCGTACAACATCTCGGTGCCCGATTGCCCAATGGTCACGGCCCTGGCTGGCGCATGAGCGAAGGTCAGCGAGTAGCCGCAGTTTTCAATAGTCAGCGGATAGTGGGTCGGTGCGGCGAGCGCCAGGCTTGAAAGGGTCAGGCTGGCAGCGAGTGCGACAAGGCGGGGCAGTGACATGGAATGCGACCTCGATTCGAACGTGTGTCAGGGCGCATGCACAACAGGAAAACACATCCCGGTCTGCCGGAAACAGCAGCAACTGGCGCAATAAGGCCATGCGCGGATGTCCTTCCCGGACACCCCGCCGGTTAGTGATTGATTAAGGTCGGCAGGTCTCCTGACTGGCATGTCATCGCCTGGCTCCGGCCTTCCCGGGTATCACCCAGTGGCAGTGGTGGAACTGGCTCAATGCCTACAGTTGCGGGGGCAGTTTCGTTTCGGCTCGTGGCGCGAGGCGGGCGAATTCCCTGTTAGTTCCTCTCGGAAACCGACGGGCGGCATGGTAAACGATAAGGGATGGGCTCGCTACGGCTTTGCACGCAGGCGTTGCAGGCTGTTGAGCAGATGCAGGCGCATGGCGGCCCGGGCGGCGTCGCGATCCTGATGGGCGAGGGCGTCGAAGATCTGTTCCTGCTCACGCTGCTGAATATGAGGATCGTCTTCCATCTGCAACGACGCGATGTTGCCGAAACCACTGCGCGCGCGCGGCAGGATGCTGCTGCCCAACTGGTTCATCACGTCGGTGAAGAAGCTGTTGGCGGTGCACAGGGAAATGCGCCGATGGAATTCGTAATCGGCCTGCAGGGTATCCTGGCCGGTCCGGACGCAGCGGTGCAACTCGTCGAGGGCCTGACGAATGGCGCTCAATTGTTCAGGCGTGCGACGTTGTGCAGCCAGCGCGGCAGCTTCGGGCTCAAGGCTCAGTCGCAGTTCAATGATTGCCACGGCGTCGCCGGGCGTGCCGATGGACAGCTCGTCCGACTGATCGGCCCTGGCCTGGGAGGCGTCGACGACGAAGGTGCCGATGCCATGCCGGGTTTCGACCAGCCCTTCGGCCTGCAGGCGTGACATGGCTTCACGGACAACGGTACGGCTGACCCCGGTTTCCCGAATGATCACCTGCTCGGTGGGCAGCTTTTCGCCGCTCTGGATCTCGCCTTCGCGAATTTTGCGGGCGAATTCGGCGACCAATTGCTGGGTCAGGCTGGAACGGCGGCCTTTCGGGGATGCGGTAGGTTCCATGGCGGGTGATCAGGTCCGTATCGGGGCGCTGAGTATAACCTCACTCAGGGCGTGTTTTGTGCGGGGATCGCAGCCTATACTCGGGTATTCGATAGACATGAGGCTGCAATGTCGGACAACGCGCTTTCCTCGCAAAAGAATCATCGCCGCCTGGCTGAAACCCTGGTCGACCGCTTTGCCCAGCGCATGCGTGACGGTGTGCTTCAGCGTGGCGAAAAGTTGCCTTCGGAGCTTCATATCATGGAAGCCGAGGGCGTCAGCCGCACGGTGGTGCGCGATGCGTTGTCGCGGATGCAGGCGGCGGGGCTGGTCGAAACGCGTCATGGGGTCGGAACCTTTGTGCTTGATATGCCGCCGCCGGAGGGTTTTTCCGTCGGGCCTGCCACCATTGTCACGGTGGCGGACGTGCTGAACCTGCTGGAGTTTCGTCTGAGCCTTGAGGTCGAAGCGGCGGGTCTGGCCGCCCAACGACGCAGTCCTGAGGCATTGCTGGAGCTCAAACGGGCCTTCGACGCGCTGCTGGAAGGCCCGCAGAAGTCCGGAACGACCATCAATGCCGACTTTCAGTTTCACCTCAAGATTGCCAAGGCGTCGGGCAATGCCTACCTGATCGATATCATGAAACACCTCGGCACCAAGCTGATTCCCCGCACCCGCATGAACTCGGCCTACACCGGCCAGAGCGATCGACATGCCTATCTGGCCGGCATCAATGCCGAACACCGACAGATTTACAACGCCATCGCCGAAGGCAATGTCGACGCCGCCCGCTCTGCCATGTACCTGCACCTCAACGGCAGCCGCATGCGCCTGCGCAGAACCCAGGCGCTCTACAGCGACTGACATCGAAGGGACGCTGAGCGTCCCGTTCTGCTGTCATGTACAAATCTTGTAGCCCTCAACGAGCTGTGGGAGGCGGCGTCCCGGCGATGCATTTTCTGATGCGACTTTTCAGTGACTGAACTGACGTCATCGCCGGCAAGCCGCCTTCCACGGGTCATGCGTTCAACGGGATGTCATCGTTCCGGCCTTTTTGCGCTTCAACCCTCAAAGAAAGTTGTACTGCACCCCCACCCGCAACCTCAGTTGGCGCTTGTCGTCCTCGGCGTTGACCTTGATGTCGCCCACTTCGAAAAACGGCACCCAGTTCTTGTCCCATTTGTACTTGAAGGCGGCGTTCTGTTCGTAGTCGGTCTTGTCATTGTCGTAGCGGATATAGTCGGCATCGAAATAGGTGAACTGGTACTCGTATGACCAGGGGCCTTTGGTGGCGTAGTTGACCCAGACGTCGTAGCGGTTGATCGACTGATCGTTCATCTGATTGTCGGGCATGTCCTTGTTGATCTTGTCCCGGTCGAGCTTGATCGAGTCATAGCGATAGCGACCCGAAAGCGTCAGTTGGTCGGTCACTTTGTAGCCGACCTTCAACCCCATTTTGTAAGCCGTGGAGCGCTCGATGCTTTCCAGCGCAAGGGAAGGGGTCAGCAGCCATTTGTCATTGAGCTTGTGCTGATAGCTGACCGTCAGCTCGTGGCCGTTGCCCACGGTGTTGTCGAAGGCAACGTCCTGACGATCACCTGCCGTCTTGTATTTCAGTTCGCCCTCAAAGCCCCAGCCGCTGTCCAGGCGCGTGCCGAACTTGACCCGGTCGGCGTGCATGCGGGTACTTTCTGCGTATTGGTGGCGGTAGTTGATGTAGGCGCTGTCGGCATGGGTCCATGCGCTTGGGAACAGGGCGGCCAGAGAAAGCAATGCGATTGATTTTTTCATTTTTTTATTCTTGTTCGAGTGAGAAAAAAGGTGTTTTGGGCAAATCGCAGGCAGCCGGATCCGATGGCCGGTTCGGCCAGGGATCACGCTGTCAGCCAGGTTTGGTGGTAGGCGGACCTGCAGCGGTCATCCGCTCGGGCGCATGTCCATGTCTCGACTGGCCTGGATCAGCAGTCGTGAGTAGTCGTGCTGCGCCTGATCGTTGCTCAACTGGCTGCTGTCGAGGGTTTCCACGACCTGGCCCTGTTGCATCACTGCAACCCGGTCGCACAGGTGCGCGACCACGCCCAGATCGTGGGTCACCATCAGGTAGGTCAGGCCCTGCTGCTGACGAAGGTCAGCCAGCAGGTTGAGGATTTCAGCCTGCACCGAGACGTCGAGTGCCGACGTCGGTTCATCCAGCAGCAATACGCGCGGCTCCAGAATCAGCGCCCTGGCAATCGCAACGCGCTGGCGCTGGCCGCCGGACAGTTGATGCGGATAACGGAAGCGGAAACTCTCGTTGAGGCCGACGCGGTTAAGCACGTCGCAGACGCGTCGGTCACGCTGATCGATCTTGTGGATGCTCAGCGGTTCCTTGAGGGCCGCGTCAATGGTGTGACGCGGGTGTAACGATGCGTAGGGGTCCTGGAACACCATCTGCACGGTGCGGTAATGGCTGGCGTCGAGCTTGCGGCCGACTTTCTGGCCCGCCACGCTCAAGGCACCGGTCCAGTGGTGATACTGCCCCGCCAGGCAGCGCAGCACGGTGGTCTTGCCCGACCCCGACTCGCCGACCAGCCCGAACGACTGGCCTTGCTCGACCTGCAGGTTGACGTCGCGCAGCACCTGATTCAAAGCAGTGCCCGTGCCGAAGCTCAGGTTCAGTGAGTTGACTTCAATCATTGCCATGGGAGCGTTCTCAGTGAGTGAGCCAGAGGGGATCGCGCTGCAATACCGGCAGGCTGGCGCGCGGGCGATCAAGGCTGGGCAGTGCGGCCAGCAGGCCTTGGGTATAGGGGTGACAGGCTTGATCCAGTTCATCGGCCTTGAGTGATTCCACGACGCGCCCGGCATACATCACCAGCACGCGGTCGCAGAAATGCCGCACCATGTTCAGGTCGTGGCTGATGAAGATCAGCCCCAGGTCCCGCTCGCTGACCAGTTCTTCGAGCACATTGAGCACCTGGCGGCGTACCGACACGTCCAGCGCCGAGGTCGGCTCGTCGGCGATGATGACCTGCGGATCGGTGATGACCATCATGGCGATCATGATCCGTTGCCCCATGCCGCCCGACACCTCGTGCGGGTACAGCTCGTAGACCCGGGCCGGTTCGCGGATATGGACCTTGGCGAGCATGTCCAGCGTGCGTTCGCGGGCTTCCTTGCGCGATACCCGGTGATGCGCCAGATAGGCTTCGGCGATCTGCTCGCCGACCTTGATCACTGGATTGAGCGAGTATTTCGGGTCCTGCATGATCATCGACATGCGTCGGCCACGAATGCCCTGGATCTGTTTTTCACTGCATTCGAGCAGATTGACGTCACCGAAGCGCAGCGTTTTGGCAGTGATCCGCGCGCTGGCTGGATGCAGGCGCAATAGACTGCGTCCGACCGTGGATTTACCCGAGCCGGACTCGCCGACGATTGCCAGCTTTTCGCGGCCCAGCGTGAACGATACGTCGCGAACCGCCGCCGTGGTCTTGCCGGCGTTGTGGAACTCGACCCGCAAATCTTCTACCGCAAGCTTTATCTGAGACATGGTTATCGTCCTTGTTATTGTCATTCGCTGCGTGGATCGAGTACGTCGCGCAGGCCGTCACCGAGCAGGTTGAACGCCAGGCTGACCAGCATGATGGTTGCGCCGGGCGCTGCCACCAGCCACCAGCTTTCCAGCATGTAGCGCCGACCGCTGGAGATCATCGCGCCCCATTCCGGCAGCGGCGCCTGAGCGCCCAGCCCGAGAAAGCCCAGCGCGGCAGCAGTGAGGATGATGCTGGCCATGTTCATGGTCAGGCGGATGATCACCGAGGACAGGCACATCGGAATGATGTGACGACCGATGACCCGCACCGACGAGGCGCCTTGCAGCTTCACTGCGACGACGAAATCGGCGTTGCGCAGCGACAGGGTTTCGGCCCGCGCCAGACGCGCGATGGGTGGCCAGGCGGTGAGGGCGATGGCAATCACCGCATGCTCGAGGCCCGGACCCAGTGCCGCGATGAAGGCCAGTGCCAGCACCAGGCTCGGGAACGAGATGAAGATGTCGGTGATGCGCATGAACAGGCTGTCGACCCAGCCACCAAAGTAGCCCGACACCGTGCCGATCAGCAGGCCGATGGGGCCGACGATCACGGTCACCAGCATCACGATGTAAAGTGTGATGCGCGAGCCGTACACCAGACGGCTGAACACATCACGGCCGTACTCGTCGGTGCCAAACCAGTTCTGCGCGCCAGGGCTGCGCAGCGCGGCCGACAGATCCTGTGCCAGCGGATCATGGGTCGCGATCCAGGGGGCGAACAGGGCGACGATCATCAGCGTGCTGATCACGATCAGTCCCGCCAGGGTCATCGGGTTGCGCAGCAGGAAGCGCATCAGCTTTGCGCTGCTATTGGCGAAGGCCGCAAGGCTTGACGTCGGGGCCTGAAACGTCGATTTGGCGCTGCTTGTCATGGAAGTCGTCATCAGCGGGTTCTCGGGTCGAAGACTTTGTAGAGGGCGTCACTGATCTGGTTCAGGACCACGAAGATCAGGCCGATCAACAACACGCAGGCCATCACTGCATTCATGTCGCCCAGCAACAGGCTGCTGGTCAGGTACTGGCCAAAGCCGGGCCAGGCGAAGACGGTTTCGATCAGCACCGCACCTTCCAGCAGACCGCCGTAGGCGAGGGCGACGATGGTCAGCAGTTGCACGCGAATGTTGCGGAATGCATGGCCCCAGACAATGCGGCGTTGCGACAGGCCTTTTACCCGGGCGGTGATGATGTATTCCTGCGACAGCTGTTCAAGCATGAAGCTGCGGGTCATACGGCTGATGTAGGCCACCGAGTTGAAGCTCAGGATCACCGCAGGCAGCAGGATGTGGCGCAGCGCGCTGCGAAACGCATCCCAGTCGCCGGACAGTGCAGTATCGATCAGCAGCAGACCGGTGCGGGTCTCGATCAGGCCGTCGTAGGCCAGGCCGATGCGTCCTACGCCGCCCGCCCAGCCGAGCCAGGCGTAGAACACCAGAAACGCCATCATGCCGAGCCAGAAGATCGGTGTTGAGTAACCGAACAGGGTGATGACCCGGGCGACATGATCACCGGCGCGGCCCTGATGCGTTGCGGCATAAACGCCCAGTGGCAGGCCGATCAGTACGCCGAACAGAATGGCCAGGGTCGCCAGTTCCAGCGTGGCCGGGAACACTCTGGCGATGTCTTCGATCACCGGGTGGCCGGTCAGCAGGGCCTTGCCCAGATCACCGTGCAACAGGTCCTTGATGTACATCACGAACTGGGTGGTCAGCGGTTTGTCCAGGCCCAGTTCCTGGTAGGCCTGAGCGTAGGCAGCCGCGTCCGCGTCCGGTCCGACGATGGCCAGTACCGGGTCCAGCGGCATGACCCGGCCGATAAAGAAAGTGAGCAACAGCAGGCCGAACAGGGTCGCCGCCACTGATCCGCTGCGACGGGTGCCGTTGGCGACCCGACTGCTCCAAAATGAAATCGATGCACTCGACATGGTGTATTCCTGCCTTGGCTTGAGCGGTTGAACGCGTGTGTTCAGCGTTGCTTGTAGACGTCACGCAGGCGCGTGGTGGCGGCGCTGTGCCCCAGGTATTCGCGCACGTCGGCGTGAATCACCACCTCGTCCGTCATCTGCGACACCGGCATGATCGGCCCGGCTTTCTGGTCGTAGAGGGCCTGGATACGCTGGTAATCGGCCAGTTGCTGCGCGGCGTCGCGCTCGCGCTCGGCCTGCTCGATCAATTGATTGATCTCGGCGTCGTAGAACGAGGTGCGCCAGCCCTGGAAGTTGCTCAGCCTGGCCTCCTCACGGTTGTCCGGGTTGTAGATCAGTGCGCGCAGACTGGAGTGGGGATGACGTTCGGCACCGCCGCCGCCGCGACCGACCAGGATATCGAAGCGCCGATCACGCATCGCGCCGTAGATCTGGTTGCCGGTGCCGGTAATGATATTGGCGTGAATGCCGGCCTGAGCGAGGGTCGACTGCAGGCTGGTGGCGATGTTGATGAAGGGCGAATCGGTGAGCGAGCGGATGGTGATCTTGAAACCATCCGGGTACCCGGCTTCAGCCAGCAGGCGTTTGGCTTTCGCGACATTCAGCGCGTAGCCCGGATCGTCGAGGCGGGCAGGCAGACCCAATTGCAGCGGGCGCTGGTTGATCACGCCATAGTGCGGCATGACCACGTTGTTGATGCCTTGATAGTCGATCAGCGAGCGAATGGCCTGACGCACGCGAATGTCCTTGAACACGGGCTGCTCCATGCTCAGGGCAACGTAATAGATCGTGCCGCGCGCAATGGTCTGTACCGTGACCTCGTCCGAGCGGGTCAGGGCCTTGATGTCGGTGGCAGCCATGCCGCGAGCGACGTCCAGATCTCCACGCTCGACCATCAGGCGCAGGGCCTGGGATTCGGTCATGTTGCGCATGATTACCCGGCGCATTTTGGCCGGACCGCGCCAGTACTGGTCGTATCGGCTCATCAGGATCACGTCGTTGGCGCGCCAGATGTCCAGCTTGAAGGCGCCGGAACCGGCGGTATTGGTGGTCAGCCAGCCTGCGCCCAGGTCATCGCCTTTGGCATGCTGAAGTGCGGTAACGCGGTCGATGATGAAGGCACTCGGCGAGGTCGCCAGGGTGTTGAGTACCAGCATCGGGTCGGTGGCTTTGGGCAAATCGAGCACGAAGGTGGACGGGCCTTCAGCGCGCATCAACTCACTGACATTGCTGGCGGTATAGCCATAGGCTTTCCAGGTCGAAGCCAGTGCCTTGTTCAGCGTCACCACACGTTGCAGCGACCAGGCGACATCCTGGGCGGTCAGCGCGTTGCCGGAATGAAACGTCACGCCGGCACGCAAGTGAAAGGTCAGGCGCATGCGGTCGTGACTGATTTCCCAGCGCTCGGCCAGTGCCGGGATCAACTGGTCCGGTCTGGCAGCGTCCTGCTCCAGCAGCATGTCGTAGACGTTGGAATTGACCTCGGCCACTTCCAGTCCGGTTGCACCGGCAGGATCGAGTGACAGCAGGTTGATCATGCTCATGCCGACCACCAGTTGGTCCACCGGTGTCTCGCCGCGCGCCAGAGCGGGCGGGGTGTGCATGAGTGTCGCCGTCATGGCGAAGCAAAGCAGCCAGGGCAGGCGCTTGGGCCAGAGCTTCATGGGTGCGGTCCTTTTTTATAGTTATTCAGACGCTTGTTTGTCGAAACGCTTTAGCGAGGGGCGCCTCGAGCACCCCTCGTTACGCCACCGGTCAGTAGCGTTGTACGGTATGGGTCTCGATGTAGCTGAAGTTGATGTCCTCACCCAGCCCGGGCTTCTCGCTAAGGTGTACGAAACCGTCCTTGTCCATTGGGTCGACCAGCGTATTGAGGTATGCCGGTACGTCATCGTAATCGAGAAAGGGGTGCAGCAGGCCGCGTTCGTACCAGCGACAGTTGCTGATCGCGCCGACCACTGCCAGGTTGGCGGCACCGTTGCCGTGGACCTCGCAATCCATGCCGAAAGATTCCGCCAGATGCGCGACTTTCAGGCAGGGTCCGATACCGCCCACACCGGCCACGCCTGCGCGCAGGATGTCGCAGGATTTGTTGGCCACCCAACTGGCACGACTGTGGTATTTGCCAGCGATGCTTTCTGGGCCAAGGACCGGAATGTCCAGGTTGGCCGCCAGCCAGGCATAGGATTCCGCGGAATCTTCCATCATCGGTTCTTCGAACCAGGCGAAGTCGAGCTTTTGCAGCTCGCGTCCGATGTACAGCGCGTCGGTGCGGCTATACCAGTGGTAGCCGTCGAGCATAAGAGCGATGTCCGGGCCGACTGCTTCACGTACGGCGGCGCAGGCCTGAACGTCCATGCGCGGATCGGGCGCGAAGGAGATCGGGGGCATCCAGGTGTGCAACTTGATGCCTTTATAGCCGCGCTGGACCAGTTTCTCGGCGAACTGGCCGTACTCGTCCGGGGTGGACAGGCCGCCTGCCAGGTCATCGCCGCACATGGTTGATCCGTACGCCAGCACCTTGTCGCGATAACCGCCCAGCAGCTGGTGCACGGGCTGTTTCAGTACGCGTCCCGCCAGATCCCACAGTGCCTGCTCCACCAGTGCCAGGGCGCGGTCGGTGAACTGGCTGGCGCTGCCACGTTGCCAGTGGGCCAGTTCCTGCCAGATCTTTTCCCGGTTCATCGGGTTCTGGCCGACCAGCACTTTCTTGACGAACGACTCGATGATGTGGGGGCGGATCAGCTCGGGCGGCCCGAAGGAGAAGCCTTCGCTGCCGTCGTCACAGGCGATACGCAGCATGGCCATCCTGACCGGTTTTTCTTCGCCGGGATGGGCGTGGCCTGCGCTGTCTACAGCGCGTCGCGAGGGAAAGGTAAAGACGTCGACACTGACCGATGTGATGTTCATGAGAGCCTTCAGAGTTATTGTAGTTATTTGAAAATTTATAGTATGTCGTCATACAACTTTGAGCCGAGTATTTGTGCTTTTGTAGGACGATGTCAAGGGTCGTATGATGACTTTATACGTTATAAACGCTGTTTATAGGCCGTGATACTGGCGGTGGTGCGTACGAGGCTTGGCTGCAGGGTGATATGACGGCCGAGAAGTCGTCATACCTATTTTGTGGGGGATTGATTGTTCATAGGTCTTTGGGACGTCTCACCACGTCTCCGACATAGCGCTGTCCGCTCCCACAAAATCGCGTTTCTTCAGCCGGCGCGAGAACAGTCTGGCAACAGCGGGTTGATGGCTGATGCCGATGAGCAGTGTGCCCAGCAGATGACTGCCATCAGCGTGATGAATCACCAGGTTCTCAACGCGCAGCACCGTACCCTGTTCAGGTTTGACGACCCGACCGCGTGTCGCCTCGATGGCCTGCTGGAACTGGCCAAGCCGCTCGACCGTCGCGCTCCATGCCGCCAGACGCGGGTACACGTCGATGAACCAGCCCAGCGAGCCCTGCACCAGCTGAAAGGCGTTGCGGATCTGCATCAGACCGCCCAGCGTAATGGTCTTGGCGAGAAAGGCGGTGAGTGCGGCGAATACCGGAATGATCCGGCTGACCCGGTCATAGCTGACGGTGAAGAACTGCAGCTTGCGCATGCGGTTCATCAGTTGCCACCAGTTGCCCGCGATGTGTTCGACGCGTTCGCCCAGTTGCCGTTGCTCGACCGCCTCACCGCGATACAGCGCGATCTGTTCGGCATGGTCACACTTGCGCAGCAGGCTGGCGCGAAAGTCCGCTTCGTAGCGCTGCTGCTGGTAATTCAGCGGTTGCAACGGGCGCCCGATGAAGTGCGTGAAGGCGGTGCCGAGCAGGGTCTAGGCGACGGCAATCCACAGCAGGTAGCCGTGAATCGTAATGCCCTGACCGAGCACCTGAACAGTCAGCACGCCGGACAGGTTCCACAGGACCACGGCAAACGCGCCGACCTGCGCGGGAGTGTTCGGTGTCATCCCGTGTCCCTATGCGGGCCTTGGTCCGCAAACTTTGAATGAGAATTTATCTCAATGTATGTGCGAGTCAAAGGATGGAGCAGCGACAGGGATTTTCAGAAAAAACGTTAAATAGTTTTCATCCAGCGCGGCGCAGGCATTCCACGTTGAACCCCGGTTGTCCATGCAGGCCTTATGGCATGTGGCCTGCAGGCCAAGCGTCTGCGTCAGGGCATTGCCAGTCACTCGCATCCTGCAACGTCTTTTTCACATCTTCTTCACCGCCTCCGCACGAAGCCGACCCTATCTTGGCCGCAGCTGAAATCACGCAGATATCCAGTACAGGAGCGGCCACGTGGCGCGCAGTTCAACCAGCAGAGACGGGTCCGTCACCAGACCCTGGTTCTTCAGATCGACGGCCGGGAAACCGTTGTTGAGCAATCGACAGATCGCTCTGATGCTCGTCGTCGTGGCCACCGCAGCAGTCGGTGGCTGGGGCGTCAGCGCTTTCAAGGCAACCCACGTCGTCAATCTGGGGGGCAGCGGCATGTTGAAGAAGTCGGACCTTTATGCACGCTGGAAGCAGGGCGATGTGGTGGTCATGATTCGGCATGCGGAACGTTGTGATCGGTCCAGCAATCCCTGCATGGCCGACCCGCAGGGCATCACGCTCAAGGGCAGCGAGGCAGCGCTCGCAGTAGGTGCGGGCCTCAAACGGCTTGGTTTGGTCAATGCCCGAATGATCACCAGCCCGAGAATGCGCACCCAGCAGACCGCCGACCTGATCTCCGGGCATGTTGTCGCCAACGAGGCGTGGCCCAACGAGTGCAACGGTAATTTCAAGAATGCCGTGCAGGCGCACAAGGTCAAGGGCGAAAACATGATCCTGGTCACCCACAGCGGCTGCATCGATCAGTTCGAGCGCAAGCTGGGGGTGCCCTTCAATGAACGCTCGAGCGCCTACGCCGAAGCGGTGTTCGTTCAAGTGGACGGCACGCACACTCCGAAAATCCTTGGATCCCTGAATGCCAGGCAATGGGCAGATATCGACAGCGAGCAACTGAATTGAAGACACCGTCCAGCGCCCGTTACACCTTCTACCGCAACAATCTGGTGTTTCCTTTACTGTTCGGTCTGGTGGTGTTCGCCACCTTCGACCTGACCCGCCTGGACATCATGCTCAGCAACCTGCTCTACGATCCGGTAGCCGGCCATTTCCCCCTCGGGGAAAGTCATCTGTTCGAAAAGATTACCCATAACTGGGCACGGATCATTCCGAACTGGACGGGTGAGCTGGCGATCATGGGTACTTTGCTGTCGTTCGTCTGGCCCGCGCTGCAGTACCGTCCACATTCGCGTTTGACGCGCTGGGTCGGCCGCAGCCGCGGCGCAACTGCGTTGCAATTTTTCAGTCGGCATCGGCTGGACTTCCTGTTCGTGGTCGTCGCGTTCGCGTTGAGTACCGGGATGATCCATTTCCTCAAGAGCCACACCAGTATCTATTGTCCGGTCGAAACCACGCTGTATGGCGGGGTGCAGGCTCAGGTGGAATGGTTCCGCAATTTCAATCTGTGGCATGAGGCAGGGGCAGGGCGTTGCTGGCCGGGTGGTCATGCATCAAGCGGGTTCAGCCTGTTGGCCCTGTACTTCGTCGCCCGTCGCTATCGCTGGCAGCATTCGAAGCGCCTGCTGGTCGCGATCCTGCTGCTGGGCACGATCTATGGCACCACCCGGGTGCTGCAGGGCTGGCATTTCATGTCGCACACCTTCTGGGCCGGGCTCGTGGTGTGGTTGAGCACGCTGCTGGTTGCGCTGTGTTTCTATGGCCGCTCGCGGTTGCAGCAGCCCTTGTCGTACGCACCTGTTCGCCAGCCTGCCATGGCAGGTTCCGGATGGGTCAGGTAGGGACAGGAACGCTGCCATGAACATTCTGGTCATTGAGGATCACCGTGATATTCACGACAATCTGCTGGAGTTTTTCGAACTGAGAGGACACGCAGTCGAAGGCGCGCTGGACGGTCTGAGCGGGCTGCATCTGGCAGCGTCGAAGCATTTCGACGCGATCATTCTCGATATCATGCTGCCCGGCATCGACGGCAACCAGATATGTCGCAGCTTGCGTCAATACTCGCAGTCGGAAGTCGCCATCGTCATGCTCAGCGCACGCGATGAGCTGGAAGACCGCCTTATCGGCTTCAAGGTCGGGGCGGATGACTACATCACCAAACCCTTTGCAATGTCCGAGGTGCTGGCCAGGGTCGAGGCTGTCGTCGGGCGCAGGCAGCGCAAGGACAACCGTCAGATGGTGGTGGCTGATCTGGTGTTCGATCTCGATACGCTGGAAGTCTCGCGGGGCGGCCTGCCTCTTAAACTCAACCCGACCAACATGAAGCTGTTGGAATTGTTGATGCGCAAAAGCCCGCACATCGTCAAACGGGCCGAGCTGGAGGCGGTGCTGTGGGGCCGCGATGCACCGAAGAGTGACAGCCTGCGCAGCAACATCCACACGCTCAGACGGGTACTGGACAAAGAGTTCGACACATCGCTGCTGCACACCGCCCATGGGCTGGGCTACAAACTCTGCGAGCAACGGGTTCTTGGCGATCTGCCAGGCAGACGCCCGCTCAGTCGAAACTGAACAGGCGCTGGATCAGTGTGGGTGTGCTGCCGGTCCAGCGCTTGAACGCACGCCGAAAATTCGCCGGGTCATTGAAGTTCAGGTACTCGGCCACTGCCTCGTTGCTCATGCCCTTGATCTGATACAGGTACAGCGCGACATGCTTGCGCGCCAGGTCGTGCCGGGCCTGAAAGCAAGTGCCGTGCTTGTGCAGCTTGCGCTTGAGGGTGGCCGGACTCATGGCAAAGGTCTGCGCGACCTGTTCCAGGCTGGTGGCGTCGCGCACCGTGTCGGTCAGGTGTTGGTGCAGTCGGTCCAGCAGACTGGCACACATGCCCAGCGCGGCGAGCTGTGTCGCGGCTTCCCGTTGGGCGACCTGCGCTGCGATGGGCGAAGCGCCAGGCCACGGTCGCGTCAGGTAGTGCCGGGGCAGACGCATCATGTCCAGCGGTCGTTCGAACACCGTGTGTTCGCCCAGATGCACCCAGTACTGCTCGACATAACGCGGCTCCGGATGACTGAAACTGCATTCCCACGGCAGACGTTCGCCACTCAACTGCTGACTCATGGCGACCATCGATGTCATGGCCGCTTCCAGCAGAAACACCTGCTGTTCTCCTGCGCCGCAGTTATCGAGCCAGTACACGTAGGCGAAATGCTCGTCCAGCGCCAGTCGAGGGGTCAGCAGCGGGCTGAGCAGGGCGCGCTGATGAATCACGATCTCCAGTGCCTGATGCAGGTTCTGGGCATGGCGCAAGGCGTGGCTCGCGGCGCCGTAGTGGCCGGGAAACAGCCGCTGGCCGAACAGGAAACTGGTGTCGTCAGCCTCCATTTGCCGTTGCGCGTTGCCGATCAGGACAAAGCATTGTTGCGGGCTCAAGCGTGTATTGCCTGCCAGAATGTCCTCGTAAAACAGACCGGTGCCCCTGAGCAGGCGATGACTGTCCAGCCCGCGCGACAGCGCCAGATCGATCAGTGTGGCAGGCTGATAGTGGCCCGGGATGAAGCGGCTGTCGGCTTCGTACCAATCGCTTTTGATAGTCAAGGCAGGCCTCAGGCTGTGCGCGGCATTGGACGTCTGGCTCGGGCCAGCGACAGGTTCAGGCGCCGCAGCAGGTTGTCCGGCGTTTCATTGATGGCCATGACCACCGCGACACTGGCCGACAGATGAAGCCGTTCGCCCTGTTGCCGCGTCTTGTGCGCCAGGCTGGCGACTGCCTGTTGCAGCTCCAGGGCCAGCAGTTTTGCCTGGCTCTCGCCGGTATTGGGCAGCAGCACCACGAAGCGGTCGCCCGCCAGGCGACACAGCAGATCCTGACGCCGCAGATTCAGTACCAGTAGATGGCTGAGTGCCGACAGCACCTCGTCGCCCTCGGCATGGCCGTAGGCATTATTTATTGCGCTGAAGCTGTCGATGTCCACGGCCATCAGCGACAAGGGCTGCTGTTCGGTCACGCTCTGCTCAAGGCTCAACACCAATTGGCGCTTCAAGTAATCCGCGCTGCCCAGCGGCGTGAGCTTGTCGTACAGCCGATGCTCACGGAAGCCGCGTTCACGTTTTTCCATCTGCGCGCTGATCGCCAGTTGTTCCCGATGCCAGTGGTAGATACCGATGGTCAGCAGGATCAGGCCCACCGGCATCGGCCCGGACTCCAGCCAGTGATCCCACTCGATCTCGCTGGGCAGGCGGATGAATTCATCCAGTGCGTCGATCCACCACGAGAAAAACACGCAGCTCAGACCGATCGACAGGTAGTTGGTGACCCGTCCTGCCGGGCGGCTCTTGAACACCAGAAACAGCCAGACCAGCGACAGCAGCGCCGAACCGCCTTCTCCGATGATGTCCAGCCACTTCCATTCGCTGAAATACTTGATGTCGCCGAAGGCCAGGAATGCCAGCAGGCCGAGATTGGAGGCAATCAGCAGGACAGCGAGCTTCCAGCGGTGGGGTTGGATAATCCTGAACATGGCCAATGGCGCTCCTGAAGTGCTGATAGTCGGCCAGCAAAACAGAAGCGCATGACACTTGCGTGACGCGTGACACACGTCGGTCAGGGTCGAATCAGCTCACGCCTGTTGCCATCTTTCGTGGCCAAAGCCTGCATGCCACCACCCCGGAATGCCGCACTTTCAAGGCCTGATGGCCTTCTCATGATCCTCGGAAATGAAGCGCCCGGCGTTGGCCGGACTCCACAGCGAAGTCATATCAGCTCATTTCCTGATGAATCACCCCTCAAAAGCGGTCTTTCGAGCGGCACTGCGCCGTACCTGTCACAGAACCGTCATTGCACGGCTCTAGCTTGCGCCTCCAGTTGCCGGGCCAATTTGCCTGGCCCGTCGGGAATTCTGGGGAGGACTCACATGTACATGCGCCGCAGCAGGGCTCAACTGGTTGGCTTTACCTTCAGCGGGCTGGCACTGGCGATTGCCGGTGAGCGGTTGCAGGCCGCCGAAGCGGACGCCACTGAGCATGTTCAGGTGGTGGGGCAGGCGGCAAGCATCGACAACGCGCTCAAGGAACAGCGCAGTTCCGACAGCATCAAGAGCGTGGTGCATGCCGACGGCGTGGCGCAGTTGCCTGATCAGAACGTTGCCGAAGCGGTGCAGCGTCTGCCCGGCATCAGCGTCGAGCGCGATCAGGGCGAAGGACGGTTTGTGACCGTGCGCGGCCTGGCGCCGGACCTCAACAGCGTGACCATCAACGGCACGCTGGTGCCCGCCCCGGAAAGCGGTCGCCGCGCCGTGGCGCTGGACGTGCTGCCGGCCGAGCTGGTGCAGTCGCTGTCGGTGATCAAGACCCTGACACCCGACATGGACGCCAACTCGCTGGGCGGCACCGTGGATGTCGAAAGCCTGTCGGCATTCGATCACAAGGGGCTGTTCTACACCGGCAGCAGCGAAGCCAGTTATGACAAGAACACCCGCCAGACCAGCCCCAAGTTTTCCGGCGCAGCGAGTAACCGGTTCAGCCTCGGTGACGGCATCGACAATTTTGGCGTGGCGGCCGCGCTGAGCTGGCAGAAGCGCGATTTCGGCTCCGACAACGTCGAGACCGGCGGTGCGTGGGACGGTGCGCGTTTGCAGAAGTTCGAGCAGCGCGATTACGACATCAGTCGCGAGCGTGCCGGTGGCGGCCTGAACTTCGATTACAAGCCCGACGAGGTGAGCAAGTATTACCTGCGCACGCTGTACAGCCGCTTCAAGGACGATGAAGTCCGCACCACCAATGGTTTCGAATTCTCCGATGCACAGGCCGCAGGCCAGACCGGCGACGCCGAAGGCACGCGCAAGTTGAAGGCGCGTACCGAAACCCAGGAAATTCAATCCTATGTGTTCGGTGGTGAACGCATGCTCGGGCTCTGGACGCTCAGCGGTCAGGCCGGTTACAGCGAGTCCAGTGAGGACAGTCCGGGCCATATCGCCGGGGCGACCTTTAAGGGCAGCGACGACTTTTCGGACAGCGGTTTCTATGACCGCGACAAGCCACGGCCCATTGTCAGCTCAGCCTTCTACGACAATTCCAACTTCACCCTGGACAAGGTCGATTGGGAAAGGCAGTACACCAAGGACACGGAAAAGAACCTGCGTCTGGACCTGGCCCGCGACTATGATTTCAGTGGCTACGCCTCGCAATTCAAGTTCGGTGGCAAAGTCAGTCGCCGCGACAAGACCAATGACCTGGAAGTCTGGAAATATCAGGACTTCGACGATCAGGGCATCAGTGACAACCAACTGAACCTGACGCAATTTCAGAAGGGCAACATCGACTACCGGCTGGGCAACTTCGGCAGCGGTATCAGCCCCGGTGCAGTCAAGGGGCTGATTGGCGGCCTCGATGCAGCCACCGCATACGACCCGGCTGAATCCCGCGCCAACGACTTCGACATCAGCGAAGACATCAACGCCGGTTATTTCATGAATACGCTGGATGTCGACAAGTGGCGCTTCATCGCCGGGCTGCGCTATGAAGGCACCGAGATGAACGCCAAAGGCACCGGCGTGCGCGACGGGCAGTTCGAAACCAGCGACACCGAACGCCGTTATCACCACTGGTTGCCCGGCCTGCATGCCCGTTATCAGGTGGACAAGAACACGCAGGTGCGCGCAGCGTGGACCAAGACCGTGGTGCGCCCCACCTTCGGTCAGTTGGCGCCGGGTTTCGTGATCGATGACGACGAGGCGTCGTTTGGCAATCCGCAACTCAAGCCGCTGGAATCCAGCAACCTGGACCTGGGTATCGAGCACTTCATGGGCCGTGCCGGTACGGTCTCGGCGTTCGTGTTCTACAAGGACATTCAGAACTTTGTCTACAACACTGACCTGGCGGGTACGGGCCAGTGGGCGAATTTCTCCGAAGCCAACACCTTTGCCAATGGCGACAAGGCCAAGCTGTACGGGCTGGAGCTGGCGTACTCACAGAAGCTCGACTGGTTGCCTGCGCCCTGGAATGGGTTGCTGCTGGGCGCAAACGCCACCCTGAGCCGCTCCGATGCCAGCATCAACGGTTTCGACCAGAGTTCCGGCACCAACCGCAAGCGCGATATCGATTTGCCGAGCCAGTCGAAAACCGTTGGTAACGTCATGCTCGGCTGGGAGGACGACAAGCTCAGTCTGCGTCTGTCGGCCAACTACAAATCGTCCTACCTCTACGAACTCGCCGCGATTGGCGACAAGGACCACGACCAGTACGTCGATGCGCAAACCTTCGTCGATTTCAGCGCCCGCTATTCGCTGACCAAGAACCTCAAGGTCAGCTTCGAGGCGCAGAACCTCACCGACCAGCCGTACTTCGTATACAGCGGCCATCGCGCCTACAACGGCCAGTACGAAGAGTACGGCCCGACTTACAAGGTCGGTCTGACCTTTACCCACTTCTGATCAATGCGATCGCGCCGTTGTGGCGGAGCGGTCGCGCGGACTCATTCAAGGATTCGACCGTTGATGATGATTTCGGTATTACCCAAGACCCTGTGCCTTGCGTTGCTCTCGGGTCTGATGGCTTCGACTGCGCAGGCCTCGCCACCTCTGAACCTGACGCGCTGGGCCGAAAACCAGCCATTCAAGGCGCAGTCACTGGCCTTTGTGCCAGGCAGCGACGGTACGCAGCGTCTGGCAGCGAGTGTAAAGAGCGGTCTGTTGGTGCTTGATGCGCAGGGAAAGCAACTCGCGCAATTGCCAGGCGCCTTTCAAGGACTGGACAGCCGCGCCTTGGGTTCACAGGTATTGGTCGCGACGCTGGACAATGCCCGGCAACAGGCGATGCTGACCCGGCTCGATGCTGACCGGCACAGCTGGTCAAAGCCGGTGTATGTACCGGCCCGCGACTATTCGGTCGCCGGTCTGTGTCTGTACCGCGACGAGGCCAGCAACCTGTTCGTGTTTCTGGTCGGCGAGGAGGGCAAGGGCGAACAGTGGCTGGTAGGGACGGGCGATCAGCTCAATGACACGCCGCGTCTGGTGCGCCATTTGCCGCTGCCGCCCAATGCCGAGTTCTGTCAGGTCGACGACGCGGCGCATCAGTTGTACGTCAACGAGCAGAACATTGGTTGGTGGGCCTATCCAGCGCATCCCGAGGCCCACGTTGCGCGCCAGCCGGTGGCGTTGCGGGAGCCGTTCGGCGATGTGAAACAGGCCGCAGGTGCCATGGCGATCGTGCCCGGCGGCCTGCTGGCGCTGGACCCCAGGGGCAAGGCGCTGCACCTCTACCAGCAGCAGGCGCAGGGCTGGACGTCGGCTGGCGAACTGTCGCTGATGACCCTGAAAAAGCCCGAAGGGCTGTCGGTGAATCAGGGCAAGGACGGCCTGCAGTTGTTGGTCAATGACAACGACGGCGAGCGGCTGTATCAGGGCGCGCTGGGTTGGACGCCGACACCGGTTCCCGTCCAGGCAGCCTTGCCCGGCGTGTTGCCGCTCGCGCAGACCCAGCCGGTCGCACGCCAGGGCGATGCCGCCGATGACCCGGCGATCTGGGTTCATCCACAGAAACCGGCATTGAGTCGCGTGCTGGGTACCAACAAGAAACAGGGCCTGCTGGTGTATGACCTCACAGGCAAACAGTTGCAGTCATTGCCGGTGGGGCGCCTGAACAACGTCGATGTGCGCTCCGGCTTCATGCTTGGCCAGCGCAATGTTGATCTGGCGGTGGCGAGCAATCGTGATCGCAACAGCCTGAGTCTGTTCAGCATTGACCGAACCACCGGCGAACTGCGTGAAGCGGGCGAGATCCCGACACCACTGACGGAAATCTACGGTGTCTGCCTGTTCAAGCCTGCCAATGGCGAGCTGTACGCCTTCGCCAACGGCAAGGACGGCAGCTTTCTGCAGTACCGCCTGAGTGCGCCGAACGGCAAGGCGCAGGGGGAGCTGGTGCGTCGTTTCAAGGTCGAGACCCAGCCGGAAGGCTGCGTGGCCGACGACCAGCGTCAACGCCTGTTTCTCGGTGAGGAAGACGTGGGCGTCTGGGAAGTGGACGCCCGCGCCGATCAGCCGGCGGCCCTGTCCAGCGTGATCAAAGTGGGTGACGTGCTGCACGCCGATGTCGAGGGGCTGGCGTTCTACCAGAGCGAACAGCACGACTATCTGGTGATGTCCAGCCAGGGCAACGACAGCTACGTGGTGGTCGATGCCGAGCCGCCGTATGCCCTGCGCGGCGCGTTTCGGGTCGGGCTCAATGCACAGGCCGGGATCGATGGCAGCTCTGAAACCGACGGCATCGAAGTGACATCCGCCAACCTGGGCGGTGCCTGGAACCGCGGCATGCTGGTGGTACAGGACGGTCGCAAGCGCATGCCCGAGCAGGCGCAGAACTTCAAATTCGTCCCGTGGGCCGATGTGGTGAAAACCCTGTCGCTGCCGTAAGTCGTTTGTCATCGAACGGTGATAGACAGTCGATTCATCCCGCGTGCCGACCGCAACCGGACGGCACTGCAAGACGAGGAAAGACCGATGCACGCAACCCTGGAACACATGACCCTGTGGAGCCTGATCAGCGACGCCAGCCTGCTGGTCAAGGCGGTGATGCTGACCCTGCTGCTGGCTTCGCTGCTCAGCTGGTACCTGATCGTTCAGCGCAGCCTTGCGTTGCGCCATTACGAGCGCACGCTGGGCCGCTTTCAAGCACGTTTTCGCAGTGAGGCCGATCTGGCTCCGCTGTATGCCGAGCAGGATCAGGACGATGGCGTCGGCCAGGTGTTTCGCGCCGGGTACGCCGAGTACGTTCAGCTCAAACAGCGTCCCGGTGCCGAACCGGAAGCCATTTTGTCGGGCGTCGAGCGTTCCTTGCAGGTGGCGATCAGCGAACAGGAATTGCAGCTGGAAAAAGGCCTGCAATTTCTCGCCACGGTCGGCTCGGTCAGCCCTTACATCGGCCTGTTCGGCACGGTCTGGGGGATCATGAATGCCTTCATCGGCCTTTCGCAGGTGCAGCAGGCCACGCTGTCCACCGTCGCTCCTGGCATCGCCGAAGCCTTGATCGCGACCGCCATCGGCCTGTTCGCAGCAATTCCTGCAGTCATCGCCTACAACCGCTTTGCCGCGCGAGGCCATACGCTGGCAGCCCGTTACTACAGTTTCGGCAACGAATTGCAGGTGCGCCTGAACCGCATTCTGCAGGCCACGCCACGCAACATGGCCGCTGCGGCCTGAGGACTTGCCATGCTGGTCAAACCGCAACGCAAACACGGCCCTAAAGCCGAAATGAACGTGGTGCCCTATATCGACGTGATGCTGGTGCTGCTGGTGATCTTCATGGTCACCGCGCCGATGCTGACGCAGGGTGTGAAGATCGAGCTGCCCAGAGTTGCGAGCGAAGCACTCGCCAGCGATACCAAACAACGCATCGTGACCCTGTCGGTCAAGGCAGAGGGGGGGTACTACTGGAATCTGGGCGACACCGTCGACACCCATGCGCAGACCGACACTGCCGCCAGCCTTGAAGATATGCAGGGACGTATCGCACAACTGGTGACCGAGCGACCGGACACTCAAGTGTTCATTCGCGCTGATGACAAGGCCGATTACGGGCGTGTGGTCGCGGCCATGGCGGCCTTGCAACACAGTGGCGTCACGCAGTTGGGGCTGGTCACAGAGGCGCCGCAATGACTTCCATGACCTCGATGCCCTTTCACTGGACTGACTCCCGGCCCGAGACCTTGAACAGGCCCCGGTTACGCAGCCATGGGCTGGCGGTCGCGATTGCATTGGCCCTGCACGGCGTCGTGCTGGCGGCGCTGATGCAAGGCTGGGTTGCCGAGCAGAAACTGCCGGAACCGGTGAAAACCCTGACCACCCAGTTGCTGATTCTGCCACCTGCACCTGCACCTGCCGCGCCGTCGCCCGAGCCGGTCGTTGAACCTGTTCAGGCAGCGGCACCGGTTGCCGAGCCTGAACCGATTTTGAAACCCGTCGACGTACCCGTGCCGCAGCCGGACACGCAGCGTCAGGCGCGGCAGGTCGAGCAGGCTGCATTGGCGCGCAAGCGGGTCGAGGAGCAGAAACGTGACCTCGAACAGCGCCGTAACGAGCAGCAGAAAAGGGCCGTCGAGCAACAGAAACTGGCCGAGCAACAACAGTTGCAGGATCAACAGCGCCTCGCCGAACAGCAGCGTCAGCAGGCCGAACAGACCCGGCAGGCCGCTGAGCGCGCCCGGCAGTCACAACAGGTGGCCGCGACGGACAACAGTCAGTATCAGCCCTTGAGCAAGGAAGCGCCGGACTACCCCGAACGTGCGCTGGACAAAGGAATCGAAGGCGACTGCACCGTGGTCTACGACGTCTCGCCCCAGGGGCGCGTCGTCAACCCGCAAGTGCAGGGCGCCTGCCATCCACTGTTCATGCGTCCGTCAGTGGCGGCTGCCGAAACATTTCGCTATCAGCCACGCATCGTCGACGGCAAGCCGGTGACGGTGTCAGGCGTGAAGAACACGTTTCATTATCGGATCAAGTGAGTCGATATCATGTCCTCGGGCTCTTTGCATTCTCTAAAAACAGTGATGCGTTTAAGGCGATCGTCGCCCAGTTCAAACAACTCGGTGCTCGAATCGGATAGCAGCAACCGAGCGACATGCGCGGGAGGAGCATCCTTAAGATATGACTCGTCATGAATTGCATCGGCCTGAAGCAGTTCTGCGCCGCGAAGCCATCCCAATGCTCTGTTAGGCAAATCGCCTGAGGAAAATCCAGAGCAGCAGAAAATGCAGTGCATTGGACGCAATGACTGGATGATTTTCTCTAAGCGTGTTTCTTTGCTGGTTTGCAGACTTTTCACCACATCAGGGTTCAATACTGCTGTTCCATAATGACGCACTGTGGGCTTGTAGGTCTTGCACATCCAACTGGCTTTATATCTTGCAGTGTCCCAGTTGGTATAGAGGCAATAAAGCGGTATGGCAGCGCTGGCGTTGGCGCTGTTGATTAGCAGGTCTACTTGCGCGCCATTTTTATTTTTGTGATGCAAATGTTCGTATTTACCGGATTTCAGATTCAGCACCTTGGCTTGAACACGCATCCCCAGCCATTTACCGGTTGGTCCGGTGAACCACCATTCCCAGTCTGAACCGTTCAGTGACTCTTCATGCTTGGTGAAGTCCTTGATCAAAATCTTTCCGGCTCCCCACTTTTTGATGTTGTGAACGAGCAAGTCAGTGATGGTTTCCTCACGCAGTTGAGAGTCCAAGGCTCTTGCTTCACGCAACGTGTTCCACGCCCACGCCGAATTTTTTATAGAGAGCTCATCCAGCGCCATATCAACCTGCTTCCATTCGTCAAATCACTGAGAACACCAAATATACACAATTTGCCACTATGTGGGGGTTCAAGTGCGGGTGTGTAGCTTATCGACATGACGTCTACGTGGATGGATGTTCATCTCTGTTTATCCTGAGCGCTGGAAGCTAAGCGAGATTAGTATTGAGCCGGTTACTAAAGTTTGACTTTGCCTGACTTGTGATTGGTCATGTGCGGGACGTGGTCAGGTCGCGATTCAGCGCTATGGTACAAACCCAAGGCCAACTAGGGGCATTGATTGTGCCATCCCCGGCGCCTCAGGATCTCGGTTGTCATAAACGCCCGTAATACACAATTCAGCGAGTTGCTGGTCCTTGAGCCAGACCTTGCCGGGCAAATAGTGCTGCAGTTCGTCCACCATGTCGCCGAGGCGAGCATTGTCGGCGATCAATTGGTTATTGCGTCAGAGGGCGACACGACGGGCTGGCGGTGGCGAAGTTGACGCTGAAAGCGTGCGCTGAACATTGGATCAGCGGCAACTACCAGAAAGGCAGCGAACGTGCCGCCAACCGCCCGGCTCAGGGTTCTGTGCGTCGTCTTTATCGGAGGCCAAATCCAGCCGCCGACGGAGATGCCCAGTACATCGGCGACCTATCGCCGCTCGTCCCGTCCGACCACTTCCTGCTCGGGCGATGCGGTGACAGCGGCCAGCTCGGCCAGAACGGCGTCGCTGTCGGGCTGCCGCTTTTCGGTGGACATGCTGCGCGTAACGTCCAGCGAAAGATTTCGTACAATGCGATACAGGTAGCCGACCGGATTGTTGATCGACAGGCTCTGGTCCTGGCGTCCGTTGAATCGCAGCCAGGCTTCCTGAACGACATCTTCGGAACGCGCACGGCAACCCACGATCGGCGTGGCGTAGTCCACCAGTGCCGAACGGTGTGCGAGATAGAGGTCAAGTTTGCTGGCGGACGAATCCACGGGGGATTGATGCTCGTTTCGTGGGGGAAGAAGCGATATGTCCTACCCGGAAACACGCATGCTACCTGTTTTCGATAAACGTTATCAAATGCGATCTGAAGTCGTTAACCTGGGTTCGCGGGCGCGGCATGGGCTGCACCCGCGGGTTTCAAGGCTTCAGAAAATATAGTCAGTGGTCAGAAAGCTCGACTCGCGGTTGCGAATGATGTCACTGACCAGTTGCTTGTTGCTCTCTTGAAACTTCGTCGCCACCAGCGTGCGGATCGAGAACACCCGTAGCGCGTCGTGAACAGACAGGGTGCCTTCTGCCGAGTTCTTGCGTCCGTTGAACGGGTATTTGTCCGGGCCGCGCTGGCACTGGGCGTTGAGGTTGATCCGGCCGACCTGGTTGGCGAACGCGTCCACCAGCCGTCCAACCTGCGCCGAGTCGTTGCCGAAGATGCTCAGCTGCTGGCCGAAATCTGAATCCAGTACGTAATCAATCACGCTGTTCAGGTCGCGGTAAGGCACGACGGGAACAACCGGGCCGAATTGTTCTTCGTGATAGACGCGCATTTCAGGTGTAACCGGATACAGCAGAGCAGGGTGGAAGAACGATTCGCTGACCTGCGCACCGTTGTCATTGATGATCTTTGCGCCTTTGCCGAGTGCGTCGGCCACCAACCCTTGCAGGTAATCGGTCTTGCCCGGCTCGGGCAGCGGTGTCAGCGAGACACCGGGCTCCCAGGGCATGCCGGGCTTGAGCTGGGCCAGCTTCTCCTGGAATTTCTTGAGAAAGCGTTCGACCACGTCTTCATGTACGAAGAAGATTTTCAGGGCCGTGCAGCGCTGGCCGTTGAAGGACAGCGAGCCGGTAACCGCTTCGCTGACGGCGTTGTCCAGGTCCACATCAGGCAGGACGATGCCCGGGTTCTTTGCATCCAGACCCAGGGCCGCGCGGAGGCGGTGAGGGCGTGGGTGGAGTTTTTTCAGGTCACTGGCGGCCTTGTTGGTGCCGATGAAGGCGAACACGTCGATCATGCCGCTGGCCATCAGCGCGCTCACCGTGTCACGACCGCTGCCATAGATCACATTGATAACCCCGGCCGGAAAGCTGTCCCTGAACGCCTCAAGCAGTGGACGGATCAGCAGTACGCCGAACTTGGCGGGCTTGAACACCACGGTGTTGCCCATGATCAGCGCAGGGATGAGCGTAGTGAATGTCTCGTTCAGCGGATAGTTGTAAGGCCCCATGCACAGCGTGACACCCAGCGGCACGCGGCGGATCTGCCCGAGCGTGTCCTGTTCCAGCTCGAAGCGACTTGAGCGGCGGTCAAGTTCCTTCAACGCGTTGATGGTATCGACGATGTAATCGCAGGTGCGGTCGAACTCTTTTTCCGAGTCCTTGAGGTTCTTGCCGATCTCCCACATCAGCAGATTGACCACTGCCGTGCGCTGCTCACGCATGCGCTTGAGAAACGCCTCGACATGCTGAATACGCTCGGCAACGCGCATCGTCGGCCAGCGGCCCTGGCCTCTGTCCCAGGCGCTGACCGCCGCGTCGAGTGCCGTCATCGCGGTCGCCGCGTCGAGCAAGGGCGTGCTGCCCAGAATCATCGGTTCAAGACCGGTGCTGCTTCTGATGCACACCGGACTGCGCACCGGCGCCAATGGACCGTTCCAGGTCTGCAACCGGCCATCAACCAGATAGTCGCGTTGCTCGATGGGCGGGCCTGGGCGGTACTGCTCCGGAATGTCATCGGCAGTGGGGAATAGCGTTTCAAGATGGCTATTCAATGGCATCGGCTTTACCTCGAAAATGGTTGCGTCAGGTCAAGGGCCAATACACTACGCCACCTGTGGCACGCTAATGAACCCGTCTTACGACAAGCGAGCGTTCTTACATCGGACTTTCAGTGAAAAAATTTCAGCCGCTCGCTTGACTTCGTTTTGCGAATCAGTAACATAGCGCTCATTCCGCGATAGCTCAGTTGGTAGAGCAAGTGACTGTTAATCACTGGGTCCCTGGTTCGAGTCCAGGTCGTGGAGCCAGACCAGATTTCAGAGAAAACAAGTCTTTGGAATCACTCAAGAAACCCGCCTGACTGGCGGGTTTTTTGTTTGTGCCTGATTTGTACCGTTGTCCACTACGAAGACTACCTGTAACGCCACAACCCGAATGGAATCGCCGCCTCGCTGAGCCTTCGCCTGAAGCGCTCAGCCCCAGTCCGTTCAGGGGAGCGTCATGGCTGCAGCCAGCGCGATATTTACCGAAGGTCCC
Organism: Pseudomonas sp. CDFA 610; assembly: GCF_021147865.1. Lineage (NCBI taxonomy): Bacteria > Pseudomonadati > Pseudomonadota > Gammaproteobacteria > Pseudomonadales > Pseudomonadaceae > Pseudomonas > Pseudomonas sp. CDFA 610. Next base: position 261,192 of record NZ_JAGTPM010000001.1, read on the forward strand.
GTATCACGCCATGTCATGGTGACGGCCAGCACCAGCGCCTTGAGTCTGTTCGCCGTGTTTCTGGTCGACATCCTCACGCTGGTCTACGTTTCCATGCTGCACGACCCGGTGTTGCTGGCGGCGGTTGGTATCGCCAAGGTGATGATGTTCATCAACATGTCGCTGGCCAGCGGTTTCATCATCGCGGCCACGGCGGTGTTGTCGGCGCGCATCGGTCATCGGGTGACGAAATCGGTGGCGCGGCTCTGCGCCAGCTTGATGCTGATGATCATTGTGGTGTCCGGTGTTGCAGCGGTGCTGCAACTGGTCCTGATGGTGCCGATTACCCACTGGTTGGGTGCTGAGGCAACGGTTTACGAGGCGGCGCGCGGGTTTATCCGGCTGGCGTTGCCCGCGACGGTTTTGCAGGCCGTGATGCAGATGGCCGCGCAAATGCTCAGGACGGCGGGCGATAACCGCCGTGCGCTGGGTGTGGTGCTGTCAGGCGCCGCGACGCTCGCGGTGGCGGATCCGTTCTTTATCTTCGGGCTTGGTCTGGGGCTGGAAGGTGCGGGGCTGGCGTTCGCGCTGTCCGGTTGTGTGTCGGCCTGCCTGGGCGTGTACTGGGTGCGCAGGCGAATCGGCCTGACGTTCTCCCGCAACCTGAAACGGCTGCGCAATCACGCAGGCCGGACCTTCAAGCTGGCGCTGCCAGCCATGGCCGCCAATCTGGCGACGCCGGTCGGACTGGCCTATCTGGTCGCCTCGCTGTCAGCGTTCGGCACCTCGGCGCTGGCGGCCATGAGCGTGATGGATCGCGTGCTGCAATTTTCCTACTGTGCCTTTTTCGCGCTGCCCGGCGCGTTGGCGCCGATACTGGGGCAGAATATCGGGGCACAACGGGACGACCGGGTTCGTTCGGCCATCGTGTTTACCCGCAGGCTGGTGGTCGGCTACGGATTGGCGGTCTGGCTGGCGCTGCTGGTGTTCAGCGGTACTATCGCGGATATCTATCAGTTGGAAGGCGAGGTTCGCGCGGTCTTTTTGAATTATTGCCGTCTGGGTGGCGGGCTCTGGGTGATCATTGGCCTGGACTTCGTCGCCATCGCGGTATTCATGACCATGAACCGGTCATGGCTGGTGGCGGTTTTCGCCTGGCTGCGCGCGACGCTGGGCACTGTGCCGTTCGTGTATGTCGGGGCTCACTGGTTCGGCGGCAGCGGTGCGGTGCCGGGGATGTTTGCCGGTAATGCCGTGATCGCCTCGATCTCCATCGTCACTGCATCAGTGACCGCAAAACGGTTTTTCATGCGAAGGGCCCAGGCTTCAGGCACTGGGAAATATTGAAGACGCATCGGCTCAAGGTGTTATCAGGTTTTATGTCAGTTGAAGACTCAGGGAATGAATCCGAAGAGATCGTGCAGCCCAAACGCCGCCGCGCACCCAAGGGTGACATGCGCAGAAAGGCCTTGCTGGATGCAGCGACACTCGTCTTCGCTCGCAATGGCTATTCGAGCGCCTCGATGCGTGACGTCGCAACGCTTGCAGGTATCACCACGGTAGGGTTGCTGCACCATTTCCCCAACAAGGAAGCGTTGCTCAATGCGCTGCTGGAGCGCCGCGATCAGCGGGTAGTGTCCAGATTTCAGGACCTGATCACCGAGCCGACGCTCGAAGGCTTTATCAAATTCATCAAACTGAGCATGAGTTTCAGCATTGAGGACGCCGCAGAGTGTCAGGCGGCTCTGCTGATGAATACCGAGAGCCTGTCGCCTGAACATCCGGCCTGGACCTGGCACAACGAACGCTTTCATCTGACCCATCAGCACGCGCGCGGCCACTTGAACGCATTGAAAGACGCGGGTGAGATTCGCGCGGATATCGACGTGCAAGCCCTGGCCCAGGAGATCTTCTCGGTCATGGACGGCCTGCAGATTCAGTGGCTCAGGTGCCCTGAAGAAGTGGACGTGATGGCGGTCTTCGACATTTACGCGCAGCGATTGGGAAGGGACATCCAGGCTCGTCCATGAGCCTTGACGCTTACATCAGTATTTCTGTGAAGCCGACACCTGCACGGCCTTGCGCAGAGGCAATGGCAGCGGGTTGCTGTCGCGGGTCGTCAGTTTTTCCGGGTACAGGGTGATCAGGGTCCGGTTGAGCGTCAGATTCTCCGAATCCGCGCCGACCAGAATCTTGTACTTGCCCGCATCCACATCCCAGCTTGCAGTCTTGTCGACGTAGTAAGCCAGCGAACGCGAGTCTATCGGGATGCTGACGGTCTTGCTCTCGCCCGGCTGCAGGTACACCTTGGTGAAGCCCTTGAGCTCTTTTTCCGGACGATCGACGGCGGGTTTCACCGGCTGCACATAAAGCTGCGCAACTTCGAAACCGGCCTTGTCACCGGTGTTGGTCAGGGTGAATTTCACGTCGATGGTGGAGCCCGGGGTCAGCACATTGGTCGACAGCTTGAGGTCGCTGTAGCCGAATGTGGTGTAGGACAGGCCGTAACCGAACGGGTAGAGCGGCTTGGCGTGCTTCTTGTCATAACCGCGATAACCCATGTACAGGCCTTCGCTGTAGGTCATTTCAGTCAGGGCCTTGTCGCCACGGTAAGCGGCTGGATCCGGATACGACGCGTAGCTGGGGTTGTCTTCGATCTTCTTGTCGATGGTGATCGGCAGCTTGCCCGACGGGTTGACCTTGCCGAACAGAATCTCCGCAAGCGCCTGACCGCCTTGCTGGCCTGGGAACCAGGCTTGCAGCGTTGCGCCGACCTTGTTGGCCCACGGCTGCATGTTGGCCACGCCGCCGCCATGCATCACGACGATGGTGTTGGGGTTGGCTTTGGTGACGTAGCTGACCAGCTCGGCCTGTTGGTCCGGCAGGTCGAAACCGTGGTCGGAGCCTTCGCCTTCGTTTTCATAGGTGGTGCCAGTGGCAACAACCACCGCATCGTATTTCGACAGATCCTTGGGCGGACGCAGTGAAGCCCAGCTCATCTGCACGCCAGTGACGCCACCAAGGGCCGGAATGAAGTTGCCCTGCACGCGCTTGTATTCAAGCTTGACGCTGTAGGACTTGCCCGCTGTCAATGCGGCGGTCTTGCCGGAAGTGGTCAGTGCGTTGACCACGTCGGACGAGTACGGAACGCCGTCGCTTTCCACGACCAGTTCGTCGTTGACCCATAGCTTGTAAGGGCCATCCGCACGCACCTTGAAGACCTGCGGGCCGGAAACCGTTGGCTTGATGACCGACGTGAAACGCGCCGAGAACGAGCCGGGTGAAGGACTGAAACCGGAAACGGCGGTGGTGCCTGCGTCGGTGATGTTGGTGCCGGTGGTCCAGTTCAGGTTCACGCCAGGCTCGACCCGGGTCAGCGCAGGATCACCGGAGAACGTCGTGTTGGCGAAGTACTCGGCCTTGATCCCGGAATTGCTGATCCCGTTATTGCCGGCTGCAGGCTGAAACCAGGCCGAGCTGGCCGGGTTCAGACTCAGTTCCGGAAGGTAGGTCACACTGGCGCTGCTGGACGCCAGTTGCTGCAGGCCGCTCAGTTCTGTCACGTAGCTGTTGGGTGGCGAGTTGGCGGTGCCGAAAGGCGAAGCAGGGGCGTCGTGTGCCCAGTTGCCGATCACGGCAATCTTCGCGGTCCGCGCCAGTGGCAGCAGCGGTTTGCCAGCAGCGGTGTTTTCGTTGCGCAGCAGGACGATGGATTCACGCGCAGTGTTCAGCGCCGCACGCATGCCGTACTCGGGATGGTCCAGGGTCTTGGCGGTGTTGAGGTTTTCCTGGAAGTCGTAGCTGACGATGGCGCGCAGGTTGCGCTTGACCTTGTCATCGATGACGTTCTGGGTCAGTTGACCGCTCCACAGGTAGGGCAGCAGGTTGGCTTCGGTGAATTGCAGGCCGGACGGCATATCGATATCGGTGCCGGCCCACGCACCTTTGAACGCATCATGAATGGCGTTGAAGTCGCTGATGACCGTACCCTGATAACCCCACTCGCCTTTGAGCACTTCGGTGATCAGGTGATGGTTTTCACAGGCGTAGTCGCCGTTGATCTTGTTGAAGCCACACATGATCGACGCGACGTTGGCGTTCTTGACCATCGATTCGAAGCCCGGCAGGTACAGCTCGCGCAGGGTACGTTCATCGACGTTCACGTTGAGTGCCTGACGGTTGGCTTCCTGCTCGTTGGCCAGGTAGTGCTTGCCGCTCGCCTGAATGCCCTGCACCTGAATGCCGTTGACGATCGCCGGTGCCAGCACCGCGCCCAGGAACGGATCTTCACCGCTCACGTACTCGGCCGAGCGTCCGTTGAATGGCGTGCGGTAAAGATTCGCACCAGGCGACAGCATCTGCTGACCGCCGGAAATACGGGTCTCGTAGGCAATCGCCTGTCCGAACTCCTTGGCGCGGTTGATGCTCCAGGTCGCCGCCAGCGCAGATTGCGAAGGGTATTGCGCGCCGAAGGTGGCATTGTTGACATGCACGCCCATGGATGAGTCGTAGGCAACCGTGCCCTTGATGCCCCACTTGAGCAGCGATGGGATCATGTGCCCGTCATTGACGCGGGTGAAGTTGATCTTTTCCGACGTGTTCATGTTGTCGAGAATCGAGCTGACCCGCGCTTCGACTTCATTGCCGGTGGCGGGCGTGACAGCGGCCAGCGCAAGATTGGCCTGCATGATGCCGAAGGCCAGCAGGCTCAGGCTCAGCGTATGTCTGATGAACGACAGTGCAGGCGACGGTTGAAAGTTGGAGGGGGTCATGGGCGTTGCTCCTGAGCGGGAGCGTCATCGGTTTTCACAGGTTCATCGAGCAGGGTCGAGGCGCCTTTCTGCGCGGGGGCGGTGATCTTGTCTGCGCCGGAAATCTGGTCGCGTCGAGATTCGACCTGCAACCTGACTTGCGCGTCGGAAGTTCCGCTTTTCGCAGTGGAAGTTGTTTCCGCCGCCAGGGCGGAGAAACTTTGCGCGCACAAAAGTACAGCGCCAAAAACAGGCAGCATGGTTCTGGTCATCAATGGCATCTCGATTGATGGTTTCAAGGGGGATCAATGAACGGTAAAAAGCGACATACCTGTCAGCCGAACGTTAAGTCCGGAAAGTGCGCTGAAAGTTCAGCTGTTTTATAAAGTATTTGATCAGCAGGATTTATTAAATAATGGCACATGGCTATGCGTCAGGTTTTGGGTTTCTGGCGATGGCCCGGAGGGGATGGAACCACGATTAAGCAGGTGGAAATGACCAGTTTTTATAAAATAACTTTATCTTTTGGTTTTTAATTGCCAATTATTAATATTTATAGCTATAAATAACCAATTTACTAAACCTAGCTGTGGTTAGGTTTAGTGATCTGCTACCATGTGTGTCCATTCAGAATTGCAGATGTTTTGCGGGCGTTCCGGTCAGGGTTGTTTATTCGGATTTTGCCAATTGCTTGCGCGTTTCAATGCGGTGGTTATTGTCAGTGGTTAATAATGACTGCCTGTCCGAAAGGGTTTTTGCGCGCGTGTGTTTAATATTTTCCAATGTAATTCTGGGTTTTTTTCCCGCCTGAAACAGTGTGTGTTCCGTTATGACGTCCGACAGTTTCAAGAGTGAATCCGAACGAATCGATGTCGCCCTGTTGAGCGTTGTCAGGCGCCTGAGCCCTGATCGCACGCGAAGGCTCACCTTCGGCCAGATCTACATGGAACTGCTCAAGCGTTCTCCACGTGTCTGCCCCATCATCGAGTGCGTGCTGGCGGTCAATGTGCTGGCAAGTGAAGGGTTGCTGATATCGGAAAGAGTGCTGGAAGTCGATCCGTCCTTTCCTTACACGCAGCACCTCATCAGCGGCCTGAGCGATGTAGGCGCCGCCTCACTGGATGAGCGTGAAGCGCCGTCAGCCAGAAGTCGCTGCTTCGGCTGATCCGAGCCCGTCGTTCATTCGTTGTACGGCAGCGAGATGTAATACTGACCCAGCTCCGTCAGCCTTCCCTCGACATCCAGCAGGCTCGAAAAATGCGGATCCGGCGTCATTCGCCCGGTGAACCAGGCGTACCTGAACACATCCGTGCGTCGCTCCAGCATCGCGACCATCTCGGCCATCTGCTGCTTCTGTTTTTCCAGCGAGTCAATCTGCAGTCCGTCATCGAGCGTGTGCCAGTTGGCGAATTCTGTCACCCAGAACGGTTTGCCGTATCTGGACAGGCGGTCAAGCATGCTGGAGAGGCCGTAGTCGTACCAATGAAAGGCCAGGTAATCGATCTGCGGGTCGCGTCCCTGATGCGCTGACGCATAGGCTGCATAAAACGCGTCAAGCCAGGCCACCGGGTCACCGTAGCCAGCCATGGTTCCCCAGTTCATCGCAGGACCGACCAGTTTGACCCCGGTCTGGGCCGATATCTGCTCCAGGCGTGGCCACAACTGCGCAACGGCCTGGGGTGTCATGTTGGCCTGATCGACCAGATTGGGTTCGTTGATGACCAGCAGATAACGAATGCCGGGGTGCGCCAGCAGATAGAGCTTCAACTGACCGTCATCGAGATTGGCGTTCCAGACCATTGGTACGAAATCGACGTTGTACTGACCTGAGTAGTCATAGGAGGCCAGACGATCATGCGGCCTGGGGCTCCAGTTGTACCACCAGCTCACGCCAGTCGACAAAGCGCTCAGGTCCGCTGACGAGGCGACGTCATATGCGACGCCGCGCTTCGTACTTTTGGTGGCCGTCCAGGCGGACTCGGAGAGCACGCTCAGCAACAGGGTCAGGACGATCAGTGCATAGCGTCTTTCAAGGGCCTTTCTCAAGATCATGATTCGAACATCCCTGGAATCAATGGCTGATGATCTGGCAGTCCCTTTCGTGCGAGATGGGCGTTATAGGTGTTGTGGTTGCTTTCCCGAATGTCTGTTTCCAGCCATTACAACGATTGGGTAACAAGCCCGGACGTTACCCCAATCGTTGATCAATGTCTCTGCGCGTCAGTCACGGGCCTGACGCAAACGCTCCATGCTGATCTCCCGCAGGCGAAATTTCTGCACCTTGCCGGTGACCGTCATGGGGAATTCGTCGACGAAGAAAAAGTGCCGTGGCACCTTGAAATGCGCGACGCGGGCGCGAAAGAAATCGCGAAGCATCGGTTCTTCACAGGTGTGACCGGGATGCAGCCTGACCCAGGCCACCAGGTCTTCGCCATAGCGTTCACAGGGGATGCCAACGACATAGGCCTCGGCGACGTCGTTGTGTTGTAACAGCAGTTCTTCGATCTCACGCGGGTAAATGTTCTCGCCACCGCGAATGATCATGTCCTTGCTGCGGCCTACGATGGTCACGTAGCCGTCAGCGTCCATTTGCACCAGATCACCGGTGTGCATCCAGCCCGCGGCATCAATGTCTCTGGCGGTGGCTTCGGCATCCTGCCAGTAACCCAGCATGACGCTGTAGCCACGGGTGCAGAGTTCACCGACCTGACCGCGCTCCAGCGTGTTTCCATCGGCGTCTATCACCTTGTGTTCCAGATGCGGCTGAGTGCGGCCAACGCTGGTCACGCGCAGTTCCAGCGGGTCGTCATTGGCCGTCTGCAGGGAAACCGGGCTGGTTTCGGTCATGCCGTAGGCGATCTGCACACCGCTCATGTGCATCTGGTCGATGACCTGACGCATCACCTCGATGGGGCAGATGCTGCCCGCCATGATTCCGCCCTTGAGGCTGGAAAGGTCCAGAGTCTGTCGTTCGGGAAGATCGAGTTCCTTGATGAACATGGTCGGCACGCCATACAGGAACGTCGCCCGCTCGCTGGCGACCGCCTCGAGTGTCGCCAGAGGTTCGAACGACGGCGCCGGATAGATCATCGTCGCGCCATGGGTCAGGCAGGCGAGGTTGCCCATCACCATACCGAAGCAGTGGTAAAGCGGCACTGGAATGACCAGCCGATCCCCGGAGCCGAGCCCCAGGTTGTAGCCCACCATGTAACCGTTGTTGAGGATGTTACGATGACTCAGTGTGGCGCCTTTTGGAAAACCGGTGGTGCCCGAGGTGTACTGGATGTTGATAGGGTCGTTCACCTCCAGGCTGGCAGCACGCAGTTCGAGGGCGTCCGGGGGCGTCGATTCAGCCTGCGAATGAAGCGCCCCCCACGCCAGCATGCCGGGCGGCGGATTGTCGGCCAGGCTGATCACGCCGCGCAGTTCAGGCAGGTCCTGGCTGCTCCAGGTTTCAGGCGGCCGATTCAACAATTGCGGAACGAGCTGGCCAAGCATGGCGTGGTAATCCGAGTCCTTGAAGCGGTCTGCTGTCACCAGCCACGAACAGCCTGAACGTTGCAATGCGTAGGTCAGTTCCGAGGTGCGATAGGCCGGGTTGATGTTGACCAGCACCGCACCGACCTTCGCGCTGGCCAGTTGTGTGATGCACCATTGTGCGCAATTCGGTGCCCAGATGCCGATCCGCTGGCCCTTTTCGATACCCAGAGCGAGCAGGGCGCGGGCCACGGTATCGACTTCACGCCCAAGGTCGCGCCAGCTGTAGCGAACGCTCTGGAACGGTACGATCAGCGCGTCCTGCTCCGGCCAGCGGTTTACGGCTTCGGACAGGGCGCTGCCGATCGTTTGTTCAAGCAGGGGCGGGTGTTTCAATCCAGCGGAGTAGCTCAGCATGTCGCATCCTCGATCTTTTTATTGTTGAGATGTGATGACTGCGAGTGAAGGTTGCCGCTTACGTTAACGTCATGGCGAAACGCTGTCCAGTTCCTCCCGGCGGGCATCGCTGGCTCACCTTATCAGCAGACTACAGCGCCGTTTCTGCCGATGATTGCCTGATCCGGTTTCATGAATGCCTGTTCCGACGCGCTGGCTTGAGGTAGGTTCTTGAAAACTTTTTTCGATCACTCTCATGGATGGATTGCGCATGCGCTTGTTTTCCCGCTCACCCCTGGCGACTCGGCTCGGTCTGGTCTTCGTGCTTGCTGCCCTCACTCCGCTTGCCATGGCCGAGCCCCATCAGAAGATTAAGGCCGATGCCGAGCAGTATCAGGACGAGGCTTTGAAGCTGCTGGAGCGACTGGTGAACATCGATTCAGGTTCCGGTTACACCCAGGGACTCGGTCAGGTCAGCGACATCGCCATCGAAGAACTGAAAAAGCTCGGCGCCACCATCGAACGGGTCCCCAATACGCCCGAGGCCAGCAATCATGTGCTGGCCACGATCAAAGGCACTGGCAAGGCAAAGATTCTGTTGATGGCGCACATGGACACTGTGTTCAAGGAGGGCACCGCGGCCGAACGACCCTTCCACATCAAGGATGGCCGCGCTTATGGCCCCGGTGTGATGGACGACAAGGGCGGAATCGTGGCGGCAATCTACGCGCTGAAAGTGCTGCAGAACCTCAACTTCAAGGATTACGCGCAGATTACGGTACTGCTCGACGCCAGCGAGGAAATCGGTTCGACGGTCGGCACCGAGCTGATCAAGAAGACCGCCAAGGCCCATGACGTCACCCTCAATCTGGAACCGGGTCGCCCGGCCGACGGGTTGGTGGTGTGGCGCAAAGGGGTTGCCACAGCGCTTGTGGAGGTCAAGGGCAAGGCGTCCCACGCGGGTGTTGCACCGGAGTTGGGACGCAACGCGGCCAGCGAGGTTGCCCATCAGATTCTGCAACTGGGCAAGCTGGGCGACGAGGAGAAGAAGACCACCATCAACTTCACCGTTCTCAAGGCGGGTGACCGCACCAACGTGATCCCCGATCAGGCCAGCGCCAAGGCTGATGTGCGTGCGGTATTGCCAGAAGAGTTTGATCGCATCGAGCAGGACATGGCCAAGGTGTCCGCCAATAGACTCATCCCTGACACCGAGGTCAAGACCAGTCTGGTACGCGGTCTGCCACCCATGCCGCAGACGCCGCAGTCCGATGCATTGGTAGCCATGGCGCAGGGCATCTATGGCGAACTGGGGCGCACGCTGACCATCGAAGGCAGCGGCGGGGCGGCGGACTCGAGTTTGTCAGCCAGCGTGGGTACACCAACGCTGGACGGTTTAGGCATCGTCGGCGGCAATATTCATACGCCTGAGGAATACGCAGAAGTCGCAAGCGTCGCGCCGCGTATCTATCTGCTGTCGCGGATGATCATGAAAGTTGCCGGAGCGAAGTAGTTATCCGGCTCAGACCGGGATCACCCGGCGGATCACCGATCCGCCGCCCGGTTTGTTCTGTGCGCTGATGACTGCAGCGTGCTCAAGACAGATGGCCCGGGCGATGGAAAGTCCCAGCCCGCTGCCACCCGAGTAGCGGGCCCTGGAGCGCTCGGCGCGCCAGAAACGGTCGAACACCTGTTGTGGAGCGACAGGAAGGGGTTTCGGTGCGCGAAGCGGTCGTCAACGCCGCCGTGAAACGATTACGTCCCATCGTCATGACCAAGCTGACCTGCATCATCGGCCTGGTTCCATTGATGCTGTTTGCCGGTCCGCTTTGGGAGGGCATGGCAATCACCATCATGGGCGGGCTGGCCTTGGGAACGCTGGTGACCCTGGGCCTGATTCCCACCCTTTATTGGCTGTTGTTCGGCAGGTTTGACAGTTCCGGCCTCACGAAGGCGGTATCGTCCCGAGCAGGCCGACTGCAATCGTGAATGCCAGAAATGCCAGTAAACCCAGTGCCATCTTGCCCATGAGAACCTCTTCGTTGATCTGTGTGGATCGCAGGGCAATTATCGAGCGCTGGCAAATTCTGGTACAGATTCAGAAAGCGTAAAAAAACAGGGATCAGTTTCGGGGGCGAGGTCAGAATGAGGCGAGAATCTCGCCCAGCGTCGCCATGGCCTGCTCGCAGCGGTCATCCCAGGGGCTGCCGTGGTTCAGGCGTGCGCAATTACGAAACCGCTGCGAGGGCGAAAAGATCGGTCCCGGCGCCAGGCTGATGCCTTGCGCCAGGGCTTGCTGAAACAACAGAAGCGAATCCACGTGTTCAGGAAACTCGAACCACAGAAAGTACCCGCCGGCCGGTTTCGTGACGCGAGTGCCGGTCGGAAAGTAGCGAGCCGCTGCGGCAAGCATGGCGCCTTGTTGAATTTCCAGCGTATCGCGCAACTTGCGCAGATGTCGGTCATAGCCGCCATGGTTGAGATAATCAGCAATCGCCGCCTGCGCGGGCACCGAAGGTGAAATCGTGGTCATGAGTTTCAGGCGATTGATCTGCTCGGTATAGCGTCCGCCCGCTACCCAGCCAACCCGGTAGCCTGGCGCAAGCGTCTTGGCAAACGAGCCGCAGTGCATGACGCGGCCGCTGCGATCCAGGCTCTTGACCGGCTGCGGCGCGGTGGTTCCGTAATACAACTCGGCATACACATCGTCCTCGATCAACGGGACGTCGTGAGTGTCCAGCAGCTCATACAGCCGGGTCCTCTTTTCCGGCGTCAGGCTGGCCCCCAGCGGATTCTGAAAGCTGCTCATGAACCAGCAGGCCTTTATCGGCAATCGGCTCAGGCTGTCATGCAGCGAATCCAGGTCCACGCCGTCACGGGGATGCACCGGGATTTCCACGGCTTTGAGTTTCAGGCGTTCCAGAACCTGCAGGCACGCATAAAAGGCAGGCGCTTCGATTGCAACCAGATCGCCAGGCTCGGTGACGCATTGCAGGCACAGGTTCAACGCTTCCATGGCGCCGTTGGTGATCACCAGTTCGTGTGCCGGCAGGCGTACACCGCTGATCATGTAGCGCAACGCAATCTGCCGACGCAGCTCAGCGTTTCCCGTGGTCATGTCATTGATGATGGTGGCCGGGGTCAGCGCTCTTGCGGCGATGCCCATGGATTTCGCCAGTCGTGGCAACGGATAGAGATAAGGGCTGGGAAACGCCGAGCCGAATGGAACGGTGTCCGGGTCCTTGAGCGACGCCAGCACCGAAAATATCAGGTTGCTGACACTGACCTCGGTCCCTTCGCTGACATGCCTGACCAACTCGGGCTCGGTCATGGTCTGCGGGCCGTACTCGCGCACGTAATAGCCCGAACGGGCACGCGCTTGAATGAGTCCTTTGTCTTCCAGCAAATAATAAGCCTTGAAAACCGTCGTCGGACTGACCGAATAGGTGCGGCTCGCCACACGCACGGACGGGACTTTTTCGCCGGGTGGCAGAATCCCGCTGCGGATCATTTCAGCGATGTCGGCGGCGAATTTTTCGTAGCGTTTCATGGAAGGCATCGAGAAGAGGGCGGTGGCATGATGCGTGAAAGCGGGTTGTTGCCACAACGCTTCTAGCGTTTGATCTGGTCGCCGAGCGGGTCTGCACAGCTTCCTGATGTCAGCTAGGCTTGAACTTCTTTGTGAGGAACATCAGCCATGTACACGCTCTACGGTGCCAGGGGCTGCGGTTCGGCAGCCATCGAGGTCGCGCTTGAGCTTTGCGCAACACCCTACACGCTGGTCGACGATCACGCTTGGGAAGAGGGACCGGGCAGGGAAGCGTTGAAACAGGTCAATCCCCTGATGCAAGTGCCTGTTCTGGTGCTGCCCGACGGAACCGTCGTAACAGAGAGTGCGGCAATCCTGATTCACCTGGGGCTTGAGTTCCCGGAAGCCGGCCTTCTGCCGCGTGCAACGTCCGAACGATCACAGGCGCTCCGGGCACTGGTCTATATCGCCACCAACTGCTATGTGCCCAGCGCCATTATCGACTTCCCGGAGCGCTGGTTACCCGACAGTGACCAAAAGACTCACAAGAAGCTGGAGGCCGGCGCGCGGTTGCGCCTTTACTGGCACTGGCAGATGTTCAGCGATCTGTTCACCCAGCCGGGAAGTTGGCATCCCGAAGCACCCGGCGCGGTCGAGATCCTGGCCAGCATCGCAAGCCGGTGGAGCGGGGCGCGTGACGACCTGCATGGTTCGCGACCGACATTTCATGCTTCTCTGCTGCAGATCGATGCTCATCCCGTCGTTGATACGGTAGTTCAGCGCCACTGGCCTTGAGTTGTGACGTTGAATCTGGAGAAGGGTGTGTTCAGCGCTCGTCCATTCAGCCTGTTCAGGTAAGCTCGACACCACCCTCATTGGGCGTTTGTGCTGAGTTGATCCCGATTGATGTGATTCAGGAGAAGACGATGACTTCACTTGCACAGATATTCCAGAGCTTCGACCCCTCCACACCCTTCAACGCCCCCGAAAACTGGCTGCAAGGCAGAACGGTTTATGGCGGACTGACAGCTGCGCTCGCGTTGCATACTGCGATACAGGCGGGCGGTCCCGAGCTGCCGCCGTTGAAGTCTGCCCAGATCACCTTCGTCGGTCCTGCCATGCTGGAGCAGACCTTCAAGCCAACCGTGTTGCGTCAGGGAAAGTCAGTCACGGTGATGACCACCGACTGCTTTTCATCAGCGCAGTTGGCGCTGCACATGACCATGGTGTTTGCCGCTTCGCGTGACAGCCGGATTCTTCACGATTATTCACAGCGACCCGCCGTCGGCCGGCCCGACGATTATCCAGTGTGGGATGCAGGACCGCATGCTCCCAATTGCGTGCACAACTTCCAGAAACGACCTGCCGGTGGCACCTTGCCTTTCTCCGGCGCCGCCGAGCCCGAACTGCTGATGTGGGTCAGGCATGAGGAAGCGCAAGGCATCAATCCAATGGTGGCGCTCATGGCACTGGCGGACGCGCTGCCCCCGGCATCCATCACCACCCTGACAACAAACGTCCCGCTCAGCACAATCACCTGGACACTGGATATCGTCAACGCGCCTGCGCAGGATCAGTGGTTTTTGCTCAAAGCCTCAAGCCATGTGGCGGCTGACGGCTATTCGTTTCAGGACATGGAAATCTGGAATGAACGCGGAGAACTGGTGCTAAGGGGACGGCAGACGGTTGCGATTTTTGCGTAGCTAAATCCTGTTCGTTTCAGTGCTCAAGGGCACGTTTGGCCTCGGTGATAAGACTCTGTACAAACTTGTACAATTATTTGACGCCATCATAATGGCGAACTAATATCGCGCCCGAATTTAATATCAATGTGATATCGCAGGGACGCGTCGTGTATCTTTTCGCTTCAAGATTGGCCGTGCTGGCGCTGTTGGCTGCCGCGCCGCTGTCTGTTTTAGCCGCCACCACACCCGGCGAGCAGGACTTCATCCGAGATCGTCAGGATCGCCTGCTTGAAGAGCAGCGCCGCCGTCTCGAAGACCTCAAGGATCTGCCGGGCAAGCAAGCGGAGCCTGCTGCTCCGGTCGCGCCTGCCGATACACGCTGTTTCACGATCAATCGCATCGAACTCAAGGGCGCGGATTCGCTTTCAGCCGCTGAGCGCGACAAGCTGATCCAGCCTTATATCGGGCAATGCCTGGGCGTACCCCAGCTCAACGAGCTGCTCAAGGTCATCACCGATCACTACATCGAAAAAGGTCTGGTGACGACGCGGGCGTATCTGCCGCAGCAGGATCTGTCCAAGGGCGATCTGCAGGTGCTGGTGATTGAAGGCAAACTCGAGAAACTGCGTGGCGCTGCCGACAGCGGCCTGTCGGCGCGTGAGCTGGCCATGACCTTTCCAGGTCAGGAAGGCACGATGGTGAATCTGCGCGAGATCGAGCAGATGGTCGATCAGCTCAATCGCCTGCCGTCCAATCAGGCGCAGATGGAACTGACACCTGGCGAGGCGGTGGGTGGCAGCGATGTGGTGGTCAAGAACACGCCGCAAAAGCCCTGGCGAGCAAACCTGTCGCGTACCAACGAGGGGCAGCGCAGTACCGGTGAGCAGCAATGGAACGCCGGGCTTGAGTGGGACAACCCGCTCGGCCTGGCCGATCAGTTCAGCCTGCGCGGCGGACATGATGCGATCAGCGATCGCCAGAAAGCTTCTCGCAATGCCTCGCTGTCGTACAGCATGCCCTGGGGCTGGTGGACTTTCAGTTACCTGTACAGCACCAGTGAATATCGCTCGGTGGCCCAGGCGTCCAATATCGACTTCAAGCAGGACGGCGACAGTCAGAACCATCAGTTCAGGGCTGAGCGGGTCGTGCACCGTGACGCGCTGAGCAAGACGTCGCTCAATGCCGGTCTGGCGTACCTGCGCACGAACAATTATGTAGAAGACAGCAAGCTGGCGCTCAGCAGCAACCGTATCACTGAGGCGCAGTTCGGCATCAACCACGGACGCCGGATAGGCTCGGCGTTTCTCAACATCGACCTGGGCATGCAGCACGGCATTGGCGCCCTGGATGCTCAGGGCAACCATGACCCGGGTCCGGGCGAAGCCGATGCGCGCTACCGCAAATACACCGGCACCCTCAGCTACCTGCAGCCTTTTCAGTTATGGGGCGAAAAGCTGACGTTCACCAGCCTGGCCACCGGACAGCGCAGTGAAGATGTGCTGTTTAGTCCGCAGCGCCAGAGCCTGGGTGGCTCGTCGTCGGTACGCGGTTACAAGGACCAGTTTCTGTCAGGCGACAGCGGTGGTTACTGGCGCAACGAAGTGCGTCTGACTCGTCCGGTCACCCTCGACTGGATGCGACCGGTCTTCGCCGAGTATGGTGCCGCGGCGGGTTACGACCAGGGCGTGATCCGAGGCGACCGTTATAACGGCGACCAGCATGGCCGCCTGTCCAGCCATTCGTTCGAACTGTTTACCCGTGGCCAGCATGTCGCCGCGTCGGTGACCTTTGCCCGCTCCCTGGAACGTCCCGATGTGATCGAGCGCGAATCGCCGATCTACGTCCGCGTGGATTTCTTCCTGTAACCCAGCCTTTTTCATCTTTCCCGTTTCGAGGTCACGTACATGGACGTTCACCAGTTGGCTCTGCTCGCCCGCCAGCCTTCCGCGGCGTTGACCGAGCGTCAGCATTTCTGGGGAATGCCCAAGCGTGGCCTTGCGCTGATTCTGGCCAATGCCCTGTTCTGGCAGCCGCTGCTGGTCCAGGCCGAAGGCATCGCCGTCAGTGGCACGGGGACCACGCTGGGTCAGGCCGGTAATGGGGTGCCCATCATCAACATCGCCACGCCCAATGCCAGCGGCCTGTCGCACAACCAGTTCCAGCAGTACAACGTTGACAGTCAGGGCGTGATTCTCAACAACTCGACCAACCAGACCCAGAGCACCCAGTTGGGCGGCATCATCGTCGGCAACTCCAATCTGCGTGGCACAGCGGCCAGCACGATTCTCAACGAAGTGGTGGGCGCCAACGCCAGCCAGCTAAGGGGTTACACGGAAGTGGCGGGGCAGGCCGCACGCGTCATCGTCGCCAACCCGTATGGCATCAGTTGCAATGGCTGCGGGTTCATCAATACGCCGCAGGTCACGCTGACCACCGGCAAGCCGGTTCTCGACGCCAGTGGTCAGTTGCAGCGCTTCAACGTTCAGGGCGGCAGCATCTCGATTGACGGCGTGGGACTGAACGCCGACAACGTCGACCAGTTCGACATCATCACCCGCAGCGCGAAGATCAACGCCGAACTGCACGCCAAACGCCTCAACGTCATCACCGGTCGCAACGACGTCGATGCACAGACCCTGAACCCGACGGCACTGGCAGACGATGGCAGCAGCAAGCCGGAACTGGCGATCGACAGCTCGGCCCTGGGCGGCATGTACGCCGGTGCCATCCGGCTGGTCGGTACCGAAGCGGGCGTCGGTGTCAGGCTCGCCGCAGACCTGGCGGCCAGCGGCGGCGATATCCAGATCGATGCCAACGGCCACCTCAACGTCATGCAGGTGGCGGCGAGCGGCGCGGTAAACGTGCGGGCCAACACCGCAGAGGTCAACGGGCCGGTTTACGCCGGTTCCTCACTGGCGATGACCACTGGCGGTGATCTCACAACCCGGCAGAACGTCGCTGCCCGAGATGCGCTGACCCTGTCCGCTGGCGGCCAGTTGCGCAACACGGCCGTGATCGAAGCGGGCGTCAACGCGGACAACAGCCGCAACGCGTCGGGTGATGTGACCTTGTCGGCCAACGGCCTGACCAACAGCGGCAGCATCACTGCCAGCCGTGCCTTGCAGGCTACCGTTACCCAGACGCTGAACAACCAGGGCGCAACCTTGAACGGTCAGGCCAGCGCATGGGTCGCTGCGGGTGTGATCGACAACCGTCAGTCCGGCCGTATTCTGAGCCAGGGCGGCAACGCAGACATCAACGCCTCTCAAGTACTGAACGCACAGAGCGGGCTTATCAGCAGCAGCGGCAATCTGAACATTACGGCCCAAACGCTGGATAACAGCCAGCAAGGCAAACTGTCCAGTGGCGCTGTGCTGACTGCGCGCATCTCCGGCCAGGTGCTCAACCAATTGGGCATCATCAACGCCGCAGGTGGCCTGCTGCTGAACACCGGCACCGTTGACAACCGCACCGGTGAAATCTCCAGCCTGGGCAACCTGACCGCCACGCTCGTTCAGTTCGACAACAGCAGCAGCGGTCGCCTGTTGGCCAACGGCACCCTGCAACTGACGGCCGACACGCTGGACAACCAGAACGCCGGTTCGATATCAGGCCAGCAGAACGTACAACTGACACTGGGGCAACTGACCAACACCGGCAAGGGCAGCGTTTACGCCAGAAACACCCTGGGCGTGAATGCCACCAGGGCCGTGAATAACGATCAGGGCGTGCTGCGCAGTGACGGCCCCCTGAACCTGAGCGCGGCGAGCCTTGCCAACAGCGGCGGCAGCGTCACCAGCGCCGGAACGGCCTCGATTACCACCAATGCAACCGTCGTCAATCAGGGCGGACAGATTCTCAGTGATGCCAGCCTGACGCTGACCAGCGGCTCGCTGGACAACAGTCAGAGCGGTCGCATTGCGGCCAACGGCGTTACTGTCACCACGGGCGCATTCGATAACCACCAGGACGGCCGTCTTACGAGTACCGGCACCCTCGGGCTGACTGCTGCTCAGGTCAACAACACCGAGGCAGGCCGCATCGCCAGCGCCATGGCCCTGACGGCGGTGGTTACAGGTCTTGATCAGACCAATGATGGTCGTCTTTACAGCAACAGCGACGTAAGCCTGGATCTGAACAACGGCGTACTGAACAACCAGGATGGATTGATCAACGCACCCGGCCAACTGCTGCTGAAAAACCTGAACGTGGTGAACAATCAGAGCGGTGAGATTTCCAGCGCCAACGGCTTCTCGCTGTCGGCCACTTCGCTGGACAACACCGAAGGTTCGCTGCTGAGCGACAAGATGCTGATCCTCCGCGTGAACCAGTTGCTGACCAACCTGCGCGGGCTGGTATCTGCCAACGGCCTCGAGCTGCACGCGGCAACCCTGAACAACCAGAACGCAGAAATTTCCAGCCTCGGTGCGTTCACGGCAACGGTCGGCCAGTTCGATAACAGCCAGAAAGGCCGTGTGATGGCCAACGGTGCGCTGCAACTGACGGCCGACAATCTGGATAACCAGGATGCTGGATCAGTGTCTGGACAGCAAAGTGTGCAACTGACACTGGGGCAACTGACCAACACCGGCAAGGGCAGCGTTTACGCCAGAAACAACCTAGGCGTGAACGCCACCAGAGCAGTCAATAACGATCAGGGCGTGCTGCGCAGTGACGGCACCCTGAGCCTGAGTGCGGCGAGCCTTGCCAACAGCGGCGGCAGAATCACCAGCGCCGGAACGGCCTCGATCACCACCAATGCAGCCGTCGCCAACCAGGGTGGACAGATTCTCAGTGATGCCAGCCTGACGTTGACCAGCGGCTCGTTGGACAACAGTCAGGGCGGTCGCATCGCGGCGAACGGCGTTACTGTCACCACGGGCGCATTCGATAATCACAATGACGGCCGTCTTACGAGTACCGGCACCCTCGGGCTGACTGCTGCTCAGGTCAACAACACCGAGGCAGGTCGCATCGCCAGCGCCATGGCCCTGACGGCGGCGGTTACCGGCCTTGATCAGACCAATGATGGTCGTCTTTACAGCAACAGCGACGTAAGCCTGGATCTGAACAACGGCGTACTGAACAACCAGGATGGATTGATCAACGCACCCGGCCAACTGCTGCTGAAAAACCTGAACGTGGTGAACAATCAGAGCGGTGAGATTTCCAGCGCCAACGGCTTCTCGCTGTCGGCCACTTCGCTGGAAAACACCGAAGGTTCGCTGCTGAGCGACAAGATGCTGATCCTCCGCGTGAACCAGTTGCTGAACAACCTGCGCGGGCTGGTATCTGCCAACGGCCTCGAACTGCACGCGACGACCCTGAACAACCAGAATGCGGAAATTTCCAGCCTCGGTGCGTTCACGGCAACGGTCGGCCAGTTCGATAACAGCCAGAAAGGCCGTGTGATGGCCAACGGCGCATTGTTGCTGACTGCAGACAGTTTCGACAACCAGGCCAACGGTGTGGTCTCCGGGCAGCAATCCGTCCAGTTGAATCTGGGGCAATTGACCAATACCGGCAGCGGTCGGGTTTACGGCAAAAACAGCCTGGGTTTCAACATTGCCGGTGCATTGAACAATGAACAGGGCGTTATCCGCAGCGATGGCACGTTATCGCTTACGGCCGCATCGCTGAACAACACCAGCGGCAGTATTTCCAGTGCGCAAACTTCCACGATCACTGCCGCCGGAGCTGCCGTCAATAATGGCGGTGAGGTGCTGAGCGACGCCAGTCTTACGCTTACGACAGGTAGCCTCGATAACGCTCGCAAAGGGCGAGTCGCCGGCAACGGCATTGTGTTGACCACTGGAACGTTCGAGAACCAGAACAGCGGTAGCCTGATCAGCAGCGGAGTCATGCGTCTGACTGCCGGACAGGTCAACAACAGTGAGGCGGGTCGTATCGCCAGCGCGATGGCGTTGACTGCCGTGGTGACTGCCCTTGACCAGACCAATGATGGACGGTTGTACGGCAACGGCGATGTCAGCCTCGATTTGAGTCACGGAGTATTGAATAACCAGGGAGGACTGATCACCGCTCCGGGTCAGTTGATTCTGAAAAACCTGACCACCGTCAATAATTCGGACGGTGAAATCTCCAGCGCCAACGGTTTCATGCTGACGGCCAACTCAATGGATAACACCGACGGTTCGTTAATTAGCGACAATGCACTGACCGTGCGCGTCGACAAGCTCCTGAACAACCTGCGCGGTCTGATTTCTGCCACAGGTCTCGAGCTGAATGCCGCGACGCTGAACAACCAGAATGCAGAAGTCTCAAGCCTGGGTACGCTGACGGCAACAGTGGGTCAATTCGATAACAGCCACAAAGGCCGCTTGCTGGCCAATGGTGCCCTGCTGCTGACGGCCGACAGCCTCGATAATCAGACGGCAGGCGTCGTCTCAGGGCAGCAGTCTGTACAGCTCAATCTGGGCAAGTTGACCAATACGGATAGCGGTCGGTTTTATGGCAAAAACAGTCTGGGCTTCAACGTTACCGGTGCGCTGAACAATAGTCAGGGCGTCGTTCGCAGCGATGGTACGTTGGAGCTGAAGGCTGCATCGCTTAACAATGCTGGTGGCAGCATCACCAGCGCTGACACTTCCCTGCTGACTGTTACCGGAGACGTCGTCAGCCTGGGCGGTGAAATATTGAGTAACGCCGACCTGACGGTTAAAAGCGCAAGTCTGGATAACAGCAAGAACGGACGTATCGCAGGCAAAGGCGTAACGGTCGATACAGGAGCGTTCAACAACCAGCAGGGCGGTCGCCTGACCAGCACGGATGTGCTGGGTCTGACCGCCGCTCAGGTCAACAACAGTGAGGCAGGCCGTATCGCCAGTGCGAAAGCGCTGACAGCGTTCGTCACCGGCCTTGACCAGAGCAAAGACGGTCGGCTTTACAGTAATAGCGACGTCAGCCTCGATTTGAACAACGGTGTGCTGAATAACCTGGGCGGTTTGATCACCGCCCCTGGCGAGCTGTTCTTGAAAAACCTGACCACAGTCAATAACCGGAACGGCGAAATCTCCAGCGCCAATGGTTTCACGCTGTCGGCCACTTCGCTGGACAACACTGACGGTTCGGTCATCAGCGACCAGGCACTGATCGTACGCGTCGATAAGTTGCTGACCAACGTGCGCGGTCTGGTTTCCGGCAAGGGGATCGATTTTAGTGCCAATGAACTTAACAACAACGGCGGCAGCGTCAGCAGTGACGCCGATCTGATCATTGATGTTAACGGCGATCTGTCAAATCAACTCGGTGAACTGACCAGCGCCGGCAAAACCGATTTGGCTTCCCTGAGCCTGGACAATACCCAGGGTCAGGTCATGGCCGATAAGTTTCTGAACATGGTCGTTGGCAAGGCGATCAACAATCAGGCAGGCACCTTGGGGTCAGGGCAGGGCGTCGATATTCACGCGGTGAGCCTGGACAACAGTCAGTCTGGATCGGTAGTGACCGACGGCAAGCTTTCTCTCGTTCTGACGGGAGCACTGGACAATCAAACCGGGGGCAGTCTGCAGGCCAAGGGTCTGATGGATCTATCCAGCCTCTCAGTGGACAACCGTGGCGGCAGCATCGTCGCCAGGGATCTGCTGATCGTACAAAGCGATGGTGTCGCCAACCGCGGCGGAGCCATCCGTGCTGAAAAAGGCATGCAGCTGTTCGTCGATCAACTCGACAACAATCAGGCAGATCTGGCGGCAAAACAGAAAGGCGGTATTCAGAGTAACGCCGGCCTTGAGTTGAAAGGCACGTTTCTGGATAACCGGAGCGGCCTGCTCAATGCTGCTGATCTGATGAAATTGCAGGTGACAACAGCGCTCAACGACTTGGGACGTATCGCCAGTCAGGCTGATCTTGTTGCTGAAATCGACAGCCTGACCCAGAAAGGCGGTGAGCTGGTTGCGCAAGGTGATCTGACCTTGGTCGGCAAGACGCTGGATAACCGATCGGGTGGTCTGGTAGGCGCAACAAAAGCGCTGAAACTCAACGTGGACGATATCGACAACCGCAATGGTGAGATATCCAGCCAGATTGGCGTAGACATCACTGCCAAGATGCTCGAGAACAGTAACGGCGGTAAGGTTCTGGCCGGTACTGCGCTGGAATTGAAGGTGGCGCGCATCATCAACCTGAACAAGGGGTTGATTTTCGGCAACACCTTGCATCTGGACGGCGCGCGCCTGGACAACGCGGGCGGTACGCTGGCCAGTCAGAACAACCTGACAATCCTGTTGACCGACGCATTGGACAACACAGGCGGCCTGCTCAGCAGCGAGGCTGCACTGAGTGTGACAGCCGACTCGCTGCAAAACGCCAAAGGCAGTCTGTCCAGTGCCGATGCACTGGAGATTGATACAAAGGGCGCGCTTTCCAACCAGTCCGGCTCTGTGACCACGGATTCGACGCTCACGATCTCCAGTGCCAGCCTGGACAACAGTAAAGGTGGAGCACTGTCGGGCAAAGGTGCGACGAAGGTTACTGTAACTACCGGCACATTCGATAACAGCCAGAAAGGGCAGCTGACCAGCAGCGATACGCTTGACCTGATCGCAGGCAAGGTCATCAACCAGAGTGCCGGGCGCATCGCCAGCGCACTGGCGTTGACCGCCACGGTTACCAGTCTTGATCAGCAGGCAGGCGAGATGTTCAGCAACACCTCGTTGAGTCTGGACCTCAGCAACGGCCAGTTGAACAATCAGGGCGGCCTGATCAATGCCTCCGGCCTGTTGCTGCTGAAAAACCTCAAAGGTGTTGCAAACCAGAACGGCGAAATATCCAGCAATCAGACCTTCACACTGAAGGCCGACAGCCTTGATAACAGTGGCGGCAAGTTGCTGAGTGGTCAGAAGTTGACGCTGGTTATCGACAAGGCGCTGGCCAACGTCAAAGGCTCTATTTCTGCTGCTGCGCTGGATATGCATAGCGCAGGGCTGGACAACACCGCAGGCTTGATCAGCAGCCGCGGTGCGTTGGACCTGACTGTCGATACCGCTCTGAACAATACGAAAGGCGTGGTGATTGCCGACGCAGACGTCGTACTGAATGCTGCTTCCGTTAACAATCTGGAAGGTCAGCTTGCCAGCAAGAAAAACCTCGTTGCGCACATAGGCAACCTGCAGCAGCAAGGCGGCCAATTGATCGCGCAGGGCTCTCTGGCGCTGACCGGTGATGCACTGACTAACAGCAACAAGGGCCTGATTGGTGCAACCCAGGCGCTGGTTATCAATGTTGCTGACATTGATAACCGTGGTGGCGAAATCTCGGGTCAGGACACGATCACACTGACCGGCGCCAAACTGAATAACGGCGACAGCGGCCAGATCCTTGCGCAGAAAGCCCTGAAACTGAACGTGACCCGGACTATCAACCGGAACGATGGCCTGCTATCCAGCACAACAGGCCTGACGGTCGTCGGTACTGCTCTGGACAACATTGGCGGAACGTTAAGTGGGCTGCAGGACATCAATATCGATTTGTCCGGGCTGCTCGATAATACAACGGGCCTGGTCAGCAGTGAGGGTACGCTGACCCTGAAGGCTGGCAGCCTGACCAACAACGCTGGCAATGTTTCCAGTGCTGACACCCTGTACCTGCGTAGCGCTGGAGCATTCGGTAATCAGGGCGGCAAACTGGTGACCGATGGTGCGCTCGATCTGGGGAGCAGCGTCCTCGACAACAGTCAGCGCGGCACCATCAGCAGCAAAGGCTTGCTGAAGCTCAATACAGGCGATTTCGATAACAGTCAGAATGGGCGTGTCAGCACGGGTGACCGACTGGAACTGACTGCCGCGAAACTCACCAACAGCAGTGGCGGCAGCATCGGCAGCAGTCAGGCGATGACCGCAAGCGTCAGCCGTCTGGATCAGCATAAAGGTACTCTTTTCAGCAACACCTCACTCAGCCTTGATTTGAACAATGGCCAGTTGGACAACCAGAGCGGACTTATCAATGCCCCAGGCACCCTGCTGCTGAAAAATCTGGGTGTGGTGTTGAACCAGGGTGGGGAAATTTCCAGTGGGCAAGCTTTCACGCTGTCTGCAAATAGCCTTGAAAACAACGGCGGCAAGGTACTCAGTAATCAATTCCTCACTCTGCGTATTGCCAATGCACTGAATAACGTTAAAGGCATGGTCGCCGCAGCAGGCGTGGATGCCAAAGCCGGTGCGCTGGACAACACCGGCGGGACCCTGACCAGTCGCAACGATCTGGAACTGACGGTTACCGGAACGCTGACCAATCGCGAAGAAGGTCTCATCAACGCGAACCAGTCTCTTAAATTGGGTTCAGGCGTCCTTGATAACCAGGCAGGCCAGTTACTGGCTAAAACGGGTCTGACGCTGGACGCAACAACGATCAATAACACCGCCAACGGCTTGATCAATAGCGGTAGTACGCTGGTTCTGACAGCCAACAGTCTGAATTCGGGCAATGGTGGTGAAGTGTCGGGATGGGGCGCGATGAGCGTCACGCTTGATGCGCTGTCACTCGACTCTGGACGTTTGATGGGCAACACCAGTCTGTCCATTGATCTGAAAGACGCTGATCTGAATAACCGTAGCGGACTGATTTCTGCCAAAGGTCCTCTGACCTTCAAGCGCGTACGCGACTTCATTAACCAGTCAGGCGAAATCTCCAGCGCGCAAGGCTTTGAGCTGAACGGCCGTGCGCTCGATAACACAAACGGCAAGGTCATCAGCAGCGACGTACTGACAGTCGCAACCGACAGCATCAATAACCAGAACGGCCTGATTTCCGGTTGGCAACGTCTGGACGTTCACGGCAAAAGCCTCGACAACCGCAATAACGGTACGCTGTCCAGCCGCAACGGCTCTGTTGGCGTTGACCTGAGCGGTGCGTTGCTCAACAGCGGTGGCGGGGCACTGGTCAGCCAGACGGCACTGACTGTCACATCTGACAGCCTCAGTAACAGTGGAGGCATCCTGTCCAGCGGTGCTGGCCAGACTCTGACCGTTACCGGTCGGTTGGACAACAGTCAGAAAGGCTTGATTGACAGCGGAGCCGGACTGACGATCAAAGCCGCTACGCTTGATAACACCGCTGGCAATCTGACGGCCGCGCAGGACCTGAGTTTCGAGGGCGGAACTCTCGACAACAGCGCGGGAAACCTCAGCAGCAAAGGCGCAATGACCCTCGACCTGCTGGCTGCCCTGACCAACACCAACGGGAAGCTGGCCAGCGGCGGCGCGTTATTGCTGCGTCGCAGTACCCAGGTCAATAACCAGGGCGGACAACTGGTCGGCAAAAGCCTGTTGACGCTCAATACATCCGGGCAACTGGATAACAGTAACCGTGGCACCCTCGCATCTGACGGTAAGCTGCATCTCATCGCTACCGGCAATGTGGTCAACGCTACAGACGGCCTGATCTACAGTCAGGGCGGCGATGTAGAGGTGGACGCAGCAGGTCTCAACAACACGCTTGGCACTTTGCAAAGTCAGGGAGCGCTTCGCGTATCGGTTAATAAAGACGTCGACAACCTTAATGGCCGCATTATCGCCCAAGGGGGCGAGCTTGGCGTTACCGCAGCAAACCTCAACAGCCAGGGTGGTGTGCTTTCCAGTTTGCAGGGTGCATTCACTTCGACCATTACCGGCGTGTTGAACAACGGTTATGACGGCAAGCGACAAGGAGGTGTGATCCAGGCGCAGCGTCTCAACCTGACCGCATTGGGTGGCTTCAATAACTACGGCGGCCGTGTTTCTGCCCGGACCGGCGAAGCGCTGATAACCACATCGGACTTCGATAACCGTAATGGAGGTCTGTACGCGAAAGGTTTGGTGCGCGTTACGGGTGTCAACTTCGATAACAGCGGTGATAACGACGGCCAGATTGCGGGCGGCCAGGTCGAACTCAATCTCGGCGGGCTGCTGAACAATCGCCTGGGTATCATCGAGAGTGACAGCACGCTGAACATCAGCGCCGCGAACCTGGACAACCAGACAGGCCAGCTACGCGCGTTAGGGACTGGTGGTTCGACACTTTTCCAGATAGGCAACCAGTTCGACAACCGCAGCGGCCGACTGGAAGTGGCAAGCAGCGACCTGACGCTTAATGCCGCCAGTTTCCTCAATGCCAACGGTTCTCTGCTGCATGCCGGAGAAGGCACCTTCGCGATCTCCACGCCCAATCTGACCAACGCAGGCGGCAGTGTCGTAACGCGCGGCGGACTGACGCTCACGGCTGACAGCTGGACAAACAGCAGTGTGATCCAGGCAGGGCGGTTGACGGTCAATGTCGGGACATTCAATCAGACGGCGAGCGGGCAGTTGCTGGCGTCGAATGCGTTTGTCGGGACGGGGGGGAATTGGATCAATGATGGGTTGATTGCTAGTGATGGAAGTGTGGATATCCGGATTGGAGGTGGTTTTTCGGGGGGCGGTCGGGTCAGCAGCGCAGGCATTATGGGTATGAGCGCAGCGCAGATTGATCTGAATTCTGCAACGGCGATCACCGCAGGTACGACCGGAACAATCACCAGCACCGGGAGCCTTGGCAGCCTTGGACGTCTCACCTCAATGGGGGATCTGACCGTCAATGCTGCCTCGCTGAGCAACCAGGGCACAGTAGGCAGTAGCGGTAACCTGCGAGTCAACGCTGGATCACTTGTTAATCAGAATGGTTTGGTATTCAGCGGCGGGAATATGGCGCTGCGCGTGGGTGATTTTACAAATCGGTTTGCTGATGTGTACAGCTTGGGCAATCTCAGCATTGCGCGCGATGACAGCAATGGTTGGAGCTCGTCGATCAATAACGTTTCTGCAACTATTGAAAGCGGCGGAGACATGAGCTTGGCGGCTAGCCGTATTGAAAATCGTAAAGATGTATTTGAAGCTACCGGTGGTTTGATATCCGGCGCTATCGGTGTTCAATGTTACGGCTGCACTGTTTTAAGAATGCGTGCTGAATCTAGTCATCTTGTTTGGATTGAGAATTATTCGTCGACTGTTACTCAGGACTCAGCATCTTCTTTCATGACCGCTGGGCGTAATTTCGATGTTACAGGCGGCGATTTTGTTAACAACGCCTCGACGGTTGCTGCCAATAACGACTTGGCAATGAGTGTTCAAAATTTTACCAACAAAGGCGTAACAACTGGCGATTATACTGTTCGTCGCTCCCTAGATGCACCTAGGGATATTGGGTCATGGCGGGCAATCATGGATTATAACGCTGCCAATGATCCGATGTATGGGTCATTGAACAGCACCTTTCGCTTTACCCCGGGAATGCATTTCTGGACTGCGGATGGTAAAGAGTCAATAGTTGGGTTTGGGCAAAGTGGTGGAGGCGGGGAGACAAATCAATATTTTAAATTTGCAACTATTTGGATCGAAAGCAATGCGAATCCAGGTTATCAGTTCTCACAACCTAGTTATGGAAGTGGTGTTCTCGTAGAAGCACCAAGTTCAGTACGGAACGCGAATTTCTTCGAAAATACAATTGTCACTAATAGTCCTTCTGCTTCCGCTAATGCCGTAGTGCAAGCGGGAGGGGCTATCCGTATAAACGCCACTCAAAATCTCACTAACAGCGTTGTGCGAGAGGGGGTTACCGTTGCATCAGGTGGATCTCGCGTAGGAGGCACTCAACTCAGCGGAAATGCTAAACCAACAGTCGTAAGCATAAACGCCCAGCTCCCCCCAGATCTCGCTCAACAACAAGTCAACCCACTAGCCCTGCCAGGCTTCAGTCTGCCGACGGGCCAGAACGGCCTGTTCCGTCTTAGCGGCCAGTCAGGCAGCGCCTCGTCTATCTCCCAGTCCACCGGCGTCCCGCAAAGCTGGACGATGGGCGGCGCGAGCATATCGCTGGCTCAGCGTGAACAATCCGTCCCCGACGCACAAGCGGGCATCATCCAACTCGGTGCGGTCGGACAGATCGACAGCGCCACTCGCCAGCTTGCGCTAACCACACGGCAGGCTGCAGGCTTGAGTGCCAATGCATCTGCCTTCGACACCAGTGCTCCAGATTTTTCGAACACCGGTGGATTCGTCTTGCCGGGTCACAGCTCGGACGCCGCTGGCTTAACGCTCGTCGATGCAGTTGCCGGAGTGACAGCGAGCAATCAGGGCAATGGTGCTCTATTGCCCGTTCAGAGTAATGGTTCGTCGACCGCAGTACCGTTGATTACGATAGCTTCCTCCAATAACGGCACGATCCGAAATCCTGGTGCAGTGCAGGGCAGCGCGATCACCTCGGTTACACAGGTCATCGGTACGTCAGTAGCCAGTCAGATCCCGACTTCTGCCAGACCATCGGTGATCGCTCAAGCCAATCCGGTCATCAGCGCAGCGCGGCCGGTTACCGTCGCTCAGAGTACCGCCATTACCCCAGTCACAGCTCCCGCCTCACAAACGGTCGCGAAGGTTCAGGGGCTGCCAAACAGCACATTCGTCTCCAAGCCTCAGAAATACCTGATTGAAACCAACCCGGTACTGACTGAACTCAAGCAGTTCATGAGTTCGGATTACCTGCTTGCAGGTCTTGGCTACGACCCGGAAGTCAGTGCCAAACGTCTGGGCGACGGCCTTTACGAACAGCGTCTGGTGCAACAAGCGGTGGTCGCTCGAACCGGTCAGGCGTTCATTCAGGGGCAGACCTCCAATGAAGCGCAATTCAAGTACCTGATGAACAACGCCATCGCGAGCAAGGAGCAATTGAGCCTTGCCGTTGGCGTATCGCTGAGTTCACAGCAGGTTGCCGCGCTGACCCACGATATCGTCTGGCTCGAAGAGCATGAAGTAAATGGCGAAAAGGTTCTGGTCCCGGTGCTCTACCTGGCCCAGGCGGATAACCGTCTGGGACCAACCGGTGCCTTGATCGCCGGTAACGACGTATCGCTGATTGCGGGCCAGAACCTCGATAACGTCGGCACATTACTCGCCAGCAACAACCTCTCCGCAGTCGCAGGCAACAACCTTGTGAACGCAGGTTTGATCGAGGCTGGCAATCGCCTGGACTTGCTGGCAGGCAACGATCTGATCAATACGGCGGGCGGCATCATCAAAGGTCGTGATGTGTCCCTGACCTCGCTCAATGGCGACGTGATCAACGAGCGCAGCATCACGTCGATGGACAACGATGTCCGTGGACAGCGACACAGCGAGTTCGCTGATAGCGCGGCGCGCATCGAAGCGGCCAACGACATGAGCATTTCGGCTGGCCGTGACTTCATCAACCGTGGCAGCGTTCTGGAAAGCGGGCGTGATCTGAATATCGTTGCCGGACGTGATTTGACGATCGGCACGACGGAAGTCAACAACAGCCTGTTCTTCGACAAAAACCACAACAGTAGCGACATCACCCAGCTGGGCTCTACCGTCACTGCTGGTCGTGACCTGGGCGCCAAGGCTGGCCGCGATATCTCCCTGATTGCCAGCGACATCGATGCCAAGCGCGACATCGCAATGGCCGCCACGGAAAACATGACCATCAGCTCTGCGGCGGACGAAGAGCACTCCCTGTCCAAAAGCAAGAAACTGACCCGTCAGGAAGATCACGTCAGCCAGATTGCTACCGACCTCAACGCCGGTGGCAGCGTGGCCCTGCAGGCCGGTCAGAACCTCGCCGTGATCTCCAGCCGGATTACAGCAGGTCAGGAAGCGTACCTGGTGGCAGGCGAAAACCTCGACATCCTCGCCGCGCAGGACAGCGACTACTCGCTGTACGAAAAAAAGAAAAAGGGCTCGTTTGGCGCCAAAAGCTTCAAGCGCGATGAAGTGACCGATGTGAAGAACATCGGCAGTGAAATCACGACCGGAGGTGATCTGGTTCTGGCGAGTGGTGGCGATCAGAAGTATCAGGTGGCGAAGCTGGAGAGTGGGAAAGACCTGACGATTGAAAGTGGCGGGGCGGTGACGTTTGAGGGGGTGAAAGACTCCCACGACGAAAGCCATACCAAGAGCAAAAGCAGTTCGGTCTGGTTCTCGTCGAAAGGTAAAGGCACAACCGACGAAACTCTGCGCCAGAGCGAACTGAGCGCTCAGGGCCAGGTAGTCATCAATGCGGTCGAAGGCCTTCAGATCGATGTCAAACAGGTCGACCAACAGAGCGTCAGCCAGAGCATCGACGCCATGGTCAAGGCTGATCCGCAATTGGCCTGGCTTAAAGAGGCCGAAAAACGGGGCGATGTGGACTGGCATCAGGTCAAGGAAATCCACGAAAGCTTCAAGTACAACAACTCCGGCCTCGGCCCGGCTGCCCAGATCGCCATCGCTATCCTGATGGCTGCGGTGATGGGGCCGGCCGGGCTGGGTCTGACCGGTATGGGCGGTGCGCTTGCAACCAGCGTAGCTACTAACGCGGCAACCAGTGCGATTAATAACAAGGGCGATCTGGGTGCCGTTCTGAAGGACATAACTTCTTCGGAAAGTCTCAAGGGTTACGCCGTCTCTGGAGCCCTTGCAGGTTTTGCACCTATTGATCCAAAAAATATCGGCTTGGATCTAGCCGGTCTGGGTACCGTTGCAGACAAGGTATTCACAGAGGCCTTGATTAAAACCGCGATCATGGGCGGCAGCTTCAAGGACAACCTTGGAGCCTCTGCGCTAGGTACCGGAGTCAGCGTCGCTGGTGCCAGGATTGCAGGCAAGATCGGTGACATAACGATGGATTCTGGCAAGTTCACCAAGGTTGCCATGCACGCAGCCCTTGGCGGATTGATGGCAGAAGCGATGGGCGGCGATTTCCGGACAGGTGCTTTGGCAGCCGGTGCGAATGAAATGCTCGTTGATTATCTAGGCGGCAAGCTGCTACCGAAAGATGCCGGTAAAGACAGTAAGGCTTATCAGGCAGGCGTCAGCAAGCTGCTGACTGCTTCTCAATTGATCGGTGTGCTGACCGGCATGGCCACCGGAGGGGATGCCTCTGCAGGGGCGACCGTGGCGGCAAACTCCACTGAAAACAACTATCTGAACCACCTTGAAATGGTTCAGCTGAACAAGGCGCTTACTGGGTGTGAAGAGAGGGCCGATTGTGATGCTGTTGCTTCCAGCTTTATCAAGAAACACGAGCTTAACAAAGAGTCACTAGAAAAAATCTGTGCTTCCAGCACGGAAGGATGCATTGCTGGTGCGAAGGAAATTTACGAGGCCATTTACGGCTACCAGACCGGAGGATATAGTAACGAGCTAGGTCAACGAGGAAGACAGATTGAGGCCGCGTTTCATGGCTTCAATCTCGCTGCGCAGGCAGATACCACCGAAGCTATTATATTGCCTAGTGCGGAAGCGTTCGCGGAGTCATTAGGACTCGATAAGGCTGACCCAAGAACCGCATCGGTAACGGCTGCGATTGCAGCGATTATTACTGGTAAAGCAACTGGCGGTCCAAGAGTCGCAGGAGCGGGTGCAAAAGCGGCAGGTGCCTCGCTGGACAACGTGGCTAGTAGCATCCATGCTGGCCAGCAAGGCAAGCATATTTTGGGGCATAACAATTTTCTTCCCGGACGTAGCTATCTTAATGAGGGGATCGAGCCTCAAAAACTGTTGAACGGTGCTCATGCGGGAGAGTTTCCTGTCGTAGGTTATGGTTCAAGAGGGCAGCCAATAGTTGATTTTGGCAAGAATATTGGTGTCGATGGCACATCAGGCTTGGCGACAAGATACGGAACAATACATTCAGGTAAAAACGGAGCGCATATTGTTCCAACAAATCCTACTACTGTCGGAGCGAAACCATGAAAGCTCTCCCTGATTGGTTAGTTTTATGTGTTTGGCGTGCCCTGATTGGTGAGATATATCCTGCAATAAGGGCGATTGCTATTTCACTGTCAGATGATGGGGTATTACTTATTCGTTACTACCTTGATAGGTCGCCTACAGATTTTGACTGGGAAAGCTTAGAGGTGGTTGCCACAAATATTTCAGCCTCAATTGGGCAAGACAAAGTTTCTCATGTGGATTTAGATAGTAAGTTTGTACTTGGTTCAATAGGGTGTCTTGAGTGTCTCGATGGCTTCATATACTGTCGCCGAGAATATGAACTGTAGGGGCAAAAGCGGCTGCAAGCTTCCCGGAAGGCATGAGCTTTAATCCGAGCATCAAAAACCATCTGAGTAGTTTCGATGGATTGACCCAGAAAAGTGGAGTTAGCGGAACCCATAATCTTGATGCATTCTCTCAGGCCGCATCTTCAAATGGCATAAAGATATTGGGTGAGACACCGACTTCTGTTAAGGGGATTACAAATATTAAATATCAGATACCGGCCTATGATCGAACTGGAATGTGATCGGCTATAAAGCGAAAGAGTTTACTAAGACTGTTTATGATCCGAAGGTCTTCTCTGATCAAAAGATCCTTGATCTTGGACAGGAGGCTGCGGCCAGTGGATACAGGGGGGGGCTTTGTCGAAGGGGGTGACTCAATATGATGCTACTGCCGGGGGCGTTAGCTTAGGGTCTACCTTGACAAGGCTGCAGGGGCAGTTACTAACTTTCACCCCCAGTGAGGATTGATATGAAAGAGCTATTTGGACAGCCATATACTGATTCAGACTCTTACTGGATAGTGAAGGGGTATTTTGATCGGATGTATCACGATGGTAATTTTATAAAATCTCTTGAGCTATTGGTGAAAAGGTGGGGCTTCAGTACGGATGGTGCGTACTGCAATTTTCCTGATTTAAATAGTTTTTTGAGGAGGAACATTTTGAAGGTGTTGAGTTCGCTTATGGTTATCCGCCAAAAAATGAAGATACAGTTGTTGTAAGTGAAGAGATTTGCTCTAAATACATGCGGCTAGCATGTGATAAGTATGTAAGTCTTCATCCGGAAGATACTGTAAAAATGAGAGAGATTTTGAATCAGCTTTCTTTCTGATTTATTCTGAATAAATAGGCCCAGTACTGCCGAGACTATTGTTGATAGG
The DNA here is from genome assembly GCF_021147865.1 of Pseudomonas sp. CDFA 610. NCBI lineage: Bacteria > Pseudomonadati > Pseudomonadota > Gammaproteobacteria > Pseudomonadales > Pseudomonadaceae > Pseudomonas > Pseudomonas sp. CDFA 610. The sequence goes on from NZ_JAGTPM010000001.1 coordinate 293,914, forward strand.
ATCATAACCCGTGTCGGGAATTTTTTGCCAACCCAGTCGGTAATCTGATCCTACGGGTGTATAAGCCTCACCACGAGTGAGGAGAGGGGCGATTGTGATGCTGTTGCTTCCAGCTTTATCAAGAAACACGAGCTTAATAAAGCGTCGCTAGAAAAAATCTGTGCTTCCAGCACGGAAGGATGCATCGCTGGCGCGAAGGAAATTTACGAGGCCATTTACGGCTACCAGACCGGAGAATATAGTAACGAGCTAGGTCAACGAGGAAGACAGATTGAGGCCGCGTTTTATGGCTTCAATCTCGCTGCGCAGGCAGATACCACCGAAGCTATTATATCGCCTAGTGCGGAAGCGTTCGCGGAGTAATTAGGACTCGATAAGGCTGACCCAAGAACCGCATCGGTAACGGCTGCGATTGCAGCGATTATTACTGGTAAAGCAACTGGCGGTCCAAGAGTCGCAAGAGCGTGGGCAAAAGGTGCAAAAGCAACAGTCAGCTCTCCGCTAAAACTTGGCGAAACCAAGGCAATCGACGATGTCAGTATGACTCGTGTAGGAAGTTGGATGTCTCCTGATGAGCTGGCGCAGATGCAAAATACAAATAAAGTGGTGCAAGGCGGTGGAGGAAAAACCTTTATTTCGACTAATGGCATCGCTGACTTTAAAGGGGCTGCACCCAAAGGCTCTGTCTATGTTGAGTTTGATTTTTCAGCTAACAGCTTGCTGCAAGGCGGAAAGATGGCTGGTTTAAAATGATTGGCCCTGATGCAGGTAAGTCTCAGCAGTTCTTGCTTAATAAGCAGGGCGGCGAGCATCTTCCGGCGATCAAGAACATTGAAATTCTAGATAAGAAGTGAGAAGTTTTATGGATCAATCTTGGTTTGATGAAAGTGTAAAACCACTTTTGAAGGGGTTTTCTCTAGAGTACTCATCATTTGCTGATGGGGATTTTGGTGACCTTGAAAGGATAGAGTTGGAAGGTTTTAACAAGCTAGGGACTGTTGAATTCTGGTCTAAAGGTTGGGTGGGTATAGATATATATGACTGTGCCCTTGATGATCAGGTTATGAATGTGTTGCTCTCTCCCGAAGAGGGAGAATCTGTTTCTCAGGAGTTTGATAGGTTTATAAAGATATTGACACGGGATAGTTGATGGTCCAACGACGCTGCAAACCTGTATCGTGCATCTAATCTGCAACAGCTTGGACTATGCCGCTTGGGATAAACGTCGGGCATTGGCCAAAGCGCTCAAGCCGATCTACCAGACGATCAATGCCGATGTAGCCGAGCAAGAGCTTAACCCCTTTGAAGCAGGGCTTTGGTGCAAGCAGTATCCGACTGTAGTTGCTGCATGGCGTCGCGCCTGGGATCGGGTTATACCGTTTTTTGTTTTCCCGGCGGGCATCCGCAAAGTGGTTTACACGACCAATGCCATCGAGAGCATCAATGCCCAGTTACGCAAGATCATCAAGACTCGAGGGCACTTCCCGACCGATGAGGCCGCGACGAAACTGATATGGCTTGGGGTGCGAAACATTACCGCCAACTGGGGGCATGCGGCACACGACTGGAAAGTGGCAATGAATCAATTTGCGATCCTGTACGGAGACCGTTTTACCAGACCGAACTGGTAAAACAAGGGCCTGCCTGACGGCAGGCTAACCAGCCCGAACACAAAAAAACTGATACTCCCTGATGAACTGAAAAGCGGTGTGATCCGATAGCTCTTTCTACGACCGCACCAACCCGCAAATGCCCTAAACCCCCATCAATCCAAAAGCCCAACCACCTTCCTGTACGCCTCCCGCCCCTGGCCCGTCTCCCGCGTCAATCGAATCTCAATCCCTTTAGGATCATTCTCCCGATTACCATCAAGCGTGTGCCATTCATTGTCCGCTTTCCAGATCCGCGCTTGCAGATCCACAACGCCTCCAAGCACCGCAACCCCCTCCTTGGGTGCAGGCAGTGGGTAACGATCACTCGGCAGGCCCATGGCCCGATAGAGCGTTCCGTCTTTCAGCCACCAGCGTACGCGATGCAGACCTTCACCAGACACTGCGGCACTGCGAATCACGTCGAGACGAAACTCACCCGTATCGGCGGTACGCAGACTGACTGCTGCCGGAGCCTGAGGTCGGTCGTTTTGATCGCCGTCCAGGTCCGGTTCCTGCATTTCGATGCTGGCGCGAAGGGCCATGTCGCGCTCCAGTTGGTTAAAGGCTCGCAATAAAGACTCGGTCTGTTCGGTGTTTTCACGCAGTCGGGCGTCGGTGCGGGTCACGCTGTCCAGGCCGCGCCAGGCGATCAGGCTGACGATGGACATCAGCAGAATCGCGACCATTACTTCGAGCAGGGTAAAGCCACGCTGGTGTCTGTTCATGGCGCACTGACCACGTTCAATTGACCCAGGGCCGAACGTTCTACGCCGAGCGCGTGTTCGCCATCGGAGAGGCGGATGTGCAGCACCGGCGTGATCCATTCGGCGTTCAGTACGACGGATTGCCCAGGCTGGACCTGCACGCGCATGGACGGGGTTTCCCACTTGCGCGGATGCAGGTGCGGGTCGTCTGTGAAGTGATCAAAACTGTTGCCTTCTGCGTTGCGGCGCTGGAAAACAAAGCCTTTGCCATCGGCCAGCCAGGTGATCGGGCGGCCGTCGGCGCGGGCCTCGGCCTGGGCGATCTGCAGCAGTTGCGCGAGCCGTTGGCTGTCTTTGCGCAGCAGTGCGTCGGCATCGGGTTTGATGCTCAGGCTGACGGCGGCACTGGCGATGCCGATGATGACCAGCACCACCATCAGTTCGATCAAGGTGAAGCCCTGTTGCCTGTCCATGGTCATGAAGCCGGGGTCCTTGGTTGAGCCACTATGCCGCTATGCCGATGTGCAGTCTGATGTAGACTCTGGTTCCAGACGAACAGGAGGTTCAGTCATGGCAGGTGTTTTTGGTGTGTCGGCTCCGCGATTGTTGCAGTTAGCGGCCTTGCTTGCGGCGCTGGCAGGCGTGGTGGTCTGGTCTTCATTATTGATGACATCGACTCAGTCGTCCGCGCCTTTGCAGACGAGCGTAACCCAGGAAAGCGGTTCTGCCAGCCCGGCAAGGCAATGGTTTGCCAATCAGCCTTCGCAAGTGCAGATCAGCGTGTCCGGTGTCATGGCAGGCGCGCGAGGTGCGGTGGCGGTTATCCGGCTCAATGATGGTCCGGCGCGCAGCGTGATGGCGGGCGAGCGACTGGCGAGGGATGTGCGTCTGGTCGCCGTAGAAGCTGACGGCGTGGTGATCGAGCGAGGGGCGGAGCAGACCCGAATCAAGGTCAGCACGCTTTCCGAAGTCTCTGGGCTGCCGGACCTGATTCGCCGCTGAAAGGCTCACTGCGGTTTGACCCAGGGGCGACCCAGTATCGTTTCCAGACGTGCCAGCGGCGGCCCTTGTCGCTCACGTTCCGACACCCTCACGTTGACACGCATCAGTGTGCCTCCGGCCATGGCGATCAGAGTCTGATCGCAGCGCAGCAGCAGGCGTCCCTGATCACAATCGAGGGTCTTTACGCCAGCCTTGAGTTGTCCTTCAAGACGTAATTCTGCGAGTCGGTTTTGCGCGGCCAGCAGGGCGATTGCTCGGTCACGCAGCAGGCCGTTGCTCTGTGTCATGCCGCCTGCAACACGCACCGCTGCCGACATGGCCACGGCAATGATTGCCAACGCGACGAGCACCTCGACCAGGGTGAAACCACGTTCCGTGTGTGCCTGTCCCATGATGCCTCCTGGCGGATTACAGGGGCGCAGAATAGCACTGGTCCAGCGTTCTGATGCGAACGCAAATCACTGAATATTTCCCTCGTCCCGTTTTATAGTTTTGTTACACTGCGGCGCTGATAAGGATTATCAAGGGAAGTGGATATGGAAGTCGCGCGCGTCAAGCAGCGGCCTGCAGGCCGTCGCGCCCAGGCTGGTTTTACCCTGATCGAAATCATGGTTGTGGTCGTTATTCTGGGCATTCTGGCGGCCATCGTGGTCCCCAAGGTGCTGGACCGTCCCGATCAGGCTCGCGCTACTGCAGCCAGGCAGGATATTGGCGGCCTGATGCAGGCACTCAACCTTTACCGCCTCGATAACGGCCGTTATCCCAATCAGAATCAGGGCCTCAAGGTGCTCGTCGAGCGCCCGGCCAATGTCAGTAAAAACAACTGGCGCTCCTACCTTGAACGACTGCCCAACGACCCTTGGGGCCGCCCCTACAATTACCTGAATCCTGGTGTTAACGGCGAGGTGGACATTTTCTCCCTCGGTGCCGATGGCCAGCCGGATGGTGACGGCGTGAATGCCGATATCGGCTCCTGGCAGCTTTAAGCGCTGCCATGAAAAACGTCTTCTTCACTGCGTCCCGACAGCGTGGCTCGGCGATCATCAGCGCGTTGCTGATCGCCGCAATCGTGGCGGTGATTGCAGCAGGCATGCTCACTCGCCAAGGCGTGCTGACTCGCAGCCTTGAAGCCGAACAATCGCGTGTGCAGGGCAGTCAGCAGTTATTGGGCGGGCTTGAGATCGGTCGCCAATTGCTCTGGGACTCGCGTCAGCAGGACGCCTCGACGCGCCTTGATCAGCCCTGGGCCAGACCGATCGTTATCAACGCGTCGAATGCCAGGCCGGGTGAGTTCGAAGGGCAATTGCAGGATCAGCAGGGCAAGTTCAATCTGCGCAACCTGCTGACCAATCAACAGGCGGATATCGGGCAGCAGCGCAGCTTCGAGCGATTGTGTGAACTGATCGGTATCGATGCCGCACTGGCCCAACGCATTATTCAGCGGGTCATTGCGTCTTATCCGAGGCTTCTTTCCACACCGATGTCGACGGGCCCGGCGAGCAGTTTCGAGAGCGGTCGAGTGACCTCGTCCGGCACCGAGCAAACACTTCTACCCGCGACCCAGCCGATGCTGCGCAGCCTCGAAGACCTGCGTGGCATGGCAGGCCTGACCGAGGCCTCATTGACGCGTCTCGACTACTACGTGAGTGTGCTGCCGGGCAACACCTGGGTGAACGGCAACACGGCCAGCGCCGAGGTGCTGGCCGCGGTCATTCCCGGTCTGTCGCTGTCCAGAGCTCAGGCGGTGGTGTCCGAGCGCGACAGGGGATTGTGGTTCGTTAACCGGGGTGACCTGATCAACCGATTGCGGGTACCCAAATTGACGGTCGACAACCTCAACGTCGGCGTCACGAGTGAGTGGTTCATGCTGCGCGGGCAGGCGCGTCCCCAGCAACGTCAGGTCAGAATCCAGGCCTTGCTGCATCGCGTCGGCGACACGCTACCAAGGGTCATCTGGTCGCGGGTGGGCATATGAATCGCTTGCGCATCGCCTTGTCGCCGCTGAACGAGTTGACCGGGGACACCACGGTAGCGTTCGTCCGTCTTGACCGCGCAGGCCGTGTCACCGAAAGCGGACGCAGCGCCTTGTCAGGTCTGGCCAGAGGCCGGAAATCATCAGGTGTCGAATGCTTCCTGCACCCACTGGACAGCGTCCTGACCGGTATCGATCTCCCTCCGTTGAGCGGGTCGCGGCTCAAGGCTGCCGTCATCTGCGCCGCACAAGGTTTGATGCTCGGAAACAGCGATCAGATGCACATCGCCCACAGCGCCCGAGACCCGCAAGGTCGTGTGGTGGTCGGCTGGCTGCCAAAGGCGACGCTGGCGCGGTTGACCGGGTTGTTGAGTCAGATCCGCCTGCCATTGCGTGGACTGTATCCGGCGCCGTTCGGTTTGCCGGTTCCTGTCGAGGGGCAAGTCAGCGCAGGCCTGCTGGATGAGCACTGGCTGTTGCGTCACAGCCTCGATCACGCCGTGGTCCAGCCCTGTCATGAAGATGGACTGGATGAGCGGCTCGTTTCAGGTGGTGACGTGTGCTGGATTGGCACTAACGCAGCTGCAGACGCGCGGAGCCTGTCGGCAGGGCAGGCGTTGAGCGGCGTCGCGCCGGGCTGGAGTCTGCATGCAGGGCTTGGCCACACCGGCGGCCAAGCGTCCAGTTGGACACCCGCGCTGTTCTGCTGCGTGCTGGCGATCGCCGTGTGGACGTCGGGTCTGAACCTCTATGCCGCTCGCGAGGCTTCGCAAGGGCAGGCGCTCAAGACCGGAATGAGTCAGCGCGTCAAACAGGCGTTTCCAGAACTGCCGGTGATTCTCAACCCCTTGCAGCAAGCCCGCCAGCAGTTGGCCGCACGCCAGGGCGGTGCTGGAAGTGATCCCGGTCAACGCTTCAATCATCTGATGCACCAGGCCGCCGAGGGCATGCCCTTCCTGTCAGGCAGCGTGCAAAGCCTGACGTTCTCTGGCGACAGGTTACAACTGCAGATGCTGGAGGAGACACCGCAGGTGCCCGTTGACAGTGCCTGGCAGGATTCACTTAAACAGGTCGGGCTGGGTGTCAGTCGCCAGGATCGTTTGTGGACGCTGAGCCCGTTTGCTGAGTCCACCTCAGCCGAAAGCGACGAAGCCAAGGGCGATGATCATGAGTAGCGCCACGCTGAACCTTGCGAAATTGCGCTGGCGATTCTGGCGCACCCGTGCCGCGACGGCCTGGTCTGGCCTGACGCGACGGGAGAGGCAACTGGTGACAGGCGCTGCCTGGGTGCTGTCGGGGCTGGTGGTGTGGCTGCTGCTGGTTCAGCCGCCGTTGCAGAAAATCGCTTACTGGCAGGCCGAAACGCCCAGGCTGCGCACCCAGAACCAGACCCTCGAAACGTTGCTGCAGCAACTGCCGGCCCCGTCCACGCGAGGGGCCGGACAGCGTCTGGAGCAGGCGTTGCGCGTGAGTCTGGAAGCCGCCGGGCTGGCGCAGGTTTATAGGTTGAAGGCCGAGACCGAAACCGGTGATTCGACCTGGCAACTGACGTTCGACCAGGCCCCGGCCGATAGCGTCATGCAATGGTTGCTGGAGCAGCCACAACAGCTTTCGCTCTACGTTACCGAAGCCCGACTGCAACGCGCAGACGGGCTTTCCGCACAAGCCTCGGCAGGTCATCTGTCAGGGATCGTTCGTATGGATCAGGCGCCCGGCGCCAGCAAGGAAGCTTTATGAAGTGGTCAGGCTTCAATGATGTGCGCCCGTGTCGCAAGGCATTGCCTTTCGTACTGCTGGCGCTGAGTGCATGCACCCACTCGTTACCGCCCCCGCCAATGGACAGCGAACTGGGCCAACCCTTGGCCAATACGCAGCGCAGTGGCGACGCCTTGCTCGATCGTCAGCGTGCGCAGTCCAGCGCGCCGAATCAGTCCAGGGCGCCGCATCCGATCAGCACGCCCCGCAGGCAGAACAGCGGCCGCGGTCCTGCCGCAGCGCGCAGTATGCTCGGCAATCAACCGGTGCAACTCAATTTTGTCGACGCCGATATTCAGGCGGTCGTGCGTGCCCTGTCTCGCTCGACCGGCCAGCAGTTTCTGGTCGATCCGCGCGTCACCGGCACCCTGACACTGGTCAGCGAAGGGCAGGTGCCTGCCGTTCAGGCCTACGACATGCTGTTGTCTGCATTGCGCATGCAGGGTTTCAGCGTCGTCGATGTCGGCGGCGTCGCGCATGTGGTGCCCGAGGCGGATGCCAAGCTGCTGGGGGGGCCGATCTATAGCCCTGACAAACCGGCCGGCAACGGGATGCTGACCCGCACCTTTCGGCTGCAGTACGAAAACGCGGTCAACCTGATTCCGGTGCTGCGGCCCATCGTGTCGCCGAACAACCCGATCAATGCCTATCCCGGCAACAACACCATTGTGGTCACCGACTACGCGGAAAACCTGACACGCGTCGCGCAAATCATCGACGGCATCGACACGCCCAGTGCCATCGATACTGACGTGGTGTCGGTTCGCAACGGCATTGCCGTGGACATCGCCGGAATGGTCAGTGAGCTGCTCGACACCCAGGGCGGCGACCCGACCCAGAAAATCAGCGTGATCGGCGATCCGCGCTCCAACGCCATCATCATTCGCGCTGGCAGCCCCGAGCGTACCGAACTGGCGCGCAATCTGATCTACAAACTGGATAACGCCCAGAGCAATCCCAGCAACCTGCACGTGGTCTACCTGCGCAATGCCCAGGCGGGCAAGCTGGCCCAGGCCTTGAGAGGTCTGCTGACCGGCGAAAGCGACAGTGGCGCGACCGATACCGCTCGCGCGATGCTCAGCGGCATGGGCGGGACGAGCAGCAAGAGCGAAGGGCAGGGCACCACGAGCACGTCCAGCGGCAGTGGTTCGGCAACTGGCACAGGCAGCAACGGTTATGGGCAGGCCGGTGGCGCGACGGCGAGTGCGGGAGTCAGTGGTCAGCAGGGCGATCAGAACACGGCGTTCACTGCCGGTGGCGTGACCATTCAGGCTGATGCGACCACCAATACGCTGTTGATTTCGGCGCCGGAACCCTTGTATCGCAACTTGCGTGAAGTGATCGACCAGCTGGATCAGCGGCGCGCCCAGGTCGTGATCGAAAGCCTGATCGTCGAAGTCAGTGAGGACGATGCCAACGAGTTTGGCGTGCAATGGCAGACCGGCAATCTGAGCGGCAGCGGTGTGTTCGGTGGCGCCAATCTGGGCGGCAGTGGACTGGTGAGTAACCCGGCTGGCGGCACGACCATCGATGTGCTGCCGCCGGGGTTGAATGTCGGTGTGGTGAAAGGCGCGGTGACCATTCCGGGCATCGGCGAGGTGCTGGACCTCAAGGTGCTGGCGCGAGCGCTGAAGAGCAAAGGCGGCAGCAACGTGCTGTCCACGCCGAATCTGCTGACGCTGGATAACGAGGCGGCGAGCATCTTCGTCGGTCAGACCATCCCCTTTGTTACCGGCAGCTACGTGACCGGCGGAGGCGGCACCAGCAACAACCCGTTCCAGACCGTGGAGCGCGAGGAAGTCGGTCTGAAGCTCAATGTCCGGCCGCAGATTTCCGAGGGCGGTACCGTCAAGCTGGACATCTACCAGGAGGTCAGCAGTGTCGATCAGCGTGCATCGGTCGATGCAGGCACCGTGACCAACAAGCGTGCCATCGACACCAGCATCCTGCTCGATGACGGGCAGATCATGGTCCTGGGCGGACTGCTTCAGGATGGCTACAACCAGAGCAATGACGCTGTACCGTGGCTGTCGAACATTCCGGTGTTGGGCGTGCTGTTTCGCAACGACCGGCGTCAGTTGACCAAGACCAACCTGATGGTGTTCCTGCGGCCTTACATCATTCGTGACAGCGGTGCGGGGCGCAGCATTACCCTCAATCGCTACGAATACATGCGCCGGGCCCAGGGCAGCCTGCAGCCGGAACGCAATTGGGCGCTGCCGGACATGCAAGGGCCGCAGTTGCCGCCAGCGGCAAAGGCAATTCCCGAATCGCTGCCCGCGCAAGGCCAGATGCCCCGCGCGACGATTCGCGCCGTACCAGTGCCTGCGCCATGACCGGGCTGCCCTATGCCTGGGCCAAGGCGCAGCGCATTCTGTTGCGGCGCAGTGAGCACGGGGCTGCGCTGGTCACGTGCCAGTCAACGCCCGGTTGGGCGATCAACGAGGCGCGGCGACAGTTCGGGCCTACCACGCTGGAACGTGTGGATGACGCGCAGATGGACGGACTGCTGGCAGCCGCTTACGCCGACACGGGCAGTGCTGCTGCTGTGGTCGGGGCGGCCGAGAGCGAGGCAGACCTGGACCGGCTGATGCAGGACATCCCGGAGATCACTGACCTGCTGGATGCCCAGGACGGCGCGCCGGTGATCCGCATGATCAACGCGCTGTTTACCCAAGCGGCACGGGACGAGGCCAGCGACATTCATATCGAACCCTACGAAAGCCATTCTGTGGTGCGCTACCGCGTCGACGGTACGCTGCGGGACGTGGTGTCGCCGCGCAAGGCGCTGCACGGCTCGCTGGTGTCACGGATCAAGATCATGGCGCAACTGGACATTGCCGAGAAACGTCTTCCACAGGACGGGCGAATCGCTTTGCGGGTGGCCGGACGACCGATCGACATTCGTGTCTCAACGGTGCCCACCGGTCATGGCGAGCGCGTGGTGATGCGCCTGCTGGACAAACAGGCCGGACGCTTGCAACTGGAAACACTGGGCATGGATCCGGAGGTGCTTGCCAGGCTCGATCACCTGATTCGCCAGCCTCACGGCATCGTATTGGTCACAGGTCCCACCGGCAGCGGCAAGACCACCAGCCTGTATGCCGCGCTGGCGCGACTGGATGCCAGCACCAGCAACATCCTGACTGTCGAGGATCCGGTGGAGTACGACCTGCCGGGTATCAGCCAGATTCAGGTCAACACCCGCATCGACATGACTTTTGCTCTGGCCCTGCGCGCCATCCTGCGTCAGGACCCGGACATCATCATGATCGGCGAAATCCGCGATCTGGAAACCGCTCAGATCGCTGTGCAGGCATCGCTGACCGGACACCTGGTGCTGGCGACCCTGCACACCAACGATTCGGTATCGGCGGTCAACCGACTGACCGACATGGGCGTCGAGCCCTTTCTGCTGGCCTCGTCGCTGCTGGGCGTGCTTGCCCAGCGTCTGGTGCGTCGTCTGTGCCCGCACTGCAAGCAGGAAGACCCGGCCGTGCCCTGTACGTGGCGTCCGGTGGGTTGTGTTGCCTGCAACCAGATCGGCTACAGCGGTCGTACCGGCATTCACGAACTGTTCTGCGTTGACGACGCGGTTCGCAGCCTGATTCACAGTGGCGCCGGCGAACAGGCCTTGCGTGAAGCGGCTCGCCGTGCCGGCATGTTGAGCATGCGCGAGGATGGCAGCCGCTGGGTCCGCAGCGGCACCACGGCCCCCGAAGAAATTCTGCGCGTGACACGGGACGTCTGATGAATCGCTATCGCTATGAAGCCGCCAATGCTCAAGGCAGGATTGAGTCCGGGCATCTGGAAGCCGACAGCCGCAACGCGGCATTCAGCGTTCTGCGCAGTCGTGGTCTGACGGCATTGCAGGTCGAGCCGGAAACCGTCCGTGCGCGCAGTGGAGGGCGCGGGTTGTTCAGTGCCAGGCTTTCGGACACTGACCTGGCGTCGGTAACGCGCCAACTGGCAAGCCTGCTGGGCGCAGGGCTGCCGCTGGACGAAGCATTGAGCGCCACGCTGGAGCAGGCCGAGCGCAAGCACATCATCCAGACCCTTGGCGCGGTGCGCAGCGATGTGCGCAGCGGCATGCGTCTGGCCGAAGCGCTGGCTGCGCGCCCCGGTGATTTTCCGGACATCTACCGGGCGTTGATTGCGGCGGGTGAAGAGTCCGGCGATCTGGCCCATGTCATGGAGCGTCTGGCGGATTACATCGAGGAGCGCAACGGCTTGCGCAGCAAGATTCTGACGGCGTTCATCTATCCCGGCGTAGTGGGGCTGGTGTCGATTGCCATTGTGATCTTTCTGCTCAGTTACGTGGTGCCACAGGTGGTCAGCGCCTTTTCACAGGCGCGGCAGGATTTGCCGGGCCTCACGCTGGCCATGCTCAACGCCAGTGATTTCATTCGTGGCTGGGGCTGGTTGTGCCTGCTCGGCCTGACGATCAGCGTCTGGAGCTGGCGAATCTACCTGCGCAATCCCGCGGCGCGCCTGAGTTGGCACGCACGGGTACTGCGTTTGCCATTGATCGGTCGCTTCGTGCTGGGCCTCAATACCGCGCGCTTCGCCTCGACTCTGGCGATTCTCGGCGGTGCTGGCGTGCCCTTGCTGCGTGCGCTGGATGCGGCGCGTCAGACGCTGTCCAATGATCGTCTCAGCGAGAGCGTCACCGAAGCCACTGCCAAGGTGCGTGAAGGCGTTAATCTGGCCGCCGCCTTGCGTGTCGAGAAAGTCTTTCCGCCACTGCTTATTCACCTGATTGCCAGTGGCGAGAAAACGGGCGCGTTGCCGCCCATGCTGGAGCGTGCCGCACAGACCTTGTCGCGTGATATCGAGCGCCGTGCCATGGGCATGACGGCACTGCTCGAGCCGCTGATGATCGTGGTGATGGGCGGTGTGGTGCTGGTGATCGTGCTGGCGGTGCTGCTGCCCATCATCGAGATCAATCAACTGGTTGGTTGATGCACCATGCAAAAGGCCCTCGATCAAGAGGGCCTTTTGTTCAACAGGTCAACCTCAACGTCAGATTTTGCCTGCGCCAGCCTTGGCCTTGACGTCCGCAGCCACCTTGTCGGCGCTCAGCGGGCTATAGCTGTAAGGAGGCGTCCAGCCGATGCTGCTGCTCCATGAGCAGCTCAATACGGTGCCATTCAGGCGCGAGCCGCTGTCACGGTATACGCTTCCACCGTAGTCACCGGCAATCTTGTCACAGCCACTGATGCCGCTGATCTCGAACGCGTTCTGTTCCGAGAAAATCTTCGAACTCTTGCCCACGCCGTGCGCGTAAGAGAACGGATAGATTTTGTGGCTGGTACTGCCCACATGATAGTTGTTGTACAGGTGGACCTGGCCGAAGCGTACACGCGGCGCGCGAGCCGAAATGTTTTCGAACAGGGTGTTGTGGATAGTGACCTTGAGCTTGCCGTCGTCGGTGGTCTTGCTGTCGCTCGAACCGATCAGGTTGTTCTTCTCGTGGTTCTTGAAGATCGAATACGAGATGGTCACGTAGTTGGCGCCGTTCTTCACGTCCAGAGCACCGTCGTGATGCTGCTTGGGCCGACCGTTGGCGGTACCGTTCTGATCGTCTGTGCGGCGGCCGTCAGTGAAGGTCACATGGTCGACCCACACGTTGTTGGCACCTTCGACTGTCAGGCTGTCGTACTCGGAGTTCCAGTTGCCCGCGCTGCCGTCGTCGGCATCCCAGACCGGCTCGGGATCCCACGGGTTCTCAATGGTCAGGTTGCGGATGATCACATCGTTTTCCTTGGCATAGAAAAAACCCTCTCGGATTTCCGCACTGCTGCTGGTGCCCACGATGGTGGTCTTGCCGGGAACGTCCAGACGGCCCCGGACTTTCATGTCCGAGGTCTTGGTGTACGCCTTGCCTTCGCTGACATCGATCAGACCGGTGATCTTGATGATGCGGCCATTGCTGCCCACCGAGGCGGCCAGCGCGCTTTTCAGTTCAGCAGCGTTCTTGACGGTGAAGATGTCTTTCGCAGCAGCTCGTGAGCCGCCTTTGGTACCGCCGTTCTGGGTGGCCCAGCCGGTGGTGGCTACATCGGTTGCGATATCGGCATGAGCAGAAAGACTGGCCAGCATCAGCGAACCGAACAGACCGCTGGCGAGTGTGATTGGCAGATTTTTTCGAGACTTAACCATTTAATCTGATCCTTGATTAATTGAGGTACAACTCGCAGTAGACAGCTGCGTGTCTCACCAACAAACGTCCATTTGCCATTAACGCCGCGCAAACAATCCGTTTGCTGCAACGTGAATATAAGGGATAAGAAAACCGTTTATGAAGGTTGTATGACGACAATCTGAGTAAAAGAGAATTTTTGCTATTAGCGAGCTTCGTGGGGAGGGGGGACGTCGATGTTTTCAGAGCGTAATGGCAGAGATTTCGAGATTTTATTGAATAAATACCTTGTAAAACAGATGGTTGTGTTTGATTGAGCGTGGTGTTGTGTTCGTCACGATCGTGTGCTGTCGACAGATTGATGTATGACGTCAGATTGGATGCGCAAATTTTTTGATGGTTAAAATACGTTTGATAACGAGGGGTTGTGATCGATTGGTCAAGTGAGTGTCTGGATGCGCCAACTTTACAACAGTAACTTTGGCCGGGATGGAAGTGCCCCTCGTTAGTTGTCCGAGGGCATGTTCTGGCGAACGATGAATGGCGTGATATAAATGCGTCGAATGATAACTCTGCTGTTCTGCCTGGTTGCAGAGTATGTGGTATCAGGCGAAGGTGTTTGTCGATGTACAGCGCAGAAGGTGCGTTATCGAGACGGAAGCAGGGCCGTCTCGATACGTCCGAGAATTCGCAGATACAGTTTCATGCGGGTCCCGTCACCGGGTGCGGTTTCGACGCGCACGCCGCCTCCGGCGTTCACGGCAAATTCCTGCACCTGGGCCAGACCCAGGCCGGTGCCCAGCCCGGTCTTTTTGGTGGTGAAAAACGGCTCGAAGATTCGCGCTGCCAGATCGCTCCGCATGCCGGGACCATTGTCGGTCACGCTGATCACCAGGTAGTCGCCTTCGGGCAGTCGAAGGTCATCTTCCACAGACTCCATGCGGGTCGCGATGCACGCCTTGCCAGGCCCGGACATGGCGTCGCGCGCGTTGGCCAGCAGGTTCAGGAGGGCGGCATGCAACTGGGCTTCGACGCACAGCACACCCCAGCCTTTGGCCTGAAGATCGAAGGACAATTCCATCTCCTCACCGACCGAGCGCAGCAGCAGATCACGCGCCGCATCAAGCCGCTCGCTGACATCAATGCAAATCAGCTCCGGCCCATCCTGACGCACGCTGGACAGCAGGCGACTGACCAGCTGGCGGCCATGTTCAACCGCTTGTAGCCCGGTATCACTCAGGCTTTCCACGTCGGCCGGACGCCGTGCACGCATGCGAACCAGCTGCAGACTGGCGCTCAGCGCCTGGAGAAGATTATTGAAATCATGAGCGATGCTTGCCGTCAGCATGCCCAGCGATGAAACACGCTGGGAATGGCGCAGGTTTCGTTCGGTGGCCCGATTATGGTCCTGAGCCTTTTCGAGTTCGTGTGTCAGCGCGGTAGCCCGTTGCTCGTGCTGTCCGCTCAACATGCGCAACTGCAGCAAGGCGGCGGTCTGGCGTGCCAGCGCCTGGAGCGCCAGACGCTGCGCATCGCTGAGGCTGCGCGGTTTGGTGTCGATCACGCAGACAGTGCCCATGGGCAGGCCCGCATCGCTGCAGATGGGGGCCCCGGCATAAAAACGGATATGGGGCGGCCCGAGCACCAATGCGCTGTGCTCGAAACGCGGGTCCTGTGTTGCGTCTTCTACGATCAGCACGTCGGCTGGCGCCAGAATCGCATGGGCGCAGAACGCGAAGTCGCGGTGCGTCTCGCGCACATCCAGACCGATGCAGGCCTTGAACCACTGCCGCTCTCGATCCACCAGTGATACCAGTGCTATCGGCACGTCGCACAGCGTAGTGGCCAGCAACACCACATCGTCGAAGCCCTGTTCAGGTTCACTGTCCAGAATGCCGAGATGCTCCAGCGACAGGATTCTGTCTGCCTCGTTGGCGGGGAGGGGCGCAGGACGGTGGGTCATGGGAGGCATCGCGGGAGGGCAGAATATGGCCGTATGATGCCTGTAGATTCAAGGCGACAGCAAGAGACTTCCGAGTGTCTGGTCTGGGGCTTGCGGCCTGCGAAAAGGTCTGGTTACCTTCATGGTCAATCTGCCTGGAGACTCCCGCATGTCAGCCAATGCCGCAACCCGTCCGCCACTGCCACCGTTTACCCGCGAATCGGCCATCGAAAAGGTCCGTCTGGCCGAAGACGGCTGGAACAGCCGCAACCCCGAAAAAGTCGCGCTGGCCTATACGCCAGACACCCACTGGCGTAATCGTGCCGAGTTCATCACCAATCGCGAACAGGCGCAGCAGTTTCTGGAACGCAAATGGAAGAAGGAACTGGACTACCGTCTGATCAAGGAGCTTTGGGCGTTCGACGGGAACCGCATTGCCGTGCGTTACGCCTATGAATGGCATGACGATTCAGGAAACTGGTTTCGTTCCTACGGCAATGAAAACTGGGAATTCAACGATGATGGTTTGATGGCCAACCGCTTTGCCTGCATCAACGACCTGCCAATCCAGGAGTCGGAGCGCAAATTCCACTGGCCGCTAGGGCGTCGTCCGGATGATCATCCGGGGCTGTCGGCGCTGGGGCTCTAAGGACCGCCGACGCTATTTGACCAGCCGCTTTTCCCTGGACGGGCGGTAGCCGAAAAATGAGCTGTAGCACTTGCTGAAATGGCTCGGGGAGACGAAGCCGCAGGCGACCAGCACCTCCAGCTGCGACATTTCAGTGTGTTGCAGCAGCCTGCGGGCTTCGGTGATTCGCAGCTCCAGGTAATAACGCTGTGGCGTCGTGCCCAGTTGCTCCCTGAACAGCCGCTCGACCTGACGGCGCGATCTGCCCGAATAGACCGCCAGTTGCTCAAGTTCCAGCGGTTCTTCGAGGTTGGCTTCCATGAGCTTGACGACTTCGCGCAACGGAGCGCTCACGGAAAGATTCACGCTGGGCTTGACCCTTCGATAGCGTGACTCTTCAAAGCACAGAATGTCTTCGATGCCTTCCACCAGCGCCTTGTCATGCAGCGCCTTGATCCATTCCAGTACCAGATGAAAGGCGCCGGTAGGGCTGGATGCGGTGAGCCGGTCGCGGTCGATCACGTAGGCTTCGCTGGTCACGTGCGTCACCTTGGCGATCTCGGCCAGGGCAGGGCGGTGTTCCGGATGAATTGCGCAGCGATAGCCCTCAAGCAGCCCTGCTGCACCGAGAAACCACGCACCGTTCCAAAGGCCTGCCAGCGTTACGCCGTGTTCAGTCGCCATCTTGAGCAGGTGTATAAGCTCCGGTTTCGCCTTGAGTTCCGTCCGGTAGCCGCCGCAAATCACCAGCAGATCAACGTTTTGAACGATCGCGGCATCCAGGCACTGATCCGGACGAATCACCAGGCCCAGATCACTGACGACTTCTCCCGGTTGCAGACCGAGAGTGGTCGAGGTGAAGAGTCTGGGGCGCAGCAGGTTGGCGGTGACAATGGCGTCCAGCGCCTGAGTGAAGGCGGGGAGCGAGAAATGTTCGAGCAGCAGAAAGGCGACACGGGTTATCGGTTTTTCTTCAGTGCTCGCTTCACCCAGATACCGCAGGTTCTTGCCGCGCATGGCGCTGCTGAATTGTCGTCGTGCAATCACCGCTCGGCTCACCTCAGGCTGTTGGAATCATGACTGTCGCGCTGCGGTAGCCGGCTGTCCGCCTTCTCGACCCGCTCGCAATGCCTGCCAGCTTATGACTGAACGCACGCCAAGTCTCGTCAATATCTTCGGCGGCAGTTTACCGGGTCGGGAGAGCTGCTTAAATCATCGGGCAAATGCGCGTGCGTGCCCGGTGCCTGCTCTGACTGCAATGACTCAGCCAATGAGTGCTCGCGCGCAGATCGCGCCGCACAACATCAAGCCCATCCAGATTCAAGCGTTTCATGAGTCGGTGAGATTGCAGGGCATCGCCCGTGCAAAGCATCAGCGCAGGTATTCTGCGCTGATGCCGAGCCGTCATCGGCCGATGATCAAAGCTCTTTTTTCAGATGCTTTTCAATTTGTTCAAGCGACTTGCCCTTGGTCTCCGGCAGGCACAGGAACACGAAGATCAGCGAGCCGATGTTGATCGCTGCAAACACGAAGAAGGTCGGATTGCCGATGACATCGACTGCGATGGGGAAAGCGAACGCCACCGACGCGTTGAACAGCCATTGCATCGACACGGCAACGCCCGTCAGCAGGCCTCTGACCTGCATTGGAAACAGTTCCGACATGAGCAGCCAGTAGACCGGCGAGATGCACATCTGCATGAACAACAGAAACACCAGAATGCAGGCGAGGGCGGCATAGCTCTGGGTCATGTTCTGTGGCATGAACTGCAACACACAGCCGAGCGCGGCCTGCATCAGTATCACGATGACCAGGCCGGTCATCAGCAAATGCCGACGTCCGTAACGGCCGATCGCCCAGATCCCCAGCAGCGTCGCAATGACCGAAACAACGCCATTGCCAATGGTTGCGGTCAGCGCAGCATTGGTGCCCATGCCGGTATTCTTGAGAATGATCGGCGTGTAGTACATGAACGCGTTGACGCCGGTGAACTGTGCCGTGAAGCCCAGGCCGACACCGATCAGCAGCAGCTTGATGACCCAGCTCTGACGCAACAGGTCCTTCACCGCAGGACGGTTGCGGGCCTGCTTGTCCTGAGCCTTCATCTCATCGACTTCGCGCTTGGCGTCTTCCTTGGTGTCGCGCAACTGCTCCAGCACATCCTGCGCGTCGTCAAAGCGGCCCTTGGACGCCAGCCAGCGTGGCGAGGGCGGTACGAAGAAAGTGCCGACCAGCAACAGCACGCCTGGAATCATCGCAATGGCCAGCATGTAGCGCCAGATGCCCGGCGTATGCAGCACCGCCGCCATGAAAGCGCTCAGCACATACGCCAGCAACTGACCGCTGACGATCATCAGCTCGTTGCGGCTGACCAGTCGGGCGCGGCGTGACGGGCCGGCGATCTCGGCGATGAACACCGGCACAGTCGCCGAGCCACCGCCCACCGCGACGCCGAGCACGAAGCGCGCAGCGATCATGAACGGAATCGACGGGGCCATTGCCGTGCCCAAGGCACCGAAAATGAACAGGATCGACAACAGACGCAATGTCACGCGTCGACCATAGCGGTCCGAGATATAACCGCTGGCAAGCGAGCCGAAAGCGGCGCCGACGATGAGTGATGCGGTAACCAGACCCTCCGTATACGCATTGAGCCCCAGTCCGCCCTGGTCCATGGGCAACGTCATGAACGGCAATGCGCCAGCGATGATGCCGGTGTCATAGCCGAAGGCGAGTGCGCCCATGGTTGCAACGAGAACTGAAATGAAGATCAATCGGCCGGGTGAAGCCTGCTTTCGACCCGGCTGGCCAGCCGCTGTCGAGGTGATGCTTGAAGACATGAATATAAAGTCCTTCACGTGGGACCAGCGTCGTGCCAGTACAGATGTGAGGCTTAGGGCGGTGTCGGCGGTGTGAGTTCCGTAAGAAAGGAAAATCGATTCAGCCTGTTAAGATTTTACGCGTGTGCAGGTTTCCTGCAGACCACGTGCAAATGTCGTTCAGTCATCGCGTTGTCACTGTTGAAAAGCACCTGTGGGACGCTCCGCAGGCTGTTGAGCCTGAACGAAATCCACGAATGCCCGCAAGGGAGACGGCAGGTATCGTCGTCCGGGGTAGTAAAGATAGGGCCCGGGAAAACTCGGCCACCACGACTCAAGCACGGGCTCCAGTTCACCCGTGTCGAAGTAGGGCTTGAGCCACTCATCGAACAGGTTGATAACACCCAATCCATCAATGGCGGACTGTACGGCCAATTCGACGCCTCCGCCGATGCTGAAAATCATCGGGCCGCTCGGATCGACGCGGAGGGTCTCGTGCGGGTTTTCGTACTCCCAGAGCGGAATTGAGCCGCTGGGGAATTTGCCTCGCAGACAGGCGTGGTCGAGCAGGTCCCGAGGATGCCCGGGACGGCCCCGAACGTCGAGGTACTTGGGCGAAGCTGCGGTGGCGAAGCGCTGGGTGCGCGGTCCGATGGGCACAGCGATCATGTCCTGCTCCAGTCGCTCGTCATAGCGAATGCCGGCATCACACCCGGCCGCGAGTATGTCGACGAAGCTTTCCTCGATGATCACTTCGAGGCGGATATCGGGGTAGGTTTGCAAAAAGGGCGTGATGATCGACGGCAGCACCAGTCGGGCGACGCTGAGCGGCACGTTCAGTTTCAGAGATCCCGAGGGACGGTCACGAAAATCGTTGACCACGTCCAAAGCCGATTCGACTTCGCCCAGCGCGGGAACGATGCGTTCCATCAGTTTTGCGCCAGCTTCGGTGGGCAACACACTGCGCGTGGTGCGGTTGAGCAGCCGAACGCCCAGCCGGGTTTCCATGCGGCGAATGGCGTCACTGAGGCTGGAGGCGGATTGTCCGCTCAAACGCGCCGCCTGACGAAAGCCCTTGGCGTTGACGACAGCCACGAAGGCGAGCAAATCCTGAAGGTCGGTTTTCATTGTTCTCCCTACCGTACAACCTGTGCAGATTGCACCCGATTATCGTAGCAGTGCTCGACGCATACAGTGCGACTCACACCTTCAAACGAGACACATCAGATGAGCATTGCGAGCAATTCAGGCACATTTATGCTGGGCGACCTGAGGGTCAACCGCATGGGATACGGTGCCATGCAGTTGGCCGGTCCACAGGTGTTCGGTCCGGCAAAAGATCCTGCGGCAGCGGTCGCGGTCCTTCGCGAAGCGGTGGCGGCGGGCGTCGACCACATCGACACGGCCGACTTTTACGGTCCGCATGTCACCAACCAGTTGATCCGCGAGGCACTGCATCCTTATGCCGAGGATCTCGTCATCGTCACCAAGGTCGGCGCCGTGCGCGGTACCGATGCGTCCTGGAATCCGGCACAACGCCCGGAAGAGCTGGTCCGCGCTGTGCACGACAACCTGCGCAATCTCGGGCTGGACGTTCTGGATGTTGTCAATTTTCGGGCCTGGGGTGCTCACCAGGCGCCTTCCGAAGGGTCCATAGAAGCATCGTTCACCGCGCTCGCAGAGTTGCAGCGTCAGGGACTCATCCGTCATCTGGGCCTCAGCAATGTGACGGCAGCACAGGTACGGGAAGCTCAAGGCATTGCTGATATTGTCTGCGTGCAAAATCACTACAACCTGTCCCATAGAGTCGACGAATCCCTGATTTCGGAGCTGGGCAGGCAGCGCATCGCCTATGTGCCGTTCTTCCCGTTGGGAGGTTTCACGCCGTTGCAGTCGGCGACGCTGTCACGCGTAGCCAAGGCAATGGGCGCGTCTACGCTATGCGTGGCGTTGGCCTGGCTGATGCAGCGCAGCGACAACATTCTGCTGATTCCCGGAACGTCCTCGGTGGCGCATCTCAGGGAAAACCTCAGTGCGAGTAGCCTGGTGATTCCCCCTGAGCTTTTGGCCGAGCTGGGCAGTATTGCCTGACGAACGCGTTGGCGAAGCGTTTTAACCCAATCGACCTGACTGGCGCAGCAATGCGCCAATGCGTTTGATCTCTTTCTCACCCTGATCAAGCGCCGCCCTGCTGGTGTGCACCGAGTAGTAACCCATCACCAGATCGTGCGGATGCTTGATGGCAGAACCGAGCACGAACGAGGTATCTGCACGAGCAACCAGGTCAATCGCCCGGTCCGACTCTTCGAATACTGCGAGTTCGCCAGCCTCAATCAGACCGTTGGCGTCCAGTTGCCCCGTGTTGACGGCTAGCCAGCCTACGGTGTGGCCAGCAGGCGGCGTGTAGCGCCAGTGTTCGCCTTCTTTCAGATTGACCGCCAGGTAGTTCATTCCACCGGGTGCCATAACCGGACTCTTTGCCGTTCCGTATTCGCCAAGCAGCACACGTGCAGGGCCTTGCTCGGGGATTTTTGACGCGTCCAGATAGACGCTAAGGGGCGGACCGTTCTCTTGAGCAGCAGGCAGCGCCACCCAAAGCTGAAACCCAGTCACGGGCGAACTGTTGACCGGTTTCGCGTTATGCCACACGCCGTTGCCTGCATTCATCCATTCCACACCGCCTTCGGGCAACACGCCTGATTTTCCGGTGGTGTCTTCATAAGCCACTGCGCCTTCGATCATGTAGGTGAATGTGGCGATACCGGAGTGCGGGTGCATGCCAAAACCTTTCTGACCGGGCTCGGGCTCGAAACCAAAGTGATCGAGGAAGACAAACGGCTTGAGTTGCTGGCCCAGATCGCCAGGACTCATCAAGCGGGTTATCGGCCCTTGACGGGTGCCTTGGGTGCGATGAACAACGCTGCGTGGCAGGGTGTTTACAGCAACGGAAACGGCGGAGTTGCGTGGCATGGTGGAATCCTCATGAAGGAGGCTTTATCGCCTTGAGCCAAGCATATGCGCCTCTTGATTAGTTGATTAGTTGGTATAGTTGGAGTGAACTCATCCATTTTTGTAAGGAATTGGCCGGCAGATGCTTGACCTCAATGATGTAGCGCTCTTTGTCCAGGTGGTACGCAATGGAAGTTTCGCGCAGGCTGCAAGGCAGCTTGGTGTGCCCTCCAATACGGTGAGCCGTCGCATTCAGCTACTCGAAGAGCAGTTAGGTGCACGACTGCTGCAGCGCTCCACCCGCAAGCTGGTCGTGACACAGACGGGGCAAGATTTTTTCGAGCGCTGCCAAGAGCCGGTGGATGGTCTGATCGATGCGGGAGAGCGAATCGTCTCAAGCGCAGAGATGCCCAGCGGTAAGGTGCGGGTTGCTGCGACGGCTGATTTCTTCGACTTTTTTTCGATGCAATGGGTCGCCGATTTTCTCGCCCGATACCCGAAGGTGCAGTTGGAGTTCGTACTCACAGATGCACACTCCGATCTGATCGCCGAGCGTCTGGACATTGCTTTCAGAGGAGGGCCATTGCTGGATTCGGGTTACGTCGGCCGTCAGTTGATCCCCGCAGGTACGGAAGGCATGGTTGCCAGTCCCGGTTACGTTCAGGCACATGGCATGCCGGACGGGCTGGAAGATATCGTCGATCATTACTGTGTGAGTGCCGGTCATCCCAGTGGACTGACGACCTGGCGACTGATTGGGTCGGAGGGCGCCGAACACGCCGTGCAACTGCCCAGCCGCTTCAATGCCAATACGGCTCAGGCACTGCGCCGGGCGACGCTTGCGGGTTTGGGGATTGCATTACTGCCCACGACACTGATTGCATCCGACCTTGGCGCGGGTCGGCTTGTGCCGATACTGCCCCGGTATCATCGCATCAGTCATGGTCTTCACGTTTTGTATCCGAGCCGCCAGCATTTGCCGCTGGCGGTTTCCGCGTTCATGGAGCTGGTTATGGAGAAGCTGCGAATGAACGAGTTTCCCACGCAGTCTGCGAATGGATGACCTGAACGTGTTTTAAGGGATTCTGACGAAGTTGATGGCGGCCAGCGGACCGAAGGGCAGGGTGGCAAGCCTTCCGCCGACATCCAGTGTGCCGAGATCGACCGGGAAGTAGCCCGCGCCTTCGAGAATCCCGCGCACCACGCCCTTGGCGTCGGCGTCGTCGCCAGAATAAAACTGCACACGTTGTCCACCCGCGACTTCCGGTTGCGTGAGCACTTGTACATCCAAGTGATTCAGGGCTTTGACGAGCCGTGCGTCAGGCACCAGACCCCTTACGATTTCACTCGAATGCTTGTCGCCGAGGTCAATGGCCTTGATGCCGTAGGCGGCCAGCGGATTAGTCGGGTCGGTTGCATCGGGGGATTGTGGGTCAAGGAATTCGACTGCGTTGGTACCGTCAATCACGATGCGATTGTTCCAAGCGGGCAATTTGCTCAACACCTGAGGCAGGTCGCTCCAGCGCAAAGCGATAAGCACCACATCGGCACTGGCTGCTTCTTCAGCCGTCACAGCCTTGATCAACGGGCCGGTTTCGTCTGTGAACGCCTTTAAGGATTGCGGACCGCGACTGTTCGCGATCATTGCCGAAACGCCTGCATTGGCCAGTGCGCGTGCCACGTTGGAGCCCAGGGCGCCAGAACCGAGAATGCCTATCGTCGTCATGCTAATTCCTGTCTTTTCGAGAAGGGGCTCAGGTTGAATCCGGACGCCCTGATGATCGAGTGTTGGCTCGATCGAATGAGGTCTCATCGTATATGTGTGTAACCGACACATCAACATTAATTTTGAAATCATCTACGTTTCTGAATCTGTCTCCAGATTTTTGAAGAGAGGGATGCGCCTGTTTTACAGTTCGAACGGTATCTCGAACTTGCCCAGCCTTGCGACTTCACTGGCGATGTCCGCGATGCTGACGGCGGCCAGTTCGGATTCCAGCGCTTCACGTGCGCGTGTCAATGCAGGGCGCAGCGCTTCAAGTATATTGCCGCCGACGGCGCAGTTTTCGCATGGCGGGGTTCGATGCAGGGAAAATATTTCCGAATCCTCCACAGCTCTGTACACATCGAGCAGCCTGATACTTTCAGCGGGTTTTGCAAGCAGCGCGCCGCCCCCGGCACCGAGCTGCGAAGTGGTCAGCCCTGCCGCCGTCAGACGCGACAGAATGCCCCGTACCACCACTGCGCTGGTGTTGACGCTATAGGCCAGATCTTCGGACCGCACAGGATGTCCGCCACGTACGGCCAGAACTGAGAGGGTGTGGACAGAGACTGCAAAGCGGGTGCTGGTCGGCATTTAAGGGTGCTTTCGGTATGTTTCGATACCGGCACATTACCGGCAATGCCCGGCAATTGAAAATCGCATGCAGTCGCCTGACTGTTTATGAACTCGTCGGCTCGATGTGCCGTATGCATTTGCTTCCTGTGAATTGAAGTCACAGCTGGTGTGCCCCGCCAGCTGTTTCAAGCGCACAGGTGCTGCTCTAACCTTTTTGTCAGCCGAGATCACAGCGTTGGACGCTGGTCATGATCCCGGGAAATGCCAACAGAGAGGATGCACCGTGAACACCCCGATCAAACCTGATGAACTCGCCGTTCCTTATCAACTGCCTCAAGTCCCGTTCATGACGCCGGACATGGTCCACGCCGGTGTCATGACCCAGTGGCTGGAGGATGACGAACTCTGGGTACCGGTTACCCGGACCGTATCGTTCAAACCGTTGCTGCTCAATACCGCTGGTGGCTACTACATCAACCTGTTGCGCGTGCGGCAGGCCGGCGTGCTGTCGCGCCATCGTCACAGCGGAGGTGTTCATGCGATCGTCTTGAAAGGTCGCTGGTACTATCTCGAGCATGACTGGGTTGCTGAACAAGGCTCTTTTGCCTATGAGCCACCCGGCGAAACCCACACCCTGTTCGTTCCAGAAGACGTTGAAGAGATGATCACCTGGTTTCACGTTCAGGGTGGCTACACCTATGTCGACCCCCAGGGCGTCGCCACAGGCTATGAAGATGTGTTCACCAAGCTCGAGGCGGCGCGTGCCCACTATGCCTGTCTGGGCTTGCCGGACGACTATATCGAGCAATTCATCCGCTAGACGCGAATGCAGTGGCTGAACGCGCTTCGGCGCGTTTTCGTCTTTGCGAACCACTCAGGCAATCCTTGAACCGGCAGGAGCGTGCATGGACCCTTATTCCCAGATGCTGGCGTTCATCTGGTCAACCGAATGTGGCAGCTTTTCGGCGGCGGCCCGCCAGCACCAGATGACACCGTCCGCCGTCAGCAAATTGATCTCGCGCCTGGAGAACCGGCTTCAGGTCAGGCTTTTCCAGCGCGGTTCGCGAAGGCTGACTCTGACCGAAGAAGGTGCTGCCTATCTGCTCAGTGCCCGGGCCGTGCTCGACGCCATGAACGAGGCCGACTCGCTTGCCGAGGCGTTGCCTTCCCGGGTCAGTGGCACATTGCGCATCCATACCATGACTTCGTTCGCCAGGCACCAGATCGTGCCATGGCTGCCGGAGTTTCTGGATTGCTATCCCACGCTGAATGTCGATATTCAGCTGGGTGCGCAGTTTGTCGATCACTTCGAGCAGGGCCTGGACATTGCCATTCACAGCGGCGTTCTGCCCAGTTCCTCGCGCATTGCCAGACGTATTGGGGAGTGCCGGTGGCTGATCTGTGCCTCGCCGGATTATCTGGCCAGGCACGGCGTTCCCAAGGTCCCGGCAGACCTTTTGAATCACCGCTGCTTCAACTTCAGCTTTGTCAGCCCCTGGAACGCCTGGTCGTTTCTGCAGGACGGCGAAGGCGTTTCGATTCCGATTATGGCGCGTGCATCCTTCACTCAGGGCGATCTGCTGCGTGACATGGCGCTCTCGGGCGCTGGAATCGTCAGACTGGCCGACTTCCACGTCAGCCAGGACTTGAAGGCAGGTAGGCTCGTGTCGTTGCTGGATGCTTTCAGCCCAAGGGTGGTCGAGCCGATCTACCTGTTGTACTCGGACCGAAAACACCTGAGTCCACGAATCAGAACCTTTATCGATTTCTTTCAGGGCAAGTGGCGCGAGCACCCGTGGGGCGTCATTTGCGAATGATCACGACCTCCAGGTATTCCGCTGGAACGACCAGTGACTCTCTGGAGGAGCGATTCATCCGGTTGAGCAATTCATTCAAATCAGCCTTCAGATCCTCTGTCTCAGCTTTTGAAAGTGCCTCGAAGACCTTATGCATCGGGCCGTACCAACGGCTGAACGTTTCGACGAAATGCTCTGCTGATCGGTAGCGGAAGTTGAACAGCCTGAGGTTGCTTCGAATCTCGGCTGCTTCGCCTGCGAACAGCCTGTGAATATGGCCCTTGACGCCCCAGTCCGAGGGCCTTGCCGCGCCCTTGGGAGGGGAAATGTAGCGGCTCATTGTCGAGAACATCTGACCCACGAACCCTTCGGGCGTCCAGCAAGTCAGGCCGATTCTGCCATTGGGGCGACACACTCTGGTCAGTTCCGCTGCTGCTCGCTCCTGATCCGGGGTGAACATCACGCCAAAGGTCGACAGCACCGCGTCAAATGTCGCGTCCTCGAACGGGAGCGCTTCTGCATCGGCCTCCTGGAACGCAACATCAAAATGCTCGGCGCGTGCCCGTTCTCTGCCTCGCTCCAGCAGTGCGCCCACGTAGTCGGTGGAGGTGACGATGCAGCCTCGACGAGCGGCCGCAAGTGTCGCGTTACCGTTCCCGGCAGCGACATCCAGTACGTAGTCGTCATGGTTCAAATCGCAGGCTTCAGCCAGTAGTTCGCCTGTAAGGGATAGCGTGGTGCCGATGACGGTGTAATCGCCACAGCTCCAGGCTTGTCTCTGTCTGGTCTTGATGGCTTGCAGGTCGGTTGGGGTGTGCATGATAGGTGTCCTTTCCCGGCAGATTGGAGAGGCAGGCACCCTGACAGCGAAGATGGGCAACGGTAGGGTATGTAAGGCGATTGACCGGGCGGCTGAAAGGCGCCCGGCCGGTGCTCGGGTTGCTCTAGGTGCGCTTGCCTGAATGATCAAGCATAGCGGCAGTGTCGGCTTTGCCTGTACGCGATGGGGTGAGTGGTCGTTCGTTGGAGCCCGGCTTTGTAACCGGATTCTACAAGGCTACTTAATTCTGGAAGTCATGTAGATGAGGCGTACCGCGGCAAGCGTGATGGCTTCTGCATCGCCCTTGATTGTTTCAAGATGTGATCTGTCCAGGCTCTCTTCATCGGAGCGGGCTTCGACAATCCGGGTGATGTGATAAAGATTCTGGGTCACTTCGTGCAGGCTGCCATGCAAACGGCCAAGTACTCGATTCAGCCGTTCCGAGTGACTGGTGCCGGGTGCTTCTATCTGAGGGGTGGAGCGTTCGAGACTGAATCCGGTAACAACGTAAGTGATATCAATGCCAGCATCCGAGATGCGTGAAAGATAATCGGCTCTTGGAGAGCGTATGCCACTTTCGTAGTTGCTCTGGGCATTGGTTTCTACACCCCCGATGGCACCCAGTGCGCTCTGCGAGAGCTTCAAGCGCAGCCGTTCCTGTTTAAGTCGTGGACCAATTCCTGTCATATATCTGTCCTCAAGACTCCGTTCACCGACATCGTCTCGGCAATAGCGCAATGATTAAGGTTTGCCAGCCAGCGTCTACGACAACCACCGGAGCTGGGCCCGGTTCCAATACGCCTTAGAGCGCGAACGCAACTTCAGAAAAGCGCCTGAAGATGCTGGCACATTGTAATAGATGACTTAAATGGTTTGGTACTGTTTTGTACCAAGTTGAATGACTGTGGTGTGGCGGCTGCTATTGGATGAGCTAGCGAGACCTGTGAAGGCCTCGCTTCGCGTAGCGCTTGGGAACCGGCGTCTAGAGGCAGCGAGCAGTGGGCTGTTGAGCCCAGCGTTCAGCGGTACCCGCAATCTTTTCCGCCAGGCGGCCAACAGCTTTCTGGTGCGCAATGATCAGACTTTCCATACCTGTTCCCGCCTGTTCACGGATCACGCTGCTGCAGGTCAGGTGGGTGCGCTTGTCGCCCGCCGTCGCGCCTGCGCTGCGCTGAGTCAGGGTCCAGACCACATCGATCAGCGCGTAATTGCCGGGTACCGATTCGAAGCGTCGCACGTCCGTTCGGATGGACAAGAGGGGCTGCTCGGTATTCTTGGGAAGCCCTGCCATGTCGCGACTGCCGAAGCGACGCTCAAGCTGGGGCGTCAGTGCATCATGAAACTCGTCACCCAGCGGCGAGCCCCAGCGCTCCGTGTCGAGTATCGCAAGGCTGCCATCGCCCTGACGTACCACCAGCGGCGGCTGGTCGACCTGTACCGGCATGATCACCGGGAGCATTTCAAACTGGAAAGGCGCTGCCTGGCTGGCGGTGGTGTTCGACGCCATCGGCGCGATGAGCGTGTAGTAATGGGTCTGGGTCGACGTGCAGGCACTGATGCCCAGCGCAGCGGTCAGGACTGCCAGTTTAAGGCGCAGGGTCATTGGTTCGGCTCCGCAATGGCTCGGGATGAAGAGGGGGCGTTGAATGAACGTGGGGCGGCATCGCCTGTACGACCCCGGATCAGCGATTCAGGATGGCGGCTGAGGAAGTCGGTCAGCACGCGAACCGAGCGGGCAGTGCGCTGCACCTCATCCATTGCCTGGCCCAGTTGCTGACGGGCAGGTGAATCTTCGGCCAGCGAGTCGTTGGCGGTCCCGAGGGTTTTCTCCGCCTGCTGCAAAGTGCCACGCATCTGCGGCAGGATGCTGCTGTTGACCTGTTTGAGGGTCTTCTGAAGCTCGCTCAGGCTGCCATTGAGGTTGGCTGCCAACTGGTCGATCGGCAGGTTGCTGAGTTTTTCGACGAATGCCTGCAACTGTTCCTGCAGTTTGTCGAAGCTGCCCGGCACGGTCGGAATTTCCAGCGGACGGGCCTTGGGGTTGAATGTCACTTTCGGTGCCTTCGGGTCGAACTCCATGGCGATGTACAACTGACCGGTCAGCAGGTTGCCGTTGCGAACCTGCGCACGCAGTCCGTTGGCGACGAATGCGCCCAGAACCCTGGCCGACTGTTCTTCTTCGTCACCCTTGCCACCCAGCTCCTTGAGCTTGGATTCAGCCGCGCCGAGGCGCTTGGGGTAGATCACTGCGCCGACGATGCCCGGGAACGTCTTGGTGGCCGGATCGTAATCCAGATCCACCGACACCACTTTGCCGATATTGACCCCAAGGAAGTCGACTGGCGAGTTGACGGTCAGGCCGCGCAGCGACTGGTTGAAGCGCATGCGGATGTAGCGGGGTTCGCCATCCGGCGGGGCCATCGCGGTAGCCTGGTCGTCGAATATCTTGAATTCGGCATTTTCGTCAGCCGGCTTGGAGTCCGGGCTCCAGTTGGGTTCGCGAAACGCCACGCCGCCCGAGATGATCGAGGTCAGCGACTGGGTGTTGATCTTGAGGCCCGAGGCGCCAACGGTGACGTCCACGCCACTGGCGTTCCAGAAACGGGTATCGGTGGTGATGTACTGGTCGTTGGGCGAGCTGATGAAAATCTGGATGTCGACGCCACGACCATCCTTGGACAGGTCATAGCCGACGACCTGACCGACCTGAATACGGCGGAAATAGATCGGCGACCCGATGTCCAGTGACCCGAGGTCATCGGTATGCAGGGTGAAGCGCTTGCCCTTCTCGCCGAACGTCACCGGAGGCGGCGTTTCCAGGCCGGTGAAGTCATTCTTCGTGTCCTGTGCGCTGCCCGCGTCCGCGCCGATGAAAGCGCCCGACAGCAAGGTATCGACGCCGGAAACACCATGCGCACCGATGCGCGGCCTTACCACCCAGAACTGGCTGTCGATACGGGTGAACGGATGCGCAGTGTTATTGAGTTCGATGGTCGCCAGCACATGGGTGCGGTCATCGCTGAGGGTGATGTCGGTCACCATGCCGATGACCACATTCTTGTACTTGACCTGGGTCTTGTTGGCTTCGAGACCCTCCGCCGTGAGAAAGCTCACGGTGATCCTCGGGCCGATGTTCATCCAGTCATGAAAGGCCATGGACAGGCCGATCAGCCCTGCGACGATAGGCACCAGCCAGATCAGCGAAATGCGCACGCGGCGCCGCTTGACCTCGGGGCGGGGCATCGAAGCAGATGGGGGGAGGGTATTGTCAGGCATCTTCAACCTCTGCGTCCCAGATAAGCCGGGGATCGAAACTCATGGCGGCGAACATCGTCATCACCACAACCAAACCAAAAAACAGAATGCCGATCCGAGGCTCTATGGTGCTCAGCTCACGAAACTGCACAAGGGATGCCACCAGGGCGACGACCAGCACATCGAGCATCGACCAATAGCCGATCAGTTCGATGAACCGGTAAAGACGGGCGCGCTCGCGCATGGCCCAGCGGCTGCGGCGCTGGCAGGTGATCAGCAGCATGCCCAGCACCAGAAATTTGATGCACGGCACGACCACGCTGGCAACGAAGATCAATATCGCAATGTCCCACGAGCCGCTTTCGAAGAATTCGATGACGCCGCTCATGATGGTGTTCTGGCTGCTGTTGCCCAGCAACGCGGTGTACATCACCGGCAATGTATTGGCCGGAATGTAGAAAATCAGCGCGGCGATCAGATAGGCCCAGGTGCGATTGATGCTGTTGGGCTTGCGCCGGTGCACAGGGGAGTCGCAGCGCGGGCAGCGGCTGGCGTCTTCCTGGCAGGCGTAACCGCAGGTGTGGCACAGGCACAGTTTGTGTTCATGGGCGAAGGGTATGCCGTTCATTCAGCCTTGACTCCCAGTTCGTCCCACAGATCACGAATACCTTTGTTGGCGATCAGCAGAATCAGCACCATCAGCATTGCCATGGCCCACAGTCCGACGCCTGGGTGCACATCGAGCATGCCCGCCAGCTTGATGATCGCCACCAGAATGCCCAGCATGCAGACTTCCAGCATGCTCCAGGGGCGCAAGTGTTCCAGTGCCCGCATGCAGGTCTTGAAGCCTGGCGCGATGACGCCCCTGTTCGCGTGCAGCAACACCCAGAACAGCAAGGCGATCTGCAACAGCGGTGCGAAGATGATCGCGACGCCTGCGACCAGGGCGATGATGGTGATGCGCCCCTGAGCCAGTGCCTCGACCGATTGCCAGAGCGTGACCTCATTGGTCAGGCCTTTCATGCTGATGCTGATCACCGGAAAGATATTGGCGAACACAAAAAAGATCGCGGCAGCAATGGTCAGAGCCAGCAATTGCTCAATGCTCATGCGCCGTCCCCGGCCGAGCACTGCTCGGCAGCGCAGACAGAACGCGGCCTCGCCGGGTTTGAGTGGCTGAGCTTCATACAGCGAATCGCAGTGTTCGCAGATGATCAGATCCGGTGGGTGTCTAGTGGAATGCACAGTGCTCATCGACGCCGTTGATGCAGAGTTCTGGTTGGAGAATCGGAGGTTCGGAAAGATACCTCGTTATTGGCTTTGCGGTGTTTTTTTCTGTGCGTCCCGTAACAATCCTGCAAGGCTGCAAGATTGACCGCTGAGGCTGTCCGTGGTTCATGTCATCAGGCCATTATCTCTGCGTTGGCCGAAGCAGCCGATGGCATGGTTGTCAGCACTGTCCGTGCCTGCGAACACCGGCAGTGCTGACTGACCATTATCAAAGCTTGCCAGGTCTGGCGCGCTGTTTGAGATAGCCCAGCAGTTGGCGAGCTGCCTGGGGGACATTGTGCTCGTCGAAGGTCATGCAGATGGCTTTGGTGTCGTCCTCGATGGTGATCTCGTACTGATTCAAGTCTCGCCCGTCTTTATTGAAGGCTTCGCCCGAGGTGTTCAGTCCGCTGTCACTCACCAGCCGCTCAAGCTGTTCGGCCTCGGGTTGGTCGAGGGTGGTGGTATCCACCTCGCATCGTTTTATCGCACCCGCAAAACCGCCCGATTGAACCAGACAGACTTTCATCGCTACACCTCTTCAATGTTCAGACCTTGACCCCGACCTTCTTCCAGGCGGCCTGAACGGCTTTTTTGGCATATGCACCGAAACGCGGGTCACTGGCGACTTTAACGCTGATTCTGGCGCAATCGACGAACTGGCTGTCCGATGCCAGTTCCAGCATGGTTTCATACCAGATTCTGCCCGCCACTTCCCAGGCATTTCCGCCGAGCGCCTTGGCAACCAGCACGAAAGCACGATTGGGGATGCCCGAATTGATATGAACGCCACCCCGGTCCTTGGCGCCGGTGTACAGGTCAGCCATGGTGGCCGGTTGTGGGTCGTCGCCCAGGTCGGGGTCGTTGGCGTAGGCGGTTCCGGGCTTCTCCATGTCACGAATCCCGCGGCGGGTCGGGGCAGGGACCAGCAGTTCCTTGCCGACTACCCAGTCCGACTCTTCGGCGCTGGTGCCTTCTTTCCACTGGCGCACCAGCATGCCGAAGACGTCGGCGAAATGTTCGTTCAACGCGCCCGACTGGCCGCGGTATTCCAGATTCGACGTAAAACTCTGCACGCCGTGGGTCAGTTCATGGCCAATGACTTCAAGGCTGCCGGTGAAGCGCTTGAAGACCAGATCGTCACCATCGCCGTACGCCATCTGGCTGCCGTTCCAGTACGCATTGCTCAGGGGGACATAATCGCCCTGAAAATCGACTTCAGTGATATGCACAGTCGAGACCAGTGCCATTCCGGCATCGTCCAGCGAGTTGCGCTCGAACAATTGCTGGTAAAAATCGTAGACATCACCCGAACCGTCATAGGCTTCATCGATTGCCTTGTCGCCGCTGGGCTTCTGACCTTCGGAGCGCACCACCTTGCCAGGCAACTGATCGGTGCCTTTGGCATCGTGGATGACCCGATGTTTGGTGCCGCTCGGTGATTTTACGGCATGCATCGAGGGCATGGTCCGGGCCGTCAGGCGCGAGGCCAGGAATGCAGAACTGCCAGTCAGGTTGGCGATGGCCCGCGCACTGATACCGGGCTGCGGAGACTGCGCCATATGCTCGAGCATGTAAGGCGGGATGAAGCAATGCAGGGGATGTCTATCGCACATGTGAAACTCCTGTAGTAATGCACCGATAGCAGTAAGCCATCGATCAACATGGTCGCAGGGGGTTTGACAGGTGAAAAACGGGTTTTATGCCAAAGAAATATTTGATTACATGATGATCGGTATGCAAGCCGGTAACCCTGATCGCTGATAGTCAATCCGGCCGGGCGTTGGCGGCTATTTCTGACGGCCTGCGTCACCTCGACACAGTCGCTCGATCAATGCGCCGGGAATGCTAGACTCGCGCCACTTCAGACGAGGAGCAGACTCACGTGCGCAAGACGGTAATGATCATGGCAGTGCTGGCACTTGCCGGATGCGATGCAGGCGGTTCCCGAGCTCCTGCCCGAGACAAGGCTCAGGACGCGGTTCAGACTGCGCCGGTTACCGGCCCGCAGTGGTTCATCCAGATGAACTCCAGAGAGGCGGTCAGCGACACCAGTGCCTGGTTGCTTGAACGCAGTTACGTGCCAGTCATTGTCACGATAGACGGCAAGCAGCAAATGTTGCTTGGTCCTTACCAGAGCCAGGCCGAAGCCGAAGAGCAGCGTGTCGCCCTGCAGGCCAAGGTCAGCAAATCACACCGCTTTGCCAAGCCTTCGGTGGTGCAGTACACCCGCTGAGGCGTCAGACAGCAAAAGGGCGTGATCGCCATACCGCGATCACGCCCCTTTTTTGCCTGGTGCGGTGTGCCGATCAGCGACGACCCAGCAGCAAGCCCACGACCAGCCCGAAGCCTGCAGAAACGGCCACGGTCTGCCATGGATGTCCGCCGATGTAGGTTTCGGTGGCATCCACCGCCGGCTTGGCGCGATCACGCACGCTTGCTACCGAATCCAGTGCTTGCTTGAGCTTGAGGCTCAGTTGCGCGCGCAGGGTCTCTGCGTCCTCGCCTACCAGCGCTGCGCTGTCCTTGAGCAGTTTGTCGGATTCCTCGATCAGTGCCTGCAGGTCGCTGAATGCCTGATCCTTGATCTGATCGGCAGCAGTTTGGGCAGAGGTCTTACGAGCCATGGCATTTTCCTTTTCAAGTGATGGCAATAGTAATCAATGGAGTCTCCGTCTTCGGGAAAAGTTGCACCGGCTTGAATGACCTGACGCAGGGCTCTGCAAAGAAACACCATTACGGGTGTAAGATGCAGCCGTTTTTAGCCGTAGGTGAACGTTATGAGTTTCAATCTGGCCAACCGGTCCCTTCCTGAACGCGCCGCTATCGAAGATGAAAAGTCCCGCCTGTTCGACCTGTGGCAGAGCAATCTGGGCAAGGCCAAGGGCGAGGCTGCACGGTTGATGGGCGAGCGTGCCAAGCGCAAGGGCAAATGGTCGGAGTGGGTCCGTTCCGAGCTGGACACCATGAGCCCGCCGGAATACGCCAACATGGTGCGCAGTGAAGTCAATCGCTTGATGGCGGCTGCCAAGTAGCAGCCACCTGCATCACGCAGGCCGCGTTATCTCTGGCCTGCGATCACCAGGGATCGCCTTCGGCCTGGCGCAGGTCCAGTGTGCCGCTGTCCCTGAAGCGCATTGTGCCGAACAGGCCGCCCGCCAGCTTGCCGCTTAACGTGTAGGGCAGGTTATCCAGGCGCTGGGTCTGGCTGAGGCCGAGGGCCTGTCGGAGTGCGGCGAAAGCCGAGACGCTGACCGGCACCACCAGCACCGCTTCCGAAAACGAGCCGATGGAGCCGTGCTGGTTACTGACACCAGACGCCAGCAGTCGGCCATTCACGTCAAGGTCAAGCGCCACGCCGCTGTAATCGATCGCAGTCTCGTTCGGATTCTGCACGCGCAGCTTCACCGCCATGCGCAATTCCAGTCCCTGACCCGGCAAAGGGTCGATGCCTGCCACGCTGATGGTCAACGGATCGCGATTGGGCAGCAGGGTACATGCGCTCAGCGCCAGTATCAGCAGGCCTGAAAGCACCATGCGCATTAGGTGTAGCGACATTGTCCGGTTCCTCGACGTGGCGTCAGTCACCTTCAGACCGCGAGCCCTTCAAGAGATTCGCAGGTGTGTGCAGGCCTGTCGGTTCAGCCTGATGATCCACCTTCCGTGCAGTTACCCGCTAATCTGCCTGTTTCAACCATTGCGTAGTGCTGTACGCAGGTTGATGATTTCAGCGATCCAATAACAACAAGACTGGAGATAACCATGTCCATCGAAAGGACGAACCCTCATCAGGACCCTGCCCAAGACCCTGTCGTCATCGTCAGTGCTGCTCGCACACCCATGGGCGGTTTCCAGGGCGAGTTGCAAAGCCTGAGTGCGACCCGTCTGGGCTCGCTGGCCATCAGTGGCGCCGTTGAACGTGCCGGTATCGATACCCATGACATTGAAGAAGTGCTATTTGGCTGCGTGTTGCCCGCAGGTCTCGGTCAGGCGCCGGCGCGACAGGCCGCGCTTGGCGCAGGGCTGGGCAAGGCCACGCTCTGTACCACGCTCAACAAGATGTGCGGTTCGGGTATGCAAGCCACCATTCTGGCCCATGATCTGCTGATGGCGGGCAGCACCCGCGTTGTCGTGGCGGGCGGCATGGAGAGTATGTCCAACGCACCGTATCTGCTGGACCGCGCTCGTGGCGGTTATCGCATGGGCCACGGGCGCGTGCTGGATCACATGTTCTTGGACGGCCTTGAAGACGCCTATGAGCCGGGCCGCCTGATGGGTACCTACGCCGAGGACTGCGCGCAGGACAATGGCTTCAGCCGTGAGGCTCAGGATGCGTTTGCCATTGCTTCCCTGACGCGCGCCCAGCAGGCCATTTCAGAAGGGTATTTTGACGCTGAAATCGTCCCGGTGCAGGTCACCCTTGGCAAGGAACAGCGTCTGATCAGCCACGATGAGCAGCCGCCCAAGGCGCGACTGGACAAGATCCCGACGCTCAAACCAGCCTTTCGCGAAGGCGGCACGGTCACGGCGGCCAACGCGAGTTCGATCTCTGACGGTGCTGCGGCGTTGCTGCTGATGCGTCAGTCCGAAGCCTTGCGTCGAGGGCTGAAGCCGCTTGCCGTTATTCACGGGCACGCTGCTTTCGCCGACGAGCCGGGTCTGTTTCCTACGGCTCCAATAGGCGCAATCAAGCGCTTGCTCGGCAAGACAGGCTGGACGGTGGACGACGTGGATCTGTTCGAGATCAATGAGGCCTTTGCCGTCGTGCCTCTGGTTGCCATGAGTCAGTTGGACATTCCGCATCACAAGGTAAACGTCAACGGCGGAGCTTGCGCACTGGGTCACCCGATTGGTGCCTCCGGCGCGCGCATCATCGTGACCTTGCTGGGCGCCCTGCGTCGCAGGCAGCTCAAACGTGGGATCGCGGCTATCTGCATTGGCGGCGGCGAAGCAACGGCGATTGCGGTTGAGATAGTGGAATAGTTATTTTAATCAATTACTTAAGTTCATCTTGTGATGTGATTTGTGCTGATTTTGGTTTTAGTCGTAAAAAATATAAAAAGGATATTTATCAATGAATTACGAGACTATATTGAGTGAGATTCGAGAAGGTGTCGGACTCATTACGCTCAACCGTCCCAAGGCTCTGAATGCGCTCAACGCACAATTGATCGACGAGCTGAACCACGCGCTCGACGCGTTCGAAGCTGACAGCGCCATTGGCTGCATTGTGCTCACGGGTTCGGAAAAGGCCTTTGCGGCCGGCGCGGATATCAAGGAAATGGTCGATCTGACCTATCCGCAGATCTACCTGGATGACCTGTTTCGCGAGAGTGATCGTGTCGCCGCCCGACGCAAGCCTGTGATCGCTGCAGTTGCTGGCTTTGCATTGGGGGGCGGTTGCGAATTGGCGTTGATGTGCGACTTCATCCTCGCGGCAGAGAATGCCCGCTTCGGGCAGCCGGAAATCAACTTGGGCGTACTGCCCGGCATGGGCGGTACCCAGCGTCTGACGCGAGCCGTCGGCAAGGCCAAGGCCATGGAAATGTGCCTGACCGGGCGCCTGATCGATGCCCATGAAGCCGAGCGCTCAGGCATGGTTTCACGGGTCCTGCCGCTGGAAGACCTTCTTGACGAGGCGCTGAAGGCAGCCGCCAGCATCGCCGCGAAATCCTTGCCTGTCGCCATGCAGGTCAAGGAAAGCGTCAACCGTGCCTTCGAGGTCAGTCTGGCCGAAGGTATCCGTTTCGAACGCCGTTTGTTCCACGCCACCTTCGCCAGCCAGGATCAGAAGGAAGGCATGCAGGCGTTCATCGAAAAACGGCCGGCCATCTTCAGGGATTGCTGATATTAAGGGCATCGCGCTGCTGCTGTGTCCAGTTCTGCTGGAAATAGGTGTGCAGCGCCATGCACTCGCCGGGATGGATCAGCCAGAGTTCCTGAGGCGTCTTGTGATACTCCCGGATCAGTTGCTGGCGATCGGCTTCGCTGAGGCCCAGGTAACCCATGTTGTCAGTGGTGCCTTCGAACAGGAAGTGCCTGGGTGCCAGACGAGCCAGATGATGCAGCCCCGGCTCGCGCATGCGCACGATGTACCAGATCCGCGCTGCCAGCGGCGCGCCGCGCAGTCCAGGCAGTCTGGTCAAGCGCAGATCGCTGATGTTGGCAGTCTTTCCGGGCGGAACATCGGGCGCAAAGCGGTCGAGCGTGGCGTTACCCAGCACCGAAATCACCTCTGGCGTCAGATGCAGTTCAGTCTGCTCGCCTTTCACTTTGATGACCTTGTCCGACTCGATATGCAACTGCTGGCCGGGTCGTAACTGCACGTAGATCGGTGACTTGACGTCTATCCCTTCCAGTCTTATCCGCGTTCCGTTTTCAGGCAGGGCTCCGGGCACCCCGCAGATCACCGGGCGGTCCGGATCGCTGTCAAGGTGCGCAATGATCACACGGGTGCCTGCCTGTAGCCGGGCGACCGGATTGGCGCCTGTGGACATGACGCGCGCCAGTGGCCACTGTCCTGACTCATTTTCCAGAGCGGATGCCTTCTGCCAGTCGAAACGGATCGGCCTGTGGCCTGACAGGCTCTCTTGTGCATCGACGACCAGCCCCATGGGCATCAGCGTGGCCTCTTGAAGTTGGTTGATCCTTGGCTTGGGGTGTCTGATCGGCGGACGAAAAGGCATCGCCCAAGGCTGCACCTTGAACCGATTTGCGTAGCCACCCGCCGAAACGATGTGATCAGTCATCAGTCCGTTTTCCGTTTCAGGCAGCGCACTGACGATAGCCGCAATGTCGTTGGGGTCAACGCCTTCCAGTGTCTGTAACTGCCTGCCCGCATGGCGCACTTCGACCAACAGCCACTGATCGTTGAGCAGGGGTTCGGGATGATCGAGTACGTGCATGATTTCGCCACTGCGCAGGTGTGGCTGATCGCTGGTGCCCTGAAAGTCACGACGCTCGCAGCGCAGGCGCTCCAGATGGCGGACGCTGCGCTGTTGTCGATGGGCTGTCAGCTGATCTGTCTGACGCTGGCCGGGGGATGTTTCAAGGGATTCGTCGAGCGCTTGCGCTTTAAGGTCCGGGCGTTCTTCCGAGGCTTTGGGCGGGATCGACGGATTGGCATGCCAGAACGTGCCTTGCAGGCCAGCGTGGATCGACCGGAGTTCGGCGAGGTGTGAGAGAGCAGGTGAATGATCGTGAGGTTCGCGTTCGCGACGAAACCGTGTCGGCAGCCGATGCTCGGGAAAGCTGGCGGGATCGTCGGAAAATACCAGTGTATGGCTATCGGGCGCATGCTCGAAACGGAAGTGAATGCCTTCCTCCTCGCACAGGCGCTGCAACAGGTGCAGATCGGTCTCGTCGTACTGGATGCACAGGGCGCGACGCGGATAAAGCCCCGTCATCCGTTCGAAGCGGTATTCGCCAGTCTGCAGCCCTTCGCGTTCAAGCAGGTGGGTAATCAACTGCGGAGCGCTCATGTCATGGTACGCGCGGCGTCGTGGCTGTCCGGCCAGGTTTTGCAAGGCAGGCATCAGAACCAGCCGATAATGCGTCAGGCGACTGCCAACATACACTTCCAGTGCATGATGGATCAGGCCGTGCACGCCTTGACCGGACCTGCCGAAGCCGAGTGAAGCGCTGCGCCCGATCAGGCTGGCCGTGTCCAGCGAGGCTTCAGTGCCGACCAGATCAATGTCGAAGCGGTACACTTCGTTCAAGGCATCCAGCCCGGTAAAGCTGATGACATGCAGATCCATCTGGCAGTCGGCAATCGCCAAAGTCATTGGCATTTGCGGGTCTTTGCACATCTTCGGGCGCTCCCACCTTGAAATTCAGGGTGCGAAGGGTACGAAATGCTTGAGTGCAAAAGCATCGTTTCAAGGTTTTTCAGAAAAGGACTACACGACAAAGTGCGAACCGGCCTTGGTCACCCCGCGCGGCGACACGCTCATCGAGCAATCACAGCCCGGCAGGGGTTTCATCTGGCGTGATCACGTATAAAATGCGTCGCGCCGGAAATGTCTTTGCCGGCCACCCCTATTTTCAACGTCCTGCCACGCTTGCAGGCTGCCTCGCGGTCGCAGCGGGCGGGACGCACACTGGATCAAGAGAGCAGACATGGGCGCACAGTGGAAGGTCAAGCATAAAGAAGCGGCAGCCAACGCCAAGGGACGTACGTTCGGCAAGCTGTCCAAGGAAATCATGATCGCTGCCCGCGCAGGTGCCGACCCGGACATGAACTCGCGTTTGCGTCTGGTGGTGGAGCAGGCCAAGAAAGCGTCGATGCCCCGTGAAACCCTGGAGCGCGCGATCAAAAAGGGCGCAGGCCTGCTGGGCGAAAGCGTCAACTTCGAACACCTGACCTATGAAGGTTTCGCACCGCATCGCGTGCCCGTGATCGTCGAGTGCCTGACTGATAACATCAACCGTACCGTGTCGGAAATTCGCGTGCTGTTTCGCAAGGGGCAGTTGGGCGCCGCAGGCTCGGTGTCCTGGGATTTCAACTACCAGGGCATGATCGAAGCGGTGCCTGCATCGCCGGACGCCGATCCGGACGAAGCGGCCATCGAAGCGGGCGCTCAGGACTGTGAGGCGGCTGAAGAGGGTGCGACCCTGTTCCTGACCGACCCTACAGACATGGACGCTGTGTGCAAGAAGTTGCCGGAATTCGGCTTTACCGTGCAGTCGGCGCAATTGGGCTATCGTCCGAAAAGCACCGTGGACGGCCTGACCGAAGAGCAGATGGCAGAGGTCGAAGCTTTCCTGGAAGCCATCGACAACCACGACGACGTACAGAACGTCTACGTGGGTCTGGCTGGCTGATCAGAGTGGGTAGGGAGCGCCTCAGGCGCTCCATGCCTGCAGCTTCACAGATACTTCCTCAAGCGTCGGCCTGCGTTTGCAGTCAGGCTGGATGCAATTCTTCTGAAGCTGCCCAAGTCCTTCAAGGACTTCCGGGTTTTCGCCTGATGGCTCGCAACGCTCCAGCAATTCCCCCAGCAGAATACCGAACGCCCGCGTCTCCAGGCGTTGCAGCGCGTGCCCGGCAGATACTGACGGGTGAAAGGTTGCCGCGCCGAAGTCCCCCAGCAGACAATTGCCGTTTTCCTGTACAAGAATATTGTGGCCGTACAGGTCGCCATGGCTGATGCCGCACGCGTGCAAATGAGCGGTGACCGATGCGATACCGGTTGCCAGACGCAGCAGTTCCGACAACGAGAACCGCGTATCCGCGCCATAGATATCCCGACTGCAGGAGTCCAGGCTGGGCGGACCGGCAAGGTTGGTGAAGTCCGGGGCTATCAGCTCCATCACCAGTCCCCGTTGCTGGTCGGGGTGATTCGAGATCTGTCCCAGCACCTCTATCAGATGCACGTGGCGGCCAGCTGCAATGCAGGCTGCCATTTCATCGAGCGGCGAGCCGTCGCTGGTCACGTTACCTTTGTACAGCTTGACCGCCACTGTTCGCGCCTGCCCGTTGTCCTGCCATTCGGCCTGCTGAATGACGCCTGACGCTCCTTCACCCAGACGCTGCCCCAGGTTCAAGCGCTGCCACGGAATCTGCCGCACGGGCAGATCCTGGTGGTCTGGGCACAGCGGGTTATCTGCAAACGCCAGCCAGGCGAGGGAGGGCAGTTGCAGCAGCCAGTCAGGCAGTTCGGTCAGCCGGTTGGCGGACATTCGGATCAGCTCCAGCCTGTGGCAGTCGGCCAGTGTCGGTGGCAGGCGTTGTAACCGGTTGCCGGCCAGCATCAGCTTTTGCAGATCGGGTCGGCGACCCAGTTCGTCAGGCAGTGATTCGATGCGGTTGTCGGTCAGAATCAGCCAGCGCAGGCGTGGCGGCAGCGCCGATGCGCTGACGTGCTGAATACGGTTGGCCTTGAAGCCGACAATGCGCAACTGCTCGCACTGCCCGATGCACTCGGGCAAGTGGGTAAAAGCGTTGTCGGACCCGAAGAGGACCTGCAGCCGGGTCAGGCGATACAGGTCGTCCGGCAGATCGCTCAACGAATTGCCGCTGAGGTTGAGGACTTCCAGCGTGTCCGCCAGATCGAATATTTCCTGCGGGAATTCGGTCAGCCCGCAGGACAGGTCAAGACGCCGTATGCCGGCCAGCTTGCCGGCGCGCAGGTCTGCGAGGGTATGCATAAGTGTGGGTTCGGTCTTCAATCGGACAAGCGCGCATCATAGCGGCAGTTTTCGCCGCTCGCCGCACATATCACCCGTCAAGACAGGCAGCGCTCTACCCACTGATGCACGGCGGCCAGGGTCGGCGGGGACTCGGAGTAGAGAATCCGGTAGATCATGGGGGCGACGATGGCATCGATCAGCTCGTCGGCCGAGGGCGACGGCTCGTTACGACTCGCAGCGCGATCGATAATGGTCTGCAGCTGCTCGCGGACGATAGAGGCGCATTTGCCGCCACAGTTGGAAGCGCTGGCGGCCACGTCACGCATCATCTCTCGTCCAGGTGCCGAGGACATTTCGTCCAGGTACATCTCGCTCCAGCTCAACAGGTCCAGGCGCAGATTGCCGTGATCGATGGGTTCATCCGGGCGAAGCCGCGCGATGGCGACATCGGCCAACAGGTTGGTCAGATCACCCCAGCGACGGTAGATGGTCGACGGCGTAACCCCGGCACGGGTCGCGATCAGAGGCACGCTGAGTGTCGAGCGGTCCTGTTCCAGCAACAGATCGCGAACGGCACGGTGAATGGATTCCTGCACACGGGCGCTGCGGCCTCCGGTGCGTACTGCTTCTTTGATAGCCATACGGCGGACCTTAACACAAAGTATTTGCTTTAAGCGGCATCAGACAGCACACTCCGCAAAAGCTAATTAATGGCTTTAAAGATTGCGCCAGTGGAGAGTGTACCCATGTCCCTAACTTTGCAGAACCCGCAGCCCGATGGCCGGGAGCGAAGCCATCTGGTCTTTCTGGCCTTCACGACCCTGTGTTTTTTCGCTGCATCCAGCACGCCTACGCCGCTTTATCACTTGTATCAGGAAGCATGGGGCTTTTCTTCCGGGATGCTCACGCTGATTTTTGCGGTCTATGCATTCAGTCTGCTGGCCGCGCTGCTGATGGGCGGATCGCTTTCCGATCATCTGGGTAGGCGGCCTGTGATTCTCGGCGCCTTGCTGATCCAGGCCGTTTCCATGCTGTGTTTTATCGCCGCCACGGATGTGACCTGGCTGGTGATCGCGCGGCTGCTTCAAGGGTTCGCTACAGGGTTGGCTGCCAGTGCGCTGGGCGCTGCGTTGCTGGACAGTGATCAGGTCCGTGGACCGTTGATCAACAGTATTTCTCCTATGTTGGGCATGGCAGTCGGTGCGTTGGGTACAGCGCTGTTGGTGCAGTTTGCGCCGCATCCCTTGTTGCTGGCTTACTGCCTGTTGCTGGCGGCCTTTCTGGCGCAGGCCGCTTACCTGAAGCGAGTGCCCGAGACGGTCAGTCCGCAACCGGGCGCATGGCAGTCCCTGAAGCCTTCGCTGCATGTGCCGGTGCAGGCCAGGCGCATGTTGTGGCTGGTGCTGCCGGTGGACATTGCCGCCTGGGCGTTGGGGGGCTTCTTTCTGTCCTTGAGCCCGTCACTGCTGGCCGCTGCCACAGGTTCGACCTCGCCGCTGGATGGCGGGCTGGCTGTCGCGGCGCTGACGCTGAGTGGCGCGCTGGCCATTATGATCCTGCGTCAGCGCGCTCCGGAGCTGGGTCTCTGGGTCGGGGCAAGTTTCATGATTGTCGGGGTCGCGGTGATTCTGCTGGCCGTCAACTCAGGCGTGCTCTGGCTGTTCTTCTGCGGTGCGATGATCGCCGGAGTCGGTTTCGGGTCGAGCTTTCTCGGCGCGTTGCGCATGCTCATGCCGACGGCGCACGCACATGAGCGAGCAGGCCTGATGTCAGCGTTCCTGGTATTGAGCTATCTGGCGTTCTGTATGCCAGCTCTGGCAGCCGGTTTTGCTGCACGCTCGTTTGGTCTGGTGATGACCAGCAATGTCTATGGCGGGATCGTTATCGTATTGGCATTGATGGCGTTG
This sequence comes from Pseudomonas sp. CDFA 610, assembly GCF_021147865.1. Taxonomy (NCBI): domain Bacteria; kingdom Pseudomonadati; phylum Pseudomonadota; class Gammaproteobacteria; order Pseudomonadales; family Pseudomonadaceae; genus Pseudomonas; species Pseudomonas sp. CDFA 610. The sequence continues at coordinate 336,998 of NZ_JAGTPM010000001.1, forward strand.
AGCAGTTTGCTGGTGCGCCGTGCTGCAGGTGCAGGTGCAGGCACGGCGCGTGATGAACGTGCCGTATGATTGCGGGCACGCCTCTACCGGGCAAACGCCGCCCCATAGGGGAGGCGGCTATTACCGTCAGCGCAGGTCCTGAACCATTTCTGCCAGCACGCTCAGCACGTCCTTGCCCAGCTGCGCCGAGCGTTTGCCTGACCAGCCAGTGACAGGGTCGGGTGCGTTGTCGTTGTCCTTGAACGGCATCTCCAGCGTCAAGGCCAGGCATTTGTAACGCTCGCCAACGCTGTTGCAGGCCAGGTTCATATTGGCCTGGCCTGGGGCACTGCGTGGGTAACCGTACACGCTCTGAAAATCGACCGTGATCTCACCCAGGCGGCGACGGAATTGCTCCTCCAGTTGCTGCTGTCTGGCGGTATAGCCCGGATTCCCTTCGCAGGCGGCCGTGAAGACATACGGGATTTCCTCGTCGCCATGCACGTCAAGGAACAGGTCAACACCGTATTGCTCCATCTGCTGTTTGACGAAAAACACCTCAGGGCTGACTTCCTCGGTGCTGTCTTGCCAGGCGCGATTCAGATCCTTGCCGTTGGCATTGGTGCGCAAGTGACCGTTAAAAGCGCCGTCAGGGTTCACGTTTGGCACTAGATAAAGGTCAGCATTGGCCAAGAGTTGCTGCATGGCGGCATCCCCGTCCTGCTGAAGGCGCTCGATAACCCCTTCCATGAACCATTCGGCCATGTGCTCGCCGGGGTGCTGCTGGGCGATCATCCAGATGTTGCGCTTGCCTTCAGCGCCGTCGCCTTTGCGCAGTAACTGAATATCGCGGCCCTCGACGCTTTTGCCGATCGCCAGCAGGTGCATCCCGGCCTGTTCCTGGGCTTGCTCGATCAGTTCGTCATGACGCTTGCGGCTGAAGGGTTCGAAATATGCGAACCAGATCTGCGGCTGGGTTGGCGACAGGCTGAAATCGAGAGCCTTGCCATCGAACCCCGAAGGTACCCGGAACCATTCCTCGTGGTCGTAGGACGCAACCGCGTGATAACCGGTCCATGCGTTGTTGAACGTCGATTCGCTTGCGTTGGTCAGGCTGAAGGTGTGGGGCACGCCAACCTCCATGCCCTCGACCTTGAAGTGGAACCACTGAAAATGACCGCTTTGGGTGTCGGGTCTGATGGCCAGTTTGATGCAAGCCGGGTCGCTGGCATCCAGGACCTGAATGTTACCGCTGTCGAAGTCTGCGTTGATGATGAGGGTCAATGTGCGTGCCTGCGTATGTTATGCGTTCAAGGCAATCACTTTACACCGATCCGCTCGCCACAGACTTCTCTGAAACGGTCATTCAGCGTCAGGAAAGCACCTCGGTCGTGACCATCAGGCTGCACAGGAACGCGGTCATCAGGCACCAGCCCAGGTAGGCGCGTCGTTTGCGCCGATGCCAGTTGCCTGCGCCCAGCAGTGAGGCGGGGGCCTGAAGTTCACGCCAGACGCGTTCGCTATGCTGAAACGCAGCGAGGTGTCTGGTGTCCGCGTCGAGCCAGTGCCGAAATTCGATCCGTTCACTGGCGGTCGAACTCGGGCTCTGCAGGTGCACGTACCAGTGGCTGGCCTGTTCCTGAATGGCCTTATCATCAAGGGTACTTGCGGGGGTGCAGCCATGGGCCTGCCTGAGTGCGCGAACCATTGCGCGCTCTACCTTGGCAAGATCGACGTCAAGGAAGCGGGCAATCTCGGCGTAAGGCAGGCCATCGAGACGGCTGAGCAGGAAAATCTGTCGGGTACGACGCGACAGTCTGCCAAGGGCGTGACGTGTTTCGATCGTACGCGTCGACGGAGGTACGTCTGGCAGTCTGGCGGGCAGGGGCAATAAAGACGAGAGCTGGCTACTCATGATGTATCGCTCGCTGATCTTCCATAGAAATTCTTCCTTGAGCCTATAGGTTTCATCCATTACGCAGTCAGACTAATGAATGCGAGAATCATTCTCAAGTGAAAAGGCGCTGCAATTACGATTTATCTGGCAGTTACAGCCGCTGTCAGCGCAAAAAACTGACTTGAGGCGTCATTGCTTTGATATCATCCGCGCCATTCTGAAACACCGTGCAACACCCCAGACTTCATTAGCCTGAAGCAGCGAAAAACCAAAAAAAAGACCCGGCAAAAAAGCCGGGTCAAAAACCGTGATTAGCCTGATGAGGAGATAATCTGCAAGCCGACCTAAGACTTCCAGGTTATCCAGCCAGTCTCGCGACCAGCTGATGCAATAATAATCATTATCATTTGGCAGTCAAATGTTTTGATATCCTCATAGAAAGAAACAATCCATCGACGTCCGTCGATGGATTGTGCCTTTTTTCTGAATATCTTTCTTTTTGCTTAGTCCAGCGGCAATTCAGTTGTGCGTTTGACCGTGCTCATGGCGATGTTGGAGTGCGCTTCGTGCACATGCGGCAGTTGCAGCAGATGGTCCCGCAGAAAGCGTTCGTAGCTGGCGATGTCCTGTGCCACGACCTTGAGCATGAAATCCATGCCGCCCGCCATGGTGTAGCACTCCAGCACCTCCGGGTGGCCGATGATCGCTTCTTCGAACTCTGCCAGATATCGCCTGCCGTGGCCGGACAGCTTGACCTCGACGAACACCGTCATGCTCAGCCCCAGCTTTTGTGCGCTGAGCAGCGCGACGGTGCGCTCGATCAGACCTTCTTCCTGCAGTCTATGAATACGTCGCCAGCAGGGCGACTGTGACAGCTCGACACGCTCGGCAATCTCTGCCGCCGACAGGTCGGCGTCATGTTGCAACAGGCGGAGAATCTTGCGATCGATAGGGCTCAATTTAATCTGCATGAATTGACCTTGTTTTTTGTTTTTTTCGAAGAGGGCATGCTCAATATCAGCAGATATCTGTCAATTTAGAAAGAAAAAGCCTCTTTTCTACAGGCAGTCTAATGACAAGGCCGCCGGGCTCGACCTTCCCGGCGAGATGGACCTGACTCATAAGAAAGCCTGAATAAAAACAAGAGAGGTAATCGCATGACCCTGGCTGATATTCGTCTGGACGATAAATACCGGCTCGCCACCGGCAACCTGTACCTCACCGGTACACAGGCGCTGACCCGGCTGCCGATGCTGCAGAAGCAGCGTGACGAAGCGCGCGGGCTCAATACCGCAGGTTTCATTTCCGGTTATCGCGGTTCTCCATTGGGCAATCTGGACAAAAGCCTGTGGGATGCAAAGGATTATCTCCAGCAGAATGCCATTCACTTCCAGCCGGGCATCAACGAAGAACTTGCGGCCACGGCGGTGTGGGGCAGCCAGCAGGTCAACCTGTTTCCCCAAGGCAAGTACGACGGGGTCTTTGCGCTCTGGTATGGCAAGGGTCCGGGTGTCGATCGTTGCGGTGACGTCTTCAAACATGGCAACTCCGCTGGCGTTGCGGCCAATGGCGGGGTGCTGATCCTGGCGGGCGACGACCATGGCTGCAAGTCATCGACCATTGCCCACCAGAGCGAACACGCCTTCATCGCTTCGATGATTCCAGTGCTCAACCCCAGCAATGTTCAGGAAATCCTCGATTACGGCATCATCGGCTGGGAGCTTTCGCGCTACAGCGGTTGCTGGGTGGCGATGAAAACCATCGCTGAAAATGTCGATTCGTCTGCGGTCGTCGAAGTCGATCCTTTGCGCATGCAGACCCGCATCCCTGAAGACTTCGTGCTGCCGGAAGGCGGGCTGCATATTCGCTGGCCGGATCCGCCGCTGGCGCAGGAAGCACGTCTCAATACTTACAAGATCTACGCGGCCAGAGCGTTCGCGCGTGCCAATGCGCTAAACAAGGTCGTGATTGATTCTGCGCAGCCCCGGCTGGGTATCGTGACCACTGGCAAGTCCTACCTGGATGTGCGTCAGGCGCTTGAAGAGTTGGGCATCGACGAGCAGCTCTGCGATCAGGTCGGCATTCGCGTGCTCAAGGTCGGCATGAGCTGGCCGCTAGAGCCGGTGTCGGTGCATGACTTCGCCCAGGGACTGGACGAGATTCTGGTCGTCGAAGAAAAGCGCAGTGTCATCGAAGATCAACTGACCGGCCAACTGTACAACTGGCCTGTGGACCGTCGCCCGGTGGTGGTGGGCGAGTTCGACGAGCAGGGCTGCTCACTGTTGCCGAACCTGAGTGAATTGACCCCGGCGATGATCGCGCGGGTCATCGCCAAACGGCTTGCTCCGTTCTACAGCAGCCCGCAGATCGAAGCGCGCCTGCAGTTTCTCAGCGAGAAGGAAAAAGCCCTTCAGGCGCCATTGTTCACGACCCAGCGCACACCGCATTTCTGTTCCGGGTGCCCGCACAACACGTCTACCCGGGTACCGGAAGGCAGCCGTGCACTGGCGGGTATCGGCTGTCATTACATGACGATCTGGATGGACCGGGCGACCGATACGTTCACCCAGATGGGCGGCGAGGGCGTGACCTGGATCGGTCAGGCGCCGTTTACCGAAACCCCGCACGTGTTCCAGAATCTGGGCGACGGCACCTATTTCCACTCAGGGCATCTGGCGCTTCGCGCTGCGGTCGCGTCCAAGGTCAATATCACCTACAAGATTCTCTACAACGACGCCGTGGCCATGACCGGCGGACAGCCCATTGATGGTGTATTGCGTGTCGATCAACTGAGCCGCCAGGTCTTCAACGAAGGCGTGCAGCGCATCGCCCTGGTGTCTGACGAGCCGGACAAATACCCGGACAGAGAAGGCTTTGCGCCTATCACCACGTTCCATCATCGACGTGACCTGGACAGCGTGCAGCGTGAGCTTCGCGAGTTCAAGGGCGTTTCGGTGATCATCTATGACCAGACCTGTGCCACCGAGAAGCGTCGTCGCCGCAAACGCGGCACCATGCCCGATCTGGAAAAGCGTGCGTTGATCAACCCGGCGGTGTGCGAGGGCTGCGGTGACTGCGGTGTGAAATCCGGCTGTCTGTCTGTGCTGCCCAAGGAAACTGCACAGGGCCGCAAACGTGAAATCGACCAGAATGCCTGTAACAAGGATTTCAGCTGCGTCGAGGGCTTCTGCCCCAGTTTCGTCACCGTTCATGGCGGCAAGCTGCGCAAGCCGGTCCTGCCCAAACAGGTCGAAGCGTTCGCCGCCTTGCCTGAGCCGACTCTGCCTTCACTGGAGCGGCCATTCAATATCCTGCTGCCCGGCGTCGGTGGCACTGGTGTGACCACCGTAGGCGCGATGCTGGGGTATGCCGCCAACCTGGAAGGCAAAGGCTGCAGCGTGCTGGATCAGGCCGGGCTGGCGCAGAAGTTTGGTCCGGTGGTCAGTCACATTCGTATCGCAGCGCGCCAGCAGGATTTGTTTGCAGTGCGGATTGCCGCTGGCGAAGCACATCTGTTGCTGGGGTGCGACCTGTTGGTGGCGGCCGGGCCGGATGCAATCGCCAAGCTGGACAGCGCGATTTCCCATGCGGTGGTCAACAGCCAGCAAACGCCGACTGCAGAGTTCACCCGCAACCCGGATGCAGTGTTTCCGGTCGAGGCCATGAAACAGACCATCATTGATGCGGTGGGCGCGGACAAAACCCATTTCGTTGAAGCCACTTCGCTGGCGACACGGTTGCTGGGCGACAGTATCGCCAGCAACCTGTTCATGCTCGGTTATGCCTACCAGTTGGGCTTGATCCCGTTGACGTCACACGCCATCGAGAAAGCCATCGAGCTCAACGGTGTTTCTGTCAGCCTCAATCAACAGGCTTTCCTGTGGGGGCGTCGTACCGCTCACGCCCCGGCCGCCGTGGAAGCATTCATCAATCCTCGACAGCAGCCCGCCGAGCCGCCACAACTGTCGCTGGAACAGCGTATCCAGAGCAATCTGACCACGTTGACCGACTACCAGAATCAGGCTTATGCCGACCGTTACCTCACACTGGTCAGACGTGTGCAGGATGCCGAGGCAAGGCTGTTCCCGGGGCAGCACCCCATGCTGACCGAAGCCGTGGCGTTCAACTACTTCAAACTGCTGGCCTATAAGGACGAGTACGAAGTGGCACGTTTGTACAGCAACGGAGATTTCACACGACAACTGGAAGCGCAGTTCGAAGGGGATTACCGTCTTGAGTTTCATCTGGCGCCTTCATGGCTTGCCAGGCGCGACCCGCAAACCGGACAACCGCGCAAGCGCAGCTTCGGTCCCTGGATGTTGCGGGCATTCGATGTGCTGGCAAAATTCAAGTTTCTGCGCGGCACGGCGTTCGATCCGTTTGGTCGCAGCCTTGAGCGTCGTCAGGAACGCGAACTGATCGAGCGCTACGTCAACGATGTCGAACTGATTATGCAGCACCTGCAGGCCGGCAATCGTCACACCGCCTTGAGTCTGGCACGCCTGCCTGAGCGCATCCGTGGTTATGGCTATGTGAAGGAAAGTGCAATGAAGGCTGCGGCGCTTCAGGCCAATGTGCTGCGTCGCAGTCTTGAAAGCGGGGAGGTGGTCGCGCCGAAGCTGTATGAAGTGGCCGCGTAAAGACAGGCTGCCCGGTTAATGATGACTGACTGAATTGCGCATCTGGACGGGTGTGCAATCCAGTTTGGGGTGCATTCAAATGAGTGTTAATTTTGTCATCATATATTCTTTTGGATTGTTTTTTAATGGAGGTGTTATAAAAGACTATCGGGTTGATTGATAGAATTGAATTTTATTTTTCACGCGCGGTCGTGGGGTTTAAAGTAAAAAGAATATTTGCTCTAAGTTTAAAGTTTGAAAGTGTGATGCCGAAAACTTGATGCAGGTTACACCGGCAGGGAGTCGCCAAAAACATCACACTCAAAAACTTATCAAGAGCTTTATATGCTGACTACTCTCCTGGGCAACATCAGTGTCAGGTCCAAGCTTGTTCTGGGCTTCACACTGGTCATTTTGCTGACTGTACTTATCGCGTGGACAGGCTGGTCGGGCATTGCCTCGCTGAGCGAACGTAGCGAACGCACCGCCGACATTGGCAAGTTGAGCACTCTGACTCGGGACATGCGCATTGCCCGCTTGTCGTTTACGATCAACTATGACGCCGAACGTGCCAGCAACTGGCTCAAGGCGTACGAGACCCTGGATAACCATGTGCGCTATGCCGCAACGGTGTTCACCTCCGATATCAATGTGCCGCTGATCAATGCGTCGCTGGCAGCCATGAAAGATTATCGGATTCATTATGACAACCTGATGCAAGCCACCGAAGCGCGAGAGGCCACCCGGTTGGTATTTGGTCGACACGCTGATGCCGCAGCAGAAGATCTGCAGAAACTGCAAAGTTTCGCAAACTCCAGTGAGGGCAGTGCGCAGTTGCGGGAAACATCCGCTCAGGCATTGATGGTCTTTCAGAAAATGCGCTTCGATGTACGCGGGTACACGTTTTCGCTCAAGGCCGACAGCAAACTGGTCGCTGAAGCGTCCATCAAAACGGCCATTGATTTTATGAAAACGCTGAGCGCATTCAGTGGTCAGGCCGATACTGTAAAAGCTCTTCAGGATGCCCTGACTGCTTATCAGAGCGCGATCGCCCAGTTCGCCAGCGCCCAGGCCAGAATCGATGAAGCTCAGGCGGGTGTTTCCAAAAACATCGAAATCCTTCTTGCGTCCGCCGACCAGCTTTCCAAAAACCAGGTCACCCTGAGAATGGAGGATATGAACCAGGCCAAGTCGCTGCTGATCCTTTGGCTGGTGTCGGCGCTGGTGGTCAGTATCATTGCGGCCTGGGTCATTACCCGATTGATCGTCGGCCCCTTGATGGAAACGCTGAAGCTGGCCGAACGTGTGGCGGATGGCGACCTCACCGACAGCCGCGTTATCACCCGCAAGGACGAACTGGGTCTGCTGCAACGCACCATGCAACGTATGACGGGCAACCTGCGCGAGCTGATTGGCGGACTGCGCGACGGCGTTATCCAGATCGCCAGCGCGGCGGAGCAGTTGTCTGCCGTGACCGAGCAGACCAGTGCCGGGGTGAACAGTCAGAAAACCGAAACCGATCAGGTTGCGACAGCGATGCACGAGATGTCCACGACCGTGCAGGACGTGGCCAGAAATGCCGAGCAAGCCTCACATGCCGCGGTCAATGCGTCGATGGAAGCGCGCGAAGGCGACAGCGTCGTTGCCAGGGCAATCACTCAGATCGAAAGTCTGGCCAGTGAAGTCGAACATTCCAGGTCGGCCATGGACGAGCTGAAAAGCGAGAGCAACAAGATTGGCGGCGTTCTGGACGTGATCAAGGCGGTTGCCGAGCAGACCAATCTGCTGGCCCTCAATGCGGCCATCGAAGCGGCACGCGCCGGGGAGGCCGGACGAGGCTTTGCAGTGGTTGCCGATGAAGTGCGCAGTCTTGCGCAACGTACTCAGACCTCCACGGAAGAAATTGCTTCGCTCATCGGTGGTCTGCACAGCCGAACGGCGCGGGTCGCGACCATTCTGGAGAGCAGCCGGACATTGACGGAAAACAGCGTGGAACTTACGCGCGACGCGGGTCGATCCATCAATAACATCACCTCATCAATCTCGACCATCGAGACCATGAATCACCAGATCGCCGCTGCTGCCGAGCAACAGAGCGTGGTGGCCGAGGAGATCAACCGCAGTGTGCTGAAGGTGCGGGATATTTCCGAGCAGACCGCATCGGCCAGCGAGGAAACGGCTTCATCGAGCATCGAACTCGCACGCCTTGGTGTGCACCTGCAAGGCCTGGTCAGCCGCTTCCAGGTCTGATTTCACAGCATCGTCGCAAGGCGATGCCTGAAGGCTCCGGCGCGCAGGCAACATGGCGCGCCGGATCAACGGCCCCACATTTCCATCGCGAAATCGACGAAGCTGCGCAGCTTGGGCAGTCGATAACGGTCCTGCACATACAGCAGATTCATGGGGCGTCTGGGTAGCTGATAGTCCGGCAGCAGCGCCACCAATCGGCCTTCATTCAGATCGCGGTGCACAAGTGCATCTGACAGCATCACGATACCCATGCCTTCCCGGGCCGCGTTGCACAAGCCTGACGAGGTATTGATCAGCAGGGAACCCTGCACGTCCACCAGCACTTCACCTTCCACACCGGTCATGCGCCAGCGCTTGCCTGTGTCACGCCATCCATCGCCAGCCTGGTAAGCGAATGCCAGGCAGTTATGCGCACTCAAGTCCTCGGGTCGAATCGGCGTGCCGTTACGAGCCAGGTAATCGGGCGAGGCACAGATGGTCAGGGTGTAATCCTGCAAGGGTCTGGCAATAAGCGGTGAAGACTCGGGGAGGGCGCCCAGCCGAATGGCGATGTCGAAGCCATTGTCAACGAGGTCCAGCCGCTGATCACTCAGCACCAGATCGAGCCTGACCTGTGGAAAGCGTCGGGAGAATTCGGCCATTGCCGGTGCCACCACTTCTGAGCCGAAGGTCAGCGGTGCAGTAATGCGCAAGGTGCCTGCGGGTTCGCCCTGGGCCTGTTCGGCGAGTTGCTCGGAGGCGGCCACCAGCCCCAGGACTTCCTGACAACGTTCGTAGTATTGCGTACCGAATTCGGTCAGGCGCTGACGGCGAGTCGTGCGTGTCAGCAGACTGACGCCCAGGCGCTGTTCCAGTGAACGCAGGTGATTTCCGACCATGGTCGTGGAGATCGAGCACGCCTGCGCTGCACCCGTCAGGCTGCCGGTTTCGACCACTTTTACATACACGGTCATTGCCTGAAACAGGTCCATTATCAATTCCAGCTTTAAAATGATTGAAGTGAATCGCTGTTTATCCAGCGCTGGTGGTTAACGATACTGCAAAAACACGTCGTCCACCTATGGAGCTTCACCTCATGACCGCTGCTTGCCTGATGACCACTTACCAGCCACTTGCCCTGAGTTTCAGTCATGGTATTGGCACTCGATTGTGGGACCAGGCAGGTCGCGAGTACCTGGATGCCGTGGCTGGCGTGGCGGTGACCAATGTCGGTCACTCGCATCCGCTGCTGGTCGAGGCTATTCGTGATCAGGCAGGGCGGCTGCTGCACACGTCCAATCTCTACAGCATCGACTGGCAGCATTGTCTGGCACAAAAGCTGACTGCGCTGTCTGGACTGGATCGGGTGTTTTTCAACAATTCGGGTGCCGAGGCCAATGAAACAGCGCTCAAGCTGGCGCGCTTGCACGGCTGGCATAAATACATCGAGCAGCCGTTAGTGGTGGTCATGGAAAATGCGTTCCACGGGCGTACGCTGGGTACGCTGTGTGCCAGTGACGGGCCTGCTGTACGGTCGGGGTATGGCGTATTGCCGGGGGATTTCGTCAAGGTGCCGTTTGGTGATCTGGCAGCCTTTGATAAGGCGTGTGACAAGTACGGTCACCGCATCAGCGCCCTGCTGGTGGAGCCGATTCAGGGCGAGGGCGGGGCCCGTGTAGCGCCGCCCGGCTATCTCAAGGCCTTGCGCGAGCGCTGCACAAAGCGCAACTGGCTGCTGATGCTCGACGAAATCCAGACCGGCATGGGCCGTACCGGCAAGTGGTTCGCGTTTCAACATGAGGGCTTCGTGCCGGATGTCATCACTCTGGCCAAAGGGCTTGGCAACGGCATTCCCATCGGTGCATGCCTGGCGCGGGGCAAGGCAGCCGAACTGTTCACGCCGGGCAGCCATGGCAGTACGTTTGGCGGTAATCCGCTGGCGTGTCGGGCGGGATGTACGGTCATCGATATCATTGAGCAGCAGTGTCTGGTGGAAAATGCGCGGCAACAGGGGCAGCTTTTGCTGGAGCGGTTGCAGGACAGATTGAAAGTCCATCCTCTGGTGCTGGAAGTCCGGGGCAGGGGACTGATGATTGGTATCGAATTGCTACAGGCCATTCCCGAGCTGACGCGGCTGGCCGCGCAGGATCATGGCCTGTTGATCAACGTCACCCGGGGCAAGGTCATTCGCCTTTTACCGCCGCTCGTGCTGGATGCGGCCGAGGTCGAGCTGATTGTTGAGGGGGTTGTCGCGACGCTCGATAGCGCCACTGCCTTGCAGCAGGAACGCATGGCGTGATGTGAAGGTTTGAGTGCAGGAGTCATGCCGGGCTGTACCGCAACGACCCATATGCGGTAGAACAGGGGGGCATTGCGTGTGTCGACGCAATGGCTACCCCATGGATTCAAAAGGAGCCCACCATGTCAATCCGGTCCCTGACCCTCGCCACTCTGTTCGTCGCTGGCGGGCTTGCCGCTGCCGTCCCCACCCTCGCTGCCGACAGTGACAGCCCGCTGGCGCAGGAGCGCGGCAAGACACGCCCGTTGATCATCATAGCCCCCAGCACGGTCGACCCGACGCTGGTCAGCATCAAGAAGGCGCTTGACGAGCCTGCCAACCGTGAAGCGTTCGCACAGCGCAACATGGTGTTGTTCACGGTGGTCAACACCATTGGCGAACGCAATGGCAAGACCCTGGACGCACAGTCGACGATGGCTTTGATTCGTGAACTCAAACTGGGCGCTGGCGCGAAAACCAAGGTCATTCTGGTGGGCAAGGACGGGGAGAAGAAAATCGAGAAGGAAGGGGCCGTCGATCCCAAGGAGATTTTCGCCACCATCGACCAGATGCCAATGCGTGAACGTGAAGCCAGCGCGCCACCGCCGGAACCGGAACCCAAGCCTGCACCCGCCGAGAAGGCCGGAAAACCGGGCAAGTCTGCGCCGACCGGTAAAACGCTGGACGACTGATCCAGCCCTGGCAACCTCTTATCAAGCAACCTGTAACCTACTGAAGAATCATAATTTTTTGTGGGAGCGGGCCGGGCGGCGCTCCGCTCCCACGAAGTTTGAGGCGCGACAGCGCCAGGTCGAAGACGTGGCGGGGGCTCCCACAACTAAATTGTTTACTCAGTAAGTTGCGCGTTGTTTGATAGAGAGCGGTGTCTCTCCAGGCGCTCGACCAGCACGGTCATTCGCCGCGAATATACTGCTCGAGCTGCTGGATCAGGCTGGCCTGCTCGTTGATGGCTTCCTTGACCAGATCGCCGATAGACAGCAGGCCCAGCAGTTCGCCTTTTTCCACGACCGGCAGGTGGCGCAGGTGGTTGTCAGTCATGATGCCCATGCAGGTCTCGACGGTCTGTTGCGAGTCCACGGAGATCACTTTGCTGCTCATGATTGCGCTCACCGGTGTGCCCACTGACGAACGGCCTTTCAGAATCATCTTGCGTGCGTAGTCACGCTCGCTCACGACGCCCACTACCGCGCCATCCTCGACCACCGGCAAGGCCCCGATGTTCTTCTCGGCCATCAGCCTGAGTGCATCGAGCACCATCCGATCCGGACCGATGGTATGCACCTGCTGGTTATGTTCGGCTTTCAATTTCAACAATTGGGCGACGGTCTTCATGGCGCTCTCCGGTGTGAGTGTGACCCTGTGTCTGGGCACAGTGCTGTCATCTACAGAATCGTGCAGTCAGTGCGTTCCGGCAAGCGGCAAAACGACCTCGAACCGACGAGAACCCGACAGTCAGCTTATCGACTGGCAAGTCTGAGTCCGAACGGTGTCCAGAAACGATGCCAGCGGCATGGGCCGGTTCAGGTAGTACCCCTGGGCTTCGTCACAGCCCAGTGATTGCAGGCAGTCAAGTTGACGAGCGGTTTCGACTCCCTCGGCGGTGATGGTCATCGACAGGCTGCGCCCCAGCTGAATGATGGCCTGAACGATGGAGAGGCTTTGGGTATTGGCGTCGATCTCGCTGATGAAGCTGCGGTCGATCTTCAAGGTGTCGAAGGGGAACATTTTCAGATAACTCAGCGACGAGTAGCCCGTGCCGAAGTCGTCCATCGACAGCCTCACACCCAGGGTCTTGAGTTCGTTGATCAGCTTCAGCGCGGCCTGTGCGTCGTGAATCATCACGCGCTCGGTCACTTCCAGTTCCAGTCGGTGGCTGGGCAGACCGGTCGTTGCCAGCACCTGGCGCACCCGCTCCACCAGCCCCGGCGTGCGGAACTCCACGGCAGAGATATTCACCGACACAAGCAAGGCACTGTCCCAGGCGGCTGCATCGCGGCAGGCGCGATGCAGTACCCAGTCGCTCAGCGACAGAATCAGGCCGTTCTCTTCAGCCAGGCCAATGAACTGATCCGGCATACACAAGCCCAGTGTCGGGTGCTCCCAGCGAATCAGCGCTTCGGCGCCGCAGATTTTCCCGCTGTGCACGTCATGGCGTGGCTGATAGCGCAGCGTGAACTCATCGTTTCCGATCGCCACACGCAGGCTTTTTTCCATTTCGCGCAGCTGAGTGATACGCGTGCTCATGATGGGTTCGTAGAAACGCCAGGTATTGCGACCCTCCTTTTTGGCCTGATACAGGGCCAGGTCTGAAAACCGGATCAGGTCCTGACTTTCATGGGTATGCAGGGGGCACACTGCGATACCGATACTCAAGCCAATGAACACTTCCTGACTGTTGATCGTAAAGGGCCTGCGGATGTGTCGTATCAGTCGTTCGCACAAACGCTCGACGTCTTCCTCGGTGGCAAGGCTGGTGGCAACCATGAGGAACTCGTCGCCACCTTGCCTTGCCAGCAGCCCAAAAGGAGGCAGGCACTGTGACAGCCGTTCGGCGACCTCACGCAACACGCTGTCACCCGCACTGTGTCCGAAGACGTCGTTGATGGGTTTGAAACTGTCCAGATCAAGGTTCAGCATGGTGACCGTCGAACGTGGCTCGGTGCGCTGTTCGAAGGTACGAGTCAGGAACGCCTGCATCTGGGTGCGATTGGGAAGGCCGGTCAGGGCATCATGCTGAGACAGGTGAAACAGTCGCGACTGGGTTTCCACTTCACGGGTGATGTCAGAAGCAATCCCCAGGTAGCCCTTGATCTGCCCATCGAGCACGATCGGCCTGGCGGCAATGTTGCTGGTACGGACGGCTCCCTGTAACGAGTAATGCGTACAACGCAGCACAGCGCGCTCGTCCATGGGGCGTTCAAGACGAATCCAGTCGGCCAGTGACTGGGTCTCACAGGACAACAACTGAGTCAGATTGCGCCCCGTCCAGGGATGCGATGCATGTCCGGTAACGCGTGTGAAACGCTCTGAAAGATAGGTGATGCGCAACTCGGCGTCGGTTTCCCAGACCCAGTCCGATGCGCTTTCGGCCACGTTGCGAAAACGCTCTTCGCTGCTGAGCAGCGCTGCCCGGCTCTGAGTGATGAGCTCAAACTGCCGGTCCATCAGTTCAGCGGTTCTGATGGTCTTGCGGGTGATGCGTCGGGCGATGAGGATCAACGTCGCCAGACAGATAAGCAGAACGGGCAGCAAGCCGCCCACCAGTTTCATGCCAGGCTGTTCCGGGTCCCACCGCAACAGAACGCCCGAGGCAATTTCCAGCGAGGGAAAACGTGCCGCATCGTCGGCGTCGGACGCTTTGCGCAACCCCTGGATACCGTATTGCAGCCCCATCTCCCGCAATTTTTCAGGCGTGAGTCTGTAACCCAGCACCAGTATCGATTGAATGGAGTCTGTCTGTTGTACTTGCTCATCGCCACCGGTCGTCAACGGTGCAGCGATCAGCAGAACCGGAACATGGTCCACCTGTCGAATTTGCGTGAAGACATCGCCTTCGCCTTGCTCGCGCGCCTGTTCAATGAATGGAGCCTGACGGCTGTCCAGCCACTCATTCAGTTGCAGCGTTACCAGATCACCGTTGACCACCGAGTAAACCGTCTGCTCGTGGCCATCGACGGCAAAAACCCCTTCGAACTGGAAGTCGTTGTAGAGCGACGCGCCCAGATTGTTGCGCGTGTACGCCCATTCGGTATCGACGTTGATGTGCAGATGTTTGTAGGCATCGCCCCAGAAGGCGTAGTCCTTGAAATTCGCGATCAGGGTCTTTTCCCGGGACTGCCAGACTTTCTCGACCAGATGCCGGCTCTGCAAGGCAGCGCTGTGGTTCAACTGATGGGCGATGTAGAACAGTGAGATAAACGCCACGAGCGACAACGCACCAAGCATGCCTCCCATGGTGCCGAGTGTGCGTCGTGCCAGAGAGGTGTTGCTGGTCGGCGTCCCGGGCAGAGGGTCGAGCGATTCGAACGATTTCATTACTGCTATTCCATGGTCGATAGCATCGACGTCGCGGCCATGAGCCGCCACAGCCGACGGGCGAGAAAAAACGCCTCATACAGCGACGCCTCAGACGCCAGCTTTGACGTCGAGTCCATGGTCAGGACGTCATATCGGGCTATCGGCGGCGGCAAATGTTTCTTGAACCGACCGTCAGGCGCGCCTTCGCGACCATAGCCACGTAGAATCAGGCACTGAATCGTCTGATCGAGGTTGCACCGTTGGATTTACAGCAGGGCTTCATCCTGAGTCGGCATTGGCAGGACACGCCCGCCGGGACGGAAGTCGATTTTTGGCTGGCGACCGATGACGGTCCGCGTCATATCCGTCTGCCATGCCAGCCTTCCGTCGCGTTCATTCCCGCCGAACAGCAGGAGCGCGCCCGGGCATTGTTGCGGACCGAGCGTGGTGTGGAGGTGCGGCCGCTGCAATTGAGCGATTTCCGTCACCGGCCGGTACTGGGTGTGTACTGCCAGCAGCATCGACAACTGATGAACATCGAAAAGCTGCTGCGCAAAGGCAATGTCGATGTCTACGAAGCCGACATTCGTCCGCCTGAGCGCTACCTGATGGAGCGTTTCATCACTGCGCCCGTGCAGTTCGGTGGCACGGCGAATGCTGACGGCGTGCTTTGCAATGCGCACATCAGACCCGACGCCGATTATCGCCCCCGGTTGAAACTGGTGTCGCTGGACATTGAGACCACCGCGCGCTGCGAGCTGTATTCGATTGCGCTGGAAGGCTGTGGTCAGCGCCAGGTGTACATGCTGGGACCGGCCAACGGCGGCAGCGAGGCGCTGGACTTTCAACTCGAGTATTGCGAGACCCGCGCCCAGTTGCTGGAGCGGCTGAACGAATGGCTGGCCTTGCATGACCCCGACGCGATCATCGGCTGGAACGTGGTCCAGTTCGACCTGCGCGTCTTGCACGAACATGCCCAACGCCTGAACGTGCCGCTCAAGCTGGGTCGTGGCGGAGAGAGCATGGGCTGGCGCGAGCACGGCAGCCGTAATAATCATTTTTTTGCCGACATCAGCGGGCGCCTTGTCATCGACGGAATCGAAGCGCTGCGTTCCGCGACCTGGAGCTTTCCTTCGTTCAGCCTTGAGAACGTCGCCCAGACCCTGCTGGGCGAAGGCAAGGCCATCAGCACGCCGTACCAGCGCATGGATGAAATCAACCGCATGTTCGCCGAGGACAAGCCGGCGCTGGCGCGTTACAACATCAAGGACTGCGAGCTGGTCACGCGAATCTTCGCCAAGACCCAGTTGCTGACCTTCCTGCTGGAGCGCGCCACGGTGACCGGACTGCCAGCCGACCGCAGCGGTGGTTCGGTCGCGGCTTTCTGCCATTTGTACATTCCGCTGATGCACCGCCAGGGCTTTGTGGCGCCCAATCTGGGCGAGCGCCTGCCAGAGGCCAGCCCTGGCGGGTTCGTCATGGACTCGCAGCCGGGACTTTACGAGTCAGTGCTGGTGCTGGACTACAAGAGCCTGTATCCGTCGATCATCCGCACCTTTCTCATCGACCCGGTTGGCCTTATCGAAGGCCTTCGTCACCCCGACGACAGTGAGTCGGTGCCGGGTTATCGCGGCGCGCGCTTTTCTCGTACGCGGCACAGTCTGCCTGCCATTGTCGAACGGGTCTGGCAGGGGCGGGAAACGGCCAAGCGCGAGCACAACGCGCCGCTGTCCCAGGCGCTGAAAATCATCATGAACGCGTTCTACGGCGTATTGGGTTCAAGTGGCTGTCGGTTCTTCGACCCCCGGCTGGCGTCATCCATTACCCTGCGCGGCCATGAAATCATGCTCAAGACCCGCGAGCTGATCCAGGCGCAGGGTTACACGGTGATCTATGGCGATACGGATTCGACGTTCGTCTGGCTCGGCCGTCCTCATGGCCAGGAAGAAGCCGCCACCATCGGCAAGGCGCTGGTCCGGCAGGTCAACGACTGGTGGCGCGAACATTTGCGCAGCACGTACGCGCTGGACAGCGCTCTTGAGCTGCAATACGAAACCCACTTCAAGCGTTTTCTGATGCCGACTGTTCGCGGCGCAGAGGAGGGCAGCAAAAAACGTTATGCCGGGCTGGTCAACCGAGCCGACGGCAACGAAGAGATGGTCTACAAGGGGCTGGAAACCGTTCGCACCGACTGGTCGCCACTGGCCCAGCAGTTCCAGCAGCAATTGTATCTGCGGATCTTCAAGCGCCAGCCGTATCAGGACTATGTGCGTGACTACGTGCGGCGAACGCTGGCAGGCGAGCTGGATGACCTGCTGATTTACCGCAAACGCCTGCGCCGCAAGCTGGACGACTATCAGCGCAACGTACCGCCCCACGTGCGTGCGGCGCGCCTGGCCGACGAGTACAACGATCAGCAGTGCCGTCCGCGCCAGTATCAGAGCGGCGGCTGGATCAGCTACGTGATGACCGTTGCCGGGCCGGAGCCTCTGGAAATCCGCACGGCACCTATCGATTACGACCACTATGTCACCCGCCAGCTTCAACCGCTGGCCGATGCCATTTTGCCGTTCGTGGATGATGACTTCGCTACGCTGATCGGCGGGCAACTGGGGTTGTTCTAGCGAGTGAATGTTGATCGACTTTCCACCCAACATGATTCAACGCGGTACAAGGATTCAACGTGAGCAAAGAGCAACTGGAGCAACAACAGATTCCGATCTACTTGATCGCCGTGCTTGTGGCAGCTGTAGGCGGGCTTTTCTCGCCCGTCGCGTCGCAAACATTGAGTGCGCTGGTCACCCCTGCGATTGCCGTGCTCATGTACGCGATGTTCCTGCAGATCCCGTTTCTGGACCTGCGTCAGGGGCTGAGCAACAAACGTTTCATGCTCGCGCTGCTGATCGCAAACTTTCTGGTGATTCCGCTGCTGGTCTGGCTGCTGACCCGTGCGCTGAGCGAACACACGGCCATTATGGTGGGGGCCTTGCTGGTGCTGTTGACGCCTTGCATCGATTACGTCGTGGTGTTCACGCATCTGGGAAAGGGTGATTCCAGACTTGTCCTGGCGGCCACGCCCTTGCTGCTTCTACTGCAACTGTTGCTGCTGCCGCTGTACCTGGCGTTGATGCTGGGCAGCGAGTCATCGGTGGCGATCTCCATCAGCCCCTTCGTCGAGGCGTTTCTGGTGTTGATCGTTCTGCCGTTGGTGCTGGCCGTTCTCACCGCTGCCGGGGTCAGGCGATCATCCATTGTGACGCGCTGGAACGACGCATGGGCGTGGATGCCGGTACCGGCGATGGCTGCGGTTCTTGTGGTGGTGATCGGTTCGCAGATGGCATCGGTGGTGAGCAGCCTCGACCGGTTGCTGCCCGTGATTCCGGTGTACCTGGCGTTCATGGTGCTGGCGCCGCTGGCAGGCGCGCTGGTGGCCAGGGCCTTCAGGCTGCCTGCACTCAGCGCCAGATCGGTAGCGTTCAGTGCGTCAACACGCAATTCGCTGGTGGTACTGCCTTTGGCTCTGGCATTGCCGGGCGGAATCAGGGAGCTTGCGGCGGCGGCCGTCATCACCCAGACGCTGATCGAACTGGTGAGCGAATTGATCTACATCCGTGTGATTCCGGCGCTGATCCGCGACGCTGAGCAGACTGAAGCCGTCAGCTGACTCTTCACCGGGACTGAGCCAGTTCTTCGGCGAGCAGCGGCAGCAATTGTTCACACGGCGCTTCGATCTTCATGTCCAGCAATTCGTCGGCGCGAGTCTTGCCGTGGTTGATGGCGATGACCGGCTTGCCGTGTTCGGCCATGGCCTTGCACAACCGAAATGCCGACCAGGCCATCAGTGACGTGCCGACCACCAGCAAGCCTTCGGCCTGTCCGGCGCTGAGCATGGCTTTCGCCGCGGTGGGCGGGGCGACGTTCTCGCCGAAGAACACCACGTCAGGCTTGAGTCGGTCGCCTTGGCAGCGAGAGCAGGGCGGTACCTTGAAGCCGGCTTCGAAAGCCGGGTCCAGCAGCGTGTCGCCATCGGGTGCCTGAACGGCATGGATGCCGAGCAGGTAAGGGTTCTGCTCCATCATCACGTCCTGAATCGCTGCCCGGTCGTGACGCTGATGACAATCCAGACACAGCACCCGGTGGAGGCTGCCGTGCAGCTCGATGACCTCAGGGCTTCCTGCCTGGGTGTGCAAGGCGTCTACGTTCTGGGTTATCAACCCGGTAATGGCATGACTGTTCTGCAGGTGAGCCAACGCCTGATGCGCAGCATTGGGCTGCGCCGCACGGATTCTCGGCCAGCCCAGCATGGCCCGCGCCCAATAGCGCTGACGGGCTGCCGGGTTGTTGACGAATTCCTGGTACATCATCGGCTGTTTGCCGCGCCGGACCCCATTCTTGTCGCGGTAGTCGGGGATGCCGGATGCGGTGCTGATACCCGCTCCGGTGATCACCAGAAACGGCCGTTCGGCCATGTGCCGGCCAAGGGCGTCGAGCTGTTCGCGGGCGTGGCTGTCCAGCATGTCAAACCTCGGGTGGTCGGCAAGTCATGAATGTGACATTACCATCAAATGCATGGTTCGCCTGGCCGGTGGATCCGCTTGAATAGACTGCGGGCTGTTGTCCTGCCACGCCATTGCATGCGACCTTTGCCGACTGACAAACACACAAGGAAGCTTTGAATGCCTTCGTTCGATTTCAAGCAGGTCGATGTCTTCAGTGAACAACCGTTGCTCGGCAACCCGTTGGCCGTGGTGCTTGGAGCTGACGGTCTGAGCGATGAGCAGATGGCAGCCTTCGCACGCTGGACGAATTTGAGCGAAACCACTTTCCTGCTCAAGCCCACCGATCCTCGCGCCGACTATCGCGTGCGCATTTTTACCACGCTCCAGGAACTGCCTTTCGCAGGGCATCCGACGCTGGGCAGTTGCCACGCCTGGCTGGAGAGCGGTGGCATCGCGCAGGGCGAGGAAATCGTTCAGGAGTGTGGCGTCGGCCTGATCAGAATTCGCCGTGATGGTCAGCAATTGGCGTTTACCGCGCCGCCCTTGCTGCGCTCAGGCCCGGTAGAACCGGCGCTGGTTGAGCAGGTCCGCGATGGTTTTGGCCTGGAAAGCAGCGCGATTCTGGATGCCCGTTGGGCGGACAATGGTCCGGGCTGGATGGTGCTGAGATTGGCTGATCGTGCCAGCGTGCTGGCGCTGCAGCCGGACAACGCAAAGCTTGATGGACTGAAGATTGGCGTGTTCGCACCCTGGAATCCGCAAGTGGATGGCGACGAGGCGCAATTTGAAGTGCGCGCATTCGTGCCGGGGGACGGCATGGCAGAGGACCCTGTCACGGGTAGCCTGAATGCCGGTATTGCGCTATGGGTGCTGGAAGACGGTCTGGCGACGGACAGCTATGTCGCCAGTCAGGGCGCTGCGTTGGGTCGCAAGGGCAGGGTGCATATCAAACGTGTCGATGATGACGTGTGGGTCGGTGGCGCGACAGTGACCTGTATTGATGGGCGAGTTTCGCTTTAAGGTCGCAGCTTGCCGGCGAGCGCGTCAGCCAGGTCATTTGCAGGCCGCCTGAAAAATGCATCGCCGGCAAGCCGCTCATGCCGGGATTGCAACATTTCAGTCCCGATGCGCAATTTTCTTGCCGCGTCGGGCGGCTATGTCGTTCGCTTGACCATCGCGTTGTTTGCCCGTGCGGGCCTGGGTAATCAGTGCCGGAATCAGAGGGCCTTCCGGCAGGTTTTTCCAGAACCGTGACGGGAAATGGCCTTCCATGACTTTTGGGTTCAGGCGAGCCGGGTTGAAGATGTGACTGTAATAGGTCAGCCACAGCTCGCCATGCGGGTCGTCTACCTGACGAGCGATGATCTTCCAGGCGTCCGGGCAGCGGCGTTCGTGAATCAACTGCTTGCCATCGTAGTAGACGCCATCCTGCGGCGTGGCGATCATCCAGCGGTGCTGGCCCATGCGACCGATGAAGTGCTCACTGGCGCTGTGCAGAATGTCATGGGCCGGTTCGTGCCAAGCCACGTATTCCGGGCGCATCAGCTCATCCTTCCGCTCGGGCGCGGGCAATGCCACGAAGCGCAGAAAGGCGTGCAGGTGATGGGCTTCTCGGCTGATGGACTTGAGACGTCGATGCAATTCGCTGCCCAGCTTGTCGCCCGCCATCATTGCCGTGCGGTCGCCGTGACTGACGCGCCAAAGCACTTCATACAGCAGGCTCCAGCGTTGTTCGCCACGATAGCGAGAGGCGCTTTCCAGCAGGTGCAGCAGCTCAAGTGGAACGCGTGCCTGAAAAGGGCCTTGCTGGCTCGGACACTCTTCGTCGCTGCCAAACAGGTCGGCGGCATCGGGAGACGTCCAGCTGACCCGGCTGGGGTCTATTCCATGGCTCAACAGCCAGCGCGCCTGCTGTCGCCAAGTGTCGAAAAGGTCATCACAATCCAGACAAATCATCCCCACAACCCCATTTGCTGGGGCTGCGGCCGATCACGCAACTGATGATGAAGGAACTCGCTGGTGGTCTCGGCCTGAGGCGGATGGTAGTCACTGGTGATGATGAACGGCTTGGCCTTGGCCAACACACAGCGCATGCGGGTCAGGTCCTCATAGCGGATGCGTCGTTGCCGACGCAGCTCCACGAGTCGCTGTGTAGTGCGAATGCCAATACCGGGAACGCGTGCGATCAGCGCCGGGTCGGCGTTGTTGAGATCCAGCGGGAACACTTGCCGGTTGCCCAGTGCCCAAGCCAGTTTCGGGTCTATATCCAGCGCCAGATCACCAGGGCCGTTGAGCAATTCGCCCGCCGTAAAACCATAGCCGCGCAGCAGGAAATCGGCCTGATACAACCGGTGCTCACGCATCAACGGCGGAGCGGCCAACGGCACACTGTTCGGGCTGTTGGGAATCGGGCTGAACGCCGAGTAATAGACCCGGCGTAGTTTGAAGTTGCTGTACAGCGATTGGGCACTGTGCAGGATGGTGCTGTCATCGGTAGCGTCGGCCCCGACGATCATCTGCGTGCTCTGCCCGGCAGGTGCGAACTTCGGCGCGCGGGGTTCGTTGCGCACGGTCTGCTCGCCGGTGTAGATCGTCTGCATCGAACGCTTGATCGAGACGACGTCCTTTTCAGGTGCCAGAGTCTGCAAACTCGCATCGGTAGGCAATTCGATGTTCACGCTCAGACGATCGGCGTAGCGACCTGCCTGGGCGATCAGCGCGGGATCGGCGTCGGGAATGGTCTTGAGATGGATGTAACCCCTGAATTCGTGCACCTCGCGCAACAGCCGGGCGACTTCGACCAGTTGCTCCATGGTGTAGTCCGCCGAGCGGATGATGCCGGAGCTCAGGAAAAGCCCACTCACACAATTGCGACGGTAGAAGTCCAGCGTCAGGGTGACCACTTCTTCAGGCGTGAACCGGGCGCGGGGCACGTCGCTTGATCGTCTGTTGACGCAATACTGGCAGTCGTACAGGCAGAAGTTGGTCAGCAGGATCTTTAGCAGGGACACGCAACGCCCGTCGGGCGTGTAGCTGTGACAGATGCCCATGCCGTTGGTGGAACCGAGACCGGATTTATCCTGCGAGCTGCGCTTGGGTGCTCCGCTGCTTGCGCATGACGCGTCGTACTTGGCGGCGTCCGCCAGAATGCTGAGCTTGTCGATGAGCTGCATGGAATGCCTCATTACTGTTTGCATGTACAGTATCGGGTTGCAAGACAAGACTCAAGCCGGGCGGCATGAAGTAGACCGAAGGTCAGGCGGGACTGAAAAAAGAGGGTGAACATGAATGTTATTTTATAACGGCAGGATGATGGCTTATGTAATACTGTAACGAATAGTTTCAGGTTGCCTCGTCGTGAAAACATTACCCCCTTCGTCTATCGCAAGCTCGGTGCTTGCCCTGTCGGCCTGGAAGCGAATTGTGTTTTCCCTGGTGGTTCTCGCGTTGCTTTGGCTGGCGATCGGATGGTCGGTGGCCATTCCGTGAGCGCCGTCATTGCGTTGGAAAACCTCACGGTCGCCTATGAACGCCGACCTGCCGTTCACCACATCAGCGGTCGTTTCGAAGCCGGGAGTCTGACCGCCATCGTCGGCCCCAACGGTGCAGGCAAATCCACCTTGATCAAAGCCATCGCTGGAACTATGAAGCCTGCGCAGGGGCGGGTGGATCGCGGGCGCCTGGCAATCCGCACCATCGGCTATCTGCCCCAGGCCGCCGAGATCGACCGCAGTTTCCCGTTGAGCGTTGCCGATACCGTGGCGATGGGGGCCTGGCACAGTATCGGGCCGTTCCGCAGCCTGACCCGCAACCACGCTGATCTTACCCGGCAAGCGTTGTTGACTGTCGGTCTGGAAGGCTTCGAGACGCGCAGTATCGGCTCGCTGTCGTCAGGACAGTTTCAGCGGGTGCTGTTCGCCCGTCTGCTGCTGCAGGATGCGTCGGTGATTCTGCTGGACGAGCCATTCACCGCCATTGATGCGCGTACCACACGCGATCTGCTGCAACTGGTGCAGGTCTGGCACGGCCAGGGCCGCACTGTCATTGCGGTGTTGCACGACATTGATCAGGTTCGCCAGCACTTTCCGCAGACCCTGCTGATGGCACGCGAGGCGATTGCCTGGGGTGACACCACTGAGGTGCTGAGCGTTGCCAACCTTCGCAAGGCGCGCAACATGGCTGAGTACTGGACCGTCGATGAGTCGATGTGCGACGTCGAGGATGAGCCGTCATGATGCTGTACAACCTGGTAATCGAGCCTTTCGTCGAGTTCGGTTTCATGCGCCGCGCACTGGTGGCGTGTCTGGCACTGGGCATCGGCTCCGGACCGGTTGGCGTATTGCTGATGCTCAGGCGCATGAGCCTGGTCGGTGATGCAATGAGTCACGCCGTCCTGCCCGGCGCTGCGGTCGGTTTCATGGTCGCGGGGCTGTCATTGCCCGCGATGGGGTTCGGCGGGTTGATCGCCGGGCTTGCGGTTGCGCTGCTGTCGGGTCTGGTCAGTCGGCTGACTGCGTTGCGCGAAGACGCCAGCTTTGCCAGCTTCTACCTGACCTCGCTGGCGGCGGGTGTGTTGATCGTCTCGCTGCACGGTTCCAGTGTCGATCTGCTCCATGTGCTGTTCGGCACCATTCTGGCCATCGACAGCGCGTCTATCTATATGGTCGGCGGCATCGCTTCGTTCACCCTCATCCTGCTTGCCGTGATCTACCGCCCGCTGGTGCTCGAATGTTTCGATCCCGGCTTTCTGCGGGCTGTGGGCGGGCGTGGTTCGCTGTACCACGTCTTGTTTCTGCTGCTGGTGGTGCTGAATCTGGTGGCTGGGTTTCAGGCGCTGGGCACGCTGATGGCGGTGGGCATGATGATGCTTCCGGCGACGGCGGCGCGTTTCTGGGCCAGCTCATTAAGTGCGCTGATGTTGATCTCGACCCTGCTGGCCACGCTGGCGGGCCTGATCGGGTTGATCGTTTCCTACCATCTGGGCGTCGCTTCGGGACCGGCCATCGTACTGACCGCCAGTACGTTCTACGTGTTTTCTCTGCTCTTCGGGCGTACGGGCATCCTTCGCCGACTGTTTCCCAAACCTCATCTGGCTCACTGAAAAGGTATGTCATGAAACGACTGATGTTGTTGAGTTCAATGGCCGCGCTGGCACTGTCTGCCTTTGCATCCATCGCCCAGGCCAAACCGTTGGAAGCGGTTGCATCGTTCACGGTGATCGCCGATATGGTCAGCACGGTGGGCGGTGACCGCGTGCACGTCACTTCGCTGATCGGCCCCAATGGCGATCCGCACGTCTACGAGCCGACTCCGACTGATGCCCAGGCGCTGAAAAACGCTGACCTGACGTTCGTGAGTGGCCTGCATCTTGAGGGCTGGATGGATCGTCTGATCAAGGCGTCCGGCTACAAAGGCCAGCCGGTGGTGCTGTCCGAAGGCATCAAGACCCGCAGCATGGACGAGGACGGCAAGCGCATCACCGACCCGCACGCCTGGAACAGCGCCGCCAATGGCGTGATTTACGTGCGCAACATCGTGACGGCGCTGAAAAAGGCCGACCCGGAGGGGGCTAGTCTGTATCAGGCCAATGGCGATCGTTACATCACTCAGTTGCAGGACCTGGATCAGTACGCTCGCGATCAGATCAAGGAAATACCCAAAGCCAATCGCAAGATCCTCACTTCGCATGATGCGTTTGGCTATTTTGGAGACGCCTATGGCGTGACGTTCCTGTCGCCGCTTGGCCTGTCTACCGAATCGGAAGCGTCAGCGGCAGACGTCTCGAAACTGATCCGTCAGATCAAGGCCGAGCACGTCAGCGCCTATTTCTTCGAAAACTCGGGTGACCCGCGTCTGGTCAAGCAGATTGCCGAGGCCAGCGGTGCCCAGCCAGGCGGCGAACTGTATGTCGAAGCCCTGTCGCCGCCGGATGGTCCTGCTGCGACTTACGCGAAGATGTTTCGCTACAACGTCGACACACTGGTGGCGGCGATGAAGAAGCGTCAGTAATCCGTATCAACGCTCAGCGGGGTGTAGCGGGTCGACGATATCCAGTCGCCGTACGCCTCCGCCAACGTCAGGTAATCGGCAAACAGGCCGCGTCCATCGACCTTCGCTGCGGCCGGTGGTGCGGTCTTCAGGCTGGTTCGTTCGCAAGCTTCTGCCTGAGGCGTCACCCAAAATGCACTGAACCCCTCAGCCGCAATGCTTTCGGTTCTGATCGTGTCGATGAAGTCGTCCTGCGAAAGCCATTCCAGCGCTGCGTTGTAATGGCTGACAAAGGCATAGAGAGGAAAGGGGTGTTGCGGTATCGCCCTGTCGACGAAAACCAGACCGGACAGATAGTGGGTTAGGGCGGGCAAGCGATAAGGGTCAATCTGAGCAGACATGTCGTCATCCTCGATTCTCGGAGGGTGGGGGGATGTCGTACTCCTTCATTACGCGACTCACTGAGCATAACGCGCAGCTCTCGTTCAACAAGGGCTGCGCGACAGGCTGTGTCAGTTATTCAGGAATTTGAAGACCGTGGTCTGAGTGTAGGCCTTGCCTGGATCAAGCCGGGTGCTCGGGAATTTCGGCTGGTTGGGCGCGTCGGGGTAGTGCTGGGTTTCCAGCGTGAAAGCGCCCCAGTGCGGGTACACCTTGCTGCCCTTGCCGTGGATGCTGCCATCCAGGAAATTGCCGGTATAGAGCTGCACGCCGGGCTCTGTGGTGAACAGTTGCAGTTTGCGACCCGACTGCGGATCGCTGACTTCTGCCGCCAGTTTCTTCACGTCACCCTTGGTGTCGAGCACCCAGTTGAAGTCGAAGCCACCCTGCTTGGGTTCGGCGTATTTCAGCTGCTGATGATCGTCCTTGATATGCTGACCAAAGGCGGTGGGTTTGAGAAAGTCCATCGGGGTGCCTTTGACGGCGGGCAGCTCGCCAGTCGGAATCAGCTTGTCGTTGACCGGGGTGTAGTGCGAGGCATACAGAGTGGCGACCTGCTTGAGAATATCGCCGCTGCCCGCGCCCGCAAGGTTGAAATAGCTGTGGTTGGTCAGGTTCAGCACCGTCGGCTTGTCGGTGGTCGCACGGTAGTCGATCTTCAGCTCGTTTTTCTCGTTCAGGCTGTAAGTGACTACGGTGGTCAGCGTACCGGGGAAACCCATCTCTCCATCAGGTGAGACGTAGGTGAGTTTCACACCGACCGAATCACCGGTTTTCGTGTCTTCGGCTTTCCAGAGTCGCTTGTCGAAACCCTGATTGCCGCCGTGCAACGCATTGGTCTTGTCGTTGAGCGGGACCTGGTAGGTTTTGCCATCCAGCGTGAACTTGCCGCCCGCCAGGCGATTGCCGAAACGACCGATGGTGGCTCCGAAGTAAACCGTGCCGTTGTTCTGATAGCCCTGCACATCGTCGAACCCCAGCACGATGTCTTCCACCTTACCGGCTTTGTCAGGGACCATCAGCGATTGAAGGGTGGCGCCATAAGTGATGACGCTGGCCTCAATGCCGTGGCTGTTGCGCAGGGTGTATTTTTCGACGGAGGTACCATCGGGCAATTGGCCGAAGCTGCTGTGTTCGCTGGACAGCGTTGCGGCGTGCGCGGTCAACGTGCTGATCATGAGAGACAGTCCAAGGGTGCTGAGGAGAGCATACTTTTTCATCTGATCTACCCGCTTTTATTTTTATTGGTAAGACTATTTGATCGGATTTTTATCCGATGGAAGGATTTATAGCCCAAAAAATGCTGCTTGAAAAATTAATTGTAATACTATTTAGTAGTGCGAGGGTTGCATTGGTCTTTGAAGCGCTGTGGTCCATTTGACAGTCATTGGTATGATGATTAGCCTCGACTCGAACAGAACGGGACACGAGGCATCGGGACATGAGCAGTAATTTCCACGCATCGACCGTGGATTGGCTGGGTGCCTGGATTGCCGCGGGCAATGTCCTGCCGGGTCAGACACTGAAAGTGGAAGCGGCACTGTGCGAAGAATTGGGCGTCAGCCGCACGGTGTTGCGTGAGGCGATCAAGACGCTGGTGGCCAAAGGGCTGCTGGAAGTCGGCCCCAAAGTAGGCACACGCGTATTGCCTTTGCGTTCCTGGAACCTGTTCGACCCTCAAGTCGTCGGCTGGCTGGCACGCAAGGGGCTTCCGGAGGCTTTCGTGAAGGACCTGCTGGACTTGCGCAGAACCATCGAGCCGATGGCCGTGCGCTGGGCGTGTGACCGGGCCACCGCGCAACAGATTGAAGGGATTCGCGAGGCGTACCGTTTGCTGGAAGCATCGGTGACTGACAAAGGTGATTACAACCTGGCTGATCGACACTTCCATGAGGCGGTGCTGGCGGCCAGTCACAATCGCTTCATCGAGCAGATGCTGCCTGCGCTGGGTGCTTTGCTGGCCGTATCGTTCGAGGTGACGTCGGGGATGCCGGGTCAGTTGGGCAAGACCCTTCCGCTGCACAGGGATCTGGCTGAAGCCATTGCCACGCGTGACTCCGGGCGTGGCGTATGGGCATGCATGAGTCTGATAGAGCAGGCGGCAGAGGTGATCGACACCTACTTTCTGCGGCAGAGGACAGCCTCTGACGCGGCACTTTGAATGCTGGATATGCGCCTGAATAATTGAATGTTTCATCACACTGAAAAGTACCTTTTACAACAATAACAAAGGACATTTTCATGAACTGGCTGCCCGTCTCCGAGCACCGATTCAAGCTGGGCGAAGGTTCCTTCTGGGACGTCGAACAGCAGGCCCTGTACTGGGTTGACATCTCAGGCTTCCTGGCCTGCAGATTCCTTGACGGCGAATACCGCCAATGGCGCATGCCCGAGCCCGTATCCGCGTTTATCCCCACCTGTCAGGGTGATGCACTGGTGACACTGGCCAGTGGCGTCTACCGTCTGGACCTGAGTTCGACCAAGACCTCTCTCTCGCTGTTCTGTGTTGCCGACCCTGTGGCAGGTAACCGTGCCAACGAATCGCGCTGTGATGCGCAGGGCCGTCTCTGGCTGGGCAGTATGCAGAACAACATTGATGCCCATGGCGCAGACGTGCCGCTTGTACGCCGCTCGGGCGGGCTGTTCCTGATCCAGCCCGATGCGCGTGTTACGCGTCTGTTGGACCGACAGGGCATCGTCAACACCCTGCTGTGGAACTCCGCAGATGACGTGCTGTACAGCGCTGACACTCTGGACGAGGTCATCTATCAATACCCGATTCTGCCGGACGGCAGTCTCGGACCGCGCTCAGTCTGGGCGGCCGAACACGCACGTGGGTCGCCTGACGGATCTGCGATGGATGCCGAAGGGTTCATCTGGAACGCCCGTTGGGGCGGCAGTTGCCTGATCCGCTTTGCGCCTGACGGCAGCGTTGACCGCGTTATAGATCTGCCGGTCAGCCATCCCACCAGTTGTGTATTCGGTGGTCCGGACCTTAAAACCCTCTATGTCACCAGCGCTGCGCCAGCCGACGCGCATGGTGATTTTGATGGTGCGGTTCTGGTCGCCGATATCGGCATACAAGGTCTGAAATGTACACGTTTTGCCGGCTGATGCCGGCTGTGGATCGCGGTATCAGGCGTGTTTCAGCGCTCGTATCCGTTCAAGTGACATTCGGTTACATTGCGGTCAATCATAATATGGTATGACTATTGAACCGGTTTTCAGATGCCTCCGCGTCCGGGAATCGCCACCTTGCTGAACGCTGTAGCTATTCAATAAAAATAAGGAGTTAGCTATGTTGAGTCGTCACGGGATTCGTTCCCTGTGCTGTGCCGCTGTCACCACCGCCATCATGGGCATGAGTGGCATTACCTCTGCTGCCGACGAGATCAAGATCGGCTTTCTGGTCAAGCAAGCTGAAGAGCCCTGGTTCCAGACCGAGTGGGCCTTTGCCGAGAAAGCTGGCAAGGACCACGGTTTCACCGTACTCAAGATTGCCGTGCCGGACGGTGAAAAGACCCTGGCCGCCATCGATAACCTTGCCGCCAACGGTGCCAAAGGCTTCGTGATCTGCCCTCCTGATGTTTCCCTCGGCCCTGCCATCGTGGCCAAGGCCAAGGCGCTGGGCCTGAAAGTCATGGCCGTCGATGACCGTTTCGTCGATGCCAACGGAAAATTCATGGAAGACGTGCCTTATCTGGGCATGGCCGCGTTCGAAGTCGGTCAGAAGCAAGGCGCCGCAATGGCCACCGAAGCCAAGAATCGCAAGTGGGATGAGGATGGCTGGAAGGGCACCTACGCAATCATCAACACCTACAACGAACTGGATACTGGCAAGAAGCGCACGGATGGTTCTGTCGATGCGCTGAAAAAAGCCGGTCTGCCTGAGAAGAACATTCTCTTCACCGCTCAGAAAACCCTCGATGTGCCTGGCAGTATGGATGCCACCAACTCGGCGCTGCCCAAACTGCCGGGCGATGCCAAGAATCTGATCATCGGCGGCATGAACGACAACACCGTACTGGGCGGCGTACGCGCCACGGCCAGCAACGGGTTCAGCGCGGACAACGTAATCGGCATCGGCATCAACGGCACTGACGCCATCGATGAGCTGAAGAAAAAGAAAAGTGGCTTCTTCGGGTCGATGCTGCCCAGCCCGGACAAGGAAGGCTACAACACCGCCAAGTATATGTATGACTGGATCAAGGACGGCAAAGAGCCGCCCAAGTACACCGCCATGGACGACGTGACGCTGATCACTCGCGCCAACTTCCAGGAAGAACTGACCAAGATCGGTTTGTGGAAGTGAGCTGAACGGGGGACCTGAAAAGGTCCCTCAATTGCGCGAGGAGGTCGGTGTCATGCAACAGGCTATCAAAACGAATACCACAACAGGTGCCCTGCGCTTCAACGGCATCGGCAAGGTGTTCCCCGGCGTGAAAGCGCTGTCGGACATCAGCTTCGAAGCGCGCCCTGGCAGCGTTCATGCGCTGATGGGCGAGAACGGCGCGGGCAAGTCCACGCTGCTCAAGATTCTGGGCGGCTCCTACCAGCCCAATAGCGGCACCCTGCAGATCGGCGATCAGACTCACCAGTTCAAATCCACGGCCGACAGCATCGCGGCGGGCGTGGCAGTGATTCACCAGGAACTGCATCTGGTGCCGGAGATGACCGTCGCCGAAAACCTGCTGCTGGGCCACATGCCCAGCCGTTTTGGCCTGATCAATCGCGGTGCCATGCGGCGTCGGGCTGCAGAATTGCTCAAAGGGCTGGCTGACGAGATCGATCCGGGCACGCGCCTTGGTGATTTGTCACTCGGTCAGCGGCAGTTGGTGGAAATCGCCAAGGCCATGTCCCGCAATGCTCATGTGATTGCCTTCGACGAACCGACCAGCAGCCTGTCCGCACGCGAGATCGATCGTCTGATGGCAATCATCGTCCGCTTGCGTGATGAAGGACGGGTGATTCTTTACGTGTCGCACCGCATGGAAGAAATCTTCCGTGTCTGCGATGCCGTGACGGTTTTCAAGGATGGACGCTTCGTGCGTACGTTCGAGCAAATGGCCGACCTGGATCATGACCGTCTGGTGACCTGCATGGTCGGGCGCGATATTCAGGACATCTACAATTATCGTCCACGTCAGCATCAGGGGCCGAGCCTGCGGGTCACCGGTCTCATGGGGCCGGGACTTCAGGAACCGGTCAGTTTTGCGGTCGAGAAGGGCGAAGTGCTGGGCTTCTTCGGTCTGGTCGGTGCCGGTCGCACTGAACTGTTTCGTCTGCTGTCCGGGCTGACCCGCAGCACTGCCGGTTCGCTGCAACTGGATGGCAAGCCTCTGACCCTCAAGTCGCCGCGTGACGCCATCGCTGCAGGCATTCTGCTCTGTCCGGAAGATCGCAAGAAAGAAGGCATCGTGCCGCTGTCCAGCGTCGCCGAAAACATCAATATCGGTGCCCGTCCACGGCATGTCAGCCTTGGTTGCCTGATTCAGGGGCGCTGGGAGCGTGACAACGCGAAGGGCCAGATTCAGGCCATGAACGTCAAGACGCCATCGCCCGAGCAGCAGATCATGTACCTGTCCGGCGGTAACCAGCAGAAAGCCATTCTGGGTCGCTGGCTGTCGATGCCGATGAAAGTGCTGCTGCTGGACGAGCCGACCCGCGGCATCGACATCGGTGCCAAATCCGAGATCTACCAGATCATCCACAATCTCGCGGCCGATGGCATTGCCGTGATTGTGGTGTCCAGTGACCTGATGGAAGTGATGGGTATTTCCGATCGAATTCTGGTGATGAGCGAAGGTGCCATCACCGGTGAACTGAACCGCGACGAGGCTGAAGAGCCGCGTCTCCTGCAACTGGCTCTGCCACGCACGCGCGGCTGAACAACTGGTCTCTGACCATGAACAATAAAAAAGAGGTGCGTATGTCTACCGAATCCAGCCTGCGGGCTCCCCGTCAGGGCTTGAACCTGCGCCGTTTTGCCGATGAGTGGGTCATGCTGCTGGCCGCCGTGGGCATCTTCCTGCTCTGCGCAGTGTTCATCGACAACTTCATGTCGCCCTTGAACATGCGCGGCCTGGGTCTGGCGATTTCCACCGTGGGCATCGCCGCCTGCACCATGCTCTATTGCCTGGCTTCCGGCCACTTCGACCTGTCGATCGGTTCGGTGCTGGCTTGTTCCGGCGTCATCGCCGGGATCGTGATCCGCGACACCGACAGCGTGTTTCTGGGCGTATCGGCTGCTCTGGCAATGGGCCTGGTCGTAGGTCTGATCAACGGCATCGTGATCGCCAAACTCAGGATCAACGCGCTGATTGCCACGCTGGCTACCATGCAGATCGTGCGCGGCCTGGCGTATATCTTCTCCAACGGCAAGGCGGTGGGCGTTTCCAACGAAGATTTCTTCGTATTCGGCAACGGCCAGCTGTACGGCGTGCCAGTGCCGATCCTGATTACCATCGTCTGCTTCATCTTCTTCGGCTGGCTGCTCAACTACACCACTTACGGGCGCAACACCATGGCCATTGGTGGTAACCAGGAAGCCGCGTTGCTGGCGGGTGTCCACGTTGATCGCACCAAGATCATCATCTTT
This sequence comes from Pseudomonas sp. CDFA 610, assembly GCF_021147865.1. Lineage (NCBI taxonomy): Bacteria > Pseudomonadati > Pseudomonadota > Gammaproteobacteria > Pseudomonadales > Pseudomonadaceae > Pseudomonas > Pseudomonas sp. CDFA 610. The sequence goes on from NZ_JAGTPM010000001.1 coordinate 369,564, forward strand.
GCCGTGCACGGTCTGATAGGCGCGCTGGCGGGCGTGGTGCTGGCTTCGCGCATGACCTCGGGCCAGCCGATGGTCGGGCAGGGCTTCGAGCTGACGGTGATCTCAGCCTGTGTACTGGGCGGTGTCTCGCTCAGCGGCGGTATCGGCATGATCCGTCACGTGATCGCCGGCGTGCTGATTCTGGCGATCATCGAGAACGCAATGAACCTGAAGAACATCGACACCTTCTACCAGTACGTGATTCGCGGCACCATCCTGTTGCTGGCAGTGATCATTGACCGCATGAAGCGTCGTTAACCTCAGGCACGATCCAGAGAGGCCCTTGCCGGACAATCCGGCAAGGGCCTTTTTTGAGTCAACAGCCGTTCTCGTTGCCTCGTATGCTGAAATCCAGACTGGCGCGTGTTCCCAGCGTCGGCATCGACTCCAGCGTCAGGCGCCAGTGAAAACGATCACAGATGCGCCGCACCAGAAATAATCCCAGTCCTTTTCCGGTCCCCGCTTTGGTCGACTGTCTGACCATGCTCAGGTAGCGCCGAGACGCTTCGGCGGTGTCGAAGCCCTCGCCGGAGTCGGTCACGCTGACAGTCCCGTTCTTGAGCCGGACCGCGATGGTACCGTCGTAGGTGTTCTCGGCAGCGTTGCGCAGCAGGTTGCCGATGGCGATGCGCAGCATGGCTTCCGGGGCGGGCAGGGTCAGGGTTTCGTGGATGTGGACGGAGAACCGGACCGGTTTGCCGTCCAGCAGGTGTTCATGATCCCTGACCAGCTCGGGCAGGAGACGGTCCAGCTCGATGGGGTCGTCCGCTCTGGCCACTTTCGGCTCGCGGGAAAGGAAGAGCAGGGCGACCATGATCTCCGTGAGGTTTTCCACCGTGGCACGCATGCGCTGCAAGGGCGGTGTAGCGATGGCGGGCAGCGCCTGCCGGTCCAGCACGTCCAGCGCGCCGCTGATCACGGCAATCGGGGTACGAAACTCATGGCTGGCCTGATCCAGCAGGCTGCGCTCACGCGCCATGAATTGCTCGACCCGTTCCAGATGCGCATTGATCCCGCTGGCGATCTCCTGAAGCTCTTGCTGAACATAGTGCACAGGCAGGCGCTGCGCAGGTCGTTCCGGGTCAAGTTGTTTCATGCGGTGCGCCAGTTCCTGAACCGGGCGACGCATGCGTACGTACAGCCAGGCGATCGCGCAGATGATCAGTATCAGATTCAATAACAGGTAGAAGGCCCCGATCAGTGCGATTCTGTTTTGCTGATGCTCCAGATCGCTGATGTCGATGGCGGCGATCATGCGTCCGGATTCGAGCGCGGTGACCAGCACGGCATAGTCCGAATCGCCGGGTAGCCAGTAGTCGTTGTCCAGATCACCCTCGCTGTAAAAGCCCGGCGCAAGCGTCAGGAATTCCTCAGGCATGTCAGGAACATGAGCGTCGCCCGATACGTTCCAGATCCGGATTCTGCCACTGTCCTGAACGCCTGATGGTGAGGTTGCTCGCAGGGCGTTTCGTGTAGAAGTCTCCAACAGTTCTTTCCAGACCGGGTGGTCTATAAGGTCCTGACTCATGGAGGCCTGGGTCGCAAGCCCGGCCGTCATCAGCAGACCGAAACCGACCAGAATCAGACTGATCAGCCGGTGCAGGCTGCCGCGGCCGCCAAAGAAGTCGTTCATGGCAGCACGCACAGGCGAAAACCGACACCCGAGACCGTGTGCAGTAGTCGGTCCCCGGCTGCGCAATCGCTGTCGATTGTCCTCCTGAGCAAGTGCATGTGCGAGCGCAGCAGGTCGCCGTCCGGCACCCGATCCCCCCACACCAGTGACTCAAGCTGGGTCCGCGTTACAACGTCGGGCGAGTTGCGCATCAGGACCTCCAGAAGGGTTCGTCTTATGGGCGAGAAGGGCAACTGCTTTCCCGCTCGGGTGATGGTCTGCGTGCCCAGATCGAACCTCAGATCGCCGACCTCCAGCGTCTGTCGCACACTGGAGCGTGGCTGACTGCGAGCTGCCAGCACCCGCAGACGGATCTCAAGTTCAGGCAGTGCCAGCGGCTTGACGATGTAATCGTCCGCCCCGGACTCGAAGCCTTCCAGTTTGTCGTCCAATTGATCCTTGGCAGTCAACAGCATGACCGGGACCGGACTGCAGACTTCATGACGAAGGTGGCGCAGCAGGGCGATGCCGTCCATGCGCGGCATCATCCAGTCCAGCACGATCACATCGTAGGCGTTCTCCTGCAGCAGGCGCATGGCGGCCTTGCCGTCGGGCGCTGCATCGGGCGTATGACCACAGGCCTCAAGGTAGTCGAACATGTTGGCCGCCAGGGCCAGGTTGTCTTCGACGATTAACACGCTCAGGGAACGCTCGATCATGAGGGGCTGAAACTCTGCTGTATCGTTGATGAGTCAGTCTGACAGGTGTCAGAACTTACGCGAAATGCCGATGGACATTGACGTCGAGCTGTCGGTCCCGTTCTCCACCAGCGGGCTGTCGGTCAATTCGTCCGGCAGGCTGGCGTAGCGGATATTGCCTGACACTTCCCACTGTTTGCCGATGGGTTGCGAGAAGCCCAGGCCAATGTAGGAAATGTTGACGCTCCCTGGCCGGTAGCGGGTGATGCCGCGCTGCTCTTCCTTGTTCAGGGTGCCGAAGTAGTAGTCCACCAGATTGGCGGACAGGTGTGTGGCGCCGATATGAGGCTTGAAGCGCGTCTCGCCCCAACTGATCGGGTACGCGTATTCAAGGTTCATCGAGTAACCGTCGCTGGTCCCGCTGACGTCGGATTTTGCGACCAGTTCGAGCTGCCCGCCGCTGCCACGCAGGCTGGCTGCCAGACCTGCATCAATGCCGTTGTCGCGGTCCTCCATCAGATCCCGGTCGATACCGTTTCTGGCCAGTTCACGGCGACCGAAATCATCGCGGTCGATGCCGTCCATGTTCAGAGACACAATGGCGTCCAGCGAAAACACGCCGTTGTCGACCAAGTGATAGCCGCCGGTGATGCCACGTAGAAAAAAGCTGTCGCTGTCGTACCTGATCAGTGGCAACGGATTGACCTGCGTCCCGGCCCCGGCATAAGGGCTCTCGCTGATGGCTGCACCGAGGCCCAGGCTCAGGCTCGAGGATTCGGCAAACGCAGCCTTGAAAGGTAGAACAGGCAATAACAGGGCGGCAAAAGCGGGCACGGACAGTCGTTTCATCGCAGTTCTCTGAGGTGAGCTTGAAAGGGATGGCGAGTGTGCGTGCGGTACTGTCGTTTTCTTGTCGCTGCGTCGTATCAGGTCGCGATTGCAGCATCCGGTTCGGGCGCAGGCCGTTGCAGATAGTGTTCGATCAGCGTCACAACTTCTGAAATAAACGCCGGTTGGGCAAGCAGTTCGGGCTGGTCTGCAGTGACGTTATGGATAATGGCGTGGGCCGCAATCCCCACCAGGTAAATCGCAAGGTCCGGGTCAGGGACATTCTTCATGAACGGCCTCAAGACTTCTGCGAATTGCCGCTGGAGCGAATCCTTGTCCTCCTCCATCTGGCGAACGGTGCGTGGCAGTTCTTCGTGGATGGCCTTGTGCAGTGCCGGAGCGACGCGGTGTTCGGCGACGATCATTTCGATGATCAGTGTCAAAGCGTCTCTGAGCGAGGGTTGGGCCGGCAGGACGTGCAATACCTCAAGCAGGTCAGTGCGCGTGTCAGCGGCATGGCGTCGCTGCAACTCGGCAATGATCGCCTCTTTGTTCGGGAAAAACTGATACAGCGAACCGATATTGACGCCTGCGCGTTCGGCAATGGCGTTGGTGGTCAGACCGTCCCATCCTACCTTGGTCAAAATGTAAGTCGCTGCTTGAATAATGGCATCGACCGTCGCGCGCGAACGCGCCTGAGCCGGGATCTTTCTGGGTTTGACGGGAAAGCGGCTCTTGCTCATTGGGTGCTCCGGAACATGAGTTTTTAAAAACTAAGTATTAACTTACGATTTGAGTCGTGAAAACACAACGTTCTTCACGTATCGAGAATCGAATCATGAACACACCTGATCCCGTACTTGCGTGGGAAGCCTTTCAGGCCGCGAATCACTTTCGTCGAGCCGTCCGAAAATTCAACGCCACCCCTGTTGCAGAAAGTGATGTGCAGGCGCTGCTGGCGGAAGCGGCTTTTGCACCTTCGAGTGGCAACATGCAGCCCTATCAATTGCACTGGATTCGCGACCCTGTGTTGAAGGCCAGCATGGCGGAGGCCTGCAACGGGCAGAAAGCCGCTGCAACGGCAGCCGAATTCATTGTGGTCGTTGCCAGTCCCGCACTGGGGCTGCGTACCGCCAATGCTCAGCTCGAACATGTCGAAGGCTCACGGGTACTGGGCGAAAGCTCGAAGGCCTACTATCGCAAGCAGATAGGCATGTTCAAGAAAATTCTCGGCGTCGGTTCGTCCGTCCTGTGGTCACCGCTCGTCGCGCTCGCCACGCTGTTTCGTCCGACGTTGTCGCTGATTCCCGTAGGTCCTGTCGGCGGCCGTCAGTGGGCGGCCCGCAACGCTATCTTTGCCGCTCAGACCCTCATGCTGGGTGCCGCGGCAAAAGGGATCGATACCTGCCCCATGGAAGGGTTCTCCGCCTCACAGGTTGCCAGACTGCTGAATATCCCGCGTGGTGCTGTCATTCCGCTGGTCATCGCGCTCGGGTATAGGGCAGACGACGCCAGGATCGAGGATCGGTGGCGCAACCCGATATCGGAACTGATCGTTTCACATTGAGGGTGTGCGCTTCGACAGTTGCCGGATCGGTGTCGCAAGCATCGCGCGTGCGGCTTACGGCTTGATGTGCTTTTACGTTCGGTTACCCAAATGACTTACAGAATGCTATGTGACGCAAGCCAGCGCGGACGGCGCTTGTCCGCTTATCTCTGGTACCGGCGACTGCAGATGCACGCATTGGGCGCTGCGATGCTGGTGTCAGGCGGTTGTGCCCTGCAACCAGCGTATGTGACACCCCCGCTGGCGGCGCCAACCGCCTGGAGCGCGTGGCATGGTCAGCCCGGAAACCAGCCTGCAGGCGTGGAAACGCGGTGGTGGCATCTTTTGCATGATGACGCTATCGACGCGCTGACCGAGGCGGCGTTTACCGACAACCCGACCCTGATGCAGGCGCTGAGCCGTGTCGAAGAAGCCAGATCGGGTCTGGACGTGAAAGTCGCTGCCACGATGCCCTCCATTGACCTGGACGCCAGTGTTACCCGGGCGAAGAGTCGTAACACTTCGCCGATTCAGCCGGGCGTGACGATGCTCAGTCACTCGGCCTCCGCAGGGCCTGCGTTCAGTTGGGAGCTTGACCTGTTCGGACGGGTCAGCCAGTCGGTGGAAGCAGCTCGGGATCACTTGGACGCCCGCACGGCAGACGCCGCGTCAACCCGCCTCACGCTGGCTGCCGATGTCGCGAACGACGTGCTGTCGCTGCGTGCCTGCGAGAGCTCGCGGCGCGTGTGGCTGGACGACATTGCCTCGCGGGAAAAGACTCTGGCGCTGACCCGAATGCGTCTGGACATGGGGCTTGCCAGCGCTGTCGATGAGGCACGCATACTTGCAGGTCTGGCAACTTCGCGCACCAGTCTCGCGAACCAGATCGATCAATGTGCCCGTCAGGTCAATGCACTGGTGACGTTGACCGGCCAGGGTGCCGACACGGTGCGCCAGCGGGTCGGTATCACGCAGACGGGACCGGGCATGGAGCAAATGTTCATGCCGCGTGCACCCCTTGTGCGGCCCGAGCTCCCCGCGACAGTTCTCGCATCTCACCCCGACGTTGTTTCAGCCGAGAGAGAAGCGGCAGCAGCCTGGGCCGATATCGCGGTGGCCCGTGCCGATCGATTGCCCCGTATCGATCTGGCGGCGGCCCTGAGTGGGCAGTGGATTCGTGCGGCAGGTTCCAGCCTCGATTTCAACACGTGGTCCATCGGACCGAGCCTGACCGGTCCGCTCTTCGATGGCGGGGCGGGCGCGGCAAATGTGAAAAGTGCCCAGGCTCGCTACACGCGTGCCATCGCCAGCCTGCAGGGCACGTTGCGCACCACGGTCGAGGACGTGGAGAACGCACTGGCCGAGCAGGCATCGGCAATGGCGCGGGTCACCTCGACCCGGCAGGGGGTCCATGCCGCTCGCACCACGTTCAGCGTCAGTAACGACCAATGGAAAGCCGGAGCGATCAGTCTGTTCGAGCTGGAAGACAGCCGTCGGCAGTTTGCGTCTGCACAGGATGCCGAAATTTCCGCCCTGCGCGATCAGGGACAAGCCTGGATCGCGCTCGTCAAAGCCACGGGCACCGCTATCACCTTGACCCCGGACACCACTTCTCATGAATAAGTTATTGATCCAGGCCTTACTCTTCAGTCGCAGGTCACTGAGCCTGATCGTGCCGTGCGCGATGCTGATCATCGCCGGTGTGCTCTATATGCGGCCGACTGAAGCGACCCCGTCAGCCAGCCTGCCTGCTCCGGCGCTGACCGTGACCGTCGCCTCGGCGGTCGACACTCTCTGGCCCGGAATCATCGAAGCCAGTGGCTCTGTTGCACCTTGGGAAGAGGCCGTGATCGGCGCTCAGGTTTCAAATCTGCGGCTTGTCGACTTGCGCGTCAACGTGGGTGATCACGTCACACGGGGGCAGCTGCTCGCCACCTTCGATGCCGATCTGTTGAGCGCTGATGAAGCGCGCCTCAAGGCCAACTGGCTTCAGGCCGATGCCAACCGCAAGCGTGCGTTGCTGCTCAAAGGCACAGGCGGCATGAGTGATCAGGACGTGCTTCAGTATGAAACCCTGGCGGATGTCACCAGGGCTCAATTGACCGTCACGCAGTTGCAACTGCGCTATGCCCGAGTGATTGCACCGGACGATGGCGTGATCAGCGCACGCAGTGCCACAACGGGCGCTGTGTACGGTAATGGACAGGAATTATTTCGCCTGATTCGTCAAAGCCGGCTGGAGTGGCGTGGTGAACTGAGTGCGGCACAAATGGCTCAGGTGCAGTCCGGCCAGCCTGTCGATCTCGAATTGCCTGATGGCACGTCGGCTTCCGCCAGCGTCCGTGAGCTGGCCCCCAGCCTGGACAGTCAGACCCGGCTGGGACTGGCTTATGCGGACATCGAACCCGGCAGTACGGCACGTTCGGGCATGTACGCCAAAGGCAAAATCGGACTGACAGAGCGTCCTGCAGTGGTCGTTCCTGCGGCAAGCGTAGTGATTCGTGACGGCCGCAGCTACGTCCCCAAAGTGCTCGACGATAACCGCATCAGTCTGCAGGTAGTGACGGTCGGCAGGCGACATATCAGCGATGTGGAGATCGTTTCCGGGATCAGCGCGGGCGACAGGGTGGTGGTGCAGGGCGCCGGTTTTCTGAATGACGGTGACCTGGTCCACGTTACTTCCGCACCGTTGCAAGGGAAGGAGTAAGTCATGAATTTCGCCACCTGGTCCATTCGCAACCCCATCCCTTCGATCCTGCTTTTTATTCTGCTGTCACTGGCAGGCATCCTGAGCTTTCGTGCCTTGCCCATTGCCAACATGCCTGATCTCGACTTGCCTACTGTGGTCATTTCACTGACCCAGCCGGGCGCGGCTCCGGCGCAACTGGAAACCGAGGTGGCGCGCAAGGTCGAGAACTCCCTGGCGACGCTGTCCGGTATCAAGCACGTCAGCACCTCCATCGTTGACGGGCTGGTCACCATCAACGTTGAGTTCATCCTGGAAAAGAAGCTCTCCGATGCCCTGATCGAGGCCAAGGATGCCGTAGACCGCGTGCGATCCGACCTGCCCAGCGATCTGGAACAGCCCTCCATCAGCGCAGTTCGTGTTGGCAGTGATGAGGCGACGTTGCTGTATGCGGTGTCTTCTTCGCGCATTGATGAAGAGGCGCTTTCGTGGTTTGTCGACGACACGTTGAGCAAGACGATATTGAGCGTGCCGGGCATCGGTAAGTTCGAGCGCGTCGGCGGTGTGCAGCGCCAGGTGCGGGTGGAAGTCGATCCCGCAAGCCTCGCTGCACAGGGCGCGACCGCTGCGGAAGTCTCACGTGCATTGAAGAGCGTCGAGCAGGAGTCGTCTGGCGGGCGAGGGCAAATGGGCGGGGGCGAGCAGGCTTTGCGGACCATCGCCACCATAAGGCAGGCGGACGAGCTCAATAGCCTTCCCGTGGTGCTGAGCAATGGCCGACGCGTGAATCTGGATCAGGTGGCGGTGGTCAAGGATACCTACGCGGATCGCACCCAGATCGCAACACTCGATGGCAAGCCGGTAGTCGGCTTTCGGTTATTCCGCGCCAAGGGGTTCGATGAGACGCGCGTCGTGGCAGACGTGATGCAAGCGCTCGACCAGCTTCGGTCCGCTGACCCGAGCCTCGGTTTTACCAAGGTCTCCGGCACCGTCGACTACACTCGCGAGCAATACGAAGGCTCTATGCACATGCTGTACGAAGGGGCGTTGCTGGCCGTTCTGGTGGTCTGGTGGTTTTTGCGTGACTGGCGCGCCACGCTGATCTCTGCATCGGCGTTACCCTTGTCGGTATTGCCGACGTTTCTGGTCATGAACTGGCTCGGTTACTCGCTCAATACCCTGACGCTGCTCGCTCTGGCAGTCATCGTCGGCATTCTGGTAGACGATGCCATTGTCGAGATCGAGAACATCGAGCGGCACAGTCGCATGGGCAAACCCATCAAACAGGCGGCGGGTGACGCCGTGACTGAAATTGCTCTGGCTGTCATGGCGACCACCATGACGCTGGTGGTGGTGTTCCTGCCCACCGCGATGATGAGTGGCGTCCCCGGCCTGTTCTTCAAGCAGTTTGGCTGGACGGCGGTGGTGGCGGTGCTGTCCTCGCTTCTGGTGGCGCGGATACTCACGCCAATGATGGCGGCTTATCTGCTCAAGACCCATGAAGGCAAGCAGGAAGCGCCCGATGGTGCGCTGATGACGCGCTATCTGGGTTGGGTGCGCTGGTGCCTGAAGCATCGTGGCCTGACCCTGGCGGCCACCCTGTTGGTGTTTGTCGCGTCGATAGCGATGGTTCCGCTTTTGGAGACAGGCTTGATTCCAGCGTCCGATAAGGGATACAGCAATATCAACGTGGAACTGCCTCCGGGCAGCAGTCTGGCGGCGACCCAGTCGACGGTCGAGGCGGTGAGTCGTGCCATCCAGGACATTCCGGGCATTGAGCATGTGTTCAGCACGGTAGGGGTGTCTCAGTCTGCCGGGCAAGGACGGACCCAGGCGGCTGAGTTGCGCCGCGCCACGATGACTCTGGTACTGTCTGCCCGTGGGACGCGTGCCGGCCAGACCGATATCGAAAACCGGATACGCACGATGTTGCATGACGTGCCGGGTGCGCGGTTCTCGTTGGGCACGGGTGGTCTGGGTGAGAAGATGGCGCTGATCCTTTCCAGTGATGATCCGGCGGCACTCAAGGCGACGGCGCAGGCGCTGGAGCGTGAATTGCGTGATGTACCGGGCCTCGCCAACATCACCTCGACCGCAAGTCTGGAGCGCCCGGAAATCGTGGTTCGACCGGACGCCCGCCAGGCAGCCGAGCGTGGCGTCACCACGGCGACCATCGGCGAAACGTTGCGCATCGCAACCAATGGCGACTTCGATGCGCAGATGGCCAAGCTGAATCTGGATAACCGTCAGATATCGATCCAAGTGCGTATTCCACAACTTGCGCGGCAGGATCTGGACACCATTGCCGGTCTTCGGGTCCGTGGCCGGGACGGGCTGGTTCCTCTGTCGAGCGTCGCGGATCTGAGCGTGGAAAGCGGCCCGACCCAGATCGACCGCTATGACCGACGTCGCTATGCCAATGTCAGCGCCGACCTGAGCCACATGCCGCTCGGCCAGGCACTGGCTATCGCCCGATCCTTGCCGGCCATCCGGTCGATGCCGTCCAGCGTCAGACTGATCGAGACAGGCGACGCAGAGATCATGGCCGAGCTGATGGGCGGGTTCGGCATGGCCATCATCATTGGCCTGGTTTGTGTCTACGTGGTGCTGGTGCTGCTGTTCAGCGATTTCTTCCAGCCGTTGACTATTCTGTTTGCCATTCCGCTGTCGGTGGGCGGCGCCTTTGTCGCGTTGCTGCTTACCCGAGGCATGCTGAGCCTGCCGTCCCTGATCGGTCTGGTGATGCTGATGGGCATCGTCACCAAGAATTCGATTCTACTGGTCGAGTATTCGGTGATGGGCATCAAGAAACAGGGCCTTTCAGTGGTGGATGCCCTGATCAATGCCTGCCACAAGCGTGTTCGTCCGATCATCATGACCACCCTTGCAATGATCGCGGGGATGATGCCGATTGCCTTGGGGCTGGGGGCTGACGCGAGTTTCCGACAGCCCATGGCGATTGCGGTGATCGGCGGGTTGATGACCTCGACCGCGCTGAGCCTGCTGGTCGTGCCTGTCGCCTTTACTTATATCGACGACCTGGAGCGCTTGCTGCACCGATGGTTCAGTCGCGCCCCTGCTCGCCGTGGCGAGTCTACTCACTGAGGTGTGAAGCCGCCTGTGGTCTGCCCAGCCGGGTCAGGCCATACAGCACCGCACCGACTACCAGCATGACCCCGGCCCGCAGCCATGTTTCCGGTCCTTGCTGAGTCAACAGCAACAGACAGGACAGTATCCCAAGGACGGGAATCACCCCATGCACCTGAAAGTGCGCAGGCTCGACCTTGTCACGCTTGAGCACCAGCACGGCCACATTGACGCTGAGGAATACGAACAGCAACAGCAGCACCACCGTTTCGGCGAGGGTGGTCAGGGTGCTGGTGAACGACAGCGCGATAGCGACCCCTGTGGTGACCAGAATGGCAACGCCGGGTGTGCGTCGACGCGGCAGCACACTGCCCAGAAGCGCAGGCAGCAGCCCTTCGCGCGCCATGCCGAAGGTCAGCCGGCTGGCCATGATCATCGTCAACAACGCGCCATTGGCGACCGCGATCAGCGCGATCAACGCAAACCAGGGTGACGGAATCCCCAGGCCCGACGCCTTGACGACATCCAGCAGCGGTGCCTGCGAGTCCTTCAACTGATCCACCGGCAATACCATGGCTGCGCCAACACCCACCAATACATACACAGCGCCTGCGATCAACAGAGCACCGAACAGGGCGCGGGGATAGACCTTGCGCACATCCTTGATTTCCTCAGCCAGGTTGGCGGAAGTTTCGAAGCCGACGAAGGAATAAAAGGCCAGCAACGATGCCGCCAGAATGGCCGTGGCAGGGGAGGCCGTGTCCAGTTCGAACACCCTTTGCGGGACGCCCTGACCCTGACCGACGAACCAGGCAGCAGCAGCGATCACCATGACCAGTCCGCTCAGTTCGATGGTGGTCATCAGCAGGTTGGCTCCCAACGACTCCTTGATGCCTCGCGCATTCAATAATCCAACGATCACCAGAAACCCGACACAGACCCATTGCGGAGGCACGCTGATCAGCGCTTGCAGATAGTCACCGGCGAACGCAACGGCCAGTCCTGCTGCGCTGGTGACGCCTGCTGCGATCATCGAGAAGCCCACCAGAAAGGACAACAGGGGTTTGCCAAAGGCTTTTTCGGCATACACCGCAGCGCCGCCCGCCCGAGGGTACTTGGTGACCAGTTCCGCGTAGGACGCTGCCGTCAGCAGGGCAAAACACAGTGCGATCAGCAAGGGCGCCCAAATGGCTCCGCCCACGCGTCCGGCGATGGTGCCTGCCAGCGCGTAGACGCCAGCGCCGAGCACGTCGCCAAGGATGAACAGCATCAACATCGGAGCGGTGATCGCGCGTCGTAGTGACGCTTTTTCGTGACTGACCATGAGGGCGTGATTCCTTTCAGTGGCTGCGGCGTATGAGGTTCAGCGTTATGAGGTTCAGAGCTTTGCAGTGGTGGTGGGTTCTGACTTTTGGCCAGGAGCCCTGATCGAAGGCCAAGGGGCGGTCTGCCTCAGTTCTGAAGCGATGCCATGATGAACGTGCGACGGAATGTTCAGGGCTCAGTCTTCGTTGCGCCGCTTGCGGCAGCGTTCCAGCAAGCGCCTGCGTGGGGCGTCCGGGCGAAGCTCCCGCACGATCAGCCGGAAAATCTGTTTCACTTCGCTGGCGTTATCGTTCGTCAGCGACTGTTTTGCATCCCGTTTTCGCACAGTGAGCGCTGTCATCAATTCCTTCATTCAGGGCTCCCATGGCCGAAAGCTGGCACCAAGTGGACCTGGCTGGTGCCTGTCTGAAAAAAGATCTTGATTCAAACGGTAAATTCAAAGCGATGATCTTCAGTCCTGACAGGCGGTCTCATGAGGTGAAACCTCGGTCATGTAAGAGAGAATTGGCCAGGTGCGTTGTCACAGTTGCGGTATCCGGACGAATCTGTGAGGGCTGGACGTTGAATATTGCATGCCTGGGCTGGGGGTCATTGATCTGGGAGCCGGGTTCGCTTGCACTGGCGGGTGAGTGGTACGGGGACGGTCCCGCGCTGCCGATCGAGTTTTCGCGAGTGGCGGACGGGGGCGAGTTGTCTACCGCCATTTGTTTGAACGCGCCGCCCGTCAAGGTGTGCTGGGCGTTGCTGGCGGTGCCGAGCGTCGAGGAGGCCTGTGCGGCATTGCGTGACCGTGAGCAGATCCCCGAGCAGCGCGAAGGTGCGGTTGCCAGTCTGCTGGTTTCGCGCAAGCCGGTCGGGGCCTTGATGGAGTGGGCGTGGAACCGGCGGATCAACGCCGTTATCTGGACGGCATTGCCGCCCCGGTTCGACGGCATCGAAGGCCGCGTCCCTTCGGTCGAGGATACGGTGGCGTACCTCTCGGGGCTGACCGGCGAAACGCTCAAGCATGCGCGCGATTATATCGAGCGGATTCCCGAGCAGATCGACACGCCCTATCGTCGGATTATCAGGCGTCAGCTGGGATGGCATCCCGGATCCGTGCTCTGAATTTCTGCACGGTGTGAGCCGGAAACCGAAAACCTTCCGATGATGGGAGTTGCAAAGTGAAGCATGCACGTCATGAGCGGTTTGAGGCCGTCCGGGTAACGCTGGAGCGATTGCGCGACGACATTCGAGGCCTTGAGCGCAGCGAGCTTGAGCGGGTGGCGCATCTGCGCGGCCATCAGACGGTCGATGACCTGGAGGCGTTGCAGCAGTTGTTCGTCAAGCTGGATCACGCTGTGCTGGAGATCGAGCAGACGCTGGCCAGTCTGGGCGAGGCGACGGGGGAAATCGGAAAACTCTAGGCTGTGGCGCTGTGCCGGCATGAACCATGTGTCCGTCGCACAGTCCTATTCGAGCCCTGAAAAAAGAGCTGCGGCCTGCCGGCCAGTTCTTGCCTTTCAGGTGTTTCCCGTCCTCCAGAGCCCGTGCCGATCATGCGAAAGTACCTCCGTTTCCCGTGGCCTGTCCGGCTCTGCCTGATTTCGTTCGCGTCCGTGTTTGCTATGCCTGCGATGGCCAGTAATGAACAGCAGTTGGTCCAGAGCATCAATGCCTATCGGGCGCAGCCGCAACGCTGTGAGGCGCGAACCCCAAAGGCGGCTCGTCCATTGGCATTGAACGATGGCGTCACGCTGCCCATCGTCTTCAACGGCAGTTCCCGCGATGCCTTGAAGGCAGCGGGCTATCAGGCGGTGACCGTGCGCACTATTCGTCTGGCAGGCGCGCAGGATGCCAACGAAGCGTTCGGTATGCTCAAGGCGCGCTACTGTGGCGCATTGCTGGATGCTCAGTACGCTGACATCGGTATCACTCGAGAGCGCAACGACTGGCGCATCGTGCTGGCCCGCCCGTTGATCGACAGCAAGCTGAGCGACACCCGTTCGGCGGGCAAGCTGCTGCTCGCACAAATCAATGAAGTGCGTTCCAAACCCCGGATGTGCGGCAAACGGCCATTTGCAGCGGCATGGCCTGTGGTCTGGAACGCCACGCTGGAACTGGCTGCTCAGGGCCACAGCCAATCGATGGCCAGCGAAAACTACTTTCAGCACCGCGGTTTCGATGGGGACTCGCCCGCTGACCGGGCGCGTGCGGCGGGCTACAGCGGTCGGCAAATCGGCGAGAACATTGCGGCCGGGCAAAATACGGCCAGCAAGGCCATGGCCAGTTGGCTGGCAAGCCCCGGACACTGCGCGAACCTCATGAACCCGATGTTTACCGAGGTCGGGGTGGCGTATGCGACCGGCGCACAGACCGACTATGGCGTTTACTGGACCATGCTGTTCGGTGGGCCTTGATACCGAATATCGCTACCGCTGGTCGTGCCGTGGGACGGACTGAACAAACCGTTCAGGCAGCCTGACTGTCTGCAAGGGAAGGCGTGACGTTTCACCCGTCGCGGCCTTTCAATGCAATGAAGTGATCAGGAGTATTCACATGAGCAAGCCAGCGATCTGCCTGGGTTTTTTCTGTCTGTTGGCCCTGCACGGCTGCTTCGACAACTCGGGTAACGAGACCCGCGACAACACCGACGGCAGCAAGTCGTCGGTGCAGATGCAGCAGGGCAAATCCGGGCAGAGCAAATAATCCTCATGACCCTGCCCGTGACTGCCTCAGACTTGCAGATCGACTTCAGCGAGGACAAGGAGAAATCCCTGTTCAAATGGCTGATCGCCAGTTTTCTGATGGGCAAAAGGATCCAGGCCCAGATCGCCTGCGAAGCCTACCGGGTGATCGTCGAGCACAAGGGGCGTGATACGCCTCGCAGGCTGGCAAGCTGTACGCATCGTGAACTGGTCGGCATGCTGGGGCAGGCGCATTACGTGCGCTATGACGAGTCCACTGCCGAACGGCTGCTGGCCCTGGCCAGTAAACTCAACGAGGAATACGGCGGCAAGCTTCTCGACCTTTACGAGGCCAGTGATGACCGGGCGGATTTCGAGAAGCGCTTGCTGGCGTTTGATGGCGTAGGCCCCAAGACCTTGGAAATCTTCGTGCGCGAGGCCGCGAGGCTGTTGTATTGAGCCCGTTCCTTGTCGGCTACTGCGCCGTTCTGTCGAGGAGGGCGTAGTGCCCTGGTGACTGTTCGGCAATACCGTCAGCGGTTCGGCAGTGGGGGATGCGTTGACGCTGCAAGGGCTGCTCGCGGGCTGATTTGCCCTTGCGTACGCCGGGACGCGGTGCGTTGCAAATGGCACAGACTGTGGGTACAGCGAACCAGACGCGCGGCTCAGGTCACGTTTTTGCCCTTTACTCCCGCCCGGCCAGCTTGTCCTCGACTTCGCGATTCTTTTCCTTGAGGGTCTCGGCGTCCTGTTCCTTTTCGCGGTTGGAGGTCGGGGTGATGACCTTGTCTACCCCTTCGGCAGGTGAATCCTGATTGTCGATGTCCCTGCGCACGACCTCGACAGGTTCGCCGGACTGGTCGACGGTGGGGGTGTACGGCTGGTCTTGCGAAGCCTTGTCTTGAGGTTTCGCGCGGTCATTACTCATGTTTATTCCTCGCTGATGATTGTCTTCCTTGGAGAGGGCGACGAAACGGCGAGTTCGATCTTTTTCAATCTCATCTGCCTGACCGCTGTCAGTCACGGCGCAACAGGCGGGTCGTTGAAGAAGATCGATCAGCGTGGTGGTTGGCTCGTTGAGGCTCTGCCGGTCGCGGTGCACCAGGCCCACGTCTCGATGAAAGGTCTGCTCGCCAAGGTCCAGCGCCCGGATACCTTCAGGCCACGGATGGTGACTGGCCGTTTGTGGTATGAGCGCCACACCCAGGCCACGGGCGACCAGTTTGATAATGGCCTCCAGTTCATCCAGTTCGCAAACCTCCCGGACGCTGAACGGCAGCTTGCGCAGGAAGCGATCTACCTGACGGCCGCCAAACGAAGAACGGTCATAACGAATGAGGGGGTGTGACGAGAGCAGTTGCATCCAGTCCTCGCCCGGTATTTCAGCCGGTACGATCAGGCGGTAGGGTTCCTGCGCAAGACTGGTCCAGCGCAAATCGCTTTGCAGCGAGAAGGGCGGTCGGATGATCGCCGCCAGATCGATTTCGCCTGCATCCACCTGATTGACCAGATTCATGGAAACGCCCGGAATGACCCGCGTCCGGCATTGCGGCCACAAACGGTGAAAGGCCGCCAGCGCGTCCGGTAGCAGCGAGCACTGCATAGAGGCAATGGCACCGATCGTGAGGTGCAGCACGGCGGGCTGACCGGCAGGAGATGACCCCAGATTGTGGTAGAGCCGGATCAGTTCCTGCGCCTGCAGCAAGGTCTGGTGACCCATGCGATTCAGTTGCGCCGAACGCCCCTTGCGCTCGAACAGCGCAAAGCCCAGTTCCGCTTCCAGGCGCTGCATTTGCGCACTGACGGCCGCCTGGGTCAGGCCGATTCGGTTGCCTGCCGCGGCGAAGGTTCCGGCCTGTGCAACGGCTACCAAGGTCTTGAGCTCGCGAATCATTGATAAATCTCTTTTGTGTATTCGAGAAATATATATTGATTTTAGTGTTGAGTCCCTGTGCATATGATGGGTCCGGCGTTACCAACAAGGACGCGTCGACGTCCTGTCCAACAGACCTGAGCCCGGAGCCTGCAATGAGCCTTTCACCTTTCCATCTGGCGATACCTGTGTATGACCTTGCTGCTGCGCGCAGTTTTTATGGCGAAGTGTTTGGCCTGGCTGAAGGTCGCTCCAGCGAGCAGTGGGTCGACTTCGATTTCTACGGGCACCAGTTGGTGATCCACGAACACCCGAAAACATCGTCGCAGGAACACGTCCACAGCAATGCAGTAGACGGGCACGACGTGCCGGTTCCGCATTTCGGCATCATCCTGCACTGGGAGCAATGGGAAGCGCTGGCCGAGCGCCTGAGGTCGCTGGGCACGCAATTTGTGATCGAACCTTACATTCGCTTCAAAGGGCAGGTCGGCGAGCAGGCCACCATGTTCCTGTTCGATCCGTGCGGTAACGCGCTGGAGTTCAAGGCCTTCAAGGACATGAGCCAGTTGTTTGCCAAGTAAACGGCAGAAAGCCGCTTTCAGGAAAGCGGCTTTCGGGTTGCAACTCAGCTAAAACGCGGATCAGACTTTCGAACCGCTCCAGCGCGGAGCGTTTCTCAAATCGTCACGCTTCTGGGCGTCCGGTGATTTGTGGGGCTCACCGTACTCCACGTGCAGCGTTTCATCCAGACGGTTGCTGGACGACCCTTTCTTCTGCGGCGTTTCGTCGAAATGTTCCCACTCGGCGCGCTGGAAGCGGAACAGGCTGTCGTCTTCGGGCGCTTCGCGTTCGCGATAATGGTGGATCGAGTAATGCGCGTATTCCACCTTGTCGCCCCAGTCGGCCTGCAACAGTCCATCGGCGGCCAGTTCGCGATACCAGTCATTTTCCTTCTCGGACGCTTTCTGTTTCTTGTTGTGGTCGACGAAGTAACCGATGATCCCGCCGACCACGGCGACGACCACACCGACCAGAAAGAAAGGTCCGGCCAGTGCGCTGGCCGCTGCTCCGCCTGCGCCAACCAGCGCTGCGGTGCCCAGCACCCCGGCCGACGCCCCGAACGCGCCGCCCGCGATCTGCAGGCCTCCGGCTGCCTGCGCCAGCTTGTCACCGGACTTGACCCCATCCTTGATGGTGAAGGCGCCGAGCACGATGTCGGCAAAACCGCCAGCCAGATCCGTTGCCGGCCCCAGCACTTTGACGACTGAGCCTGCAATCTTGGCCGAGACACCCGGCTTGAGCTTGACCTCGCTGTCCAGTCGCTGAGAGATTCCTTCAACGGCCTTGTGCTCGGCCTGCGCATTGCCGGTCAGGTCGCCTATCAGGTCCATGCGCTGGTTGTCGGTGATGTCCAGCGCGGAGCGTATCTCGGCGAGCCGCTCGGCACTCAGGCCACTGGGGCTGACTTCGACTTTGGGCGGCTTCATGTCCGACTTGCCCCAGATTTCCGGAACGGTCTTGTCCAGACCCAGCAGATCGACCAGGCCGCCTTTGCCCATCAGGTCGCCCACCTTGTCGGCCAGTTTGACGAAATGGCTGGCGCCGCCTGCAAAACTGATGAAGTCCTTCGCGATGCTCAGACGCTGAAGGGGCGTTTCGCCCAGTTTTCCCCCTTTACCCACCATTTGGTAAATGGCCGAAAACAGTGATACGCCTGCAGCAACCGAGCCCATGACGCCTTTACTGTTGAGGGTGTTGAAGATCTCTCCGAGTTTGCCGCGATCCGCTACGGGGATGTAAGGCTTGGACAGCGAGGTCTTGATGTCGGCCTCGCTCACTGAGCCCTTTTCCTGATAAGCCTTGCCGACTTCCTTGAGCGCCTTGGCGATGTCCTCGGTCTTGGCGTTGCCGACGACGCCTTCCTGGATGAATTTTTCGAACGTTGGCTGAAGGTGGCGGGGCAGGTCAACCAGAATGCCCTTGAGTTCGCCCTTGAGCAGGCCGAACAGATCCTTGGTGGCCAGCGCGTTGTTTTCGTCACTGATTTTCGACGGGTCGGCGACCAGGTCATTGAGATCACTGGTGAGACCATCTGCCTGAATCGACTGCGCCGCTTTGCTGGCAGCCTCGGGGTCAACCAGTGCCAGCGATGACAGGGTGTCGCTCAGGTCCTTCTGGGCTTCCTGTCCAAGTCCCTGTGCCTTGAGGTCCTTGAGGTACAGCACGTAATCGGGATTGGCAGTCAGGTCGATCAGCTTTTGCTTGATGGCGTCCTTGTCGGGCACTTTGCCGAGCGCGTCGGTCATCTTGGTCTGGTAATCCTGCTGCACGGTCGGATCAGAGAACAGCGTCGTCAGCTGTTCCTGCAGTTTGCCGCCATCGATGATGTCGTGCATGTCCGCCGAACTCAGTTGAGTCTGCTTGCTGTCGAATTCCCGCCAGGTGCCACCGAATGCGCCTTGCGCCTCTTCGTAACCTGTCAGCCCGCGACCGTTGTCATAGGCGGCCTGCGCTTCGATGGCTCTCACCAGCTTGGCGCGCGGATCATCCTTGGCGATGTCGCCGTTCTTGACACCCTCGCGGTACTGATCCAGCAGCTCTTTGGTCGCCAGTTCGCCCACATTCAGCTCGGGGGAATTTTCATCGTCCTTATCGGCCTTCACCCCGGTTTTCTGGCCCATCAGGTCCAGTTCGGCAGCGGGAGGCAAGTTGTGACGGGTGCGCGTCTCTCCGATGTTGCCCGTACCCAGCTCGTTCCATTTCGCCACGACATCGTCGTACAGTTGCGGGCTCTGGTCCTGTGACACGATGAACTTGTCATCACCATTGGCGAACCGGATCAGGCCGTCGCCCAGTTCGTCCGGCGAGCCTATGACAATGTCTTTGTTTTTCAGGAAGTCGTTCGGACCAGCCAGTTTGTAACCTTCCGCTTCACTGCTGTGAATGTTCGTCCACGCGTCATTGAGCGTACTGACCTTTTCGAACAGCTCGGGCGTCAGGGCTTCGGAGACGACAATCCGCTCGCCCGCCTGATTCTTGTAGCTTATCTGGCTGCCTTCCTGGCCGGTCACCCAAGTGAACTCGGTGATGTCGCCCAGTTTCGGGATCGGGGTGTTGCCGTCTGCCAGAAGTTGCCCCTCGTTGACAGCCGTTTCCAGCGCCGTTCTTTTTTCCGGATCGGACACGACGGTTTGCAAGGCCGCCAGGTAGTCGAACAGCTTTGGATTATCGTCACGCGCAACCACGACCTTTTCGCCATTGTGTTCGTAACGGATGGTGCCTGGACCCGCTTCATTCAGGGGCCCGACGGTGGTGCCGAACACAGGCGGCCACACTTCGTTGTCACCGGCTCTGCGATAGCCCTCGCCTTCGCTTTTGCTCAAACCGGTCAGGCTGGTGAATGCATCCTTGGCAGCCTTGTACAGTTCAGGGTTGTCACGCTGCGCCACGACGACCTTGTTGCCTTCGCGGTCCACGTAGCGCATCACGCCGGGACCGACCTCATCCACCGGACCGACCACGGCGAAATCACCCAGTTTCTCGGGCGGTTTTTCATCAGCTCCGGCTACGCGATAGCCTTCGCGCTGGCTGCTGCCCACGCCAGACAGGGCCTTGAAGTCAGACGCTACCTGCTTGAACAGCTCGGGACTCTGCTGTTGCGACACAATGACCTTGCTGCCATCGGCCGCCTCGTAACGAATAAGGCCTGGCCCGCTTTCGTCCGGAGGACCGATGCGTGAGTAGCCGCTCAGCGTCTCGGGTGCTGCGGCGTCCGCGTTGGCCAGCACGTAGCCGGCCTGGACGCTGGCCTTGAAACCGGCCACGCGCGGCTGATCTTCGACCACCTGTTTGTAAAGCGCCGGGCTTGTGGATTTGCTGACCAGTACGTGGTCGCCATTCTGAGTGACGTAGCGCACTGTGTCGGCCGCCACCGTGCCTGGCTTTTCAATGGAGGTGTAGTCATTCAACGCGGGCGCTTTATCGTTGGTGCTGGCCGGGCGGTACTGGGCGCCATTGCGGTTACTGGTCTGCAACAACTGTGTGAAACGGGCCTTGGCATTGAAGCCTGGCGTTGCCGAGGGAAGAGGGCCGGGTGTCTGACCTATCGTGGGTGTCGACATACCATATGACTCCTGTTGTAACGGTTGGACTTCGTCCCGAAACGGGCCGCGCGTTGAGTTGCCCACTGACACAGAGCCGTCTCGACCCTTCGGGCGACATACACTTTCGAGCGTGAGCGGGTCATTGAATTGTGCCGTCATTCAATAGCGGGCCATTGCGGTAGTGCAGGGTGTTACTTGCATGACACTAACATTGCCGCGTGTCCTATAAGGGTTGCGAAGTGCATTTTCACAACATTTCACAACAGGCTTTAAAGCGTCTTGAGGCCCGCCAGGCCGGTCTCCATGCTGCACGCTTTGAACTGCCGGTGTTCGGTGTAAAGTTCAATTTCTCCAAAAAATATAATTGCTCACGATAAGTATCACTTTGATATTACTTGTCCGATATATTTTTGTTTGGGGCTGTTTTTGCAAATTCACAACTTTTCACAGCACTGCTCAATAAGCGCTGCGTAGTATTCATGGGGTCGGACAGCAAACTTCCTAGTGGCGCAGTCGCCAACTATGTATTGCGCTGTAGTGCGCAAGAGTGTCCGGTTACCGCTTTTTGGCTTGCCTGTCGGCAGGTACAACTTCCCTCGAAGCAAGGAGAAACAACATGAGTTCTACTCCACCCGTAAGCTCCGGCAACTCTGACGCAGCGATCGAAAAAATGTCCGCCACCTTTGATATGGCTATCGAGAAGTCGGCCAAGATCACCGAAATCTCCACCGCCAAAAAAGCAGAGCTGGACGCGACCAAGCAACGTCCGCAGAACTGACGTTGTCATGCGGGCAGCATCGCCGCTGCCCGCATCTTCTCTTCACGAAAAGTCTTGCGATCGACGGTTTTACCCGGCTCTGACGTGCCGTTTCCGGTAAATCACACGGTGGTGACTCGATCATGACAGCCCTGATTTCATTCAAGTCGACGCCCGATACCGCGGCGCCCGGCCACAGCACGTGTGTGCTCGAAATTCTTCAAGGTTTGCACAAGGGCGTTTCACTGGCTCTGGACAAGCCTGGCTATAGCATCGGCAGCGCCGCGCCTGCCGACCTTATCCTGAGTGACGCCGATATCGCCGCTCAGCATGTGCGCCTGGTGTTTGCCGTTGACCAGACGGATCTCGACCGGGTAGCCATCGAAGCCTGCGGCGGTGACGTCGCGTTCATTCATGCCAGCGGCCAGCGTACGGTACTGACGGCAGGCACCGGTCAGCGAGTCCGCCTGCCAGTGGAATTGGAGCTGGGTCAGGCCCGGCTGTGTCTGCGTGCGGACCGGCTGCAAGCAGTCGCCTCCGCTGTTGCGAACACGCGTTTCCCTCTGGTCTGGGCGCTCGCCGCTGCGCTGGCGCTGTTGCTGATTTGCGCGACCGCGTTTGCGCTGCATGCGCCGCGCGAAGATGCCATGCGCGCAAGCGCAGTAGCCCCCCGTCAGACACCGTTGCCTGAAGCCGCCCCGGCCCCGACGCTCGTTCAGGCGCAAGGCTGGCTGGAGCAGGCGTTGAAAGAGGCTGGCCTTCAACAGTTGCACCTTGTCAGCCACAACGGCACAGGTCCTGGCGGACAGCTCGGTGTGGAAGGCACCTATTCCCCGGAACAGAAAAGCAGCTGGCTTCAGGTCCAGCGTGCTTTCGACAGCCAGTTTGGCCAACACATCGTATTGACCCCCAAGGTGCAGCTCGCAGCCTCGGTGGCCAAGCCTCGCGTACGTTTTCAGGCCGTCTGGTTCGGTCCGGATCCCTACGTGATCGACGAACACGGCAAGCGTGTCTATCCCGGTGCAGCGCTGCAGGACAACTGGACCCTGGAAGGCATTGCCGATGATCAGGTACGCCTGGTGCGTGGTCAGGAACGGTTTGTGTTTACGTTATGAAAGTCGACCTGCGCCCCGTACTTCCGTCCCCTGGCGAGCCGCTGCCGGCCGTTGAACGCGTCGCCCCGGTATCGCCACGCCAGGCACCGCGATTCGAAGCGTTGCTCGACCAGCGCGAAAGAAAGGTACGCCGTTCGCTGCGTGGTGAGCTGGAGCAGACCGATCAGGCCGCTGCTGCCAGCAGCGAGCTGTTCGGCACCGTGCGCTCGCTCCAGACCCTGCGTTACCTGCTCGACGAAGTCTTGCCTGCGCTGGATGCCGAACCGGATATCCGGGCGCTGGCTGAAGACGTGATCCGTGAGGAAATCGATATCCGCCTGTTACTTGAACAGCAACGCGCGCAGGTGCAGCCATGAGCACGAGTCAGGATCGTGAATGCGTCGAGCTGCTCAAGGGGCTTGGCGATCTCTATCGTCGCTGCGGTCAACCGCAGCGGGCGCTGGTGATGCTGTTGATTGCCATCCAGCTGGCACCGGCCGACACCGGTCTGCTTCACAGCCTGGTGCTGGCCTTCACCAGCAGCGGTGATACCAGCAGGGCGCTGGCAGCGCTTGATCGACTGGTGAGCTATCAGGGCGAGAGCGCGGCCTTGCTGCTGTTGCGCAGTCGTGCCTTGTGGAAAGCCGGAAACAGGGACGAAGCCCGTCAGTGCTTCAGACGCTACCTGAGCGCCCGGAGGGATGAGCAATGACGTTCATGAATCGTCTCAATCGGCTGGCGCAGATCGCTTCAAAGCGCACCGACGTGATCATCGTCGCGTTCATGCTGATGGCCATCGCCATGATGATCATTCCGCTGCCGACCTATCTGGTCGATGCGCTGATCGGGGTGAACATCGCGCTCAGTCTGCTGATTCTGATCGTCGCCTTCTACATCAACCATTCGGTGGAGTTTTCGGCATTGCCGCCGCTGATTCTGCTCAGCACCTTGTTTCGGCTGTCCTTGTCGATCACCACGACACGCCTGATTCTGCTGGATGGCAATGCCGGTCATATCGTCAAGGCCTTCGGCGATTTCGTGATCGCCGGTCAAGTGGTGGTCGGGCTGGTGGTGTTTTTGATCATTACCGTGGCGCAGTTCGTGGTCATCACCAAAGGTGCCGAGCGGGTCGCCGAAGTGGCTGCGCGCTTCACTCTGGACGCCATGCCCGGCAAGCAGATGAGCATCGATAACGATCTGCGCAATGGCGATATCGATCAGGCCGAGGCGCGTCGCCGCCGCTCGCGTCTGGAGCGTGAAAGCCAGATGTTCGGTGCCATGGACGGGGCGATGAAATTCGTCAAGGGCGACGCCATCGCGGGGCTCGTGATCCTGTTCGTCAACCTGTTGGGCGGAATGATGATCGGCATGGTCGAGCGCGGAATGCCTTTTGCCGAAGCCGCCCATACCTATTCGTTGCTGACTGTCGGCGACGGTCTGATCGCGCAGATTCCGGCACTGTTGATTTCGGTGGCTGCCGGCACGGTGGTGACACGGGTCAACAGTGACGGCGAGGAGCGCGACCTGGGGACGGAAATCGTCCGGCAACTGGGCGCCAGTCATCGTGCATTGGGGCTGACCGCGCTGATTCTGCTGGGTGTCGGGCTGTTGCCGGGGTTTCCGTTGCTGGTGTTCGTCGGGCTGTCGGCGGTGTTGGGCGGCAGTGCAGTGGTGCTCTGGCGTCGTTCCAGAACCGACGCGTCCGTGTCTGCAGTCGATCCGGCGGAAGATGAACCGGCGGCCGAGCCAGACGTGCCCGAAGTGCTGGAAACATTCGAACGTCCCTTGGACAGCCGTGTGCTGCTGAGCGTCGGAGATGGTCTGGCTCATGCGGCGCCATTGCAGCCGCTGCGGCAACGGATCGAAGCGCTGTGCCACGAGATTCGGGCCGACCTTGGCATTGATGTGCCGGTGCCTGAGGTTTATCTGGATCGTTCGATGTCCTCCGACCGTTTTCAGGTCGAGCTGGAAGGCGTGCCCGTCTGCGAGGGCGAGTTCGATGGCCAATGGCTGCTTCTGCAGGACGACCCCGTGCACGCGCAGCTGCTCGCTGTCGAGCCCCGCGAGGCGCCGTCACCGATCAGTGAACGTTCGGGTTTTTGGGTTGAGCGCGAGCATGCCAGTCAGTTGCAGGAGGCCGGTATCGGCTTTCTGTTTGCCGACGAGGTGTTACGTGAGGTCCTTGATCGCACACTGCGCCGCTACGCTGCCGACTTTCTGGGGATCCAGGAAACCCGCGTGATGCTGGAGCAACTGGAAGGCAAATACGGTGAGCTGATCAAAGAGGTGTTGCGCATCCTGCCGTTGCAAAGGGTGGCCGAAGCGCTGCGTCTGCTGGTGGCCGAAGGCGTTTCCATCCGCAATCGCCGAGGCCTGCTTGAGGCGATGGTGGAATGGGGGAGCCGCGAATCCGACGCCGGACGCCTCACCGAACATCTCCGCGCCGGACTGGCGCGGCAGATCAGTCATCAGTACGCCGACCGCAATCGAGTCATCAGCGCGTTCGTCCTGGCGCCGGCGCTGGAGGAGCAGTTGCGCGCAGCTATCAGCCGCCTGGACAAGGGGCGTGATTCGGTGCCTGACGACATTGCCCGCACCCTGCTCGTGCAAGTGCGCCGCTTGTGTGACCTGTTGCCGGAAAACGACTCCACCGTGCTGCTGGTGCACCCCGAACTGCGTCGGGGCATCCGTCGCATGATCGTTCGGGGCGAGCTGCAGTTGGCCGTGCTGTCGTTCAGGGAGCTGGCGGGTGAATACAACCTTCAGGCGGTCGGCACCCTCAGCCTGACCGATATCAATACGCGTACGGCCTCAGGGTCCGGTTCCGTTTCTTCATTGGCGACTGCCTCATGACTTTTACAGTAGCTGCACTGCGTACGTTTTTCTTCAGCCTTGGCGTGCTGCTTCTGAGCAGCCATGCCAGTGCCGAGAACATCGGCAAAGGTGCCAAGGGCACGATCGATCTGGGAATCGGTGAAGGCCGGGTGTTGCATTTTTCGACGCCCGTGGATTCGGTAATGGTAGCCGAACCGACTATCGCCGATTTGCAGGTGGTATCGCCCGGCGTGATTTACGTATTCGGCAAGGCAGCCGGGGAAACCAGTCTGATTGCCCTGGACGCTGAAGGACAGGAAACCGCGACACTGAGCCTGTCGATCAACAGCGGCACCTCGGCCGTCTCACGGCCGCTCAAGGCGCTTCATCCGCAGAGCCAGACGCGTATCAAAGCCACCGGCAATCGTCTGGTGGCCGACGGTGGGGTGCAGGATGTGGGCGAGGCCACCGACCTCAATGCGCTGTTGAGCACCGAAGGGCAGAACTTTCAATCGACGATCAACAGCGCCACCTATGCGGGCTCTGCGCAGGTCAATATTCGGGTGCGTTTCGCCGAAGTCTCGCGCTCCGAGCTGCTGCGCTATGGCGTGAACTGGAACGCGCTGTTCAACAACGGCACGTTCTCCTTCGGTCTGCTGACCGGTGGCGGTCTTGCGAGCGGTGCGGCGGGCGGCGCCTCGAATGTCATCAGCGCGGGACTGGCCTCGGGCAACGTCAACATCGACGCGATGCTGGAAGCACTGCAAAGCAACGGTGTCCTTGAAGTGCTCGCCGAACCGAACATTACGGCAATGACCGGACAGACTGCCAGTTTTCTGGCCGGTGGCGAGGTGGCCGTTCCAGTGCCGGTCAACCGCGAAGTGGTGGGGATCGAATACAAACCGTACGGGGTTTCACTGCTGTTCAGCCCCACGCTGTTGCCCAACGGGCGAATCGCGCTGCAGGTACGCCCGGAAGTCAGCAGTCTGATGAGCACCACGACGCTGGACGTCAACGGCTATCAAGTGCCGTCGTTTCGCGTACGCCGCGCAGACACCCGGGTCGAAGTCGGCAGCGGCCAGACTTTTGCCATCGCCGGACTGTTCCAGCGTGAGAGCAGCCAGGACATGGAAAAGGTGCCGATGCTCGGTGACATGCCGATTCTGGGCAATCTGTTTCGATCCAAGCGGTTTCAGCGCAATGAAACCGAGCTGGTCATTCTGATCACGCCGTACCTGGTCGAGCCCGTCAAGGAACGCGTGGTCGCTACGCCGCTGGACAAGCAGCGCGCCGCAGCGACGGCATCCGCCAGCCCGCGCACCGGTGGCGCATTCGGCTTCTACATGAACTGACAGGAGCAGGCCATGAACTTCAATCCAGCGTTGCCCGTTCCCTTTGCGTGTCTGTTGTTATGTCTACTGGGCGGCTGCAAGACGCACCTTGATCCGGTCAGTTATTCGCCGGACTACACCGCGATTACCCGCGCGGACGGCCGTGTCGAGCTGGTGCCTCAGGCGTGTGCCCAGCCTGCGGCGCAGGATGACATCGGTGTCGGTGAAGACTTCCAGGCCTTGCTGCCGCCTGGATGCGCCAGCAATCTGATTCTGTTGCAGATGGTCGAGCAGCGTGCCGACGTGCTGCGCGGGCGTGATACCGGACCGACCATGGCGGCGCCGGTCGGCCGTGCCGCGCAGGTCTACATCGACGGCTATGACCGTGAAGAACTGCGTCGCCGCCAGGCCGAACAGCAGGCCAGTACCGACACCCGGGAGGCGCGATGAACTCAGCGGCCGTCCACCAGACCCAGCGCCTGGGCCTGCGCTGCAGGGTCCTTGATGGCCTTGATGCGGCGCGCCTCGTTGATCAACTTGCTGCGCTCGGCTTTCGGAATGTCCTCGAAGCTCATGCTCTTGAGGTCCTTCTCCCGTCCAGCCAGCACCATGACCAGCAATTCGTTGCGCTGATGCCTGGGCTGCGCCAGTGGCGACTGGCTCACCGTTTCGATGGTCTGCAACGCCTTCTGACTGTCATCGCCCAGCGCGTAGGCCAGCGCCAGGTTGCAGCGGGTGTCCAGATCGTTCGGGGCAAGTCGCAGGCTGGTGTTGAAGGCGGTCTGGGCCGGTTTGGCCTGGCCCAGCAGGATGTGCGCGATACCCAGGCGGTTCCACGCCGTCGGCTGCTGCGACGCGTCTGCCGCCTGGGTCAGGGCTGTGACAGCGCGCTCCAGCTTGCCTTGGCGCAACTGAGCGGTGCCCAGACCCAGCAGGGCGTCAGGGTCGTCGGCCTTGAGCTCCAGCGCGCGTTGAAAAGCCCGCTCGGCGCCCCGTGTGTCGTTGCTGGCGAGCAAGGCATTGCCGAGCTTGAGCCACGATTCGACGCCGGCCTCAGGCTGCTGGGTGGCGCGCTGGTAGAACGAGGCCGCCGTGGTCGGGTCGCCGCGCTTTTCCAGGTCCGCCGCCAGTTGCATGAACCGCTCGTAGCTGGCATCGCTGCGGGGTTGAGTGGCGCAGGCCGTCAAGGTCAGACAGCCGAGCAGCAACAGCATGGACGCGGAACGAGGGGGCATGGACAAGGCTCTTGTGAAAGTGGATCGGGCGAGGCGAATCATCCGCCGAAGGCTGTTGCAGGCGAGCGCCATCTTATCGACTCGGCGCGCAATTGCGACCGTTTTCTGAGCCTGATTCAGCCCGCTTTGTTCCCTGCGAACATCACGCAGAGTGGAGGTCACCATGACGCGCTTCAGGCTTGATCGCGTCGTGGCGCACAGCATCATGCTGCTGATGCTGGCCGGATTTTCCTGCGTGTTGCAGGCGGCACCGGGTCACGAGCCTGAGTGGTATTCCAGACCTTACGCCTACGTGCTGGTGGATCAGGACATTCGTGGCGCCCTGACCGAATTCGGCCAGAACCTGGACCTGATCGTGGTGTTCTCCGACAAGGTGCGCGGCGCGGCGCGGGGCACCGTGCGCGGCGCCAGTGCGGGAGAGTTTCTGTCCCGGTTGTGTGATGCCAATCAGTTGAGCTGGTATTTCGACGGCAATGTGCTGCACATCGCTCAGTCGGACGAAGTCGGCACCCGGGTGTTCGACCTGTCGGGGCCGAAGCTGGATGAGCTGCAGCAATACCTGGCGCAACTGGAAGTGTCCGGCCAGCCGATGTCCAGTCGCGCCAGCCCCGATCACGACAGCCTCTTCGTGTCAGGTCCGCCTGCGTACCTGGCGCAGATTCAGCAACACCTTGATCGTCAACCTGTCGCCGAGACGGCACCTGTGGTGCGTGAGCGCGGTGTACGGGTATTCCGTGGCGGTGTCGTCACCCAGGTCACCAATGACCGTCAATAACCCAAAGGAGCGTTACTCATGTCCGTGAATCCAGTAGACAGCACGACCGATATCAATCCTTCCAGTCAGGAGTCGCGTTTCAATGCGGCCGTCGACAACGCCACACAGGCGTCCAGCGACAGCGAGTTCAACGATGCGCTGATCACCCAGGCCGTCACCATCGGCGGGCAATTCATCATCATGCCGCGTGCTCAGGAAATGCTGAACGAAGCGCAGTCCGACGATGACTCTGAATAAGGATCGACCATGACCGTCAATCTCGCTGCATCACCGGCGGCGGCAGCCTTGCCGTCGCCGGGAGGAGGCGGGGGCATGCAGGCCTCGCAGAATCTTTTCGAACACATGGCCGAAAGCGCCAAAGGGATGCCGCAGGGCGCAAGTCCGCATCAGATCGGCAGCAACCTGATGGAGCGTCTGGATGGCTTCATCGATCGCTCCCGGCAGTTCTCCGAGCGCGCCGATGCGATGACTCACGGCAGTGCGCCGTCTTCCTCCGGTCAGGTGCCGACACCCGAACCAAGCGCCGCTCAGGATGTAAGCAAGACGGGCGGGCCACAGGTCGACCGGATCGTGCAGTCGCTGGGCCGGATGTTCGACTACTCCATCGAAACCCAGATGGTGGTGCGCGGAGCTACGCAGATATCCGGTTCCGCCAACACCCTTCTCAAAGGTCAATGAACCATGCCCAGATGCCGTCGTGTCCTGCGTCTGCTGATCGTGTCCGCGCTTGCCAGCCTGTTGCAGGCCTGCGATGTCGATCTCTACACCAACCTGGGCGAGCGGGAGGCCAATGCCATGCTCGCCGTGTTGCTGCGTGACGGCATTCCGGCTTCGCGCAAGGTTCAGGACAACGGCCAGCTCAAGGTCATGGTTGACGAGAAGCGCTTCGCACAGGCCATGGCGGTGCTGGATGACGCGGGTCTGCCGGGGCAAAGTTTTTCCAACATGGGCGAAGTGTTCAAAGGCAATGGCCTGGTGTCCTCGCCGGTGCAGGAGCGTGCGCAGATGGTCTATGCGCTGAGCGAGGAGCTGTCGCACACCGTGTCGCAGATCGACGGCATCCTGTCTGCGCGGGTGCATGTGGTGTTGCCCGACAATGATCTGCTCAAACGCGTGATATCGCCGTCATCGGCCTCGGTGCTGGTGCGTTTCGATCCGAAGACAGATATCAATGTGTTGATTCCGCAGATCAAGACCCTGGTCGCCAATGGTATTTCCGGACTGGGTTACGACGGCGTTTCGGTGACCGCGATCAAGGCTGTGTTGCCGGCCAACGCCGCTGCCGGGCCGCAACTCGGCAGCTTTCTCGGGTTATGGATGCTTGAAGACGACGTACCTCGGGCCCGGTGGTTGTTCGGCACGCTGTTGCTGATCGCCTTGGTGCCGGCTGCGATTCTGGGGCGTCAGCTCTGGAAGCGGCAAACGGCTGAAGGTGCCTACATCCTGAGTGACGCGCCATGAGTGCCGGGTTGACAGTGCAGTGGCAGGCGCTCACCGAACAGCCTATGGCCTTTGTCCGCGAACGCTGTATCAGCGAGTGCCTGGTGCACGATCTTGCGTCAGCCGAGCTTGCGCAGATGCGCGAATCACCACGCTTTGCTTCCCGTCTTGAGGGTCTGTTGAACCACCACTTTGGCCTGCAGCCCTTGGCGCAGTTGCCGTTGCCTGCCGAGCAGGACTTGCCGGTAATACTGCTGAGCGAGCGTGATTTTGCACACCTGCCGCGCCTGTGTGGCGCGGTCTGGCATGCGGCAACACTGACCCGGGAAATTCGCGGTCAGGTGGTCGCCGAATACCGCCAGCTGCTGGGCGAGGACACCTTTGCCTTTGCGCTGGTGCATCGGCATCTGGCCGGTGCGGCTGACCTGCTGCGGACGCCCGTCGACCTGGCACAGGCCATTGACCGAGACGGCGCGGCGTGCGTTGCCACCTGGCTGGCTGGCCAGCCTGCAAACCTGCGGGCCTGGCTGCAATTGCGCGTGGACTATCCAGAGCCGGATCAGCCCGGTGATCAACGACAGGTCAGTGTGGTGCAGACGGTGGCCGCTCATCTGCTGAAGCGTGCGCAAGGAAACGACCATGAATGAATTGCCGACCCGCCCTGGTACACGCATCGTGCGGGCTGCCGACGCGGACCGCTGGATCGACGGTTACGCATTTGTGGCCGCTGCGCATGAAGAAGCACACCGTGTACGCGAGGACAGCGCGCAATGGCTTGAGCAGGCCCGGGCGGAAGGCTTCGAATATGCCCGCCGACAGGGCGCGGAGGAGGCTGCTGCACTGCTGGCGCAGACCCATGCTCAGGTGGATCACTACCTTGCAGGTCTTGAGACCTCGCTGGCTGAACTGGCGCTGAATATCGCCCGTCAGGTGTTGGGCGAACTGGACGAGCGCGAGCGGCTCCTGCGCTGCACGGCTCAGGCCTTGTCTGCGTTTCGCCAGGATCAGGCCCTGACGCTGTACGTGCCCCATAATGAAGTCGAACGTCTGCGTCAGCACATTGCGCAAGGTTCGTTGTCGTTGCAGGCGCTGAATGTGGAAGGCGACGACCAGCTTGAAGCCGGTCAGGCGCGTCTGAGCAGTCCGGCGGGCTCGGTGGAACTCGGGCTCGACGCGCAACTGGACAACCTGCAACGTGCACTGTTGCCGCTGAGCGAGGGTGAGCGCCATGAGTGAAGCCCTGGCCGGATTGATCGGTGGCTTGAGCCAGCGCCTGCAGCGTGCGCAGCCTCGGCCGATGCAGGGCACCTTGCGCAGTATTCGCGGGGTGCTGCTGCGTGCCAGCGTGGCCGGCGTGAGAATCGGCGAGCTGTGCCTGTTGCATGATCCAGGCAACGGTCGAGAACTGTCCGCTGAAGTGATCGGCTTTGATGAGGACGACGCGATTCTTTCGCCCATCGGTTCGATGGAAGGCCTGTCGACCCGCACCCGGATCATCGCCACCGGACAGGCGGTGGGTGTGCAGGTGGGGGATGCCTTGCTCGGTCGGGTGATCAGCCCGATGGGCGAATTTCTCGACGGGCCGGCGCTGACTGCCACGCTTGGCCTGCAACGCTATCCGCTGCACGCCGAGCCACCGGCCCCGTTCAGCCGCCAGCGTATCGTCGAGCCGCTGTCGCTGGGTATACGAGCCATCGACAGCCTGCTGACCGTTGCCAGCGGGCAACGCATGGGCGTCTTTGGTGAGCCTGGTGTGGGCAAGTCATCGTTGCTGGCCAGCATCGTTCGTAACAGTGACGCCGATGTGATCGTCATCGGACTGATCGGCGAGCGTGGGCGTGAAGTGCGCGAACTGCTCGAGGGGCAACTGGACGAGGCGGCGCGTGCCCGAACCGTTGCCGTCGTCGCCACGTCGGACAGGCCTGCCGCTGAGCGTGTCAGGGCGGCCTACGTGGCGACCGCTCAGGCTGAATACCATCGCGATCAGGGACGTAACGTCCTGTTGCTGATGGACAGCCTGACCCGTTTTGCCCGTGCCCAGCGCGAAATCGGCCTGGCGGTGGGCGAGCCTCCGACACGGCGCGGCTATCCACCGTCGTTTTTCTCGGCGCTGCCACGGCTGCTGGAGCGCGCGGGTCCAGGCCCGACCGGCAGCATCACCGCCCTGTACACCGTGCTCACCGAAGGTGACGCGTCGATGGACCCGGTCGCCGAGGAAACCCGCTCGATTCTCGACGGCCACATCGTGCTCAGCGCTGAACTGGCCCAGCGTGATCACTTTCCGGCCATTGACGTGCTGCACAGTCGCAGCCGTCTGATGGAGCAGGTGGCTTCGGCAGCGCACAGGCAGTTGGCGTCGCGGATGCGCGAACTGATCGCTCGCCGTCAGGCGATAGAACTGCTGATTCAGGTCGGTGAATACGCCGCGGGCAGTGATCCGCTGGCGGATGAAGCCATTGCCCGACACGGCGCCATCGAAGCATTCCTGCGCCAGCCCGCCGCTGAACACGACACCCTCGCGCAAACCCTGGCGCACATGCGCAAGGTACTGGCATGAACGCACTCAACCCCTGGAGTCCGAACGGGCCGCGTCACGGAGAAATGCAATGAAGACGGCTGATCTGCATAACCTGCAAGCCCTGCGCCTGCTGCGTGAGCAGCGCGCCTCTGCTCATCTGGCCACTCAGCGCGAGCGTTGCCGTGAAACCCGCCATCACCTTGATCAGGCCAGAGAAACCTTGCGCCTGCACCGTGAGATGCGCGCACAGGAAGCAGAGCAGGCTTACGGTCTATTCAGCGAAGGTGTTTCAGTGAGTGCCTGGCAGGCAGCTCAAGCGCACCTCAAGCAACTGGATGAAGAGCGCGAGGCGCTGCAGGCCGACGTCAATGCCGCTGCGCTGAACGTTGAAACCGAGGAGCAGGCCCGTGAGCGACTGCGTGTTGAGCACAGGCAGCGCCAACAACAGAGCCGGGCATGGCAAAGCCTGCTTGAACAGCGCCTGAGCCTCGAGACGCGTCTGGGTGAGCAGCGCGACGAAGCCGAGCAGCTGGCGTCAACGAGTGATAACGCCCTGAGCGTCGACGCAGGCAGTGCAGCAGGCGCTGGAGGCGAGCGGTGACGGCTTACGAAACCTCGTTCACTGGCGATGCGCTGTCGGATCTGCCGTCGTTCGACCCCGATGTACTCAGTCTGCACAACCGCCTGCATCGCCGGATGGCCGACTGGCATGGCGTGCTGCGCGGTAAGCCGTTGCGTGTGCGTTGGGCCGGCGAGACGGGCGTCGATCAACCGTGCGTGTCGGTTGCCCTGATGATCGGCCAGGCGACGGTCGAGCTGAGTGTGCCGGAACCGTTATTCGAGCTGTCCGGGATCACCTGGCAACCCGGCTCGGCCATTGATCGCCAGAACGAGGCGCTGTTGCTGGAGCAGGCCTGGCTGGAATGGATCGAACCTCTGGAAGCCGTTCTGGGTGAGCCCTTGCAGGTGATTCCCTGGACCGCGGACTCGACGGCACGTTGCCTCGGTGTCTCGCTGGCGGTGCACATCGCGGACTTCCCGGCAGTGCGTATGGAACTGGGAATGAACAGCGCCGCGGCTGATCACGTCGCCGCTCTGCTGAAGCGCCATGCAGCGCCGGATCAGGATGCGCTGCATGGGCTGAGGCTGGTGATGAGTGCCGAGGCAGGGCGAGCGCCACTTCGCGTGGACGAGTTGCGCAGCCTCACGCCAGGCGATGTGGTGATACTCGATACCTTGCCTGACGAACAGATCCGGCTGTGTATCGGCCAGCACTTCCAGGCTTGTGCACGACGCTCGGGTCATTCGCTTGAGTGGTGCGGGCTATGGCGCGGCGCCGACGCTGACCCCGGCACCGTAATCACTTTCAACAGGAATGATGCAATGAATGAACCTACCGCAACGCCGGATCTGGATGTCTCGCTTGACGCGCTGCCGCTGACGCTTGTCTGCCAGGTGGGCAGTGTCGAACTGACGCTTGAGCAACTGCGCGAAATGGCGCCCGGAACGCTGCTGCCGCTTGCCTCGTCGACTCGGGACGAGGTGGACCTGATGGTCAACGGACGACGCGTAGGGCGTGGCGAGCTGGTGCGCATCGGTGATGGCCTGGGCGTGCGCCTGCTGGGTTTCAATTCGCCATGAACGGCTATCAGCCGAACCTCATCGAGATCATCCTGGTCGTTGCGACCATCGGCCTGATTCCGCTTGCCGTGGTGACACTGACCGGCTTCATGAAGATATCCGTGGTGCTGTTTCTGATTCGCAACGCTCTGGGCGTGCAGCAGACGCCGCCGAATCTGGTGCTGTACGGCATCGCCCTGATCCTTTCGGTCTATGTGACCACGCCCTTGATCGGCGACATGTACCGACAGGTTCAGGGACGCGATCTGAGCCTGCAGAACGTTCAACAACTCGAAGAGCTTGGCAGCGCACTGCGACCACCCTTGCAGGCGCATTTATCGAAATACGCCAACGAGAACGAACGCGGCTTTTTCGTTCAGGCAACCGAAACCATCTGGTCACCCGAAGCGCGCGCCGATCTGCGCGACGATGATCTGGTCGTGCTGATCCCCGCGTTCGTCAGCTCCGAGCTGACCCGTGCGTTCGAGATCGGTTTTCTGTTGTACATCCCGTTTCTGGTGGTCGACCTGCTGGTCTCCAATGTGCTGATGGCGATGGGCATGTCGATGGTCTCGCCGACGCTCATTTCGATACCCCTGAAGATCTTCCTGTTCGTGGCGCTCAGCGGCTGGTCGCGGCTGATGCACGGGTTGATCCTGAGTTACGGAGGCTGATGCCATGGGTCAGGATGTGTTTCTTTCGTTGATGAATCAGGCATTGATGACCGTGCTGCTGCTTTCGGCGCCTGCGCTGGCGGTTGCGATCGTCGTAGGTTTGAGTGTGGGACTGCTGCAGGCACTGACCCAGATCCAGGACCAGACCCTGCCTCAGGTGGTCAAGCTCGTCGGGGTGTTGCTGGTCATTGTGTTTGTCGGTCCCTTGCTGGCCGGGCAGGTGGCGGAACTGGGCAATCAGGTGCTGGACAACTTCGCGCTGTGGACGCGCTGACGCGCCATGGATGCCGAACTGACCAATGCGTTCATCGAGATCGCCTACCCGGTGATCAGCTCTGCATCGCTGGCGGCCTCACGGGCGATGGGGGTGGTGATCATCACACCGGCGTTCAACCGCCTGGGGCTGACCGGGATGATTCGTGGTTGCGTCGCGGTGGCGATATCCGTACCGATGATTTTGCCAGTATTCACTGCATTCACGTCGATGCCCGAACACAGCGGGTTCTTTCTGGCCGGGCTGATGGTTAAGGAATTGCTGATCGGGCTGCTGATCGGGCTGCTGTTCGGCATCCCGTTCTGGGCTGCGGAAGTGGCAGGTGAATTGATCGACCTGCAGCGCGGCTCGACCATGGAGCAACTGGTGGATCCGCTGGGGCAGGGCGAGGCCAGTGTCATGGCCACGCTGTTCACGGTGATGTTGATTGCGCTGTTCTTCATGTCAGGCGGTTTCATCCTGATGGTCGGTGGCTATTACCACAGCTACCAGTTGTGGCCGGTGACCGAATTCACCCCGCTGTTCAGCAGCGTCGCGCTCATGTCGATTCTGGCAATCCTGGATCAGGTGATGCGCATCGGCGTGCTGATGGTCGCACCGCTGCTGGTGGCGATGCTGATTACGGATCTGATGCTGGCGTACCTGTCGAGAATGGCGCCGAGCCTGCATATTTTCGACTTGTCCCTGCCGGTCAAGAACCTGTTTTTTGCGGTGTTGATGGTGGTGTACATCAGCTTCCTGATTCCGGTCATGATCGACCAGCTGGCGCAGTTTCGAGGCACGGTCGAGGTGCTCAAGGGGCTGGCGAGCGAGGCGCCCTGATGGCAGATACCAGCGAAGAGAAAAGCCAGCCAGCCACGGACAAGAAATTGCGTGACGCACGCAAGAAAGGTCAGGTCGCCAAGAGTCAGGATCTGGTGTCCGGCGTCGTCATTCTGCTGTGTACGCTGTGCATTGCCATGCTGTTACCCAAGGCACGTGCTCAGGTCGAGGCGTTGATCGACCTCACGGCGAACATCTATATCGAACCGTTTGCCGACGTCTGGCCACGGCTGCTGGATCATGCCGAGCAAATCGTTCTGGGCATCACCTTGCCGGTGGTCGCCGTTACCGTCGCGGCGGTCATTCTGACCAATATCGTGACCATGCGCGGCGTAGTGTTTTCGGTCGAACCGGTCAAGCCGGACATCAAACGCATCCATCCCGGCGAGGGCTTCAAACGGATTTTCGCCATGCGCAACCTGATCGAATTTCTCAAGGGACTGGTCAAGGTGGTGCTACTGGCGCTGGCGTTCTATATCGTCGGACGACAGGCGTTACAGGCATTGATGGAGTCTTCACGATGTGGTGCCGGCTGCATCGAATCGACCTTTTATCTGGTGCTCAAACCGCTGGTCTTCACCGTGCTGGCGGCCTTTCTGCTGGTCGGTGCGGTGGACGTCATGATGCAGCGCTGGTTGTTTGGACGAGACATGAAAATGAGCCGCAGTGAACAGAAGCGCGAACGCAAGGATGTCGACGGTGATCCGTTGATCAAGCGTGAGCGTCAACGCCAGCGGCGTGAGATGCAGGCGCTTGCAACGAAGCTGGGACTGGGGCGCGCGTCGCTGATGATCGGCATTGGCGGCCACTGGGTGGTCGGTGTGCGTTATGTGCGCGGCGAAACGCCGGTGCCTGTGGTCGTCTGCCGGGGGGCGCCTGACGAATCCGCGGTGTTGCTGACGCAGGCTGCACCGCTGGGCATCGCCGTCTGGGCGGATGCCGGGCTTGCCGAGCAGATCGCCAGGCGCAGCGTGGCCGGTGATCCGGTCCCGGAAAACACCTTTCAGGCGGTGGCCGACGCGCTGGTGGCGCACCGGTTGATCTGACCGGTGTGTCTCCTCAATGCATGGCAGGGCGATATCGGGTGGCGGGCGTGCCGTTGACGACCTTCAGTCGATTGAGGTCGGCATTGATGCGCCATGCCCAGAAATGCGTACCGTCCTGCCGCGATATTTCCAGCGCCTGGGCCAGCACCGTGCGGACGTCTTCCAGCGCATGGGCATGGGGTTGGTCGAGCATCAGTTGCGCCTTGATGCGCATCATCTCGGGGAGATACCAGCGATCATTGCGTTTCACGGCACTGGCCACCAGATCATCGAGCGTTTCCAGTGCCAGCGGTTGCAGCCCTAAAGCGGCGAGGCCCAGCACGTATTCGGTATTGAGCATCGAGTGCAGCGGCGTTTCCACATGGCGACTCAGTTGTTGAAGTGCTTCGCCCAACTGTGGCGTACCTGTTGTCGCATCGCCTTCGCGAATGGTCAGAATGCTTTCGTAGCAGCAGGTCAGCTGACGCCAGACGTGCAGCGGCTGCCGTTCGCTGCTCTGTCTGAGCTGCTCGAGAAACTGCCGTGTCTTGTGCAGGGTGCCAGCGATAAGGGTGGCCGGAATGGCGCTGAACGCCAGCGTGTACCAGATCGTGGCGGGGTGCCCCAGCGCCAGAGCCTGCCTGATGTTGGTGTCCAGCGCGACCATGGCCTGACCGATATTGCCCACCATCAACTGCACCTGCGCCCTGAGCGACTGGGCAGCGATTCGCTGGTCGAAATGCATGTCCACGGCGTAGGACGATGGTGAAAGGGGCGCCCCCAGGGCTTCGTGAGCAGCCTGGCCGGCGGTTTTCATATCGCCCATGTAGAACGCGCTGGTGGCCCGCATGCGTTTGCCCAGCACCTGGCAGTCGGTAATCCGGTGATCCTTGCCCAGCGCCAGAAACTGCAACGCGACCTGTCGGGCCTGTACGTGACGATTGCTGCAAGTGTGGTCGTTCCATTGTCCCCACAGGGCACGCAGCCGGTATTCCGTGTCGTTGAGTGCGTCGGCATCCTCGCTGACCTGTTGCCAGATCTCGCGCATTTTCTGTCCGGCGCCATAGGTGAGCATGAGGATGCTGCCCGATACCGTCAGCAGCCGCATGCGCTGTTGCCGGTCCATCTGCGCCATTTCCACATGGCGAGGCAGGCCATGGTTGACCCAGTCCTGGTATTCGCGCACCAGTGAGAGCCTCATCCACAACGGAGCGCTGCGTAGCGTGAGTTCGACGCCCGTCTGCCGGTCACCCTCCGGGGAGAAGGCCCAGGCGAGGGCGGCGCGTACGGTATCGATCTCAACGGCGTAACGTCGTGTCCAGGCGTCATGGGACAGTCGATCAAGGTCATGCCTGGCTTCGTCCAGCAGGCTCAGGGCCCAGTTGGCATGAGCGCGCGACAGGCGATCCAGGTCATCGAGCTGCACCAGTTTTTCATGCGCGTAGAGTCGGGTCGTCTCCAGCAGCCGAAAGCGTTTGCCCTGGCTGTGATCGAATCGTCCAAGCAGCGA
Organism: Pseudomonas sp. CDFA 610; assembly: GCF_021147865.1. NCBI lineage: Bacteria > Pseudomonadati > Pseudomonadota > Gammaproteobacteria > Pseudomonadales > Pseudomonadaceae > Pseudomonas > Pseudomonas sp. CDFA 610. The sequence goes on from NZ_JAGTPM010000001.1 coordinate 407,917, forward strand.
CTTGTCCAGCAGACTTTCCAGCATTGGCAGGGTCATGCGCACATCGGGCAAGCCGATATTGACTGTTGCCATAACCCCGTCCAGTGCGAACGAGCCATTGAAAATGGACAATTGTCGCAGCAGTGCCTGCTCATGCTCCGTGAGCATGCTGTAGGTCCAGTCCAATGCTGCGCTTAGAGAGCGCTGTCGGGGCAGGGCGGTGCGGCGTCCGGTCATCTGCAGGCGGAAGCTGCCATCGAGCAGGCCGACCAGTTCATGAATGCCAAACGTCCTGACGCGGGCGGCGGCCAGTTCGATTGCCAACGGATTGCCATCCAGCTTGCGACAGATCGCCGCTACGCTTTGCGTGTCGCGATCATGGAAGACGAAGCCCGGGTCCTGTTCCCTGACCCGGGTAATGAACAGCTCCACACCGGAATACGTGAGTGCCTCGGCTGCGGTCAATGCCTGATGTTCGCCAGGCACCTGCAGGGACGCCAGTTCGTGGACATATTCACCATGCGCCCGCAGCGGCTCGCGACTGGTAACCACTACGCAGCATCGCGTTGTGTTGGACAGCAAGGCTTCGACTGCTGTCGCGGTCTCCTCCAGCACATGCTCGCAGTTATCGAGCACCAGCAACTGCGGGCGCTCTGCCAGCGCCGCAGGGATGTTCTGAAGAAGATGTTCGGTATCTGCGTCAAGGCCCAGCGCGCTGGCGATCATGCCCTGCACCGACCGGGCACCACTGACGGGCGTCAGGTCAAGGACGGTGCGGCTCAGTGACGACTGTGTGGCGAGGTTGTCGGCCAGAGCCAGTGCGACAGTGGTTTTGCCGACCCCGCCGGGGCCGGTGAGCGTCAGCAGTCGCTGAGTCATGAGTTGATCGGCCAGACGACGAATCAGATCGTCTCGGCCACAGACATGGCGGCTGGAGTCTGTGATCGCTGCCACGGGTTCAGGAGGTGGCGCCAGGGTCTGCGGGGCGGTCTGAACGGTCACGTGAGCGGTGAACCGATAACCGCGACCTGGCACGGTTACGATGCAACTGAAGTCTTCATCGTTTTCCAGCGCTCTGCGCAAGGCAACGATCTGAGCGCGAAGGTTGCATTCTTCAACCACTGCCTTTGGCCAGGCCATCGCCAGCAGTTCGGCTTTCTCCAGCAGCTCGCCTGGACGTGAAGCAAGCGCCACCAGCAACGACATGGCGCGACTGCCCAACGGCACCGGTTGTGAGTGTTTGAACAGCAACTGTTGGCGTGGAAGCAGCAGGAAGGCTCCGAAGCGAATGGCTTCCTCGGGCCTGTAGCCATTTTCTGTTTCGATGTCGATCTGTGTAGCCGTACCGCTTGCTTCAAAATCCATGGTTAGACCTGTATCAGAAGTAACAGCAGCGCTTGCGCATCGTGACGGTGTCGATCTGTGCACCGGTCCTGAGAGCAGGTTATGTATTTCCTACCGTTGTGTCGTCATGAACGGCCGAGCTTATAGCATTTGAATCAATTACTTATTACACCAAGGGGTATGGAGCGGCCAAACAGGGGATCGATACGGACATGCGTGACGGGTTTCCTGTCAGGGAAACCATGCAAGAGTGGACAGGGCGCTGCTCGGTAAAATCCCACTCTGTGTTCTGAAAACTGTGCAGCAAGAAATGCGCCGACCTGCAGGCGACCTTCCGGCAATCATTTTTCGTACTGTCATTCGGCTGGGTGGGGCGGCACCTGTCAAAGAACACTCAGGTTGCGCAACAGGGTCTCGCCGTGAGCGTCGCAGGTGGATATAAAGCAAAACACCCTGCAAAAGCATCGCTCTTGCAGGGTGTCGAGGGTGACATATACAGCTCTGCCCGATCAGCTCTGGCAGAGCTTTGCTTCAGGCTTGAATGCCTTACAGCGCCATGTCACTGGCAGGGTTGCTTTCACGCTTCTCTGCAGGCGCGGCAGCAGGTGCAGCAGCTGTTGCCTTGTTCACAGGTGGCGGTGGAGTCAGTTGCAGGGTTTCGGCGGTGTAGGCCCATTCCTGTGCAACGCGATCCGGGTTCTCGTTCAGCTTGGTGCCGTAGCTTGGAACGATCTGGTGCAGTTTTTCCTGCCAGGCCGGTGTCGCTACCTTGTCCTTGAACACTTTCTCAAGCACGCCGAGCATGATCGGAGCAGCGGTCGAAGCGCCTGGCGAAGCACCCAGCAGACCGGCGATGGAGCCGTCCTTGGAAGCAACGATTTCGGTACCCAGTTTCAGGACGCCGCCTTTTTCTTCGTCACGCTTGATGATCTGAACGCGCTGACCGGCCTGCATCAGGCGCCAGTCTTCTTTCTTGGCGTTCGGGAAGTACTGCTGCAGAGCTGCAAAACGGTCGTCATCGGACATCATGACCTGACCCGCCAGGTATTCGATCAGTGGGTACTGAGCGATGCCGACGCGGGTCATTGGCCATACGTTATGCGTGGTGGTGCTGGTCAGCAGGTCCAGGTAGGAGCCGTTTTTCAGGAACTTCGTGGAGAAGGTCGCGAACGGGCCAAACAGGATGACGCGCTTGCCGTCCAGAACACGGGTGTCCAGGTGCGGAACCGACATGGGTGGCGCGCCAGTGGACGCGATACCGTAAGCCTTGCCCATGTGTTGCATGGCCAGGGTAGGGTTCTCGGTTACCAGCCACGAACCGCCGACCGGGAAGCCGCCGTATTCCTTGGCTTCAGGAATGCCCGACTCTTGCAGCAGGTGCAGTGCAGCACCGCCCGCGCCGATGAACAGGAACTTGGCATCGGTCTCGGTTTCGGTACCGTCTTTCAGGTTCTTGTACTTGACGCGCCAGCTGCCGTCGTCGTTGCGGGTGATGTCCTGGACTTCACTCGACAGCTTCAGATCGAAGTTGGGTTTGGTCTGCAGGTTGGCGACGAACTGGCGGGTGATCTCGCCGAAGTTCACGTCGGTGCCAATCGGGCTCCAGGTCACGGCCAGCTTCTGCGCCGGGTCACGACCTTCCATCATCAATGGAACCCACTTCTTGATCTGCTCGTGGTCTTCGGAGTACTGCATGCCGCTGAACAGCGGGCTCGATTGCAGTGCTGCGTAACGCTTGCGCAGGAACTTGATGTTGTCGTCGCCCCACACGAAGCTCATGTGCGGCGTGGAGTTGATGAACGAACGCGGGTTCTTCAGAACGCCGGTCTTGACCTGCCAGGACCAGAATTGACGCGAGATCTGAAACGCTTCGTTGATCTCGATGGCCTTGGAAATGTCGACGTTGCCGTTCTTGTCTTCCGGGGTGTAGTTCAGCTCGGCGAGGGCAGAGTGACCGGTACCGGCGTTGTTCCAGCCGTTGGAGCTTTCTTCGGCAACGCCATCGAGACGCTCGACCATTTCCATCGACCAGCTCGGCTCGAGCTCGTTGAGCCAGACTGCCAGGGTGGCGCTCATGATGCCGCCGCCGACCATCAATACATCTACTTTCTTGGCTTCGGCGGAGTGCGCGGGCATCATCCCGAGCGACATCGCCAGACCCAGAAGGGCCGTGTTCACTTTCTTCAACATGCTGTAATCCATTTGATAAATGCCATCCGCCGGCTGCTCCTGGGAGATCCGGATTCTGCGTATACCGCAACGCATGCGACAAACGCCCGCACCTTCAGGGGCTAGAGGTGGACATACAAGGCCAATACAATACTGCTCAAGACCTCACTTTATGTCCTACTGCGCTGGCTTCTTATCGTCATTGGATTCAGCGTCATGAAGCGACATGTGCTAACGGTGCCACGCAAGATCGGAAACAAATCCCGTCTTCCTGCGCAATGCGCACCTGATCAGCCTGTTCACGGAGTCTTGGACGCCGCATGGGGGTCATGGGGACACGCTCTGAGGCGTTTTTTTGTGCTCGTTCAAAACGGCACACCATGATGCCATATCGGCAAGACGCGGCATTTTCGCATATTGTGAGGTGTCTACGCGAGGTGTTATCTGCACACCGACATGCTTACGTCCGACCAAACGAAACAAGGCGTGTCGAGATTTTATCGTCACGCCTGCCGTTACCTTGAGACTTTGACGGCATTCTGGCCGAAATGCGGCATGGTCGGCCGACCTCGCTCCGCTCCCGACTCGCCACATTCAGGCTCAGCCAGAGTCTTCCAGGTCAACGACGGACGATTGATGAGCATTCCTCATGACTTCAATTAACGCGCGACGGCTAATGCTCCCTGAAACCGGGTGCTAACGTCACTGCGAGTTCGAACCGTGTTTTCCGATCAAGGGTTTCCGAACGTCGTTCGCCCGGAAAACTGCCCGTAAACATCCTGCAACAGCCCCGCTATCCGAGCTTCGATCAAAACGTTGAACTTTCAGTGTGTCAGCCAGTTAAAGACATATGCCAACCATAATGCCAAAACGCTTCTGGTACCTGTCCGACCCGATTGCGCGCTTTGAAGGGAACTGAACCAGCCCTTGCTGCACCACGATGCCCAACACGATAACGCCCGCCACTTCACAGCAGTGACGGCTATGACAAGGTGATTCTGATGAGTGAAACCAAGACGCACAAAGGAACTGTTGCCGACGCGGTGCAGCCTTCGCGACGCAATTTTCTGAAGTTCGGGGCTTCCGGGATCGCTGCCGCGACATTGTCGACCTGGATACCCGCCGACGGGATGCTGCAAGCCGCACCCGTGCCTGCGCCGGTCGTGGTGGAAGACACCGATGCGCCTGGCGTCGGCGAGCACCGCATTCAATTGAACGTGAACGGCCAGACGCACGCGCTCAACGTACCGGCCAATGCCGTCCTCCTTGATGTGTTGCGTGACCGTCTGCAATTGACCGGCACCAAAAAGGGCTGCGATCACGGCCAGTGCGGGGCGTGCACACTGTTGGTCAACGGGGTGGCGATCAATTCCTGCCTGTCGATTGCCATTCAGCACGACGGCGACAGCATCACCACCATCGAAGGCCTCGCCGAAAACGGCAAGCTGCACCCGGTTCAGGAAGCCTTCTGGGAACACGATGCTTATCAGTGCGGGTATTGCACTTCGGGCCAGATCATGAGCGCCGTGGCGATTCTCAACGACCCGAACATTCCCTCCGATGACGCCAGCGTCCGCGAAGCCATGAGCGGCAACATCTGCCGCTGCGGCGCCTACAAGAACATTTTGTCGGCGGTACAGTCGGCGCGCTCGAAGATGCCCAAGGCGGGGGGAACTGTCTGATGAGAACCTTCGATTACGCAAGGGCCACCACGCCTGCACAGGCGGTCAGTACCGTGTCAGGGGAGGGTGAGCGTTTCTATCTGGCCGGCGGCACAACGCTGCTGGACCTGGTCAAGCTGGACATCATGCAACCCGGGCAACTGGTGGATATCAATCACCTGGCGCTCAAGCAGATCGAATCGCTGCCGGACGGCCGTCTGCGCATCGGTGCGCTGGTCAGCAATACCGCGCTGGCCAGCCATCCTCTGGTCCGGGAGCGTTATCCGGTCTTGTCGCAGGCCCTGTTGGCCGGTGCTTCCACGCAACTGCGTAACAAGGCCACTACCGCCGGCAACCTGATGCAGCGCGTGCGTTGCCCGTATTTTCGCGATGGGATTTCGGCCTGCAACAAGCGTGAGCCGGGCTCAGGCTGCGCGGCCATCGGCGGGATGAACCGCAGCGTGCATGCCGTGCTGGGTACCAGCGATCATTGTATCGCCACCCATCCTTCGGACATGTGCGTGGGCATGGCGGCAGTGGGCGCACAAGTCACCGTGCATGGGCCGGGCGGCAGTCGGGACATTCCTTTCACCGACTTCCATTTGCTGCCGGGCAACACGCCTGAACGCGAGCACGCCATAGCACCTCATGAACTGGTCACCCACGTTACCCTGGATGCGCCGCTGTCCGGCAGCCGTTCCGGCTACCTGAAGCTGCGTGACCGCACCTCGTATCAGTTCGCCCTGGCGTCCAGCGCGATCATCGTGGTCACGGAGGGCAAGCGTATTGCCGATGTGCGCATCGCACTGGGCGGCGTTGGCACCAAGCCGTGGCGCGCCGTCGAGGCAGAACGAGCATTGATCGGCCAGCGTGCCGATATGGACACCTTCGCCAAAGTGGCCGCCCTGGCCATGAAAGGCTCCAAAGCCTATGAGCACAACGCCTTCAAGATCCCGCTGGGTGAGCAGGTCATCGTCCGCAATCTTCGTGACCTAACGGCGTAGGAATTTTCCATGAGCGAACAGATCATCGGCATCCCGCAGCGTCGTATCGACGGCGGCAAGAAAGTCAGTGGCGAGGCGCGTTATGCGGCCGACCACCCCATGAAAGACATGCTGTATGCGTATGGCGTCTACAGCACCATCGGCAGTGGCCGGATACTGGCGGTGAACGATCAGGACGCGCGCAACATGCCCGGCGTTGTCGAGATCTTCCATCACGGCCATTTCCCCGAGTTGCACCGCACGCCTGAAAGCGCATTCAGTTTTGCAACACTGTTATCGGCGAGCAAGGCCGATGAGCATCGTTTGCCGTTCGAGGATGACCGGGTCTATTACCCCGGCCAGTTCGTGGCGCTGGTGGTCGCTGAGAGTTTCGAGCAGGCCAGGGCTGCGGCACATCGGATAAAGGTCGATTATCAAGAGAACAAGCCGGTCAAGAACCTGGAGGAAGCGCTGCGCAAAAATGGCGCCCGCGACGGCGGAGCCGGGCATACACGCGGCAATCCGGACGGGGCGTTCCTCGCCGCGAGCAGAAAGGTCGATCAGACCTACACCACGCCGGTCGAAGTGCATAACCCGATGGAAATGCACGCAAGCACCGCATGGTGGCAGGACGGCAAGCTGTACGTTTACGAAAGCACGCAGGGTGTCGTCAACCATCGCAATCTGTTGGCCAACGTATTCGACTTGCCGCCGGACCGCGTCGAGGTGCGTGCGCCGTTCATTGGTTCCGGGTTCGGTGGCAAGCTTTGGCCGTGGCCGCACTCCGTAGCAGCGTGTGCGGCGTCAAAGGTGACGAAGCGTCCGGTCCAGCTGGTATTGCCTCGTGCGCAAATGTTCACCACGGTCGGCCATCGCCCGGAAACCCGGCAACGCCTGCGTCTGGCCAGCGATGCGAACGGCAAGCTGGTCTCGATCCGCCACGAATCCTTCAACAGCACATCGACGCTCGACGATTACACCGAAAGCTGTGGGGGTGTGACCAAGAGTCTGTATGGCTGCGACAACGTGCTGGTCAGCCACCGTATTGCTGCGGTGAACCGCGGCACGCCGACCTCGATGCGTGCACCCGGTGCGGCTCCGGGCCTGTTCGCGTTGGAGTCGGCCATCGATGAATTGGCGCTGGCCAACGGTATGGACCCGCTGGCCTTCCGCAAGCTCAATCTGTCGGACATGGACCAGAGTCAAGGCTTGCCGTGGTCCAGCAACCACTTGCCAGAAGCCATCGACCAGGCCGCTGAACGTTTTGGCTGGCAGGCGCGCAAGGCCGAGGTTGGCTCGATGCGTGACGGCGATGAGGTCATCGGTTACGGCATGGGTGCCTGCAACTGGGAGGCGTTTCAGGTGCCGACGGACGCCCGCGTGATTCTGCGCTCCGACGGCACTGCCCTCGCACAGTGTGGCCTGCAGGATATCGGCACCGGCACGTACACCATCATTGCCCAGACCGTCAGCCAGCTCACCGGCATCCCGATGGAGCGTGTTGAAGTGGAACTGGGCAGCTCATCGTTTCCGGCTGGCCCGGTTTCCGGCGGGTCCTGGGTTACCGCCAGTGTGATGCCGGCGATAGCCGGTGCCACGCGCGAGGCGTTGCAGAAACTCCGTCAGTATTCGGTGGGCAAGAACGCGGCCTTTGCAGGTCAGCAGGCTGATTCGATCAAGTTCGAGAACGGTCAGTTGGTGTCCGGTGAGCAGCGCGTGAGTTTTGTCGACGTCCTCAAAGGCCAGCGTCTGTCACGTGCCGAAGGCGTTTTCCACAGTGGCATGCAGTCGTCCGACAAGTTCTCGTTTCGTTCGTTTGGCGTGCATTTTGTTGAAGTGCGTTGGGATCCGGGCATCTCCAGTCTGCGTGTTTCGCGAGTGGTCAGCGCCATCGACGTCGGCAAGGTGGTCAATCCGCTGGCGGCGCGTAATCAGGTCGAGGGCGCAATCGTCATGGGCATCGGCATGGCCATGTTCGAAGCGGCCGAATACGATCCGCGCACCGGTCTGCCGGTCAACAACAACTACGCCGAGTACGTGGTTCCCGTGCACGCAGACCAGCCCGAAATCGATGTGATTCTGCTCGATTATCCGGATCACAACATCGGTGAGTTCGGCGCGCGTGGAATCGGCGAGATCGGTGTAACCGGCCTGGCTGCCGCCGTGGCTAATGCCGTGTACCACGCCACGGGCAAACGGGTGCGCAATTTGCCCATCACCAAAGAAAAGCTGATGGCAGGGCTGTAGAGATGAAGCAACTTGACTTGCAGGTCATCCAGCAGGCGCGTGACTGGCTGGCGGCAGGCAAACCTGTGTGGCTCTGCACCGTGCTCTCGACCTTCGGTTCCGCTCCGCGCGGGCCGGGGGCGATGCTGGTGGCGTTGAGCAGTGGCGAGCATCGCGGATCGCTGTCCGGCGGCTGTGTGGAGGAAGACTTCCTGGAGCGGTTGACGGCGGGGCAGTTCGAGCCGGTCAACCAGATCGTGCGCTATGGGGAGGGCGGTCTGGCACCGACCCTGGCGCTGCCATGTGGCGGCGTGCTGGATGTGCTGGTCGAATGCATGACGCCCAGCCCTGAAACCGACCGGCATCTGGCCGCAGTGGAGCAGGCCCTCGCCGGACGCACGCTGATCGGCCGCGAGGTCATGCTGGGCGGTGTAGAGCGCAATACAGGTTTGGCTTCACTGGGCGAATCGCGGGTGCAGGTCGAGGGCGAGCGCATCAGCATTCGCATGGGGGCGGTCTATCGCGTGCTCCTGGCTGGCTTGTCGCCGGTGGCCGAGTTCTGCGCCAGTTTCGCGGTCGCCATGGGCTATGAAGTCATCGTCTGTGATCCTCGTACCGACGTGACGGCCGGTTTCTCGATGCCCGGGGTCGAAGTTCGCGATGTGTTGCCTGCGGTGTTCATTGCCGAAGGCGGTTGCCACGCCTCGACGGCCGTGCTGGCCCTGACTCATGACCCGAAGCTGGATGACCTGACCATGCTTGAAGCCGTGCGGACCGAGGCGTTTTACATCGGCGCCATGGGCTCGATGCGCACCAGCAGCAGGCGCAAGGAGCGGCTGGCGCGGATTGGCGGACTGGATGACGAGGCACTGGCGCGGATTCATGCTCCGATCGGCCTCAATCTGGGCAGCAAGACACCGGCTGAAATCGCCATTGCAGTCATGGCAGATATCCTGCGGGTGGCCAACGGGATCAGCCGTCAGCAGCTTTGACGAACGTCTGACAGGCGAGCGCCAATGCCGCACGCGTGTCTGCATCGCGCAGGATGCCGGGATCTTCACAGACCAGTACGTCGCAGCGCTCGGGATGGCTTTTGATGATCGATTTTGCACCTTGATCGCCTTCAAGGTTCAGCAATAACGGCCAGAACTCGCGCCCGATGATCACCGGGTGGCCGCGTTGTCCATCGTGGCCGGGCAGGGCGATGCGTCGTGGATCGGCCATGCTGGCCAGGCTTTGCAGCGTGGCGGGCTGTATCCAGGGCATGTCTGCCAACAGCACGGCGACTGCGTCGGCGCTGGATGGCATGAGCGCCGCGATGCCACTGGCCAGGCTGTGGCCCATCCCCAAATCCGCCTGCGGGCTGCGTACCACGTTTACTTCCTGCGCAACGCCCAGCAGTTCAGTGTCATCTTCCTCTCTCAATACCACCCACACCTCATTGAATACGTGCAGGGCATTCTCAATGCTTGCGCGCAGCAAGGTACGGCCGCAGGGCAGAGTGGCGAGACGTTTGTCACCGTCGAAACGACGGCTGCGACCTGCGGCAAGGAGCAGGGCGAACACTTGGGGAATTGGGCTGTCTATGCTGGTCAATCCGAAGCCTTTTGAAAAAGGTGAAGGGAACAGGGCCGGTTCGTCATCCACTCAGACACACGATGACCTACGCGTGAGACACGCACAATGCCTGATTCCGCTGCCTTTTTGCAGTGACAAGATTTACATTTTCGAGGGTTTCACGTGGACAATCATATTCGCCCGGTCGAGATGGAAAAGGCCTACCGTCTGCTCAATCACGGTCCTACCGTGCTGGTCTCATCCGCTTACGAAGGCGTTCACAACGTCATGGCTGCAGCCTGGGCCTGTGCGCTGGATTTCTCGCCGCCGAAGGTGACGCTGGTCATCGACAAGATGACCAAAACGCGCAGTCTGGTGGAAAACAGCGGTTACTTTGCCTTGCAAGTGCCTAATCGCGACCAGTTGGACCTGACCTTCGAAGTGGGTACTCAGAGCCTCATCTTCACCCCGAACAAGCTGGAAAAGGCCGGTGCCGAACTGTTCCGCATCGAAGGGCACGACACGCCGTTGGTCGCCGGGTGCTCCGCCTGGCTGATCTGCAAAGTCATTCCGGAACCGCATAATGAGCAGACCTACGACCTGTTCATCGCCGAAGTCGTCGGTGCCTGGGCGGATACCCGCGTGTTCCGTGACGGGCACTGGGCATTCGAAACCGCCGACCCGAAATGGCGCAGCCTGCACTACGTGGCAGGTGGGCATTTCTACACCATTGGCGACGCTGCGGTGGTAGAGACAGAGGCGGAGTGAGCGTTGAGGCTGTAACGGGGACGCTCCGTGTCCGTTACAGGCACTGATGTAGCTACGAGCGTCACGATCAGTGACGATCGCGCCACACGGTCTGAGCATTGGTGAATTCACGCACGCCAAAGTGCGAGAGCTCACGTCCGTAGCCGCTTTTCTTCACGCCGCCAAAGGTCACGCGCGGGTCTGAGGCGCTGTAGCCGTTGATGAATACGCCGCCGGTGTCCAGTTCGTCCGCCAGTTGCTCAGCCAGTTCCAGATTGCGGGTGTAAACGGTGGCGGTCAGGCCGAAGTCGCTGTCGTTGGCCAGTTCCAGCGCATGCCGGGCGTCGCGAGCGGTGATGACCGAGGCGACCGGGCCGAACAGCTCTTGCTTGAACGAGGTCATCTGGTCGGTCACATCGCCCAGCACAGTAGGCGCATAGAAGTTGCCCTGACCTGCGATTCGTTCACCGCCCAACAGCAACGTTGCACCTTCGGCCAGCGTGGCCTGAACCTGCGCATCCAGTTCGTCACGCAGGTCGAAGCGTGCCATCGGGCCGATATAGGTTTCGCTCGACAACGGATCGCCTATTGCAAGCTTGCGCGTTTCCTCAACGAATCGGCGGGTGAATTCCTCCACAACACCGTCTTCGATAATCAGCCGTTTGGCCGCTGCACACACCTGCCCGGTATTCTGGAAACGACCGATGACCGCAGCCTTCACGGCCTGATCCAGATCCGCGTCTTTGAGCACGATGAATGGGTCGGAGCCGCCGAGTTCGAGCACACTCTTCTTGAGCGCAGCCCCTGCCTGCGCACCAATGGCCTGACCGGCGCGCACGCTGCCGGTCAGGGTGACTGCGGCAATGCGTGGATCGGCAATGGCCCTGGAGACGCCATCCTGAGTTGCGTTGATCACTTCGAACACACCCTCGGGAAAACCGGCGCGCTTGAATGCGTCGAGCATCAGGTAAGCGCAGCCCATCACGTTAGGTGCATGCTTGAGCACATAGGTGTTGCCGGCCAGCAAGGTCGGCACCGCGCCGCGCAGCACCTGCCAGATCGGGAAGTTCCACGGCATGACCGCAAGGATCGGGCCGAGCGGGCGATACTCGATGCGGGCCTTGTCGTTTTCGACAAGGGTCGGCTCGGCCGCCAGCATCGCGGGGCCTTGCGCTGCGTACCAGTCGCACAACTGGGCACATTTCTCGACTTCGCCCAGCGCCTGTTTGATGGGCTTGCCCATCTCCTGGCTGATCATCTGTGCGATGGCATTCGCGTCTTCACGCAACGTCTTGCCCAGCGCAATGATCAACCGCGCACGCTCGTCGATGGTTGTGCGCTTCCAGACCGAAAAGCTTGCCGCAGCGCGGGCAAGACTGTTTTCAAGCTCCGCATCGGAGGCAAACGGATAATGACCGATCTCTTCGCCGGTGGCGGGATTGGTCGAAATTGCATGGGTCTTGCTGGAAATAGCAGTCATGGCGCCATCCTGTTCAGGTGGGAATGGAACCAGAATAAGCCCGTGACATACTTTGTGAAACTGAATAATACTGAGCGTATCTTTCACATTTGGAGAATGATGTGGATCTGGTTCAATTGGAGATATTCAAGGCGGTTGCCGAGCACGGCAGCATCAGTGCGGCTGCGCAGCATATCCATCGGGTGCCTTCCAACCTGACCACGCGCATCAAGCAACTCGAGCAGGACCTGGGCGTCGAGCTGTTCATCCGGGAAAAGCTCCGGCTGCGGCTGTCGCCTGCCGGCTGGAATTTTCTCGATTATGCGCGGCGGATTCTGGACCTGGTCCAGGAGGCGCGGTTGTCTGTGTCCGGCGAAGAGCCGCAAGGCCCGTTTGCTCTCGGCTCGCTGGAAAGTACCGCGGCTGTGCGGATTCCAGCGTTGCTGGCGGCCTATAACCAGCAGTACGCCAAGGTCGAACTGGACCTGAGTACCGGCCCATCCGGCACCATGATCGATGGCGTACTGGCTGGCCGACTGGTCGCGGCATTCGTTGACGGTCCGGTGCTGCACCCGTCACTGGAAGGCATGCCAGTCTTCGAAGAGGAAATGGTGGTGATCGCGCCGCTGCAGCATGCGCCGGTGACCCGAGGACGGGACGTGAACGGGGAGAGCATCTACGCCTTTCGTGCGAACTGTTCTTACCGGCATCATTTCGAACGTTGGTTCACCGAGGACGCTGCCGTGCCGGGCAAGATTCACGAGATGGAGTCTTATCACGGCATGCTGGCCTGCGTCAGCGCCGGCGCGGGTCTGGCGCTGATGCCGCGCAGCATGCTGGAAAGCATGCCCGGTTGCAGCACGGTCAGCATCTGGCCGCTGTCCGAGGCCTTTCGTTACCTGCAGACCTGGTTGATCTGGCGCCGCGGCACGGAGTCGCGCAGCCTGACGCGCTTCATCGAGCTGGTTCAGACGCAGGGTGAGTCGCTCAAGACCGCTTGAGCGACTCACCGGTTTACGCCTTCGAAAGCCTGTCGGCGATGGCGTGCCCCACGTCCTGCGTCGAGCATTTGCCGCCCAGATCCGGGGTGATATTTCCGCTGGCGATCACCTGCTCGATGGCGCCGACAATCTCGTTGTGCGCTGCGGTGAATCGCTCGTCGCCCTGACCCAGAAACTCCAGCATCAGTGCGCCCGACCAGATCATGGCAATCGGGTTGGCGATGTTCTTGCCGAAGATGTCCGGGGCCGAACCGTGGACCGGCTCGAACAGCGACGGAAAATGGCGTTCCGGGTTGAGGTTGGCCGACGGTGCGATGCCGATGGTGCCGGCACAGGCCGGACCGAGATCGCTGAGGATATCGCCGAACAGGTTGGACGCGACAACCACGTCGAAGCGTTCCGGTTGCAGCACGAAGCGTGCGCACAGGATATCGATGTGCTGTCGGTCCCAGCTGATCGCCGGGTAGCGGCTGGCCATGGCTTCAGTGCGCTTGTCCCAGTACGGCATGCTGATCGCCATGCCGTTGGATTTGGTCGCCGACGTCACGTGCTTGCGTTCACGTTTGCCGGCCAGTTCGAAGGCGTATTTGAGAATCCGGTCGACACCACGGCGGGTGAATACCGATTCCTGCAGGACGAATTCGTTTTCGGTGTTCTCGAACATGATGCCGCCCAGAGAGGAATATTCGCCCTCGGTGTTTTCCCGCACCACAATGAAATCGATGTCGCCCGGCTGTCGGTTGGCCAGCGGGCAAGGCACGCCGGGGAACAGGCGCACCGGACGGATGTTGGCGTACTGGTCGAACTCGCGGCGAAATTTGAGCAGCGAGCCCCACAGTGAAACGTGGTCTGGCACTTTGTCCGGCCAGCCCACGGCGCCGAAGAAAATCGAATCGAAGCCTTTGAGTTGTTCGAACCAGTCGTCCGGCATCATCTTGCCGTGTTCAAGGTAGTAGTCGCAGCTGGCCCATTCGAAGTATTCGAACTCAAGCTCGATGCCATGGCGAGCGGCAGCGGCCTGGACGACCCGTACGCCTTCGGGTAGCACTTCCTGGCCAATGCCGTCTCCGGCGATGGCCGCGATGCGCAGTTTCTTGTTGTTCATGGCAAGGCTCTCTCTGTGGATGGGTTGCTCGTGTGGCTTATGCTATAAGCACACGAAATAAAGATAATTAGCTGCTTAATGCATTCAAGGAACACGGTTCGTGAATAATTACCCCAGTCTTGATGACCTGAATGTGTTTATCCATGTGGCACGACGTTCCAGCTTTGTCGGCGCGGCGAACGAGCTGAGCATGTCTGCGGCTTACGTGAGCAAACGCATTCGTTTGCTGGAACAGGGCATGGGCGTGGCGCTGTTGCATCGCTCGACGCGTCAGGTGTCGATCACCGAAGACGGCGAGCGGGTCTATGAGTGGGCCAAGGGTATTCTGGAGTCGGTGCAGCAGATGGGCGACGAAGTCGCTGCGTTGCACGACGAGCCCAGTGGCCTGCTGCGCGTGGTCAGCAGCCAGGGCTTTGGTCGGCGATTCGTGGCACCCGCGCTGTCGGAGCTGGCTGCGCGCTACCCGAAGCTGGATATCCGTCTGGACATTCAGGACCGGTTGATCGACCTGATCGAGGAGGGCGTCGATCTGGACATCCGGGTCGGCAACGAAATCGCTCCGCACCTGCGTGCCCGGCATCTGACGAGCAACTGGCGGGTGTTGTGTGCCAGCCCGGTCTATCTTGCACAACGCGGCGCGCCGATGAGTCTGGCGGAATTGACCAACCATGACTGTCTGGTGATCAAGGAGCGAGATCGCCCCTTCGGCATCTGGCACTTGAACGGACCGCAGGGGGCGGAAACGGTAAAGGTCACCGGCAGTCTGTCGACCAATCATGGCGAGATTGCCCGGCAGTGGTGCCTTGATGGAAGAGGCGTGTTACTGCGCTCGCTTTGGGACGTGCGCGATGATCTGGCCGAGGGGCGGCTGGTTCGGGTATTGGCAGATTATCGTCAGGACGCGGATATCTGGGCGGTGTACACCTCGCCGCTCATGCGCTCGGCCAAGGTGAGGGTCACGGTGGAGTTTCTGCGTGAGTTTCTGGCGCAGGGCCAAGTCGGGGTGGGTAAGCAGTAGTTGGCCGCGTCGCCCTGCCGGCGACGGCAGCAGCTCAGTCGCTGATGAGGCGTCCGGGAAGCCGATTCGACGGCAAGCCGCCTCCCATAAAAGCGTACGTTTTCAGTCAATAACACGTACCCGGAGAGGCAGGCCTGTCCGCAAACAGGTCAATGTGCCCCGGCCGCCTTGTTCAGGTCGCTGTCGGTCCATTCGGTGTAGATGCACGCGTCCGCCGCCGCCCAGCGCACTTTCACGGCATCACCTGCCTGCATCGGCATGCCGGTGGCAGACAGCGCCTTGACCGTCATGGCCGTGCCGCCAGCCGTCACCACCGAGCAGGTCTGGCTTTCACCCAGAAACAGCACTTCGGTCACCGTGGCGTTCACCTCGTTCCAGCCCGGCTCAAGCGCAGTGGCTGCCGACTGCTGCAGGCTCAGGGCCTGAGCCTTTTCAGGCCGGATCATGGCCAGCACGTCCTGATCGGTCTTCAGGCCATTGGTGATGCGAATCGCCAGCGGACGGCCTTCGAACGTTGCCACGGCGTTGCCCTGGGCCTTGAGCCTGAGGAAGTTGGAGTTGCCCAGAAACGAGGCGACGAACGCGTTCGGCGGGTTCTGGTACAAGTCATAGCCGCTGCCCAGACCGACAATCTTGCCGTGACTGAAAATCGCGATGCGCTGAGACAGGCGCATGGCTTCTTCCTGATCGTGGGTCACGTAGACGATGGTAATACCCAGACGCCGATGCAACTGACGCAATTCATCCTGCAGGTCTTCACGCAGTTTCTTGTCCAGTGCGCCCAGCGGTTCGTCCATCAGCAGGATGCGTGGTTCGTAGACCAGCGCTCTGGCGATCGCAACGCGCTGTTGTTGACCACCGGACAGCTGAGACGGGCGGCGATGGGCAAAGGCTTCGAGTTGCACCAGCTTGAGCATGGCGTCGACACGCTTTTCCCGTTCGGCCGCAGGCAGCTTGCGGATGGCCAGCGGGAAGGCGATGTTATCGCGCACGGTCAGGTGCGGAAACAGCGAATAGCGTTGGAACACCATGCCGATGTCACGCTTGTGTGGCGGCACGTTCACCAACGACTTGCCTTCCACCAGTATCTCGCCGGAACTGGGCGTTTCAAAGCCGGCCAGCATCGACAGCGTCGTGCTCTTGCCAGAGCCGCTGGAGCCCAGGAAGGTCAGAAATTCACCGTTCTGGATATCCAGAGAAATATTGTCGACGGCAGCGAAATCGCCGTAATGCTTGTTGAGGTTGCACAGACTGACCAGGGTCTTCTGATCGTGTTGCGCGGTGTCTTTGATCACGGCACTCATGAGGTACTCCTGGCTTCGTTGCGGCGACGCAGGGTCGCGGCGATGAACATGACCAACACCGACAGGGCAATCAGCAGTGTCGAGGCGACGGCGATGACCGGGGTCAGGTCCTGACGCAACGTGGTCCACATTTTGACGGGAAGGGTTTGCAAGGTCGGGCTGGCCATCATCACGCTGAGGACCACTTCGTCCCACGACACCAGAAACGCGAACAGCGCACCGGCGATCATGCCGGGACGAATGCCGGGAAAGGTCACCCTGAAGATCGCTTGCAGGCGCGACGCGCCACAGATCACGGCCGCGTCCTCAATCGACTGATCGAACAGCTTCAGCGAGTTGATGATGGAAATAATGGTGAACGGCAGCGCGACGATCACATGGCTGACCACGAACGAGAATAGCGTGCCGGTGTAGCCGAGCTTGAGAAACAGTGCGTAGACCGCCACCGCGATGATGACCAGCGGCACGATCATCGGCAGGGTGAAGATGCCGTACAGCAGGTCGCGACCGGGAAACTTTCCGCGTACCAGCGCAAATGCTGTCGGCAGGCCCAGCGCTACGGCACTGATTGTGGTCAGGATGGCGACCTTGAAGCTCGACATCGCGGCATCCATCCACTCCGGGTTGGAAAAGAACTGCTGATACCACTTGAGCGTCCAGCCTGGCGGCGGAAAAACCAGCCATTGGGACGAGCCGAATGACAGCAGCACGATGAACAGAATCGGTAGCAACAGGAACAGCGCAATCAGGCCGGTGGTCAGGTACAGCCCCGATCTCAGGCGAAGGCTCATGGCATTGGGTGTCAGGAGCATGGCGGCTTACCTCCCGTTGCTGGCGCCGACCGGAGATTCCGGCTGGAGCTTGAGATAGAAATAGAACAGCACCAGGGTAATCACGATCAACAACGCAGCGGCGGCGCTCGCCAGCCCCCAATTGAGGAATGATTGCACCTGCTGGACGATGAACTCAGGCAGCATCATGTTCTGCGCGCCGCCCAGCAAGGCTGGGGTCACGTAGTAACCCAGCGACATCACGAACACCATCAGGCCACCGGAAAACAGGCCCGGACGGCACAGTGGCAGAAACACCCGGAAGAAATTGGTCCAGGGACTGGCGCCGCAGATGGAGCCGGCCTGCAACACCATCGGGTCGATGGCCTGCATGGTTGCCTGCAGCGGCAGGACGATGAAGGGAATCATGATGTAGCTCATGCCGATCACCACGCCGGTCAGGTTGTGCACCATCTCCAGCGGCTGATCGATAATGCCCATGGCCATGAGGGCCTTGTTAATGACGCCCGAGGCCTGCAACAGCACCAGCCAGGAGTAAGTCCGGGCCAGCAGGCTGGTCCACATCGACAGCAGCACGATGTTCAGGATCCAGCGTCCCCAACCGCGTGGCACGAGGGTGATCACCCAGGCCAGCGGAAAACCCAGCAACAGGCTGAACAGTGTCACCAGGCCTGCAACGGAGAAGGTGTTGATCAACACCCGTGAGTAAGCGGAGTTGGCAAACAGTTGCTCGTAGTTGCCCAGCCCCGGAACAGGTTCGAGCACGCCACGCAGCAGTAGACCGATCAAGGGTGCGAAGAAGAACAGCCCCAGAAACAAGAGCGCGGGAATCAGGTTGCGACTGCCACGCCAGCGTCGTGCCAGAGAAGGGGTTGGCTGCATGTTCGTCGCCTTGCCTGAAACCGCACCGGCGGTGCGCGAGGCACCTCCGGTCGGCTGGGATTGACCGGACGCAACAGCCGTCATTTTTACTTGACCAGCCATTCGTTCCACCGTGTCGCAATGTCCGGACCGTTCTTGGCCCAGTATGCGAAGTCGAGAGTGATTTGGTCTGCGCCATAAGCCGTTGGCAGGTTCTTGGCCAGAGTCGAATCAAGACGCGGCACGCTGTCCAGGTTCACCGGCGCGTAGGCGCTCAGGTTGGAGAAGTCGGCCTGACCTCTGGCGCTGGTGGCTTCGGCAATGAACTTCATCGCTGCGTCTTTGTTCTTGGCACCTTTTGGTACGACCAGAAAGTCGGCCATGACCAGGTTCTGCTTCCAGCTCACACCGACCGGGGCGCCGTCCTGTTGCAGCGCATAAACGCGGCCGTTCCACATCTGGCCCATCGAGGCTTCACCGGACGCCAGCAACTGCTGGGATTGTGCGCCGCCGCCCCACCAGACGATGTCTTTCTTGATGGTGTCGAGTTTCTTGAAGGCGCGATCCAGGTCCAGAGGATAGAGTTTGTCGGCGGCTACACCGTCAGCCAGCAGGGCGAGTTCAAGCACGCCGGGGCTTGGCCATTTGTACAGCGCCCGTTTGCCGGGGTAGGTCTTGGTGTCGAACATGGCGGTCCAGTCGACGGGCTTTTTGCTGCCCAGCTTGTCCTCGTTATAGCCCAGCACAAACGAGAAGAAGAACGAGCCGACGCCATGGTCGGAAGCGAAGCGGGGATCGATGCGGTCACGCTTGATGGTGTTGAAGTCCAGAGGCTCCAGCAGGCCCTCGGCGGCCGCACGCAAAGCGAAGTCGGCTTCGACGTCGACGACGTCCCACTGCACGTTGCCGCTTTCGACCATCGCCTTGAGTTTGCCGTAGTCAGTCGGTCCGTCCTGCACGACGGTGACGCCGCTGGCCTTGGCGAAGGGAACTGCCCACGCCTGCTTCTGGGCGTCCTGCGTCGAGCCACCCCAGCTGACGAAGTTGACACTGTCGGCGGCCATGGCGGCAACACTCGAGAGAGCCAGCACGCCGGCCATCAGTGCCGCCGTTGCACGTTTGTTCAACACCATTTTCACGCCCTCATTTGTTGTGTTTTGAGCGGGCATTTCTTGCCCGCGTAATCGGGAGCAGTAGGTCCAATGGGCCTTTGAAACCAGTCACTGTCAGACGCTTTTTATTGATGCTGTCCCTCTGTCGGAGGTGCCTGACAAATCGTTGCGGCTGTGGAATGTCATATTATGGTATTCCAAACTTTGTGCAAGTATTTTGCCTCTGTACGGCCATCGACCTGCTGTTTTATCCGTTTGAAACCTGGCGTTTCCAGGCTGTTCCGGCACTGGCGATCAACAAGTGTCCTGTTGCCCGGTCAAGTGTTCAGCCTGGAAACGGAATGCTTTCAACCACTTCCAGATCGTAACCAGTAAGGCCTGCGTACTTCAGTGGCGGGCCGAGATGACGCAGTTTGCCGACGCCCAGGTCCTGTAATATCTGCGCGCCGGTGCCGACTTCCGAATAGATGCGCGATTGTGAGCGGGTGTACTGGCGTGGCGGCTGGGTGAGATGCGGAATTCGTTCCAGCAAGGCCTGCGACGACTCATGGTTGGCCAGCACTACGACGATCCCGCGACCTTCTTCGGCGACCTTCTGTAACGCGGCCCAGAGCGTCCAGTTGGCAGGCCCGGTGTATTCGGCGCCGACCAGATCGCGCAATGGATCGACCACATGCACCCGCACCAGCGTGGCTTCGTCGCGGCGCACGTCACCCATCACCATGGCCATGTGCACGCCGCCTTCGATGCGGTCTTCATAAGTGAACAGGCGGAAGTTGCCATGCACGGTGGGCAGTTCACGTTCGCCGATTCTGACGACGGTGTGTTCGGTACTCAGGCGGTAATGGATCAGGTCGGCGATGGTGCCGATGCGGATACCGTGCTTCTCGGCGAAGCGCTCCAGTTCCGGACGACGTGCCATGGTGCCGTCATCGTTCATGACTTCGACAATGACTGAGGCGGGCGTGAAACCGGCAAGCCGAGCCAGATCGCAACCGGCTTCTGTGTGACCGGCACGGGTTAGCACACCACCCTCACGGGCACGCAGCGGGAAGATGTGGCCCGGTTGCACGAGGTCTTCCTGCGACGCTTGCGGGTTGACCGCTGCCTGAACGGTGCGGGCACGATCTGCCGCGCTGATACCGGTCGTAACGCCCGTGGCCGCCTCGATGGAAACGGTGAACGCGGTGGCGAAGACACTGCCGTTGCTGGGCACCATCTGTTCCAGGCCCAGACGCTGACAATGTTCATCTGTCAGCGTCAGGCAGATCAGCCCTCGCGCCTCACGCGCCATGAAACTGATGGCTTCAGGCGAGCAGCGATCTGCAGCCAGCAGCAGATCACCTTCATTTTCGCGGTCTTCGTCATCGACAAACAGGACCATCTTTCCCTGACGATAGTCTTCAATGATGTCTTCGATACGATCGAATGCCATGGTCGGATCCCGGTGTTATGGATGAATTATTGTGGTATACCATAAGACAGAATATTTCACAGATTCCCTATCATTGAAACAGTGAGATCACGATGAAGGCTTATTGGATTGCACAGGTCGATGTGACCGACCCTCAGCAGTACAGCGAATATACCCAGCGCGCGCCAGCCGCCTTCGCATTATTTGGTGGCAAATTCATGGCTCGCGGTGGCCGGTCGGAAGCGCTGGAGGGACGAGCGACGCCGCAACGCACCGTGGTCATTGAATTCGAGTCGTATGAACAGGCGATTGCCTGCTATCGATCACCTGAGTATCAGGAAGCCATGAGCCATCGAAAGGGCGCATCGAAAGCCGATATCGTGATTGTTGAAGGCATGGCGTAAGTCAGCGGGCCGTCTGAAGCGTTGCCATTTCTTGTGAGGACATTGTTTTTGCAGTGACCCATCGCTGTCGCATAGCCAACACATAACGGTGGGAGGGGGCTTGCCAGCGATTCGGTCTCTGGGGCGACCTGTCAGCGACTGAGCGGACGCCATCGCCGGCAAGCCGCCTCCCACGGGATAGTGTTAGCCGGGAAACCCTTTGCAGCCTGCGATCAGTTGACGCCGATGTGTCAGACCAAACTGTTCGTGGCGGCTCACATCCCAGGCGTCACGCTCACCGAATGAAATGCACCTTCCCGATGTCGTCATTACCGATGTAGATGCCATACACCCCCGCCTGGCGCTCTTCGATATAACGCTCCAGGATCTGGCGGATGGCGGGGTAGTAGATGCTGTCCCACGGAATCTCTTCAGGGGCGAAGAATTTGTAATCCAGCGTTTCGGGGCCGAACTGGCCGGTGATTTCCAGCGCGATGGCGCGGAAGATGATGTAGACCTCACTGATCTGCGGCACGCTGAAGATCGAGTAGGGCGAGATGATTTCGCCGCGTACGCCGCTTTCCTCCCACACCTCTCGCAATGCCGCCTGTTCGGTGGTTTCGCCACTCTCCATGAAGCCAGCAGGCAAAGTCCAGGTGCCGGGACGTGGCGGGATTGCACGCTGGCACAACAGGTATTTGCCTTCCTGCTCGATGATGCAGCCAGCAATGATCTTCGGATTGACGTAATGGATGTACTGGCAATTGCCGCACATCAGCCGCGCATGGGTGTCGCCCGAAGGGATGCGCTGATCGAGATCAGCGCTGCCACATTGGGGACAGAAGCGCGGCAGCCCCATTTCATCGACCTATGCGAGGTTCTTTCAGGGCCACCGGCGCCACGATCTCACGGACCTTGGCGTCGTCGTCCTGTTTGGATTTGAGGTACTCGAGCGCGACACGGGCGGCATTGCGAACATGATCGACCGACGCCTGATGCGCGGCCAGCGGGTCGCCGCTCTTGATGGCTTCAACGATCAGTTCCATTTCCTTGTTGCTGGCGCCGCGACGGTTTTCCTGGGATACCGAGGTGGCACGCAGGTAACTGATACGGGCCTGCAACTGACGAAGCTGGGTGGCGGCTACATGATTGCCCGAACCTTCCAGCAACACGTCGTAGAAGCCTTGTACCGAATCGATGACCTGTTGCAGTTCGCCTTCCTTGAGCGATTGACGATTCACTTCCAGGGCTTTTTCCAGCGCCTTGATGTCCTTGGGCCTGGCACGCAGGGTGAACAGTTGAACGATCAGCCCCTCCAGCACACACCGCAGCTCGTAGATGTCGCAGGCATCCTCCAGTGTGATGATGGCGACTCGAGGTCCCTTGGCATCGGCAAATTCCACCAGACCCTCGGACTCCAGATGACGCAGCGCCTCGCGCACCGAAGTACGGCTCACACCCAGACGATCACACAAGTCACGTTCGACCAGACGGTCTCCCGGAAGCAGCTGGAAGTTCATGATCGCGCTGCGCAATTTGTCCAGCACGATCTCCCGCAGAGTCACGGGGTTGCGGTTGACCTTGAAGTTGTCGTCGAGTGGCAGGCGTTTCATCGGGTGTGCTCGGAGTGGGGCTGTCAGATAAAAAAACACGACCTTTGGACGCTGGCCGCGTTCATGTCGGCAGCCCGCGTTTCGTGCGGACTACTGCATGGCCCGGAGCTGTAGACCGGGTCGCGGCCGAGTTTATCACGCCGTTGCCTGCCTCCACCAAAACCGGCCGGAAGCGTCAGACCAGAGCGGGCAGGGCGCCCATCTTGCCGCGATGGTAGACCATCGGTGTAACAGGCGTTGCCGGCAGAATCAGGTTCTTGACTGCGCCGACGATGATCGCGTGGTCCCCGCCATCGTATTCACGCCACAGCTCGCACTCGATGATCGCAGTGGCGTTATTGAGCAGCGGGTTGCCCAGATCGCTCAGGTGCCACTCGATGCCCTTGGTCTTTTCCTTGCCTTTGCTGGCGAAGGCATAGGCCTCCGCCTGTTGGTCTGCCGAGAGCAGATGAATCGCGAATTTCTTGCCGTCGCGCAGCACCGGGTAAGTGTCCGACGCGTAGTTGGGACAGAACAGCACCAGTGCCGGGTCGATGGATAACGCACTGAATGCACTGGCAGTAATGCCGACCAGATTGCCTTCCGGGTCCAGCGCAGTGACGATGGTGACGCCTGAGGGGAACGACGCCATCACTTCTTTATAAATACCGGGTTCGATCATCGCAGCGGCCTCGTTAACGCATTACAAATGGATCAGGCATGGGCGCCTGCGAAAGGTTGATCCACACCGTTTTCAGTTCGGTGTAGGCCAGCACAGAGTCTATCCCGCTCTCGCGGCCATAGCCGCTGTTTTTGAAACCACCGATAGGGGCCATTGCCGAAACGGCACGGTATGTGTTGACCCAGATGATACCGGAGCGGATATCGCGCGCCAGACGGTGGGCGCGCCCCAGGTCGCGGGTCCAGATGCCCGCAGCCAGGCCAAACTGCGAGTCGTTGGCAATCACCAGCGCCTCGGCCTCGTCCTTGAAACGGATCACGGAAGCCACCGGACCGAACACTTCTTCCTGCATGATCTTCATCGAATTGCGGTCGCATTCGAACAGCGTGGGTTCATAAAACCAGCCGTCGCTGGCCAGTTCCGGCCGCTTGCCGCCCAGACGCAAGCGTGCGCCTTCGGCCAGTGCATCAGCGACCAGCCCTTCGACCACCGCCAATTGTTGAGCCGTGGCCATCGGTCCCATTTCGGTCGTTTCGTCCTGCGGATTACCGATGCGAATACGGCTGGCGCGTTCGACCAGCCGTTCGACGAATTCGTCGTATATCTCGTCCTGCACCAGCAGCCTTGAGCCGGACACGCAGCTCTGGCCCGACGCTGCGTAGATGCCCGCGACAGCACCGTTGATGGCACTGTCCAGATCGGCGTCGGCAAAAATGATGTTGGGTGACTTGCCGCCCAGTTCCAGCGACAGTTTGGCGAAGTTCTCGGCGCTGCTTCTGACCACATGGCGAGCCGTGGCAGCGCCGCCGGTAAAGGCAATCTTGCGCACCAGCGGATGCCGGGTGAGGGCAGCGCCCGCGGTCGGACCGTAGCCGGTGATGACGTTGACGACACCCGGCGGAATGCCTGCTTCAAGCGCCAGACGGGCCAGCTCCAATACCGTAGCGGAGGCGTGTTCGGAAGGCTTGAGCACGATGGTGTTGCCCGCCGCCAGCGCCGGAGCGAGCTTGATGGCGGTCAGGTACAGCGGGCTATTCCACGGAATGATGCCAGCCACTACGCCCATCGGTTCATGCACGGTGTAGGCGAACAGGTCTGGTTTGTCGAGGGGCAGGGTGCCGCCTTCGAGCTTGTCGGCCAGCCCGGCGGTGTAGTGAAAGAACTCGGGCAGGTAGCTGACCTGACCACGGGTTTCACGGATCAGCTTGCCGTTGTCGCGGCTTTCCAGCTGCGCCAGTTGCTCCTTGTTCTCGGCAATCAGATCGCCCAGCCTGCGCAGCAATTTGCCTCGCGCCGTGGCGGTCAGTCCGCGCCATGCCGGGCTTTCGAAGGCTTTCTGGGCGGACTGCACGGCACGCTCCACGTCCGCTTCGTCAGCGTCGGGCAATTGCGCCCATGGCTGGGCCAATGCCGGGTTGAGGCTGTCGAAGGTCTTGCCTGAAAGTGCGTCGACCCAGAGGCCGTCGATGCACATCTGAAAACGGGTGAGGCTCATGCAACGATCCCCTTTATCGAGTTGTGAACACGCGCCGACTTGTCGAGAAAATCCAGCAGTACCTGATTGACCAGGCGCGGCGACTCCACCGGCATCATGTGGCGCTGATCAGGCAGTATCGCCACCTCCGCACCCTTGATGCGCATGGCCAGTTCCCGGGCCATTTCAGGCGTGGAGCCTGGGTCCAGTTCGCCGGTGGCGATCAGTGTCGGTGCGCGAATATCGCCCAGATCGTCGGCGCGGTACATATCCTGTGTGGCAAACAGCTTGTACGTGGTGAGGTAACCCTGCGGATCGTTACTTGCCAGATTCTGGCGGATGGCGGCGATCTGTGCCGGATTGGCTGCCTGATACTCACGACTGAACCAGCGTGAAAGTGCTTCGGCCGCGTTGGCGTCCGGGCCGTGCTCGGCGGCCTGACTTGTGCGAGCGATGACGCCTGCACGCTGTTGCGGACTGCGATTGAACACGCTGTTGAGGATCACCATGGCCGACAGATGCTGTGGAAAATGCAGCGCGAAGGCCCGTGCAACCAGGCCGCCCATCGAGAACCCGATGACCGACGCCTGCGGCAGGCCCAGATGCTCCAGCAGTTCGCGCAGCTGCTCGGCATAACCTGGCAGACCGGTGTCCGGATCAGGCCGCGGGCTGGCACCATGGCCCAGCATGTCATAAGCAATGACTTGGTAATGCGGGGCCAGCCCGACGATCTGGCCGCCCCACATTTCCTTGTTCAGGCCCACCCCGTGAATCAACACCACGGGGTGGCCTTGGCCGGTGGCCAGATAACTGGTACCCGCCGGGGTGCATTCAGCGGTGAGCTGATTCATGGATCGCTCCTGCGCAGACATGGATGAAGGGGATCACTGCGCTTTTTCAGCGGCCAGTTCTTCCAGGTCGATGTAGCGGTTGCCGATGCGCGGATGCAGACGACCGCCGTTGGCGGCACCCAGCACCACGACAATTTCGTCGGCGCGAGGCGAGTCTTCGATGTGCATTTCCAGGGTGATGTAATGCGAGCGCAGGCCTTCGTCATCCTTGTGCATCATCGGAATCTGAATGGAAGTACCCGGTCCGCCACGCTTGTTGGTAAAGCTCAGGTAGCTTTTGGCCTTGACCGCTTCGCGGTAGTGGTTGCCGAAGCGCAGTGTGTGAATCACCGCCGACGCATGCTCGATTTCGCCGTCAGCGCCTACTACTGCAGCTTTGCCATAGGCTTCGATCTTGTCGGCGCCGCCAATGGCGTCGGTCAGACGCTTGACCATCAATTCGCCCAGATCCGAGCAATTGGCGCGAATTTCAGGCTTCAGGTCTTCGACAAAACCATTGCCCAGCCATGGGTTCTTCATCACCACCGCTAACCCGACCATGGTCACCGGCTTGTCAGTGGCCTTGCCGCCTTCGATAAAGGTTTCTTCGGTGTAATTGACGATCTTGCGGATTTCAAAGCTCATGAAGGACTCCCGGAACGAGCACTATTGTATTTCGTATGATGGTATACCATAAGATTGCTCGTGCAAGCTTTTCTTGATGCGTGGTGGTGATGCAGATGTCGGCGAGACCGAGCCACCCTCATGACCGTTCGTCCGGTGCCAAGGCCATCGCTTTGAACACGCGCCCTCATGTCGTGACAGATATTCGGTGAGCTATTAACCGCTCAGCCAATTTTTTCACTTCAGGAGAGCCAAGAATGAAAGCCATCGTCTACAACGGGCCGCGCGATGTCAGTGTCAAGAACGTGCCGGACGCGAAGATCGAGAAGCCGACCGATGCTCTTGTCAGAGTGACGACCACCAATATCTGCGGCTCCGATCTGCACATGTACGAGGGCCGCACTTCGTTCGAGACCGGGCGTATCTTCGGTCACGAGAACATGGGTGAAGTGATCGCCGTCGGCGCAGGTGTCGACCGCATCAAGGTCGGCGACCGGGTCTGCCTGCCGTTCAACATTGGCTGCGGTTTCTGCGAAAACTGTGAAAAAGGCCTCACCGGTTTCTGTCTGACGGTCAATCCAGGCAGCGCGGGCGGGGCTTATGGCTTTGCCGACATGGGCGACTACGCAGGTGGGCAGGCTGAACTGCTGCGTGTCCCGTATGCCGACTTCAATTGCCTGTTGTTGCCGGAAGACGCTGTCGAGAAGGAAGACGATTACGTCATGCTGTCCGACATCTTTCCTACTGGCTGGCACGCCACTGAACTGGCCGGACTACTGCCAGGCGAGAGCGTCGCGATCTACGGCGCAGGTCCGGTCGGCCTGATGGCTGCGCACTCGGCGATGATCAAAGGTGCGTCGCAGGTGTTCGTGGTGGACAACCATCCGGACCGACTCGCCCTGGCGGCGAAGATGGGCGCCACGCCGATCAACTCGGCCGAACAGGAAGCGGTCGAGCAGATTCTCAACCTGACCCATGGCAAAGGCACCGACCGCGGCTGTGAATGCGTCGGCTATCAATGCTGTGACCGCCATGGTCATGAGGCCAATCACTTGACCATGAATAACCTGGTGGCTTCGACCAAGCCTACCGGCGGAATCGGTGTCGTTGGCGTATTCGTCCCGCAGGATCCGGGCGCCAAAAATGAGCTGGCGAAGGAAGGCAAGATGGCCTTCGATTTCGGTGCCTTCTGGTTCAAGGGCCAGCAGATCCGCACTGGTCAGGCCAACGTCAAGGCGTACAACCGTCGCCTCGCCGAGCTCATCCACCATGGACGCGCCACGCCGTCGCAGATCATTTCTCACCGTCTGAAACTGGAAGAAGGCCCTGAGGCCTACAAGCACTTCGACGCCCGTGATAACGGCTGGACCAAAGTGGTGCTCAAGCCCGCTGCCTGATTGCAGCGTCAGACCAGATGCCCACGTCGTTGCGGCGGTGTGGGCTTCATATTCAAGGAGACCCCTATGGAAGACTTCAAGAACTATCCAAAACCACCGTTTCCCAAGCAGGCTCAGAAAGTACCGGGTGAGCAGGGCAAGATGGAACCCTATCCCGATTGTGGCGAGAAGAGCTACACCGGGCATGGTCGTCTGAAGGACAAGATTGCGTTGATTACCGGGGCCGACAGCGGCATCGGTCGTGCTGTAGCCATAGCCTTTGCACGTGAAGGTGCCCAGGTTGCGATTTCCTATCTTGACGAGCATGAAGATGCCAGGGAAACCGCGCGCTGGGTCGAAGAGGCTGGCCGGAAATGCCTCTTGCTGCCGGGCGATCTGGCGAAGAAGGAGCAGTGTGAATACATCGTGAGCAAGACCGTTGAAGAGTTCGGTCGTATCGATGTGCTGGTCAACAATGCTGCGTTTCAGATGAGCCATGAAACCCTGGAAGAAATCAGCGACGAAGAATGGCTGATGACCTTCGATGTGAACATCACCGCGATGTTTCGCATCTGCAAGGCCGCAGTGCCGCACATGGGGCGAGGCGGGTCGATCATCAACACCAGTTCGGTGAACTCGGACATGCCCAAGGCGACATTGCTGCCTTATGCCACGACCAAAGGCGCGATTGCCAACTTCACCGCAGGCCTTGCACAAATGCTGGGTGAGAAGGGCATTCGCGTTAACAGCGTAGCGCCGGGGCCGATCTGGACGCCGTTGATCGTCTCGACCATGCCGGAAGAAGAAGCTTCGAACTTCGGCAGCCAGACACCGTTGGGCCGCCCCGGCCAGCCGGTGGAAGTGTCGCCGATCTATGTCCTGCTGGCTTCGGACGAAGCGAGCTACATCTCAGGCACACGCTATGGCGTGACCGGTGGCAAGCCGATTCTCTAAGGTCTTGCAATTGCCCGCGAGAGCAGCGTCGTAATGGACGTTGCCTGAATCGCGGGTTTTTTATGTGCTTTTTTCAGCATTTCACATTTTCTTGCCATTGGCTCAGGCAGGCTGGAAATGGACACGATGGTCGGTGACCTCGCGAAGTCGCTTGACCATTAGGGGTATACGCCCCTAAATTCGTTTCAGTATTTTTCGAGCGCGCACCTCGCGCTCCTCGCAACGACCCATGGAGAGTTGCCATGTATCCTGATGTACAGCTTTATATAGACGGCCAGTGGCGCGCCAGCCGCGACGGCCGCACGATTTCAGTGATCAACCCTGCCACCGGCGATTCGCTCGGCACCGTCGCTCATGCAGGCATCACAGACCTGGACGAGGCACTGGCTGCTGCCGAGAAAGGCTTCACCACTTGGCGCAACACCTCGGCTTACGACCGTTACAAGATCATGCAGAAGGCCGCGAATCTGGTTCGCGAGCGTGCCGATGGTATCGCCCGGATCATGACGCAGGAGCAGGGCAAGCCGCTGGCTGAAGCGCGCATGGAGACCCTGTCCGCCGCTGACATGATCGACTGGCTGGCCGAAGAGGGCCGCCGCAGCTATGGCCGCATCGTGCCGTCGCGTGGTGTGAACATCGAACAGAAGGTCGTCAAGGAGCCAGTCGGCCCGGTTGCCGCGTTCACGCCCTGGAACTTCCCGATCAATCAGGTGGTGCGCAAACTGTCGTCTGCGCTGGCTGCCGGTTGCTCGATCATCGTCAAAGCGCCAGAAGAAACGCCGGGTTCGCCTGCCGAACTGATCCGCGCATTCGCGGACGCTGGCGTACCCGCCGGTGTGATCGGCCTTGTGTATGGCGACCCTGCAGAAATCTCCAGCTACCTGATTCCGCATCCTGTGATCCGCAAGGTCACCTTCACCGGCTCGACACCTGTCGGCAAACAACTTGCGGCGATGGCCGGTAAGCACATGAAGCGTGCCACCATGGAGCTGGGCGGCCACGCGCCTGCATTGGTCTTTGACGACGCTGATATCGATCTTGCTGCGCGGGTCCTGGCGACCGCCAAGTTCCGTAATGCCGGTCAGGTCTGTGTCTCACCGACGCGCATTCTGGTGCAGCGCAAGGTGCTGGCAGCATTCACCGAGAAGTTTGTCGGTCTGACGCGGGAGATCAAGGTTGGCAATGGCCTTGAGAGCGGCACCACGATGGGGCCGGTTGCCAACGACCGCCGTATCCCTGCGCTGGTGGATCTTGTCGAAGACGCTGTGAAGAGCGGTGCGACCCTGGCAGCCGGTGGCAAGGCGGTGGAAGGGCCGGGCTATTTCTTCGAGCCGACCGTTCTAAGCGGGCTGACCCCGGCCATGCGCATCATGAACGAAGAGCCGTTTGGTCCTGTTGCACTGCTGGTGCCGTTCGATACGGTGGAAGAGGCGATTGCCGAATCCAACCGGGTGCCGTTCGGCCTGGCGTCCTATGCGTTCACCACGTCGATGAAAACTGCCCAGGCGCTGAGCACTTATATCGAAGCCGGCATGTTGTCGATCAATCATCAGGGCATTGGTTTGCCGGAAGTCCCGTTTGGCGGGATCAAGGATTCCGGCTATGGCTCAGAAGGCGGTACCGAGGCCATCGAAGCGTACCTGAATACCAAGCTGGTCACCCAGTACAGCTGAGGCTTTGTCCGGGAAAAATGAAAACGGCCGCGATGTCTGCACATCGTGGCCGTTTTTTTTAATCCGGTTCGATCAGTCCCGAGCCTGAATACCGGTCTGTTTCATGACCAGGTTCTTTTCTTTCTTGTACTGCAGCGCCACTTCAGGCGCAGGACCACTCTGGCCGGTTTCCATCCACTTTCGCAGGCGACTGGCATCGGCAAAGTGCGTGTACTTGCCGAACGCATCCAGAATGACCACCGACACTGGACGGTTGGCCATGGTCGTCAACAGCACCAGACAGTGCCCGGCCTGATTGGTGAACCCGGTCTTGGTCAGCTTGATGTCCCAGTTTTCCTTGCGAACCAAGTGGTCAGTATTGTTGAACACCAGGCTGTAGGCTGGCTTGCGGAACGTCACGGTCTTGGTTTCGGTGGTGCTCAGTTCGCTCAGCATCGGGTATTTGCGCGCGGCCATGACCAGCTTGGTCAGGTCGCGGGCCGTCGACACGTTATATACCGACAGGCCGGTGGGTTCGACATAGGCGGTGTGCTTCATGCCCAGCGCCTTGGCTTTGGCGTTCATCGCCAGGATGAAGGCTGGATAGCCACCCGGATAGCTGTGCGCCAGGCTCGCAGCTGCGCGGTTTTCCGAGGACATCAGGGTAATCAGCAACATGTCCCGACGGTTCATTTCGCTGCCCAGCTTGACGCGGGAGAACACGCCCTTCATTTCCGGTGTCTGGGAAATATTGACCGGGATGACTTCGTCCATCGACTGCTTGGCGTCCAGCACCACCATCGCCGTCATCAATTTGGTGACGGAAGCAATTGGCACGATCACGTCAGGGTTACTGGAATACAGGACTTTGTCGGTTTGCAGGTCGATCACCATGGCGCTGCCGGAAGCCAGGTGCAGATTGGAGGGATCGCGATTGAGAGCGGCGGTTTCGTTTGCCAGGATGGAAGTGGAAAATACCGAACCCGTAAGTACACATAATAGGCCCAGAACAGACAGACGGATTTTCAAGAACAAGGCTCACTCGATAAGGTGCGTAAAAGGAAGGAACACGCAATAACCCGGCATTTTATGAGCAGGCTTTCACTTATGTCGATGGGCGTTGTAAGGCGTTTCGTCAATAAAATCGGAAAACAGCGCTTCGTTAAGTTGCGGTTAAGTAGGAAAAGTGTTCAAAACGGCCTGCGCCTTGAATATTCGTGGTGCTGCAAGCCTGCACCGATTAGCATTCCCAGCCATCGAAGATCATGGATTCAAGGAGTCGCGTAATGCTCAAAGGGTTTATCGGCAAGGATTACGTTGTTCTGGTAATCGCCGCATCGCTGGTTGCCGTGCTGCTGTTGCTGGCAGGCTTTTTTACCCGCCCTTCGGACTGGGCAGGCTGGATGCAGGCCATTGCCCTTATCGTCGGCATGATGGTCGCGATTGCCGTGCCTGCCATCCAGCGCAGGCAGGAAGCCCTTGTGGCCCATAAACAAGTGCGTGATCGCGAGACAGGCTATGCCCGGCGCATACAGTACCTGTGCGGCGAATTGAGCGAATTGCACGGGCGCATCAACCTGAACCTTGCGCATCTTCGCGCCAGTGATCGCCACAGCCTGAAGTTCACGCTGCAGGATTATCTGCATCGCCTGTTCGAATCGCACAAACAGGACCTGAACGACGATCGCGTGGTTCTGGCCTACGAACTGCGTCAGGTGGCCAATGACCTGATCGACGAACTGGACAGCGGTCGCAATGATCGCGTGGTGTTCATGGCACTGGAAAAGCGTCTGCAGAAGCTGACCCATCGGTGCCAGGTCAATGCGGCGATGGCCGAGCGGACGTGATCGAGTCCGGCTCCGGAGTTCGAGCATGCGGCATCACGCAGAGCCCGCTGGGCACAACAATGTCGTGTTGCAGATATCCCAAATAAAAAAAACCGCATCAATCGATGCGGTCAAGCAAGAGTGCGGAGCAACGCACGAAGTACGGTGAGCAACCGGGCAGGGCGTCAGCTATGCAGGACGCGGCTTTTCAGTTCCTCGGAAAAAGCCTGAGCGACAGGCAGGGATGCAAAGGGGCCGCTGACAGGTTCACCATCCTGAATGAGGTACCAGCACGCCAACAGACCGCGCTCTCTGAGCGGAGCCGGAACTGCGCTGCCTACTACCGACATGATTTGAACGTTGTTCATAGCGACCTCCATCTGTTCATGTGGCTTACTGTACGTTCTGATCGCGGCAGGCAGAAATCGACGCTCTCAATAGTCGTCATTGACAGGAACGAGGGTTGAACACGTTGCAGTGCGGAGCAGGGGTGTGCGCAAGACATGAAAAACCCGCCAATGAAGGCGGGTTTATTGTGCCGTTACCAGCGGCCGTGTGGGCCGTAGCCTTGGTAATAACCTGGAGGCGGGCCGTCATAACGACGGTAGTAGCGTGGCGGCGGAGCCGGATAGCGCTCTACAACTTCATAGGCCGGCTGGTAATAGACCACGGGCGGCGGAGGTGGCGGCGCGTAGTAGACCTGCTGCACGGGCGGCTGATAATAGACCGGCTGACGCTCGACATAGACCGTTCTGTCACGGCTGGAAGATACCGCTGCTCCCACCACGGCCGCGCCGACCAGCGCACCTACCACGGCTGGGCCACCCCAGCCACGATGATCGGCGTTCGCCTGGCCTGCCAGAGCCAACGCACCTATAAACAAGGCAATCTTGGGGATTTGACGAATCATGAGTGTTCCTCGCTTTCAACCCGTTGTCGCGGGCCTGCATTAAGCTCAAGCACTGCCACGGGATAACTCTAAGACATCGAATTTGTAAAAAACTGCGAAATCGTTGAGTAAATTTTATGTAAGGTGTTTTCAATCCAGAATGCCGGGCAACTTCATTCGGGTCAGCCAGGCGCAGTGTACGCCTGGCACACAGCTTTAATCCAATACCGTTCGGGAGAAAAACATGGCCATTACTGCCAACCGGGACACGTTATTGTGCATGTCCATGGCGGCGCGCCCGGGAAACTTCGGCGTGCGTTTCCATAACCATCTTTATGAACAGTTGGGGCTCAACTATTACTACAAGGCCTTCGCGCCCAATGACATCGCGGCAGCGGTAGCGGGAATCCGTGCGCTGGGCATTCGTGGCAGCGCCGTTTCCATGCCATTCAAGGAAGACTGCATTGCGCTTGTGGACGAGCTGGATGCGTCGGCCGCGGCGATCCAGTCGATCAACACCATCGTCAATACCGACGGACATCTGAAAGCGTTCAATACCGATTACATCGCCGTCGCCCAATTGATGCAAAGCCATGCGGTACCCCATACGCCGTTCGCCTTGCGCGGCAGTGGCGGTATGGCGAAGGCGGTTGCCTGTGCGCTGCGTGATGCGGGCTTTACCGACGGTTTGATTGTGGCGCGCAACGAACAGGCGGGGAAACGCCTGGCCGACACCTGTGGTTTTCGCTGGCAGTCCGAATTGGGCGATGAACGTCCTGCACTGCTGGTCAACGTCACGCCACTGGGCATGATGGGGCCGCAGTCTGATGAGCTGGCGTTCGATGAGGCGGCGATCAGTGCTGCGCAGACCGTTTTCGATGTCGTGGCCACGCCTGCGGATACCCCGCTGATTCAGGCCGCCCGACGTCTCGGTAAGAAGGTCATCAGCGGAGACGAGGTGGCCGCGATTCAGGCGTTGGAGCAGTTCGTTCTGTACACCGGCACTCGCCCGACCGATGAGCAGTACCAAAAGGCGGCGGCTTTCGCCCGAGGCTGAGCCGCCGACCTGTCAGTGCTGTTCGAGTTTTGCCAGACGCTCTTCAAGAGCAGCGACGCGGGCTTCGAGTTCTTCGATACGCTCGTTCGACGCGACGGTGGCGGTGCTGCGGTCCGGCGCGCTCAGGCGCTGAGCGAGCAGTGCCTGCAGGTCTTCAGGATTGCCCAGCGCGTGCATGTAACGGTCCTCGCGCTGGCCTGCCTGACGCGGTATCAGGGTCGCCAGACCTCTGGCGATCAGACGTTCGAGTTGATGAACAACCTGCTCGGCGTCTTCGAAATCGTGCATGCGATTGCTGCGTGTGAGCAGCTCATTGACGGTCTGCGGGCCTCGCAGCAACAGCAGGCCGGTCAGGATGACTTGCGCGGGCACCAGCTCCAGACCCTTGTCGACCCTGTGTTCCCAACGGTCAGCGCGGCTGCCCATCACCAGACGCGTCAAGCCTTGGCCTTCCAGTGCTCGCAGGCTCTGGCCGACCTGCCCTTGAGTCAGGTTCATCACCGGGTCGCGGCTGGTCTTCTGGTTGCAGGCCAGCACCAATGCATTGAGGGTCAGTGGGTAGGTCTCGGGATTGGTCGCCTGCTTTTCGATCAGGCAGCCCAGAATGCGTACTTCGGTACTGCTGAGCTGCAAGGTCCCGGCAGCGTCGGGCGTTTCGGTCGAGGAGGGTTCGGTGGACATGGACGCTTCCCTGAGTAATGACGGTGGACCAGACTATGAGCTGTTGCAGCTTTTTGCCAGCGCATCCGCACGTGCGCCGAAAAGACTGACGGCCTTTCGTGTCAGGCAGGTCTATAATTGCGGCTTTCTCAATCAGGATATGTCATGTCTATTTCCCTGTATGCCGCTTCGATTCCTGTCTTCCAGCAAATGCTCAATGCGTTGAGCGACGTTCTGACCAAGGCTGAAGCCCACGCGACCGAGAAGAAAATCCAGCCGCCAGCGCTGCTTCAGGCACGTCTGTTCCCGGACATGCTGCCGTTTACCCGTCAGGTGCAGATTGCGGTGGACTTCGCCAAGGGGGCCTCGGCGCGTCTGGCGGGTGTCGAGATTCCACAATATGAAGACACTGAAACCAGCTTTGCCGAATTGCAGGCCCTGCTGGCCAAGACGCTCGAATTCATCGGCAGCATCAAACCCGAGCAGGTCGATGGCAACGAAGGCATTGAAATCGTGCTGCGTCCCGGCACCGAGAAAGAGCGTCGCCTGAATGGCCAGGCTTACCTGTTGAGCTACGCCTTGCCGCAGTTCTTCTTCCACGTCACTACCGCTTACGACCTGCTGCGCCACAATGGCGTCGAGATCGGCAAGCGTGACTTCATGGGCAAGTTCTAGGTTTTGTACGAAAAGTCGGCGAGCGAAGGTCAGGCAAGGCAAAAACAGGCGAGGAAGCGGAGTCTACGTGTTGTAAATGAGCATTCCGATCGGACTCGCGCACGAGCCTGTTTTTAACGCAGCATCACCGAGCGCAGCCACTTTTCGTACAGAGCCTAAGGCTGCCGATGTAAGCCGGAGCTTCGTGGTTGTCGTTGCACGCTCATGCCGTGTGTAACGACGCCACAATCGCTTCAAATTCGTTTCTGCTTTTCGTGATCTCAAATGAAGGCCCATCCAGTGGATGGGCCTTCGCTGCGTCACTGAACATTGCCGGCGCCAATCCGGGAATCGGCATCGGTGCGATCATTGGCGGGCGCGTAATTGATCATCTGGGGATGGGCAGGGTGGGCTTCGCTGCAGCCGGGATCATCGTTCTGGCAATCCTGCTGGCCTGCGCGTTGATGAAGAGCAAGCCGACACCTGTCGCGGCCTAAACGGTGTCAGTGAACAATTGGTTACGCGCACCCTCGGCAATGGCGACCACGCCGGGGTGTCTGACCTTGCGTTCTACGGTAATGGCGTAGAACGATTCGGTCACCGCATCGGTCTGGCCGATGATCTCCACGCCATACTGACTCTGTACCTCACCAGCGATCACGGTGGGCGCTACGAATACGCCACTGCCCGATTTTCCGAAAGCCTTCATCAACGCGCTGTCATCGAATTCACCCACGATCCGTGGCTGGATCTTCAAATCGGCGAACCAGCGCATCAGACGACCCCGCACCACGGTTTCCTGACCCGGTATCAGCAGTGGAGCGCCCTGCATGCAGTGCGGAAAACCGGTTCCGATGCGTTCGGCCACTTCACGGGTCGCAAAAAAACTCACGCCGCATTCCCCCAGCTTCTGACTATGCCCCTTGATGTCGAGGTGAGGCGGCATCGGGCTGTCGGATATCACCAGATCCAGGCGTTGAATCGCAAGATCGGCCAGCAGCCGTTCAAGCTTGTCCTCGCGACAGGTGATGCGTATCGATCCCTCGAGGTCCATGGTCGGCGCAAGCAGGTGGTAAACGATGGATTTGGGCACCACATCGGCCACGCCTATCCGAAACAGCAATTGTTGTTCGTCGGGGTTTGAGCTCAGCAGGGCCTCAAGCTCGTTGCTCAGTTGAAACATCTGCTCGGCATAGGGCAGAGCCATTCGGCCAGCCTCGGTCATCTCCAGTTGCCGGCCCACGCGCTGGAAAAGATCCACGCCCAGGGTCGATTCCAGCAGGCTGATCTGGCCGCTGACGGTTTGCGGCGTTAGGTTCAGTTGCTCGCATGCACGAACAATGCTGCCGGTCTTGGCCACGACCCAGAAGTAGTGAAGCTGCCGGTAATTGAGCATGTCTATTCCCGATTCGTTAAAACCGAAGTATATCGTTTGTAAAATCGAATTTTCCGGATGTTTCCGCTTCTCTAGAATGCTGTTCCAACGCCGGACCCAACCTACTGTCCGGCCTTGGCTCTCGAGGGACACATGAAAAAATCATTTTACGCTGTACTTTTGGCTGGTTCGCTGTTGGTAATGGCAGGGTGCGATCAGATTGAGTCGTCCTCCAAGCAGATATTGAGCACGGCGGCCGATTCAGCCAAAAAAGCAATCGACGACACTCACCAGGCCGCGACCAAGGCGGTTGACGAGGCCAAACGGGAACTTTCGGTGCTGGAACCGGCACCAAGCTCCGCTGAACCCGAAAGCAAGTCCGGTAAAGAAATCTAACATTCGTTCAACTATTGGCTCAGGCAGGGCAGTGATCTATGGAATACCTATTGGAACTTGCGACCAGTCCGGCTGCGTGGATTGCGCTGGCGACGCTGGTCGTGATGGAAGTCGTACTGGGTATCGATAACCTGATCTTCATTTCGATCATCACCAACAAGCTGCCAGAGCATCAGCGCGAGAAGGCGAGGAAGCTGGGTATCGGCATGGCGCTGGTCATGCGCCTGGGCCTTTTGAGCACCGTGGCGTATATCGTGCAGTTGACCGAGCCCGTGTTTGAAATGTTTGGTCAGGCCTTCTCCTGGAAGGACATGATCCTGATCGCTGGTGGCCTGTTCCTGGTCTGGAAAGCGACCACGGAAATCCATCACAGCATGGACGTGAAGACCGAGGAAGAGAAAACCCTGAGCGCCACCGTGGCGTTGACCATGGGCAGCGCGATCGTTCAGATCCTGATGCTGGACCTGGTGTTCTCCATCGACAGCATCATCACCGCTGTGGGCATGACTGAGCATTTGCCGATCATGATCATCGCTGTAGTGAGTGCCGTGGTCGTGATGCTGGTTGCCGCCAACCCGCTGGCGAAATTCATCAACGACAACCCGACCGTGGTGATGCTGGCGCTGGGCTTCCTGATCATGATCGGTATGACGCTGATCGCCGAAGGCTTCGGTGCCCATGTTCCGAAGGGCTATATCTACGCCGCTATGACGTTCTCGGCAGCGATTGAAGGCCTGAACATGATGGTCCGCAGGGCCAAGCGCAAAAAGGCTGCACGGCTGGCTTCCAACGCCTGATCATACGTCGCATGAAAAAAACGGTCGGC
Source organism: Pseudomonas sp. CDFA 610 (assembly GCF_021147865.1). Lineage (NCBI taxonomy): Bacteria > Pseudomonadati > Pseudomonadota > Gammaproteobacteria > Pseudomonadales > Pseudomonadaceae > Pseudomonas > Pseudomonas sp. CDFA 610. The sequence continues at coordinate 445,898 of NZ_JAGTPM010000001.1, forward strand.
CCGATTACTCGGGTCGACCGTTTTGCATTTCAGGGCCTTGCCGGAACCGCGCACAGCCTCAGTGAGCCGTGGCGGGGCTGGCCTTCGGTGCTCTGTCCAGCTTCAGGCGCTTGGGCGAGGGCGGGGTGACAGTGTGTGGGTGGTGACGACGGGACACGCGCATCACACCCCACAACATGGCAGTAGCCACCGCAAGCCACGAGGCGACCAGCATCACGATTGTCAATTCCAGGCTCATAAGTGCCTCCACGTTTCCTGCTTTTGTGTTGCATTCCCGATAACTGACAGTCTAGTACCGGGCATGTTGCGATTAATTGACCAATGGCGTTTTGGTATGACCGTTTCGCTCTATCACGGTCGCTTCGCTATACGCAAAGGCTATACCCGGCCTCTTGCGGGCTCTATGATCAGCGTTCAGATCGAGTGGTGATTGCTCGATGTCAGTTGAAGTGAGTGAACATGTTGTCCTTATCCATGCTTTCAAGCGCTATCCGCTTCAGAGGGCCATTGCTGCTGGCAGCGCTGGTGCTTTGCCTGTCGGGTTGCTCCTCAATGGTCACGCCGCAGATAAAGAGCCTGCCTGATCGGGTCGAGCTCAACTCCGTGCCGTTCTTCCGTGGCAACGCTTATCAGAGCGGTCCTGGCGCGCTGGCCAGTATGCTTGCCAATCAGCAGGTGCAGACCACTCCCGGTTTGCTGGACAAGCCCTTGCAACTGCCGGGCGCCGAAGATCGTCTGGAACAGAACATGCCCAGGGTCGCTCGCGAGTACGGCTTCATGGTGTACCCGCTCGATCACGATCTGCAGGCATTGCTGACTCAGGTGTCGGCTGGCTATCCGGTGATGCTGCGGTTCTCTCAGGGCTCTGCATTCTGGAAGGCGCCACGCTATGCCGTTCTGGTGGGCTACAATCGCGTGAAGGAAACCGTCCTGCTGAGCGCCGGCATGGACCGGCGCTATACCATGAGCTTCAGCAGTTTCGACTCTGCCTGGAAGAACGCAGGCAGTTGGGCGGTCTTGATCCAGTCGCCACGCCAATTACCTGCGCAAGTTGATGCGCAGCGCTGGCTGAAGGCCGCCGCCGATCTGGCGCAGGCCGGACAGGAGCAGGCGGCAGGTGAGGCGACCCGAACGCTGAATCGCGCCGTTAAATGAAATAGACAGCCAGAATGAAAAACGGCGCCCTTTGAGGCGCCGTTTTTCATGAGCCTCAGAAACCCAGTCGATCACGCAGGCTGTAATACCAGGCACCCAGCGCCGTCATGGGCGTGCGCAGCAACTGTCCGCCAGGGAACGGATAGTGCGGCAGGTCGGCGAACGCGTCAAAACGCTCGGCCTGACCGCGCAATGCTTCGGCCAGTACCTTGCCCGCCAGGTGGGTGTACGTGACCCCGTGGCCGCTGCAACCTTGCGAGTAATAGATGTTGTCGCCCAGCCGCCCGACCTGAGGCAGGCGAGACAGGGTCAGCAGGAAATTACCGGTCCACGCGTAGTCGATTTTCACGTCCTTGAGTTGCGGGAACGCCTTGAGCATCTTGGGGCGGATAATGGCTTCGATGTTGGCCGGGTCCCTTGCGCCATACACCACGCCGCCGCCGAAGATCAGACGTTTGTCGGCGCTCAGACGGTAGTAATCCAGCAGATAATTGCAGTCTTCGACGCAATAGTCCTGCGGCAGCAGGGATCTGGCCAGTTCTTCGTTCAGCGGTTCGGTGGTGATGACCTGAGTGCCACAGGGCATGGATTTGGCCGCCAGTTCCGGCACCAGATTACCCAGATAGGCATTACCCGCGACAATGATGAACCTGGCGCGGACCTTGCCCTGAGCGGTATGCACCACAGGGCTCGCGCCGCGCTCGATGCGAATCGCGGCTGACTGCTCATAAATGGTTCCGCCCAGCGTTTCCACTGCAGCCGCTTCGCCCAGTGCCAGGTTCAACGGGTGAATGTGGCCTCCGCTCATGTCCAGCAAGCCGCCGATATACTGCTCGCAGTTCACCACTTCATTGATGCGGCGCTGATCCATCAACTCCAATTGTGAATGGCCATAGCGTTCCCACAGCCGTTTCTGCGCTTCAAGATGAGCCATCTGCTTGCCTGTCAGAGCGGCAAACACACCGCCGTCTTTCAGGTCGCACTGTATGCCGTAGCGTGAGACGCGATCACGAATGATCGCCGCGCCTTCGAAGGCCATCTGCCCCAGCAGTTGTGCCTGTCGCGGGCCGACGGTCCGTTCAATCACGTCGATATCGCGGCTGTAGCTGTTGACGATCTGTCCGCCGTTACGGCCCGATGCGCCGAATCCTACCTTCGCCGCCTCGAGTACAGTCACTTTGAAGCCGTTCTCCAGAAGAAACAGCGCGCTGGAAAGCCCGGTATAGCCAGCCCCGATAATGCACACATCGGTTTCGACCTCGCCTTGCAGGGCGGGGCGTTCCGGCACTGGATTGGCCGAAGCGGCGTAGTAGGACTGCGGATAAGGCGTGTTGGCCATCCTGAAGCTCCGTTTAATATTCTTGACGATTGCGCCGATCCTACCCGAGATGACTACGCTCTGCCAGCCTCCGGGAAAAAGACTTTCCCCTCCCTTCGCTGTAAAAGCGTCGTTAATTCAGAGGGTTAGCGATAAAAACAGATTGACATGAAGATTAAAGCCGGTAGGATGCACACCCACAGCAGGCACGTAGCTCAGTTGGTTAGAGCACCACCTTGACATGGTGGGGGTCGTTGGTTCGAGTCCAATCGCGCCTACCAGACAAAATCCGCTCTGCTGGGCGGTCCAGAAAGGCTCACCGAAAGGTGAGCCTTTTTTGTTTCCGTTTTTTGGCACTTAGGCCGGGATCAAACGCGTCAGTACTTTATTCAAGCAATGGCAGCGGTTTCCATCGAACTGCTGCCCCAGGCGTACCTGTCGAAGCCTTGAGCTGATGGCAGTAAAGCGGTGCCAGTAGATGGTGCGCGTATGCCTTGCGATCAGATGCGTGTTTTCGGACAAAATAAACACGCAGACGGCCCGGCCAAATAATCCGCATATTCAGTCAGTTAGTGCAAAAAAAGCCATTGACACTCATCTGAATATCCGTAGAATGCCGACCCACAGCAGGCACGTAGCTCAGTTGGTTAGAGCACCACCTTGACATGGTGGGGGTCGTTGGTTCGAGTCCAATCGCGCCTACCAAACAAAATCCGCTCTGCTGGGCGGTCGAGAGGGGGAATCCGAAAGGGTTCCCCTTTTCTGTTTCTTGAGAAAACGTTCACAATCTATAGGCATCGTTCACACACCGCAATGGGAATGTCTGTTCTCGTTCAAACCGTCGTTCACACGAACGTTCACACCTCATTCACAGTGGCATTCACACGAGTAAATGTGAACGACCATAGCTAACCTCCTGATCTGTATAGCCTGATCACCTTCTTGTTAAGGTGGTGCTCATTGTTCGTGGCCTCACAATGGCAAGCTTCTAACCAACTGAGCTACGTGCCTGCTGTGGGCTGGACGCTACCCAACCCCTCTGTGGAATTTTCTTGACGCTCAAGGCAAGGGCCAATTTCTGTGTGCGTGGGGCCATCAAGGCGAGAGGGGTAGGCAGGGGGTTAGGGGTTGTCCTTTCTTATGCATTGCGTCAAGGAAATTTCTAGGAGAAATGCTGGCAGTCTGATATCTAGGTCAAAGATCCCAGCAGGTAGGAAGCTATGTACACAGGTTTTTGGATTCGTGATCAGCACATATTCGGTCCGCAAGGCTACACAGGCCATTGGATTACAGATGGGCATATATTTGGACCAAATGGTTATACGCATTGCTGGATCAGTGAAGGGTACGTATACAGCGGGTCGGGTTACACGAGCTACTGGATAGACGACGACCATATCTTTGGCCAGGGCTCTACACTCCCGTGGCTATCGTGAAGAGTCCTAACGGAAAAATTAGCCTAAGCGGTCTCGCAGCTGGGCTGCTGATGCTATCGATAATCGGCTACATCGCAATGTCGGAAGGGGCCAAAGAAGGCGCTCTGATGGCTGAATGCGTTGAGGGAAAGCTTCAGTCCTTGAATCAGTACGTGTCGGATAGAGATGTTGCGTATAGAATTGCTGTGAGTACTTGCAGTAGATATAATCGGGACGGAGTCGTGAAGATTCCGCTCGATGAGAAATAGGCAAACGGGCCTAGCAGACGCTAAACGGTATGTCCCAGTGAGTGGGATGCTTTGAGGTCAGTAGTGCCATAGCGAACCTTCAATGGTGTAGTGGTGGCGGGAACGCTGAGAGGACAGTGGGAGGCGGTTTGTAGACCTCCCCAGCTAGGCATGGCTGATATGCCAGCATATCCCTTCTGGCTTCGTTAGGGGGGGCGGGCACTGGTAGCTGAACTATCAGGCACAGTTGACACACTGAGGTGTGCTCCCTGTGGTGCAGAGCGTAACGCTCCCTAGCGACAGCTTTGTCCAATGTAATGTGGTCGTAGGTGTGAGAGGTCAATACACTCCACCTCTTTTAATAAATAATTCTCTCAGTTTGATGACGCTAAGCTCAGTCTTCGAAAGTCTGCTTCCCATTCCTCGGCTACTTTAGCTTCCTTAGCTAGATGGCCTTCAATGTCTTGTTTCTTTGGACGGCCTACTGGTCTAGTTACACCAGCAATCTTAAGAAGTTCCTTAACAGCAGGGATGCTTCCTTCGTTAAGCGCATACTTCAATGACTCAAGGGACTTGTCGAACCAGTAAAGTCGATGTTCTTCTTTCCATCCTTGGTTTTCTGCATGGCTATCTAGCAGGGCGAGACTAACTCCAAGTGTCTTGGCTAGCTCAATGTGTGAGTAAGCTTCTACGTATTGCTGTTTGTGTTCGTCTTGAATGTTCATGTTGTTCTCTTTAAATGTGTAAGAATAGTAGTGGGCTTTCAGCAGGAGTCACTGCGTGACAGCAGAAGCAAGAGCACGCCACGTAGTGGCATACGCAATAAAGAAAGATCAAGAGTAATACATACTGGTAGGTAGTTCGCTTTTGATTCTCTCTTTTATGCGTGCTCTTGTCAGCTATGCTGACGTTGCTTTTGCTTTTAAGAAAGATCCATCGATAGATGGTAGTCTAAGGGTAGTGTCTTACTTAATGTCCTAAGAAAGGAGTGATACCCGTCAGCTTGCTGACGTTAAGGTGTTCTTAGAAATTTCCCAATTTTTCTTAAGGAGTCTTTAAGGGGTTTTGGGAAAAAGTAATGCTGACGTTGGGAATTATGCTGCTTGCTTAAGCCCTGCTGTCCAATTGAGGATGGATTTGTATGGTACGCCCAAGGTTTCAGCAATATCTTTTCGGCTCACACTTTTCTCAATGAACAGAGAGATGGCTTCAGCTTGTAGCATGGCTTTAGCCTTCTTCAAGTCTGACTTCTCCTTCTCCCAGGGAGGCATAACCAATTCAGTATTGATGACGGCCAGTCTTCCAAGTAAGCCTTGAAGGTAATTCGCCATGTCCATGTTTTGTACGAATAGTAGCACTGGTTCCATATTGTCTCTGTCTCTCAGAGAAGTGCGAGCAATGGCCTGTAGGGTGCTCTCATAAAAGCGTTCAAACTCAATGGCCTTTCTAATCTCTTGTACTGGTACGCCCAGCATATCACTCAAGCTATGAAAGCTTAGGGCATCATCAGGACTTACATTGCCGTGCTGAAGGCAGATAGCAATACGTCTGTCTTGATAGCCATTGATGCCCCTGCTATCGATTGGTAGCGTGGTTACATTGCTCTTGAAGTTATACTTAACCCATTCATGCATGAAGGCTAAGCTTTCTTCATTCCCGATCATTGCGGTTACGCAGCGTAGCCAGTCAGCCAACTGTACGCCATCATCCCAGGCATCAGCAATCTTGCCATTACGCTGCATCATGCTCTGAGTCTTGGAGTATTTACCTGTAAGGAAAGGATGTAGCTCAACACGCTTGCCATAACCATCAAACTCTGGTGTGAATATAGATGGTTCAAACTGCCAGCCTTGGTAGGTGGCATGAATGCCCAGTAGCGTGTCCCTGACGTTGTTGGCGAGAATGTGAACACTGTTGGCATAAGAGAACGCTGGTAAGAAGTCCCTATAGCTCACAATGCGTACTAGGCGCTTACCCTTGGCAGATAGAGCCTCTACCTCTACGCTACATTTGGGCTCTGTCAAAGCCTTCAATACGTCAATGGCTGTATTGCTTAGGGCGCTGCTATCTTTTGATTTAATCATGCCTTCAATCAGAGAGGTGTACTCAGGTTTGAGTGATGCCTTCTTGCTGGGACTGATATCTAGATAGTTCGCAATGCTTCCAAGGTAGCTGCCACTATCGAACAGGTGGGCCTTGCAATCAGAGACGCTAGGCACCTCATCCACTACTAGCTCCCAACCATCAAGGAGCTTAGGGTTTACTCGACGTAACGCTTCATGAGTAATCATGATCAAGGGGGCACTGTTCAACGCCAGCACATGCTCAAGGTGCAAGGTCACATGATCTACAGTCTCAGAGGTAATGACCAATGGAGAAATGCCAGCCTTGACGTTTATGTCTAAGGCTAGCTCCTTGATAAGCTTGTTCGTGGGCATTGCATAAACAATGTTGTTGTCTATGATTAGCTGAGGCAGTGATTGAATAAACTTGGTGGACTTGCCGCTGCCCGGAAGGGCTTCAGCAATGAACAGTGTTTTTTCTTTCATAGATTCCTTATCGTCGTTTTCTATATTGCTCAATGTGCTTTAGGTCCAAGCGAGAGACATAGCCTGCTGTCTGTAAGGAGATTCGATGTTTCAGGGAAAGGGCGTAGATGGCTTTAGTATTGCCTTTAGACGCTATCAGTTCTTTAGCTACACCTCGCCTAATACTGACGGGGATGAGGTATTTTGTTCGGTACTCTACGTCAGGGATGTTGATGTAGTCGTCATCTGAATTCATATATACATTTCATGCTGTACATGCCATAACTGCTAAGGCTAGTCTGGCAATAGTAAGGAAGGTTAGGCAGATGGCATACACAATGAATGCTGTAACCACCCAGCTAATGATTGTTTTCATTTGGTAGGTTTGCTTACTTCCATATCATCAATGATCTTGTGTAGAGCAAACGCTGAAGTGAACGTACCTTCCAATGGTGAGTTCTTAGGGAGACCCACGCACACATAACTTCCACGTTGATGCATCTGATAGCTAACCCCCTTATAAATCTTCACTTCACCTACAAGACTGTTGTTGCTAACCTCTGCATGTTCAATCATAGCCTTTAGCTGGGCCTTACGATGTTCTTGATACTGACGCTCGCCTTCTGACATGTAGTAGTTCATTCCTGAACTCCTAGGCGCTTATAGACGCTAGCCTTAATCGCTTTCATAGCATCAGTTTGGTTCTTACCTGTTGCTGCTGGCCCGCTAATGATGCTTCGTGTTACGCCGGTGAAGTTCCCTTGTGAGTCATACTGGTTATTACTAGGTTTGCTAGTGGTTCGATCAAGGCGTGCTTGCTGCACAGCCACTTGCATATCCAGACTTTCACGAATCAGCGGATCTTCTTTGTAGAGACGCTCAAGGGTGGCTTGTCTAACCTGTTTCATAATAGCTACAGCATCCTTGGAGCTGTCAAGTGCTCGGAGAGGGCGTGCCTCCTGTTCCAGTACCCATCCTGAACTACGTGCTAGCTCCTTGATTTCCTCAAGGGAGCGGCCTGTCTCTTGTGATAGTGATACAAGGTCTTCGTGTTTGTATGTACGCATATGTGTGTTCCTTATTGGAGAGGATTAGTTAGAGAGTGATAATGCGATATTGATATCGAGCTGAATGGGCTTTGCCAGTCTTTCTACGCTCAACCATTGCTGTTGCTACCAGATGTTTTAGAACGCTTTCTACAGAGCGTCTGGGGAGCCCTGTAGCAGCACAAAACTCAGCGCTTGAGATAGTAGACCAGCCAAAGACATCAGCTTGATTACGTACCATAAGCCAAATGATCTTTCTTGGCAGTGTGTTAAGCTGGTTGTGTTGCAAAGCAACAATCTGTTCTAAAGTGATAGACATTTAATCTTACCTATATAAGTTGATAGTTAAAGGCAGCCCCCTATATCCCCCATAAGATTGGGCGTGATATTATCTAGGAGGAAGTCTCGTGTTCCTACATCGCGTAATGGCGAGTAAGGAGGATGGTGCTAGAGGGTGTAGCAAGTGAGAGAGGGTTGCAGAAGGAGAAAAGCTTCTCCTATATATACTATACCTCGTTTTGAGAGAATTCCCTTCAAATTAAATTGAGATATTTTTCTCACTCAAATATATCTATACCTAGATTTGAGGCAAAAGTCCTCAAACTATTTTTAAAGTTGGCTCATTAGTTTGTTTTGATACTATGAGATAAGAGAGTGTGCGTGTTCCTACGCTTCCTGTAAGGCTCTGTAAGGCACGCTATAAGCAAAGCCTGCAACTGATGAGGATAAGAGTCTTACGCCTCACCAGTGAGCTTGTAGGGCCTCAGTCAATCAGATGTAATACATCCTTAGCATTCAGGTGGGAGTATCTGGCGAAAGACCTAGTGTCTCTATGTCCAGAGACAATCATTATCTGAGCGTTGTTAAACCCTCTCTTAGCTACATTGGTTATTCTTGTATGTCTGAGTTGGTGTAGCCTGACATTGCTATCAAGGTTAGCTGCTGTTCTAGCTCTCCTGATGGCCTGAGAGACGCTGTGAGGCGCTACAGAGAACAGTCTGCCTCTTGGTAGGCGTTCTGCTAGAGCATGTCTTTGAGCCTTTTTCAGAAGCTCTATTGCACGTAGGGTCAGGGGCACTGAGCGTGTACCATTCTTGCCATCCACTACGTCCACAATCCTTTGTTCCAGATGCAGGCAGTTAACTGTCAGCTTCAGTATCTCAGAACGACGCATAGCTGTTTCGTATGCAAGCTCTGCTATCAGGGCCATTGTGGGTGATAGCTCATTGAGGATTAGACGTAGCTCACCAGCAGTTACCACCTTGTCACTGGACTTGTCGGGCTTAGGTAGGGTGATATCACAGACAGGGTTAGGTATGTCTATTAGCAGGCCACGCTTAGCGTACTTGAAGAACCGAGAGAGGAACGCTAGTTGATGTCTGCATGTGGCTGCCTTGACGGTCTGTAAGCGCATCAGTTTGAAATCGTTTACTAGCTTAGGGGTTATGTCATGAATTGACTGAGGGAAGGCGTGAGCTAGTTGCTCAACGATCTGGACAGCATGGGTGTAGGAACCCTTGCCCTTGAGGTGGGAGTCACAGTAGGTCATGCCCAATGTGAATATGGTGTGTTGCTTGTGGTCCTTGATGACAGCTTCAAGCTTGTCAGCCCATGCCTGAGCCTCTGCCTGTGTAGAAAATGTCTTCGACTGAGGGGGTTTCCCTTTCAATCTGACCTGAGCGTTCCAGTTGCCTGATGGTAGGGAGCGGATGTTAGCCATGTTGACGCCTCATGATGTGAATGGGCGTTCTCTCAAGGCCATAGCCTGTAGGGGCTACGCGTTGTGGTTCCTCTCCTTGACATGGTGGGGGTCGTTGGTTCGAGTCCAATCGCGCCTACCAAACAAAATCCGCTCTGCTGGGCGGTGATGAAAAGGGCGATCCGAAAGGGTCGCCCTTTTTTTTGCGTGCGTTTTACAGGGTCGCGCCCGGGCTTGCCTCAAATGCGCCAGCGCTTGGGCGCATCGAGGCCGGGTTCACCCTTGTAGAGCAAATGATTTGACGATGGACTTGGTGGCCGGGCTCGCTTTCAGATCGCTGACGTTCTTGGGGGCGAGCCATTTGCAGGCAGCGATCTCGTTTTGCGGTCTGGCTTCACTGGAGTCAGGCACCAGTGTGATGAACACGTGGTGGGTCACCCGGTCCTGTTCATACTCGGCCAGATAACGCAGCTCCAGATTTTCCAGGCCTGTCTCTTCGTTCAGCTCGCGCGCTGCGGCCTGTGCCGGAGTTTCTCCGGGCTCGACTTTGCCGCCTGGCAAGGCCCATTTGGATTTTGGTTTGCGCACGTAGAGGATTTGTCCGTCTCGCTTGCAGATGACTGTCGCTCGTTTTTTCATATCCCTTCACCTGTTAGCGTCCCTTACCTTCAATATCTGCAAGGACTTCATGAACTTGAGACCGGCACGCAGCAAGCGATAGTCACTAAATTGTAATAAAAAGTTCATTTATATGAATAGAGCACAATCAGTGCCATGAATTGAGCTTAGTCGAAGAGCGGCGAGCGCTTCATTCAGCGAGTGCTCGGCCCCTGGCTTCAGAAATGTCTGACGAGATCACGCGTTGCGATGTGTTGCGAGAGTTTCTGAAAGGTCCTGTCGTCGGCGGCCGCGAGTATTTTTCGGCCGTCCTTCAGCGTCGTCAGGAACGTTATTTCCTTTTCCTCGCCTGCCAGCATGACGCCTGCCGCAGCGCCCACAGGCCCGAGTACCAATGCGCCCGCCAGACCGTAGCCTATGGCGCCTTCGATTTTTTTACTGGAAGCCTGGCTGGCCATTTCCACTGACTTGATATCGCCGTGCTTGAAACTGATACCCGGCCAAGGGAAGAGAGGCGTTACGAGGGTGATGGTGCCAGCACGGTACTCTCCATCACCTTGAAGAAAGTCACCCGCTAAAATTTTGATCTTAGCCATGTGTAATTCTCCGTCCATTGAGTTGGCGCGTTTCAATCGAGCAACTATTTCGCGCCCCAAAAAAGTGCGTGTCAATGCTCTGGAGACGAGTTGCGGAAGCTAAAGACGAAAGGTTCGACGTTCGTCCGCGTTCCACACTGCCGGAAAGCGGAACGCATGATCGGCAGGGGGCTCGAAATTGCAGCGTCGGGCGGCGGCCTGTCATGAGGCGGGACATGTGTGTGCATGAGGGTAGGCATCAGGTTGACAGTGGCGGTCTGGCTGGCATGCCGCCAGCCGGACCGCCTGTGAAGGTCAGGCTGCAGAGGCTTCCTGCTTGAGCGTTGCCATGTCGATCACGAAACGATATTTAACGTCGCCCTTGAGCATGCGCTCGTAAGCTTCGTTGATGTCCTGCATGGCAATTTCTTCGATGTCCGACACGATGTTGTGTTTGGCGCAGAAGTCGAGCATCTCCTGGGTTTCCTGAATGCCGCCAATCAACGAGCCTGCCAGGCTGCGACGTTTGAAGATCAGGTTGAACACGGCTGGCGACGGGTGAGGTGTAGCGGGGGCGCCGACCAGTGTCATGGTGCCGTCGCGCTTGAGCAGCCCCAGGAATGCATCCAGGTCATGAGGTGCGGCAACGGTATTGAGGATGAAATCCAGGCTGTTGGCGTGAGCGGCCATTTCATCAGCGTTTTTGGAGACCACCACTTCGTCCGCGCCGAGACGCTTACCGTCTTCGCGTTTGTTAGGCGACGTGGTGAACAGCACTACATGAGCACCCATGGCGTGCGCAATCTTCACGCCCATGTGGCCCAGACCACCCAGCCCCACGACTCCGACTTTCTTGCCGGGACCGACTTTCCAGTGACTCAGCGGCGAGTAGGTGGTGATGCCCGCACACAGCAACGGTGCAACGGCCGCCAGATTCTGGTCGGGCGCGATGCGCAGGACGAACTTCTCTTTGACGACGATTTTGTCAGAGTAACCGCCGAAGGTGTTTTCGCCGCCGAAGACCGGCCCGTTGTAGGTGCCGGTAAAACCGCTCTCGCAGTACTGCTCTTCGTTGTCGGCGCAGGACGGGCACGTCTGGCAACTGTCGACCATGCAGCCGACGCCAGCCAGATCGCCTACCTTGAATTTGGTCACATTGGCACCGACGGCAGTGACTTTGCCGACGATCTCATGGCCTGGCACCGACGGATAAAGCGTGTTGTGCCATTCGTTACGGGCCGTGTGCAGGTCAGAGTGGCAGACACCGCAGTAAAGGATGTCGATCTGAACATCGTCGGCGCCCGGAGCGCGTCGTTCGAATTGGTAAGGTGCGAGCTTGTCGGTGGCAGCCTGGGCTGCATAGCTGTAAGTCTTGATCATTGCGATCACCTGTCCAGTATGTGTTTGGCGAAGAAACCGCAGACAGAATAGTGTGGAAGATGCGATGTTGTCCGCTGCGGGAGCCGTTTATGACCTGAAAAACCATCAATTAGTGCCATGATCACCGCCATATTCAGTGAATGAGGCAGCCGACTTGAAGGTACAATCCTTGCATTGAAATTGTTGCCTGAATGTGACAGCGCACTGCCAACCCTTGTCAGAAGCGTGAACTATATTCGCCGTCTGTTTCTGAATCTGGTATCGAAATGACAGTTCCACCTTTGGCCTCCTGCATGCGCCAGCCGACTGATAGCGCGGCTCCCTGCGATGCACTGCGCGACCGCCGTCACCGGCTTTCCAGTCATCAGGCCATTGATGAGCTTCTGGCTGTGACACGCAGTCAGATCCCGGCAGTGCCTTGGGCGGTCTATATCGCAGGTGAGCAAAAGCGCCTGTTGGGGCAGGGTGCGCTTCATTACGATTGGCCCGAGCAGATTCCCGTTGGCCAGTTTGAGTCGTTCTGTAACGAAGGACAGGTCTATCGGTGGGCGACAGGTCAAGGTGAGGAGGCACTTGGCTGGCTGCTGGCACCCTTGTCTGAACAACATAATCCGGCACTGGTCGATCTTGCTGTCAGGCTGGGCTCGTTGTTGCAGAGCGCTGCACTGGTCAGGGCGCAGATTACCCAGAGGGCGCTTTACGAGATCAGCCTGCTGGCCAGCTCCACCCATGAACGAGGCACACTGCTGCAAGGCATTCACCAGCAGCTCGGCACGCTGATCGATGCCGAGAACTTCTATCTGGCGCTTTACGACAGCCAGTCCGGCAAGATCACCTATCCGTATTACATCGACCGTTTCGACGATGAAGCGATGGCCCCGGAAACCTTCGAGTACCTGGATCCCGCCAGTATCTCCATGACCGGCTATGTGCTGACCCAGGGGCAGTCCATGTTTCTCGATGCCGCGGGCATCGAAGAAGCAGAAGCGGCTGGCCGTTTCAGGTGCAGAGGGCGTCGTCCGGAATTCTGGATGGGGGCGCCGCTGAAAAACGCCTCGGATGAAGTGTTCGGCATGGTTGCGATGCAGGTCTATGACGTGTCCCGTGTCTACAGCGCTCAGGATCGGGCGTTGTTTTCGGTGGTGTCCAGGCATGTGGCCATGGCAATGGACAGGCTGTTGCACCGTGCCCACCTTGAGCAGACCGTGCTGTTGCGCACCCAGCAACTGTCTGCCGCCAACGTCGCGTTGCGTCTGGAAGTGGCCGAGCGCGAGCGTGCCGAGCATCTGCAAAGTGCGTTGTTTCAGATTGCCGAGCTGTCCAGCCGTCCCGGAGACATGAACGAGCTGTTCCAGAGCCTGCATACGATCGTGGGTGAACTGCTGGTCGCGCTCAACTTCTATATCGCGCTTTACGAGGAAAGTACGGGCGAGGTCACCTTTCCCTACTACATTGACGAGCGTCTGACGCAGTCGCCTGCGCCCCGGCGTGGTCAGCGCGGGTTCACCGAATATGTCATTCGCCAGCGCCGTCCGTGCCTGATCGACAGTGAAGACGCACTCAGGCTGGAAGCTGCGGGCGAGATCGAAGTGCAGAATCAGTCCAACCGCTCGACGTCCTGGCTGGGCATTCCGCTGTTCGAAGCTGAGGAAGTGCGGGGTGTTCTGGCTGTTCAGAGCTATTCGCGTCACGTCAGCTATACCTTGCGCGATCAGGAGTTGCTGACCTTCGTGTCACGCCATATCGATACGGCGCTCTCTCGCCGAAGCGCTGCCGAGGCGATTCATACCGCCAACCTGCGTCTGGAGGCGCGGGTACTGGACCGGACTCGTGAACTGGATCAGTTGAACGCAAGGCTCCAGTATGAAAACGCTCATGATTCGCTGACGGGGCTGCCCAATCGCAGCTACTTGCAGCAACGATTGCAGGTGGCCTGGGAGGATTTCTGCGGCCGGGGGCGGGCACTGGTGGTGATGTTCATCGATCTGGATCGCTTCAAGATCGTCAACGACAGCCTTGGCCACCACTGTGGCGACTTGCTGCTGGTTCAGGCGGCGCAGCGTTTGCGCAATTGCATGCGTGACGGTGACCTGCTGGCCCGTTTAGGCGGCGACGAGTTTGCCGTGCTGGGCTTCGGCGCGCGATTGAGCGCCGGTGTCGGGATAGCCCAGCGCATCCTCACGGCATTCGAATTGCCCTTTATGATCGATGAACACACGGTGTTTACGTCCTGCAGCATCGGCGTGGTCGGGGCCGATGGTCAGTTCCACAAGGAGCCCGCAGACCTGTTGCGTGATGCCGATACAGCGATGTACACGGTGAAGAGCGGCGGACGTGATGGCTGTGCAGTCTTCAACCAGGCATTGCGCCGTCAGGTTTCGGATCAGATGGATCAGGAAGGTGCATTGCGTACGGCGCTGAAACGTACCGATCAGCTTATTCCCTATTTTCAACCCATCACCTGCCTGGAGACCGGCAGACTGCTGGCGCTGGAGGCGTTGATTCGCTGGCGACAGCCTGACGGGCAGGTGGTCACTCCCGAGTGTTTCCTGCCGGCGCTGGAGGGCCTGCGGCTGATTGGCCGTCTGGACCTGTACATGCTCAGGCAGGTCATTGCGATTCTGGCTGACCCGGCCAATGCGCATCTGCCTCCGGTCCATGTGAACTGCTCCAGCTACAGCATTACCCGACCGGCGTTTGCAGGCGAAGTGCTTTCCATGCTGGTCGAGTACGGCGTATCCCCGGCCAGACTGTGCCTTGAACTCACCGAAGGCGCGCTGGTTGCGGACCCCGAACAGGCCCGTCTGTCCATGAAGCAACTGGCGGATCAGGGCATGTCGGTGGTGCTGGATGACTTCGGGGCCGGGTTTTCCTCTCTCAGCTATGTGCACCAGTACCATTTCAGCGGTTTGAAGATCGACAAGTCGTTCATCTTCGAATTGACCACCAGTGATCGAAGCCGCGCGATCGTGCGGGCGATTGTAAGGATGGCCGAATCGCTGGACCTGACCGTGGTAGCCGAAGGGGTGGAAGACCTGCAGACGCTGGAACTGTTGCGCGAGATGGGTGCCGGTCAGGCTCAGGGCTATTACTTTGCGGGCCCGTTGCCGCTGGAACAGTTGCAGGTCGTTCAGGGCCAGACCGCCCTGTGACGGCAACGCTTTGCCGCGTTTGGCGTGGTTGAGCAGGTTGATCACGTAAACGTCATCTTTCTGCCGCTGCCTGTAGCGGCCATTGTCCTATGAATCATGGGCTTACGATGATTTTGGCAATTGGCATCGGTCTTGCTGGTGTACAGGCGCATCACGTCATCAGGAGGTGAAAGATGATTATTGGCAACAGTGGGCTTGAACAGCTGGTTTCCCATGCTGTTGGAGCCATAGGGCGCAAGACGCTGGGCGAGGTGTCGCAGGATACGTTCGGCGCGGTGGCCGCGGCAGGTCTCGGCAACGGTGCGTTCCCGGTCACCTCGCAAAACGCCAACGCTGCGTCCACGGATGACGCGCAGGGCAACGGTGGTTACAACGAGTCGTTCGCACGGATGATGGTCAATCTCAAAAGCGCGGCGGACACGTCGCTTTCCGAGAAGACGGCGGATCGTGATAACGGTGTTACAGGATCGACGGCCAGCGCTGGTGTTTCGGATGGCGCTGCGACCGGTGTCCAGAAGTTCATGGACACGCTGAAGCAGACAGCCGAAGAGAAAGTGCGGGAAAAACTGACTGGCATCACCCAGCAGCAATACACCGCGATGAAGCCTGAGGATCAACTGACTATCGATCAGAAAGTCCAGGACGCCCTCAAGGACAAGCAGAACGATGTTGCGGATGACATCAATACGCGCATCCGGGGCATCAAGGCCGGTTTGCTGGCCTGACATTTCAGCAGGCTGCACCCATGATTTCGCGAGCCAGCTTGCTCACACGTACTCGTGAGAGCAAGGTGATTCGCGATTTTTTTTGCCCGGGTTTCGTTGAGGTGGTTCAGCGTGCACACCCGGACGCTCTGCGGTCACTCAGCGCAACTGATCCCGGTAGGGCAGATCCGGCCCGACCCGTGTGCAGGTCAGCGCCGCTGCACTCGCTGCAAACTCCAGCATCTGATCCAGCATTTCCTTCGTGATTTCCGACAGCGCCTTTGGCGTATCCACCTGCCGCTCGGTCAGGAAGGTCAGCAGCGCTGCCTGGAACGTATCGCCTGCGCCTACCGTGTCCACCGTCACGACGCTCTTCGCCGGGATCGACCAGGTGCCGTGCTCGCGGGTGAAGATGCTGGCGCCTTGTGTACCACGCGTCACGATGACCAGGTGCGTATGCCGGTTCAGCCAGCCTTTTGCAATGGTCTCGGGGTCGCGGTCGGGATACAGCAGGTGCAGGTCTTCATCGCTGACCTTGATCATATGCGCATGCTCGGCAAATGCCGCGATCTGGGAGCGCCAGCGTCCGATGTCCGGCGCCGGGTTGAGGCGTACGTTCGGGTCGAGCGAAATCAGGCGTTTGCCGCTCTCACGAGCGACCAGCGCCAGCAGCGTATCGGCAATCGGCTGCACCACCAGCGAGAACGAGCCGACATGAATGCCTCGTACGGTGTCGTCGAGTCTGGGCAAGTGTTCCAGGCGCAACTGGCGATCAGCACAGCCTTCGCCTCTGAAGCTGTAGGTGGGCGAACCGTCGGCCCCGACCGCGACCATGGCCAGTGTGGTGGGCGCATTGAATTCAATCAGATGCTCTGCACCGACCTGCTCGTCTTCAAGCACAGCGCGCAGACGACTGCCCAGGTAATCCGTCGACAGACCGGCAAACAACGCGGATTCGACACCCAGCCTGCGCAGGCCGATGGCAACGTTGAAGGGCGAGCCGCCGGCGATGGCGTCAAACCCCAGTTTATTGAGCGCGCTGCCGGTGTCGGCGCGGGTGAAAATGTCGAACAGGGCTTCGCCGCAAACCAGAAACATAGGTGCTCCGTCAAAAAGGCAGGTTCAAACTGCTCGTAATTGGTCTTGATAATGCCGGTAGACCTGTTGATAGGCGGCCACGTTCTGCGCAATCGGTCGGGTCTCGCTGGCCGGGTCCAGGCTTACGCATCGCTCACACAGGTCCTGCAAGCTGCCGGATTGATCATTGGCCGATGACCAGCACCACGCCGCCTGGATTGCCGCGCCCAATGCTGCGGCTTCTGCGAAGCTTGTGCAGACCACCGGCGTGTCCATGATGTCGGCCACGATCTGCCGCCAGACTGCGCTTTTCGAGCCGCCGCCGATCAGGCGGATGCTCTCGCTTTTGATGCCGCTGGCGCGCAGCAGATCGAGTCCGTAGCGCAGGCCGAACGTCGTGCCTTCCACCACCGCCCGACACAGATTGGCCTGGCTCAGATTGGTGCTGTCCAGACCGTGAATGCTACCGGTGGCGTCGGGCAGGGCGGGTACGCGCTCGCCGTTCAGGAACGGCAGCATGAGCACGCCCTCGGCGCCAATCGGCGCGCTGGCTACGGCCGTATTGAAAGCCGCAATGTCCAGCGCGAACAGCTCGCGGATGGCCGTCGTGGCGTTGGTCAGGTTCATGGTGCAGATCAGCGGCAGCCAGCCGCCGGACGACGAGCAGAAGGTCGCAACCGAACCGTGCTCGCTGACCGCAGGTTGATCGGCGAACGCGTACACCGTGCCGGAAGAACCCAGGCTCATGGTGATCAACCCCGGCTGGATATTGCCGGTGCCGATGGCGCCCATCATATTGTCGCCGCCGCCGCTGGACACCAGCGCCTGCGGATTCAGACCCAGCAGTCGGGCAATCTCGGGCCGCACTGTGCCAACGGCCTGCTCAGCGTCCAGCAATTGCGGAAGTGCCTTTTCAAGGCGTCCGCTCGGGTCGATGTGTGCCAGCAGCGGTAGATCCCAGTCGCGCGTGCGCACATTGAAATAACCGGTGCCCGAGGCGTCGCCGTAATCGGTGCAGCAGCGGCCGGTCAGCCAGTAGTTCAGGTAGTCGTGCGGCAGCAGAATCCTGTCGATCTGCCCGAACAGTTCCGGGTGTTGCTCCTTGGTCCACAACAGCTTTGACACCGTATAGCCCGGCGCGATGACCAGTCCCAGGCGCTCCAGTGAACCTGTTTCACCACCCAGATGGTCCAGCAGACGCTGGTTTTGCGGAGCGCTTTCGGTGTCGCACCAGAGCTTGGCCGGCCGCAGCACCTGACCCTGCGCGTCGAGCAGTACCAGCCCATGCTGCTGTCCGGAAATGCCGATACCTTTCACCTGCTGTCCTGAAACGCCGGACTGGGCGAGCGCTTCGCCGACCGCGTGCTGCAGGGCCGAGAGCCATTGCTGAACGTCCTGTTCGCGACGTCCGTGATGGTCACTGATCAGGCTGTGGGGCGCCGAGCCTTCGCCCAGCACGCGGCCTGTCTGTGTATCGAGCAGCAAGGCTTTGGTGCCTTGGGTGCCGCAATCGATTCCAAGAAACATGGTTGTCCCTCAGCGGCCCTTGGCCAGTAATTTTTCCAGAGTGCCGCTGACGCCCAGTGTGCGCAGATCCTTCAGGTTCTGTTCGAACGCTGCCACGAAAGGTGCCGACTGCGGGATGGCCAGACCGAAGATTTCTTCGACCTGCAACAGACGTTCGGTGATCAACGCATCATCGGTGACCAGGCCTTTGCAGAACTCGGCGCGTGGGTCGGGAATGCTGTAGACCGCGCCGTTCTCGTCCATACCCTTTAGGTACAGGGCCCAGGCGGCGACCACGAGTGAGGCCCGCTCCAGATTGCCCTGATCGACAATCAGCCAGTTGATGGTCGGAATCGTGAATTTCGGAAATTTTGAAGACCCGTCCGAGCAGACTCGCTCCAACTGGTCGGCAATCGCCTGATTGGAGAATCGCTCGATCAACGTGTCCTTGTAGCTCTCCAGATCGATACCGGGCACCGACGCCAGTTGCGGCGTGACGTCAAGGTCCATGTAGGCGCGGATGTAACGCACGAACAGCGGATCGTTCATGGTCTCGTGTACGAACCGATAGCCCTTGAGAAAGCCCAGATAGGTCAGTGCCAGATGGCTGCCGTTGAGCAGCTTGATCTTCATTTCCTCGTAAGGCGTCACGTCGTCGGTGAACTGCACGCCCACCTTTTCCCAGGCGGGCCTGCCGTTGACGAACTTGTCTTCCAGCACCCACTGCACGAACGGTTCGCAGACCACCGGCCAGGCATCGTCGATGTGTTTCTCGTCAGCCAGCTTCAGTCGGTGAGCGGCGCTGGTCATCGGCGTGATGCGGTCGACCATCGCATTGGGAAAGCTCACGTTGTCTGCAATCCAGTCGTGCAGGTCGGCGTCACGCTGGGCGGCGAAGGTCAGCAGCGCCTTGCGCGTGACAGCGCCATTGTGCGGCAGGTTATCGCAGGACATCAGCGTGAAAGCGGGCGTACCTTCGGCGCGGCGTCGGGCGAGTGCCGCGCACAGGAAGCCGAACACGGTTTTCGGGCTGTTCGGGTTGGCAAGGTCATGCTGAATCTGCGGCAGATGCGTCATGAACTGACCGTTGCTGTCGTCGATGCAGTAGCCGCCTTCGGTGATGGTCAACGACACGATACGGATGTCCGGGCTGGCCAGCTTATCGATCAGCGCCTGCGGACTGTCCCCGGCCAGCAGCATGCCGCTGATCGACGCGATGACGCGTGTCCGGGTGTCCGGTGTGTCGCCCAGCTCGTAGAGCGTGTACAGGTAATCCTGTTGGGCGAGGGCATCGCGCACAGCCTGGTCCTCGGGGCGCAGACCGACGCCGCAGATGCTCCAGTCCATACCTTCGCCGGTGTTCATCAGCGCATCGGTATAAAACGCCTGATGGGCGCGGTGGAAACCGCCGACCCCGATGTGGGCGATGCCCTGGCGGGTGTCGGTCGCAGAATACGCAGGCACATCAATATCGGTGCCCAGGCGCGACAGATTCTGTTTGTTCAATTTCATGACAGGACTCTCCAGTACTCAGGCGGCAGCGGTCTGCAGGGCTTTGGGGATCACCAGACCGTCAGCGTCGAACAGGTGGCAGTGGGCATTGTCCAGATGCAGATGCAGCGTCTCGCCATACTGGCTGGCCAGATCGCCACGAATACGCATGGTCAGTGCCTCTCCCGAACGGGTACGCACGTGGCAGAAGGTGTCGCTGCCCAGGCGTTCGCTGACATCGGCAATGACCTGCAGCTGGCAATCACCGGTCTGGGCGATGTCCAGATGCTCGGGGCGGATGCCCAGCGTGACCGGAGCGCCGACTGCCAGACCTGCGCGGCTGACCGGCATGCTGATCGTGGTGCCCGCGTCCAGATCCACCTGACAACTGCCGCTGTCGATGCGACTGATTTTGCCTTTGAGAAAACCCATTTTTGGCGTGCCGAGAAAGCCCGCCACGAACAGGTTCGCCGGATGGTGATACAGGTCCAGCGGAGAGCCGACCTGTTCGACCTTGCCGCCGTTGAGCACCACCACCTTGTCTGCGAGGGTCATGGCTTCGACCTGGTCGTGGGTCACGTAAATCATGGTTGCCTGTAGTTCTTTATGCAGGCGCGACAGTTCCAGACGGGTCTGCACGCGAAGCGCGGCGTCGAGGTTGGAGAGCGGCTCGTCGAACAGGAAGATTTTCGGATTACGCACGATGGCGCGGCCAATCGCGACCCGCTGACGCTGACCACCGGAAAGCTGTTTGGGTTTACGCTCCAGCAGCGGCCCCAGCTCCAGGATGCGCGCAGCTTCATCGACTTTCTTCTTGATCTCGTCCTTGTTGCCGCCAGCCAGGTCCAGGGCGAACGACAGGTTCTTGCCTACGGTCATGTGCGGGTACAGCGCGTAGGTCTGAAACACCATCGCCAGGTCGCGCTTGGCCGGGGTCACCTGCGTGATGTCGCGGCCATCGAGTTCGATGGTGCCGGAGGTCACTTCCTCCAGCCCTGCGATCAGGCGCAGCAGCGTGGATTTGCCGCAGCCCGATGGACCGACGAAAACCACGAACTCGCGGTCTTTCACGTCAAGGTCGATGCCTTTGATGATTTGATGACCGTCGAAGCCTTTTTGCAGATTTCTGATGCTGAGGTTAGCCATGATGGACTCCTTTTTATTCTGTAGGCCGGGGCTATTTGACGGCGCCGAACGAAAGACCGCGAACCAGTTGCTTCTGGCTGATCCAGCCGAAGATCAGGATCGGTGCGCAGGCAAGCGTCGAGACGGCGGACAGCTTGGCCCAGAACAGACCTTCGGGGCTTGAGTAGGATGCGATCAGCGCAGTGAGCGGCGCCGCGGCGGACGAGGTGAGGTTCAGGGACCAGAACGCTTCGTTCCAGCACAGGATCAGCGAAAGCAGGGCGGTGGACGCCAGACCTCCCTTGCAGATCGGCATCAGCACGCGAAAGATTTCCTGCCGTGTACTGGCGCCGTCCAGGCGCGAAGCTTCGAGAATTTCGCCCGGAATGTCCTTGAAGTAGGTGTAGATCATCCAGACCACAATCGGCAGGTTGATCAGCGTGTAAATGATGATCAGCGCCAGCCGCGAATCAAGCAGGCCAAAGGTCTTGGCCAGCAGGTAGATCGGCATCAGCACGCCCACCGGCGGCAGCATCTTGGTGGAAAGCATCCACAGCAGGGTGCCGCGCGTGCGTTTGGTTTCGAAGAACGCCATCGAGTAGGCCGCCGGAATGGCCACCAGCATGCTCAGGATGGTCGCACTGAACGAGATCAGCACCGAGTTCCAGGCGAAGTGGAAGTAGTCACTGCGCTCCTGAATGTGCAGGTAGTTTTCCAGTGTGGGCGTGAAAAACAACTGCGGTGGCGTGGCGAAGGCGTCGATTTCGGTCTTGAAGCTGGTCAGTACCATCCAGAAGATTGGAAAGAAGATCAGCGCGGCGATGAGCCAGGACAGGGTCCCGAGCAACAGGCTTTGCAAGCGGCGTGATTGTTTGAGCGTCATCATGGCAGGGCCCTCATGACTTGTCGGTGAGGTTTTTGCCGATCATCCGGATCAGGACGATCGCTGCGATGTTGGCGATGACCACGGCGATCAGTCCGCCCGCAGACGCCATGCCGACGTCGAACTGCAGCAGCGCCTGGATGTAGATCAGGTAAGCCAGGTTGGTCGAGGCAAAACCCGGACCGCCGTTGGTCGTGGTGAAGATTTCAGCGAATACCGACAGCAGAAAGATGGTTTCAATCATCACCACGACTGCAATCGGACGAGCCAGGTGCGGCAGGGTCAGGTGCCAGAAAATCGCCACAGGGCCTGCGCCGTCGAGACGCGCCGCTTCCTTCTGTTCCTGATCCAGCGACTGCATGGCGGTCATCAGAATCAGGATGGCGAACGGCAGCCACTGCCAGGACACAATGATGATGATCGACAGCATCGGGTAATGGGCGAACCAGTCGATGGGCTCGGCACCGAAGAACTTCCACACGGCCGCCAGCACGCCGGAAACCGGGTGGAAAATCAGGTTTTTCCAGATCAGCGCGCTGACCGTCGGCATGATGAAGAAGGGAGAGATCAACAGCACCCGTACGATGCCGCGACCGAAGAACTCACTGGCTTCCAGCAGCGCCGAAATCAGCACGCCGAGAATGACACTGATCGCCAGCACACTGCCCACCAGCAGCAGGGTATTGCCTGCGCCGGGCAGAAAGCCGCTGTCGGTCACGAAGTATTGGAAGTTCTCCAGACCGACGAATTCATTGTCGCCGGGGGACAGCAGGTTGTAGCGAATCAGCGAGAAATAAATGGTCATGCCCAGCGGGACGATCATCCATACCAGCAGCAGCGCGACGGAAGGGCTGACCAGAAACCAGCCCGGCTTGAAACGACGGCTTTTGATCGGGGGCAGTTCGCCGGACGCGTCCGTACGATCAGAAATGGCTGAGGTTTTCATGGGGGCTCCCATCGGATATCACAAAGTCTTGATGCAAGGGCGGAAGAAGTGGATCTCCCGCCCTGCAGCGTGCGGTTACTTCTTCGGATAACCCGCGCGCTTCATGTCGCGCTCTGTGGAGGTCTGAGCATTCTTCAAGGCAGCATCGACCGAGGTCTGACCGATGAGCGCGGCCGAGAACTGCTGGCCGACACTGGTGCCGATTGCCTGGAACTCGGGGATCGTCACTAGTTGAATGCCGACATAAGGCACCGGCTTGAGGGTCGGTGTCTTGGGCGTCACAGCCTTGAGCGATTCCAGCGTGATGTTGGCGAACGGTGCGGCTTTCTTGTACTCATCGCTGTAGGTCGAAGCGCGGGTACCTGGCGGCACGTTGGAAACGCCATCCTTCTCGGCCACGAGCGCGGCGTACTCTTTGGAGGTCGCCCACTGGGTGAACTCGGCGGCGTCCTTGGCATTCTTGGCGCTGGCAGGAATCGCCAGGGACCACGAGTAAATCCAGGATGAGCCCTTGTCGGTCACTTCATGCGGCGCGTAGGTGAAGCCGACGCTGTCAGCCACTTTGCTTTGGGTCTTGTCGGTCACGAAGGAGCCGGCCACGCTGGCGTCCACCCAGATGGCGCACTTGCCGCTGTTGAACAGTGCGAGGTTCTCGTTGAAACCGTTGCTCGATGCGCCCGGCGGGCCGGACTGCTTCATGGTATTGACGTAGAAATTCAGCGCGTTCTTCCATTCCGGCTGATCGAACTGTGGTTTCCACTGCTCATCGAACCAGCGTGCGCCATAAGCGTTGGCCAAGGTGGTGATCAGCGCCATGTTCTCGCCCCAGCCGGCCTTGCCGCGCAGGCAGATGCCGTACTGTTCCTTGGATTTGTCGGTGAGCTTGCCGGCGAACTCGGCGATCTGTGTCCAGGTCGGACGCTCGGGCATGGTCAGGCCTGCCTTTTCGAACAGGTCCTTGCGGTAGTAGGTGATCGAGCTTTCTGCATAGAACGGCAGGGCGAACAGTTTGCCGTCGACCGACAGGCCGTCACGCACCGAAGGGAACACGTCATCGAGTTCGTAACTGGCAGGCAGGTCCTTCATTTCCTGCAGCCAGCCCTTGGCGCCCCACAGTGACGCCTCGTACATGCCGATGGTCAGCACATCGAACTGGCCGCCCTTGGTGGCGATGTCAGTGGTCAGGCGCTGACGCAGGACGTTTTCTTCGAGCACCACCCAGTTGAGCTTGATGTCAGAGTGCTTTTCTTCAAAGGTCTTGGAGAGGCGCTGCATGCGGATCATGTCGCTGTTGTTGACCGTGGCGATGGTCACGGTTCCGGCAGTGGCGGTGCCACTGGCCATGAAACAGGTGCTGAGGACGGTACTGGCAAGCAGAACTTTTGCTGAGGTCTTCATTGATCACTCCTCTTCCACGCCCAGAGAGCTGCAGAAGGCAGGTTATTGTTTTTGTCTCTTCCGGAGGAAGGAAGATGTGGACTGATTACAACGGCGTTCGTGATGAAAGACAAATCCTGCACCGCACTGCCACTGATACTTTTTTGCAGTGAGTCTGCAAGCGTGCCTGCACCGCGAACGCCCGGTGACAGGCGTTGGCGAAGTTTGAGCGTAGACGATGGGCGAGGAGGCGGGGCGAATCAGTACAGGTTTTGTTCGGTCAGTCGCTGGACGGCCAGGCGCCGGTAGTGCGACGGCGTCATGCCCTTGAGTTGCTGAAAGCGCCGGTTGAAGTTGGAAATGTTATTGAAGCCGGACTCGAAACACACGTCGGTCACTGGCTTGTCGCCATCTGCCAGCAGCTCGCAGGATTTGCTGATGCGCAGGCGATTCACGAACTCGACAAAGCAGCGTCCGGTGGCCTGCTTGAAGACTCTGGAAAAATACGTGGGCTTCATGCCCAGGTACTCGGCAACTTCCTCCAGCGGCAATTCCCGGCTGTAGTTGGCAAAGATGTAATCCACCGCCCGGTTGGTCCGGTCGACGCTGTGCTCGTCCGCCGCATGGGTGACGGCCGTGCCGGACAACAGCTGATAATCATCGCTGGCCGCCAGCAGTTCCAGCAATATGAAGAAGTGGCCCAGACGGGTGATGCCACTGGAGTCGGCGATGCGTTGCATCAGCTTCATGGCCTGGCGAATGGTGCGCTTGCAGCGAAACTCGATACCGTACCGGGCACGTTCCAGCAGCGGTGCCAGGGTTCTGAGTTCGGCGAAGACCTGATTACCGCTTTCCAGCAGCTCGTCGGTGAAGTTGACCAGCATGTCGCGCTTGGGCACGACTTCGTCTTCGTCGATCTGGCTGATCCAGTTGTGCGGCAGGTTGGGACCGGTCAGGAACAGGCTGGCCGGGTGGAAGTTGCCGATGTAATCACCTACGAATACCTTGCCGGAACTGGCAACGATCAGGTGCAACTCGTATTCCTTGTGAAAGTGCCAGCGCACCAGCGGACAGGGAAAACCGTGCTCGCGATAAATGATCGAAAGACCGTTATGGTCGTCCATCAATTCGTAGGAAGGGTCCGCAATTCTTGTTGTTTTGCTCATGGCGTGGCCGTTTGCAGTGGTTGCCAGAGCGTTAATGTGCCTCATTTTTCAGATCATTGCCCGACCGTCACCGAAAAAACGCTTAGGATCAGTCACTCTTCACAGCAGTGATTGCAGGAGCGGCACGCGATGAAACAGATTCTTCTCATCGGCATGGGGGCCGGCGATCCCGAGCAGATCACGGTTCAGGCCATCAACGCGCTGAACCGGGCGAACGCCGTTTTCCTGCTCGACAAGGGTTATGCCGACGACGATCTGCTGCAAGTGCGCAAAGCGATTTGCGAGCGCTACATCACGCACACCGATTATCGACTGGTGCAGGTCCAGGACCCGCGCCGCGAAGACGATCCCGACGGCTACGAGCGCGGTGTCGAGCATTGGCACGAACAGCGCGCCATCCTGTTTGAGCGCCTGATCGGCGATGAGCTTGGCGAGAACGGGGTGGGCGCGTTTCTGGTCTGGGGCGACCCCGCGCTCTACGACAGCACCATGCGCATCCTCGACCGGGTGCTGGCGCGGGGCAGGGAAGTCCTTGAGTATCAGGTCATTCCTGGCATCACCAGCGTGCAGGCGCTGGTCGCCAGTCATCGCATACCGCTGAACCGTATCGGCGAACCGCTTCTGATCACCACAGGCCGTCGCCTTGCAGCGAACCCGGAAGATGAGCCAGACAACGCGGTGGTCATGCTCGACGCCCATTGCACCTTTGATCGTTTCGTCGGCAAGGGGCTGGATATCTATTGGGGCGCCTACCTGGGCACCCCGGACGAGATACTGGTGTCAGGCAGGCTCGATGACGTGTGTGGACAGATCAAACGCCTGCGCGCCGAGGCGCGACAGCGCAAGGGGTGGGTGATGGATACGTATCTGTTGCGCAGGCCTTGTTCCTCGACGCAGACGAAAGCTTGACCGTTCAAGGAGCACCAGACTTCAGGCCCTGAATCGCACGGATTGCATCATCAACCGTTTCCACCACGGCCCTTTCACGGGCGCTGAGTCTGAAGTTGTCTGCACCTGAACCAGTTCAGGCACGTCGCGCAATCTGATCCAGAGATCGTCATGCCATTGCAATGTGCTCAGCGGACGCCCTTGCCAGCGCATCTGACAGGATTCAGGGTGGTCGAAGTCTTCGCGATGCCGGGCGTGCAAGGTCGGAAGTACGTCCTGAACCAGCCACTGACGCAGGGCTCGGTTCTCGGGAACGTAATGATGGACGAGCATGGCGAACACTGCGGATTCGCTGAGCATCAGGCAGCGTTCCCACGCTTTGTGCGTCTGCAGCCACGCTGTGCGGGATTGATCGGCATCGAGTTTCAGCGTAGAGCGTTCGTCCAGGCGCTTGCCCATGAGGCGGGCAAGGTCTGACAGGGGAAACCAGGCCTGAGCACCGATCATGACGGCTCGCAGCATGCGGTGATGGCGGATGAAGACGGTGGGTTCGAGATAGTCGGTGCAAGGGGAGGCGGGGTGTGGCAGGTCCATGAGTGAAAGCTCCTTTGAGGTAAACCCCACCCGTTACGTCGCTAAACATAATGGGTGGCGACTGTACGACGGTTAGCGAACCGGCCACAAAGGCACACCGGCAGATCCGAAGATCTCCGAAGTACAGCCGCCATAACGCGTGCACCAGATGAAAAATACCTGACGCAGTCTTAGGGCACCTTTGAGTCGGATCGCTAAATCCGGTCACTGTTCTGCAGCGACGGCGCACCTTAAAGCCGCAAATCGACACGCGCAAGCGGTCAGGATTTTCTCGGAAACTTCATACGAAGGAAAGGGAATTGTCGCCACTAGCAGACGACTTTGGGGCCGCTATACAGGCTTTAGCGTAAAAGAATGCATGCCGATATCGGGCGAATGGGCATCCGTGTATTGACAGAAAACACTCAAACCTTGCGATTCTTCGCCTCGATCCACTGCGCCATGTACTTGGTGCTCTTGTGGTGATGGTGCCGCAGCATCGAGCCGGTGAAATTGGCCAGCCTGTGACTCGGCAGGTCGCGGCGCAGGGCGTCGATGCGCTCCATCAGGCTGGCGCAATGCTGCTCGTGTCGAAAACGCGCGTTCAAGAGGGTCCAGCCAGCCGTTTGCGCTTCAGACCACAGCGCTCGATTCTGATAAAGACGCACCGCGGCGTCTGCGATGTGCGCCGGATCGGTCTCGACCTTTCCGGGCCATGGCAACCCGCCACTCATGGCTTCGGCACCGATCGGTGTCGTGACCGAGGGTGTGCCGCACAGCATGGCATCAATGAGCTTGCCTTTGATGCCGGCCCCGAAGCGCAAGGGTGCCAGGCATACGCGTGCGTCGGACATGACCTGCAGCGCATCCTCGGCCCAATTCATGATGTGGAAACCTTGAGCGCCATTGTGCAGCGCCGTCGCCTTGGGTGGCGTGTAGGCGCCGTAGATGTGCAGTTGCGCCTGAGGCAGCTGCTGGCGGATCAGCGGCCAGATGGCGTTTTTCATCCAGAGCACCGCATCCCAGTTCGGCGCATGGCGAAAGTTGCCAATGCTGAGGAAGTGCGCACGCTGGTCAAACGGCCTGGCGGCCTGCGATGGCTCATCGAGCATCAGCGGGCACCAGTGCAGCAATGATGCAGGCATGCCGAACCATCCTGTCAGCAGATCGATCTCCACGTCCGAGGTCATCAGGTTCAGGTCGCATCGGTACAGCGATGCGATTTCACGCTGGGCCAGATCACTGGCCGCCATCAGGCTGAACAATTCAGCATCGCCAGCGCCGAACAGGTCTGAAACGTCATTGCCGGACTCTTCGTTCAGCAGATCCTTCAGCCTTTGATGGCGTGCATGGCGCAGGCTCTGCAGGTCGGAGGTCTCGAGAATCCGTAGCGCGCCGGGGCACTGCTGCTCGACCCGCCAGCCGAACTGTTCCTCGATCATGAACTGATCGAACAGCACCACGTCGGGTTGAAGGTCGCTGACGAACGCATCGAAACTGCTGTTGTTGAGCTCGATGCGCACCTCGGTGATGCCCAGGCTGACCAGATCCGCGCGATGCTCGCCTTCTGTGGCAGGGCTGGCGAAGGTGATTTGCCAGCCATGCTCGAGGAAGCAGCGAATCAACTGCATCACGTGCCCGCTGGCCGCAGACGAGCGAGGTTCGGGCCAGACATACCCTATAATCAACAGGCGCCGGGTGGCGTTCTCGGCAGGCGGGGAAATACGGCCGGATGTCTCGATATCAATGCTGGCCAAGAACGCTTTTTACCTTGTCGCGCAAATCATCGATGGAGAAGGGCTTGCCGATCGAGTGCATGCCCGCGGGCACCTCGATGTTTTCCGAATACCCGCTGGCGAACAATACGGGCAGTTCCGGGCGCAACGCCCTGGCTTTTTTGGCCAGCTCAGTGCCTTTCAAATCAGGCAGGCCCTGATCGGTCATCATCAGGTCGATGCTTCTGGTTTCATCCTTGATGATTTCAAGCGCCGTCATTGCATCTTCGGCTTCGAGCACCGCGTATTCCAGCTCCTCGAGAACGTCGACGATCAGCATGCGCACAATAGTGTCATCCTCGACTACAAGAATGGTGCTGGTTGCGTCCGGCATGGTTGACTCCTTAAAGCCTGAAAATAAAGGTGGTGCAAAGAACGCAGAACGTCATGCGCCTTGCCGGGCAGTGCAAGGTCAATGACCCTGACGTGTCCGCTATTCATACAGTCCCTGTATCAGTAAATAAAACGCACACAGAAGTTCAATCTGTCGCAGTTCCCCGCAAACCAGCATAGCAATCCATGACGCAAGAGCCACGCTTGTCGATGCGCAGGAGCTTATCGCCGATTTATGTGTGAAATTTCAATCCTCTAAGTGAGAAATGAGAGTCTTTTTCACGGCTTTACGGCAAACTCTACGGTTTTGATCAAACCGTCAGGGATTTTTCATGAATCGGACGTCTGTCGTCGATGAACAACGCTTCCGCAAACTACTGGGACGTAACGTCGGTCTGCCTCTAGGTGTCGGCGTGTTAAGCGCGGTTTTCTTCATCCTTTTGATCAGCTATCTGCTGTCGGCCATTCAGTGGGTCGAACATACCGATAGAGTCATCAACAACACCAATCGCTCGATGAAACTGTCCATCGACATGGAAACCGGCATGCGCGGTTTTCTGCTGACCGGCGATCAGCATTTTCTCGACCCTTATGAAGTTGCCAAGCCTCTGCTGACGGCGGAACTCCAAGGTCTCAAGACGCTGGTGGAAGACAACCCGACTCAGCTCGACCGTTTTCGGCGCCTGCTCACCCTGCAGGACGAATGGAATGCCTTTGCTCTTGAGATGATCAAGCTGCGCCGCGAAAACGGCGACTACCAGACGCCGGTTCTGGCCGGGCGGGGCAAGCGTATCACTGACCAGATCCGCACCGAATACGATCAGGCGGTGGAGATGGAGCAGCAACTGCGCCTGAACCGCAACGCCGAAGTCACTCGCAGTACAGTGAT
The DNA here is from genome assembly GCF_021147865.1 of Pseudomonas sp. CDFA 610. Classification (NCBI taxonomy): domain Bacteria; kingdom Pseudomonadati; phylum Pseudomonadota; class Gammaproteobacteria; order Pseudomonadales; family Pseudomonadaceae; genus Pseudomonas; species Pseudomonas sp. CDFA 610. The sequence continues at coordinate 475,765 of NZ_JAGTPM010000001.1, forward strand.
GTCTGTCGCGCTGTACCTGGTTTTCGTGGTTATCGTCAGCGGCATTCTGGCCTGGGTCGGCCGTCGTGACCTGATGTCGCTGTCCGACACCTACAGCGATAACCTCAGGCAGCAGGAAACCAACGCTGAACGCCTGCAGAAAGTTGCCTGGCTGCGCAACGGGCAGAGCGAGCTGGCCGAACAGGTGCTGGGGCAACTGACCCTGAACATGCTGGGCCGCAATATACTGCTTTTTCTGGCCCGGTACCTGGGGGCTTCAGTGGCTGCGATCTATGTGCGTCAGGAGCACGGTGGTCTGGTGCGCGTGGCCTCTTACGGTTTTTCGCGTGAACAGGAAGAGCGCGATCAGACCATTCATAGCGATGAAGGTATCGTCGGCCAGGCGGCGCGACAGGATCGTGTCATCACTCTGAACGATGTGCCCGTCGATTACTTCAAGGTCAGCTCCGGCCTGGGCGACGGTTCGCCACGCAGCGTGATCGTTGTGCCGACCAGCAATGACGATCAGGTCAACGGCGTTGTCGAGCTGGGCTTTCTGCACGCGCTGACCGAACAGGACGTTGAATTCCTCGAATTGATCTCCGACAACATTGGCACCTCCATCGAGGCGGCTCGTTATCGCCAGCGTCTGCAGGAAGTGCTGGCCGAGACGCAACAGCTCAATGAAGAGTTGCAGGTGCAGCAGGAAGAACTGCGTACCGCCAACGAAGAGCTTGAGGAGCAGTCGAGGATTCTCAAGGAATCCCAGGTGCATCTGGAAACCCAGCAGGCCGAGCTTGAACAGACCAACGAACAACTGGCCGAGCAGGGGCAGGCGCTGGCTGATCAGCGCGATGCGCTGGATCGCAACAACGAAGAATTGAATCAGGCGCAGGTCGAATTGCAGGCCCGCGCCGACGAGTTGCAGCGCTCCAGCAAGTACAAGTCCGAATTTCTGGCCAACATGTCCCATGAGCTGCGCACGCCGCTCAACAGTTCGCTGATTCTGGCCAAACTGCTGGCCGAAAACCCGACCGAGAACCTCACTGCCGAACAGGTTAAGTTCGCCGAGTCGATCTATTCGGCGGGCAACGACTTGTTGAACCTGATCAACGACATTCTGGACATTTCCAAGGTCGAGGCCGGCAAGCTTGAAGTGCGCCCTGAAAACAGTAGCGTGTCGCGACTGGTGGAAGGGTTGCGCGGCCTGTTCCAGCCTCTGGCAACCGAGAAGCGTCTGCAGTTCACGGTGGAAATTCAGCCCGGTGCGCCGACCATGCTGTACACCGACCGGCAGCGACTGGAGCAGATTCTGAAGAACCTGCTGTCCAACGCCATCAAATTCACCGAAACCGGCACCGTGAGCATGATCGTGTCGCGTCAGCCGGGTTCGGGCATTGCATTCACGGTACGCGACTCTGGCATCGGCATTGCTGAAGAACATCAGCAGAGCATCTTCGAGGCATTCCGTCAGGCAGATGGCACGACCAACCGTCGTTACGGCGGCACCGGGCTTGGGCTGTCGATTTCCCGCGACCTGGCCGCGCTGCTGGGCGGTTCGATCAGCGTGACCAGTGCGCCGGGGCAGGGCAGCATCTTCACGCTGGTATTGCCGGAGCAGTACCTCGAGCACCCCGCAGAGAGCCAGAGTTCGGACGTTGCTGCCGTGGTGTCGGTACCGATCACGCCCGCGCCGGTCATCGCCAGGCCTGTGGTGGAGCCGGAAGTGGTGCGTGACGAGGCGATTCCGGTCTTCGACGATGACCGCGACAAGGCGCCTTTCGACAAGCGCTGCATTCTGGTCATCGAAGATGAAGTGCGGTTCGCTCAGATCCTGTTCGATCTCGCTCATGAACTGGGCTACTACTGCCTGGTGGCTCATGCGGCCGACGACGGCTTCAATCTGGCCGCGCGCTTCACGCCGGACGCGATCCTGCTGGACATGCGCCTGCCGGACCACTCGGGCCTCACAGTGCTGCAACGCCTCAAGGAACTGGCGCCTACCCGACACATCCCCGTGCATGTGATTTCGGTCGAGGACCGGCAGGAAGCGGCCTTGCACATGGGCGCCATCGGTTACGCGGTCAAGCCCACGACCCGTGAAGAACTCAAGGACGTGTTCGCCAAGCTGGAAGCGAAACTGACCCAGAAGGTCAAGCGCATTCTTCTGGTCGAGGACGATGCCTTGCAGCGTGACAGCATTGCGCGCCTGATCGGCGACGACGATATCGAGATCACTGCGGTAGGTTTCGCTCAGGAAGCGCTGGATCTGCTGCGCGACAACGTCTATGACTGCATGATCATCGACCTCAAGCTGCCGGACATGCTCGGCGACGAGCTGTTGCGGCGCATGTCCACTGAGGAAATCTGCTCGTTCCCGCCCGTGATCGTATACACCGGGCGCAACATGACCCGTGATGAAGAAGCCGAGCTGATGAAGTATTCACGCTCGATCATTATCAAAGGCGCTCGCTCGCCGGAGCGTCTGCTCGATGAGGTGACGCTGTTCCTGCATAAGGTGGAGTCCCAGCTCTCGAATGAGCGTCAGAAGATGCTCAAGACGGCCCGCAGCCGCGACAAGGTGTTCGAGGCTCGCAAGATTCTGGTGGTCGATGACGACGTGCGTAACATCTTCGCGCTGACCAGTGCGCTGGAGCACAAGGGCGCAGTGGTCGAGATCGCGCGTAACGGGTTCGAAGCGATTGCGAAACTCAATGAAGTCGAAGATATCGATCTGGTGCTGATGGACGTGATGATGCCGGAGATGGACGGCTATGAAGCGACCATCGAGATTCGCAAGGATCCGCGCTGGCGCAAGCTGCCGATCATTGCGGTGACGGCCAAGGCCATGAAGGATGACCAGGAGCGTTGCCTGCAGGCAGGTTCGAACGACTACCTGGCCAAGCCTATCGACCTGGACCGACTGTTCTCGTTGATTCGCGTGTGGCTGCCAAAAATGGAACGTATTTGAATGCGCACGGCCAAACCGGTCTTCGACCACATTTTCGGGCTCGTCCATGCACCTTGATCGCAACGCCGACATCGAGTTGAGGTTGCTTATTGAGGCGATCTACCTCAAGTACAGCTACGACTTTCGGGATTATTCCGGCGCTTCGGTCAAGCGCCGTGTGGCGCACGCGTTGCGCCAGTTCGATTGCAGCACCATCTCCGCGCTCCAGGAGCGTGTGTTGCACGACCCGGCCGCGTTCATGCAGTTGCTGCAGATCCTCACCATTCCCGTGAGTGAGATGTTTCGTGATCCGTCGCACTTCCTGGCGATTCGCCAGGAAGTCGTGCCGCTGTTACGCACCTATCCTTCCATCAAGGTATGGATCGCCGGCTGCAGTACCGGAGAGGAGGTGTATTCGATGGCCATCCTGCTGCGTGAGGAAGGGCTGCTGGAGCGCACGATCATCTACGCCACCGATATCAATCCCAGCTCACTGGAGAAAGCCAAGCAGGGCATTTTCTCGATGGAAAACCTGCGTGCCTACACCGAGAACTATCGCAAGTCCGGTGGGTTGCGTGATTTCACGGACTACTACACATCGGCCTATGATTACGCGATCTTCGACAAGACGTTGCGTGAAAACGTGACCTTTGCCGATCACAGTCTGGCGACAGATAGTGTATTCTCCGAGACGCAATTCATTTCCTGTCGTAACGTATTGATTTACTTCAATAAAAAACTTCAGGATCGAGCTTTTGGGTTGTTTCATGACTCGCTTTGTCATCGGGGGTTTCTGGCGTTGGGCAGTAAGGAGACGCTCGAGTTTTCAGCCTATGGCAACGCGTTCGAGGCGCTGGTCAAGCCCGAGCGGATCTACCGCAAATCATGAAGACGACCTTTGCCGGGGCTTCGGCCGGCGACGCTTTGCCGGTGGTGGATGCGATTGTGGTCGGCGCTTCTGCAGGTGGTGTCGAGGCGCTGCTGAAAATTTTCAGTTGTCTGCGACCGGGTTTCGGTCTGCCGATCCTGGTGGTACTGCATCTGCCGGATGATCGTCGCAGCCAGTTGGCGCATGTGTTCCAGAGTCGGCTGCCGTTTCCGGTAAAGGAAGCCGACGACAAGGAAAGTATCGTGCCCGGCACGTTGTATTTTGCGCCGTCGGGTTATCACCTCTCTGTCGAGACTGACCGTACGTTGTCATTGAGTCAGGAAGACCGGGTTTTCTATTCAAGGCCGAGCATCGACATCCTGTTCGACTCGGCCTCGGACGCCTACGGTGAGCGCCTGGCTGGCGTGCTGCTGACCGGTGCCAACAACGACGGAGCGCAGGGATTGCTGCAAATCAAGCGTTATAAAGGTTTCACAGTGATTCAGGACCCACGGCAGTCCCAGGCGAGTACCATGCCCGAGGCCGCTCTGGCGCTGCACTCGCCGGATTATCTTCTGTCTTTGAACGAAATCGGACCTTTGCTGGCCGAGCTGGAACGAATCGCATGCTAAATGAAGTCCAGGCAAAACTGCTGATCGTCGACGATCTGCCGGAGAACCTGCTGGCCCTCGAAGCGCTGATCAAGCGCGAGGACCGACTGGTGTTCAAGGCGCTGTCGGCTGACGAGGCGTTGTCGCTCCTGTTGCAGCATGAATTCGCCCTCGCCATCCTCGATGTGCAGATGCCCGGCATGAATGGCTTTGAGCTGGCCGAGCTGATGCGCAGCACCGAGAAGACCAAGAGCATCCCCATCGTGTTCGTCAGCGCTGCGGGTCGTGAGCTCAACTACGCGTTCAAGGGCTATGAAAGCGGTGCGGTGGACTTCCTGCACAAGCCGCTGGACATCCATGCGGTCAAGAGCAAGGTCAACGTGTTCGTCGATCTGTTCCGGCAGCGCAAGGCCATGAAGATGCAAGTCGAAGAGCTTGAACGCAGCCGCCAGGAGCAGGAGACACTGCTCAAGCGCCTGCAATCCACTCAGGGTGAGCTTGAGCACGCGATACGCATGCGTGATGACTTCATGTCGATTGTCTCCCATGAAGTGCGCACGCCGCTCAACGGCCTCATTCTGGAAACCCAGTTGCGCCAGTTGCACCTGGCCAAGGACAACATGTCGGCGTTTACGCTCGACAAGTTGCGCGCCATGGTCGACCGCGACGAGCGTCAGATTCAGAGCCTGATACGGCTGATCGAGGACATGCTGGACGTGTCGCGCATCCGGACGGGCAAGCTGTCTATCCGGCCCAGCCCGTTCGATCTGTGCGAGTTGGTGACCCAACTGCTGGAAAATTTCTCGGCTCAGATCGCAGCGGCGAACTCGAGCATCACGCTGGTTGCCGATGAGCCGGTCATCGGCGTTTGGGATGAGTTCAGGATCGAGCAAGTGGTCGCCAACCTGCTGACCAATGCACTGCGCTATGGCGCTCGCAAGCCCATCGAGGTTCGCGTGTACTGCGAGGGCGGTCAGGCCAGTGTCGAGGTTCGCGATCAGGGCATCGGCATCACCCCCGAAAACCAGAAGCGTATCTTCCAGCAGTTCGAACGGGTCTCGGCCAACCATGCGGTCGCCGGACTTGGCCTTGGGTTGTTCATCTCCGAACAGATCGTCATGGCTCACGGCGGCCGTATAGAGGTGGAAAGCGAAGAGGGCAAAGGGTCGGTTTTCCGCGTCTGCCTGCCTCAGTAAAACGGGCAGGCCTCAAATACAGATGGCATTACGGAATTATCGTATTTCCATCGCAACCTCCTCAGCGCGCCGTGGTCGTATTGGCAGCTATCTATAAGATCAAAGGCAGTTCAATGAGCGCTGATGCAGAAAACGTCGTACTTATCGTCGAAGATGAACCCCTGATCCTGATGCTGCTGGCCGATTATCTCTCGGGCGTGGGCTATCGCGTCCTGCAGGCCGAGAACGGCGAGCAGGCATTCGAGATTCTGGCCACCAAACCGCATCTGGACCTGATGATCACGGACTATCGCCTGCCTGGCGGTATTTCAGGTGTGCAGATTGCAGAGCCGGCAGTCAAGTTACGACCGGAACTGAAGGTCATTTTCATCAGTGGCTACCCGGCAGAAATCATTGATTCGGGCAGTCCTATTGCGGCCAAGGCCCCCATTCTGGCCAAGCCGTTCACCATGGAAACGCTGCAGTCGCAGATCCAGGACTTGCTGGCCTGATTGTTCGCTGAAATCCGTTTCTGCCCGGACGGCGTGGGGCTCTCGGAGGTCACGACAGCAGCGATTGGCTGCGTGGCGGTCTCTGGCTACATCTGATACACCGCCTGCCGGAGCTTGGCACATCGCTGGCAAGCCGCCTCCCACAGTCGGGTGTTCGCTTCGCCATGAAGGGAAGGCAGGGCTCCATGAACCGGGATGGCGTGCAGCGGAGGGGTATCGAGTTCGAGCTGTCTCAGGCTTCGATCATTTCCCGCACTTTGGACGTCAGGTGATCGAACGCAAACGGTTTGGTGATCAATTGCATGCCGGTGTCCAGGAATCCTGCGCGTGCCGCTGCATGCTCGGCATAGCCAGTGATGAACAGAACCTTGAGTTCCGGACGCAGTTGCCGGGCAACCTCCGCGAGTTGGCGTCCGTTCATGCCTGGCAGCCCGACATCGCTGATCAACAGATCGATGCGCTGACCTGACTCCAGTATCGGCACCGCAGCCAGAGAGTCTCCTGCCTCGAGGAAGGCATATCCAAGCTCGCTGAGTACCTCGCTGACCAGTGCCCTCACGGCCGGATCGTCTTCGACGATCAGCACCGTTTCGCCTTCTTTGGCATAAACCGCATTGCTCTGGAAGTTTTGTTCGTCCTCGTCCTGATTACCCTTGAAGCGCGGCAGGAACAATTCCACGGTGGTGCCCCGGCCGACTTCGCTCTTGATCGCCACATGGCCATGAGACTGTTTGCTGAAACCGTAGATCATGGATAACCCCAGGCCTGTTCCCTGACCGATAGGCTTGGTGGTGAAAAACGGGTCGAATGCGCGGCTGATGACCGCTTCCGGCATGCCGCAGCCGTTGTCGGTGATGCTCAGGACAACGTAGTCGCCGGGCAGCAGGTTTTCGTGGGCGTTGGTAAAGGATTTGTCCAGTTGACGATTGTGAGTCGCCACCGTCAGCAATCCACCATCAGGCATTGCATCCCGGGCGTTGAGTACCAGGTTGAGCAGGGCGTTTTCCAGCTGATTGGGGTCCGCTTCGGCGGTCCACAGATCACTGGCCAGACGCATGTCCAGCTTGATGCTCTCGTTGACACTCCGCTGAATCAGTTCCCCCATGGCATTGATCAGGTGATTCATTTCAACCGGCTTGGAGTCCAGCGACTGACGACGCGAGAACGCCAGCAGGCGGTGGGTGAGGGCGGCTGCGCGGTTGGCTGACGTCACGCCAAGGTCGATGAGGTTGTCGAGCCCCTCGGTGCGTCCGCGGGCCAGACGTCGCCTGATCAGTTCCAGACTGCCGATGATGCCGGTCAGCATGTTGTTGAAATCGTGGGCAATGCCCCCGGTCAATTGGCCGACTGCTTCCATCTTTTGTGACTGACGAAGTACTTCTTCCTTGTGTCGCAACTGTGAGGTGCGCTCTTCGACCTGCTGTTCCAGCGTCTCGTTGAGGCGCCGCAGTTGGGATTCAGCCTGTTTGCGCTCGGTGATATCGGACGTCACACCGACCAGCGAGATGACGAAGCCGTTATTGTCGCGTATGGCGCGGGCCCGTACGTCAACCCAGTTGAGCGATCCGTCCGGCCAGACATTACGGTATTCAATGATGAAATCCACGCCGATATCCAGACTTCGCTGCAGCGCGGATTGCATGCGCGGCTGGTCTTCGGGATAAACGACACCCAGCCAGTCTTCGTAGGTAAAATTTTCAAGCTCTTCACGGCCGTAATGGCCTCGGGTAATCGCTGAACACGTGAGTTGCAGACGCTCGGACTCCAGCTCCCATGAGCCAAGACGTCCGGCCTTGAGCGCATTTTGCAGGCGCTTTTCGCTTTCCAGAAGGTCTTCCAGGCGCCCACGGGCTTCGTACTGACGTCGTCGCCCGCGTACTGCGGTCGCCACCAGACTGACCAGCGTGACCGGGTGGAAGGGGCGTTCGAGGAAGGTCACGTTGCCCAACAGGCTGCCCATGCGCGCCGAAGGATTCTGCTCGGGGCCACCATGGTGAGTCAGAAGTACAATGGGCAGGTCCGACCAGGCGGGCTGTTGACCCAGCAGGTCGAGCAGTGGAGTGATATCAACGGTGCGCAAGGCTTCATCGGCAACGATCGCAAGGCCCGCGCCGGTCTGTAATTGCGCGACCAGCTCATTCAGATCGCGTGCCACGATTGCCGGATAACCGGCCTCTTTGAGAATCATCAGGGCAATCTGGCTGTCCCGTCCACGTGGCGCCAGAATGATCGCCCGTTCTGAAAGTTGCCCCGCAATACTCACAAGTCTTCGTCCGTCAACAGCGGTTTGCTTTCGCCCAGATAGGTAGGAACGCCACGCAGCACGCCTTGGAAGGCTTCCAGCGGCGCACCAATCTTCAGACCCTTGTTGCTGATCCGGTATTCGCGGATGGTCGATTCGTGCGTACCGGTTCGTTTCTTGATGATGGAGATGGCCCGGCGTACCTGGCCCAGCGCCTCGAAATAGCGCAGAAGAATGACGCTGTCGGCCAGGTAGGTGATGTCGACCGGCGAGCGCATATCACCGACCAGCCCGTGTTGAGCGACAGTCATAAAGGTCGAGGCACCGCGGCGGTTCAGATAGAGCAGCAGCTCATGCATGTGCAGAACCAGTGCATTCTCTTCAGGCATGGACGCCTGATAGCCATTGATACTGTCGATCACGACGGTCTTGATCTGCTTTTGATCGACTGCACGTCTGACGCGATGAGAAAATTCGCCGGGCGACAGTTCTGCGGCGTCAATCTGCTCAATCAGCATGTTGCCGGTTTCCTGCAGCGCACGCAGGTCAATGCCGATCTTCAACATTCGCTCGAACAGCAGCCCCATCTCTTCATCAAAGATGAAAAGCCCGACTCGCTCGCCTCGTGCAACTGCCTGAGCAGCAAAAACCATCGAGATAAGTGACTTGCCCGTGCCCGCAGGGCCCAGAATCAAGGTGCTGGAGCCGCCCTCGATGCCGCCGCCGAGCAGATCGTCCAGCTCCTGAATGCCGCTGCTGAACTGAGCGCGCGAGTAGTCTGATCGGTGTTCGGCAGCCACCAGTCTTGGAAAGACGTGAATACCATCTTCGGCAATATTGAAGTCGTGAAAGCCGCCACGGTACTTCTGGCCACGGTACTTGACGATCTTCAAGCGCCTGCGTTCTGCGCCATAGGCAGGCGTCAGTGACTCGAGTCGGATAACACCGTGGGCCACGCTGTGCACGGTCTTGTCCAGCGCTTCGGTGGTCAGGTCGTCCAGCAATACGACGGTGGCATCGTAGCGCGCGAAATAGTGTTTGATTGCCAGAATCTGACGGCGATAGCGTAGCGAGCTTTGCGCGAGCAGGCGTATTTCGGAAAGGCTGTCGATGACCACGCGGCTCGGCTTGACGCGTTCGACCACTTCGAAAATCTGCCGTGTCGCTTCGCCCAGCTCCAGGTCGGAGGAGTACAGCAGGCTCTGATGATGGTCGGCGTCCAGCAGGCTTTCCGGCGGCGTCAGCTCAAAAATCTTGATGTGCTCATCCAGTTCCCAGCCATGGGAACGCGCGCCATCACGCAGCTCCCGTTCGGTCTCGGAAAGCGTGATATACAGCGAGGTTTCGCCCGCTCGGGCACCTTCCAGCAGAAACTGCAGCGCTACCGTTGTCTTGCCGGTTCCGGGTTCTCCTTCGAGAAGGAAAACGTGACAGCGTGAAAGACCTCCGGAAAGGATATCGTCCAGACCTTCAATGCCGGTTGCCGCTTTTGACGTATTCAAGTATCGCCCTCTGATAACTGACGGAGCAGTAGTAGTGTCACCCAATACTGGACATCATGGCACTACGACGGTTCAGACTATTTGGTGGCTCGCACTGCCTGCACCTTGCCGCAAGGGCATATGGGTCCGGCAAATGTCACAACAGTCGCTGACAGCAGTCATGACTGGATTGTTATAGTCCAACGATGGACATTCACCTGCCTGAGGATCATGCCGTGCGTGATTACCAAACTTTCCTGGTTGAGCTGAACGACAACATTGCCCATGTGCAGATCAATCGCCCGGACAAGATCAACGCCATGAGCGAGGCCTTCTGGACCGAGATCATCGAGATATTCCAGTGGATCGAACAGGAGGACGAGGTCCGGGTCGTGGTGCTCAGCGGCGCGGGCACGCACTTTTCGTCCGGCATTGACCTGAAGATGCTCGCTGCGGTCGCCGGACAGCTCGGCGAGGACGCGGGGCGCAACGCCCGGGTGCTCAGGCGCACCATCCTCGACATGCAGGCGTCGTTCACTGCCGTGGACAAGTGTCGCAAGCCGGTTCTGGCTGCGATTCAGGGCTATTGCCTGGGAGGAGCCATCGATCTGGTGTCGGCTTGCGACATGCGCTACGCCGCAGCCGACGTGCAGTTCGCGATTCGTGAAATCGATATGGGCATGGCGGCCGATGTCGGCACACTGCAACGCCTGCCGAAAATCATTCCCGATGGCATCATGCGCGAGCTGGCGTATACCGGCCGTATGGTCGAGGCCGAGGAAGCCGTGCGCATCGGTCTGATCAATCGCAGCTTTACCAATAAAGCCGCTTTGCTTGAAGGTGTCATGGCCATCGCCGGGCAGATTGCCGGGAAATCGCCGATTGCCATCGAAGGCACCAAGCAGATGATTGGCTATATGCGTGATCACCGCGTGGACGATGGGCTTGAGCACGTTGCTATCTGGAACGCTGCCATGTTGCAATCAGCGGACCTGAAGCTGGCAATGGTTGCCCAGATGAGCAAGCAGAAGCCAGTCTTCGACAATTGAAGCGATAGCACGCTTGTGTTCGAACAAAGGAGTTTTTCCATGACGCGCCCGGAGCGTTGGACGACCGCAGTACTGGATATCGAGGCCAGTGGTGGTTGGGCCGTGGTCCATGGCGACCACGGGTTTCTGTTGGACAGCAACGGGGTGATGTTCCCCAGGGCCTGGCTGAAGGGGCTGGACCTGCCGGTACAGAGTGAGCACGGCATCGGTCACTTCGACGGCGAAGCGGTCTATCTGCTGGTGCTTGAAAGGTCGGTAGCGGTTGAGGGCTGTTCGTGGCAGGGCCTGCGGCAGTTCATGCTGGAGGGTGACTTTGCCATCTTTCAAATGCTCGGTTATGCAGCGCAGATCAGCACCTGGGCCAGGGAACACCGTTTCTGCGGAGCCTGCGGCCGTCCGACGGTGCAGGTGCCCGGCGAGCGCGCCATGTACTGCGAACATGACAACCTGCGGCTCTATCCGCGCATTTCACCTTCCATGATCGTCCTGATCACCCGCGGCGACGAGATCCTGCTGGCGCGCTCTCCGCGCTTTGTAACGGGCGTTTACAGCACGCTGGCGGGGTTCGTCGAGCCCGGCGAATCTGCCGAGGATTGTGTGCGTCGTGAGGTGATGGAAGAGGTGCAGGTTCGCATCAAAAACCTCAAATACATGGGCAGTCAGTGCTGGCCGTTTCCGCATTCCATGATGCTGGGCTTTCATGCTGAATACGACAGCGGTGAGATCGTGCCTCAGGCCGATGAAATCGAAGACGCACGCTGGTTCAAAATCGATGACCTGCCACCGTTGCCCGCCAGCCGTTCCATTGCGCGTTATCTGATCGAGGCCTATCTGGCCGCGCGATCAGGCGCCTCCGAACCAGTGTTGCCAGGCTAGACGTACCGTCAGGCCCAGCACCACAGTGATGAACACAGGGCGGATGAACTTTGCGCCGCCCTTGATCGCCGTCCCTGCACCGAAGTAGGCGCCGAGCATCACCGCCAGGCCCATGCACAGGCCGATCACGTAATCCACCTGGCCCGAGAACATGAACACCGACAGCGCCACCGCATTGCTGACAAAATTCATGCTGCGCGCAACGCCGCTGGCTTTCACCAGGTCGACCGGGTAAATCAGCAGTGTGCTGACCGTCCAGAAAGCGCCGGTTCCAGGCCCGGCGACACCGTCGTAGAAGCCCAGACCGAGACCCTGCGGCACCTGCCATTTCTTCCTGATAGGCGCATCGCTGTCCAGCGGTGCCTTGGGTGTGCCGCCGAACAGCAGGTACAGGCCGCAGCCGAACACAATCACCGGCAGCATCTGATTCAGCCACTCCGCAGGCAGGTAATGGGCAATCACCGCACCTATTGCCGCGCCGGCAGCGGTGCCGACAATGGCGTGAATCCACTGTTTCGGATCGAACAGCTTGCGCCGGTAGAACGTGAAGCTGGCGGTCGCTGAACCAAAGGTCGAGCTGAGCTTGTTGGTGCCCAGCACGAGATGAGGCGGCAGGCCTGCGGTCATCAGGGCCGGTGTGGTCAGCAGTCCGCCTCCGCCAGCGATGGCGTCGATGAATCCGGCAATGAAGGCAACCACCGCCAAAATGGCGAGGGTGGTCAGGTCGACGCTGAGTTCGAAAGGCATGGAGGGCGGCTTATGGCAGAAGGGCAGAATGGCGGCGCATTCTAACCCTTTGCCGAATGTTGCAGGAAGCCTGTCAGATATCCGCGAGCGCTATCCAGCGTTGCTGCTCGGCGGCCAGCCGGATTGCCGCGGCCAGTCGCTCGATCTGCCAGGCTTCCTCGAAATCAGGACCTCGGCTGCCTTGGCCGCATATCGACAGGATCAGCGCCTGAACCTCCAGTGCCTTGAGCTCGTTGTACCCCAACTGATGGCCCGGCGCCGGACAAAACGCAGCGTAGCCAGGCAGCGACGGGCCGGCCAGCAGTCGCTGGAAGCCGTCCCGGCCGGGCGCTCCGCCACGGTACAGGCGCAACTCGTTGAGTCGCTCCTGGTCGAAGGCCAGCGTGCCTTTGGTTCCGCTGATCTCGAAGCTGAGATGATTCTTGTAGCCGTGCTTGAGCCAGCTGCTGCTGAAGGTGCCGCGTGCGCCGTTGGCGAAGCGCAACAGGGCATGGGTCTGATCGTCGACCGCAATGTCGCGCAGTTCGGTGCTGCCCGCGCTGGCGGGGCGTTGACGGTGAACGGTGCTGACATCGGCACATACCGCTTCGACGTCGCCCAGCAGGTGACGCGCCATGGCCAGCAGGTGGCTGCCCAGATCGGCCAACGCTCCGCCTGCGTGAGCGGCTTCGCAGCGCCACGACCAGGGCGATTGTGCGTTGCCCATGAAGTCTTCACTGAATTCGCCCTGAAAGCTGACGATGTCGCCCAGCTCACCCGCCCTGATCATTTCCCGGGCCAGGCCAATCATCGGGTTATGCTGATAGTTGTAGCCCACCTGGGTCACGACACCTGCGGCCCTGGCGCTGCGGCGCATCTGATCGGCCTGGGCCAGACTCACGGCCAATGGTTTTTCGCAGTACACCGCCTTGCCTGCGGCAATGGCAGCCATGGCCATCGGGAAATGCAAGTGATTTGGCGTGGTGATCGCCACGATCTGTACGCTCGGATCATCGATCAATTGTTGCCAGTCGGCATGGCTGCGATTAAAGCCCCAGGCCTGCGCGCACTGCTCGGCGCGTGCGCTGTCGGCGTCGGCCAGCGCGGCGAGACGAATACGCGCGGGAAGATCCAGGGCCGCGTTGGCATTGCCGAATGCCAACGCGTGAGCACGGCCCATGAAGCCGGTACCGATCAGACCGATACCGTATTCCGGAAGGGTGGAAGAAGTGATTTCCCGCATGACAGTCTCCAGAGAGGATTGTTGTTATGCGGAAAATATATTCCAAATAAATAATTAATGGAAAATATAATTCATATTTATAGCCGTGCGATGGCCTCGGTCCTGGTGAATCAGGACAGGAAACCACCATCCACGTTCAGCGCCACACCCGTGGTGTAGCTGGACGCCTCGCTGGCAAGGTACAGCACCGCTCCGGCCATTTCACTGGGCGCTGCGACACGCTTGAGCGGTATCTGGGCCAATGCCATGTTCAGAATCGCGTCGTTCTTGACCAGCGCCGAGGCGAATTTGGTGTCGGTCAGGCCGGGCAGCAGGGCGTTGCAGCGGATGCCGAAGCCTGCACATTCCTTGGCAAATACCTTGGTCATGTTGATCACTGCGGCTTTGGTCATTGAGTACACGCCCTGGAACGCACCCGGTGAAACCGCGTTGATCGACGCCACGTTGATGATGCTGCCCCCGCCGGTCTCGCGCATCAGCTTGCCGGCCTCCACCGACATGAAAAAATAGCCGCGAATGTTCACGTCCACTGTTTTCTGGAAAGCGCTCAGATCAGTGTCCAGTACGTTGCAGAATTGCGGGTTGGTGGCGGCATTGTTGACCAGAATGTCCAGACGCCCGAACTGCTCACGAATCTGCGCGAAGACGCCGCCGATCTGTTCCATTTCGCCGATGTGGCAGGCGATCGCGGTGGCCTTGCCGCCATCGGCGGTAATGGCATCGGCAACCGCCTGACACCCGTCGATCCTGCGACTCGACACGATGACATGGGCACCTTGCTGTGCCAGCAGACGGGCAATGGCTTCACCAATTCCGCGGCTGGCACCGGAAACGAAAGCGATCTTGCCGTCGAGGTCGAAGAGTTGGGTTCTGGACATGTCTTTTCCTTGTTCTGATGTCATCAAAGGCTGGATTTGGCGATCACGTTCAGGCTCATCTGCTCCAGCAGCCTGTTCATATGAATGAACTGTGCGAAGCGTTTGTCCTGCGTCTGGCCGTGATAGAACCGGTAGTAAATCTGCTGCACGATGCCGGCCAGGCGAAACAGGCCGTAGGCGTAATAGAAGTCGAAGTTGTCGATCCGCACGCCTGCACGTTCCGCGTAGTAATCCACGAATTGTTGGCGGGTCAGCATGCCGGGCGCGTGGCTGGGCTGACGACGCATCAGTTGTACGGGCGCCGGGTCATCGGCCTGAATCCAGTAGGCGAGGGTGTTGCCCAGGTCCATCAGCGGATCGCCCAGAGTGGTCAGTTCCCAATCCAGCACACCGATAATGCGCATGGGGTTTTCCGGGTCGAGAATCACGTTGTCGAAGCGGTAATCGTTGTGGACGATGCTGGCGACCGGCGAATCGGCTGGCATCTTTGCAGCCAGCCAGGCCTTGACCTCATCCCACGCAGGCGCGTCGGGGGTCATGGCTTTCTCATAGCGCTCGGTCCAGCCCAGGATCTGTCTTTGCACGTAGCCCTGGGGTTTACCCAGATCACCCAGGCCGCAGGCCTGATAATCGACCCGGTGCAGGTCCACCAGTTTTTCGATGAAGCTTTTGCACAGGTCTTCGGTCTGACTCGCGTCCAGGCCCAGTGCCGGTGGCAAATCCGAGCGCAGGATAATGCCCTGGACGCGTTCCATGACATAGAACTCGGACCCGATGACCGATTCGTCGGTGCAGTGCAGATAAGCCTGGGGGCAGTAGGGGAACGCGTCCTTGAGCTGGTTGAGGATGCGATACTCGCGGCCCATGTCATGGGCCGAGCGTGCCTTGTGCCCGAAGGGCGGCCGACGCAGTACCAGTTCCTGTTCGGGGTACTGGATCAGATAGGTGAGATTCGAGGCGCCGCCCGGGAACTGGCTGATCAACGGCGTGCCGTGCAACTCCGCAATATGGTTTTTGAGATACGGGTCGATAAGGGCGACGTCAAGTTCTTCGCCACTACGAATATCCGTGGACTGGTCAGTCAGCGCCATGCTTATCCCTTCTGCTTATTATGGTCAGCCAGAAACATTGACTAATCTAATGATCGAGTGATCCGCTAACAACTTCCGGATCGCCTTATAGGCTAGCGTGTTGCCGGTCAATCAGCGGCCTTGATCACTGATCGTGATTCGCCAGACGAAAAAAAACCGAAGCCTGTCGGCTCCGGTTTCTTCAGGTGCATCAATCGGGTCCTGGACTCAGACCGGGAACAGCTCGCTCAGCTTCATTGCCAGCATCATGTCGCCTTCGGCGCGCAGCTTGCCACCCATGAAGGCCTGCATGCCGTCGGTTTCGCCGCTGACAATGCCTTTGAGCGTTTCGCTGTCCATGACCAGCGTCACGTTGGCGTCAGGGTTCTTGCCTTCCTGCAGGTCGCAAGTGCTGTCCTTGACGATCAGGGCGTAATCCTTCTCTTCGTCGGTGATGTGAAAACCGAAGACCAGATCCAGGCCGGCAGCGGCGCTCGGGTTGAACTTGGCTTGCATGGTTTTCACGGCGTCAGCGGTTGAGGTCATGTCTTGATCCTTTTATGGGTTCTGGTTTTGGTGAGTTCTGGCGCCCGACGAGCGCGCCTTTGGCCGGGCTCAGCGATAGGTGATGAGTTCCGGCGCTTTCAGCAATTGCAGGTGCGTATAACTGTTGAAGGAAGCCAGGGTCACTTCGTTGCCTCTGAATCCAAGCCGGTGCAACGAAGTATTGACGATGTGCCAGTTGAGTTCGAATGCCTGCTGCGCGGGCATGCCTGTAATCAGATGCAGCAGCGCGGTAATGGTGCCGCCGGATGTGAACACGGCGATACGCTCATCGGGTTCTGCGTTTTGAATGATCCGGTCCAGTCCGGCCTTTACTCTTGCGACGAAACCCGACCAGCTCTGCAGGCCGAGGGTGTCGTGCTGACCACCGATCCAGCGGCCGATGACCAGTGAAAACAGACGCTGAAACTCGGCACGGTTGTTGGCCGCATCCCGCAGGATCTCCAGCGCCTTGGGTTCTTCCGAGAGCATCGCGGGGATCAGGGCACGCAGGACGCCCTCGGCGTCGAACTCATCGAACGCACCGTCTATTTCCAGTTCAGGCACGTCCAGACCGGCTTCGCTGAATTGGGCCAGTGCATTGAATGCGGTGTCTTTCTGACGACGCAGCTCGCCGGAGATGCAACGGTCAAAGCCGATACCCAGATCCACAAGGTGTGCGCCTACAATCTGTGCCTGACGAATGCCCACAGGCGACAGGACGTCGTAATCGTCTGCACCGAATGAGGCCTGGCCATGTCGTATCAGATAGATGCTGCCCACGTCCGGTTCGTCTCGGTACGTTGAAGGTCTGGCGAGGTTATGAGGGATGCCGGGGAGCTGTCAATAAAAAAACATACGCTCGTTTGAAATCATCGTTTTAATGGCTGGTAACCCTTGCCGCTGGTGATCCCGAGGGGGCGTCGGTATGCTGGCGACATCGCGGCCCTTGATTGGTAAGGGCGCAATGCAAGTGAGGAATATCCGTGGATTTCGTTGTCGATTACGCCAGCTTTCTGGCCAAGACAGTCACGCTGGTGGTTGCCATTGTCGTGGTGCTGGTCGCCATTGCGTCCATGCGTGGCAAGGGACGTCGTAAAACGGCCGGTCAATTGCAGGTCACGCGTCTCAATGACTTCTACAAAGGTCTGCGTGAGCGCCTGGAACAGTCGCTGCTGGGCAAGGAACGCCTTAAAGCGCTGCGCAAGGAGCAGGCCAAGGCACTGAAAAAAGAGAAAAAGGACAAGCAGCAGGCCGAGGACAAGGCCCGTGTCTACGTGCTGGACTTCGATGGCGATATCAAAGCCTCTGCCACCGAAAGCATGCGCCACGAAATCACTGCACTGCTGACCCTCGCCACCGAGAAGGACGAAGTGGTACTGCGTCTGGAAAGCGGCGGCGGCATGGTTCACAGCTACGGACTGGCGTCTTCGCAACTGGCGCGCATTCGTCAGGCGGGCATCCCGCTGACCATCTGCATCGACAAGGTGGCAGCCAGCGGCGGTTACATGATGGCCTGCATCGGCAACAGAATCATCAGTGCACCGTTTGCGATTCTGGGGTCGATCGGCGTGGTGGCGCAGTTGCCCAACGTCAACCGTTTGCTCAAGAAGCACGATATCGACTTTGAAGTGCTGACCGCCGGCGAGTACAAACGCACCTTGACGGTGTTTGGCGAAAACACCGAGAAGGGCCGCGAGAAGTTCCAGCAGGATCTGGATATCACCCACGACCTGTTCAAGAACTTCGTCGCCAGCTACCGCCCGCAGCTGTCCATCGATGAAGTCGCGACCGGCGAAGTCTGGCTGGGTATGGCGGCGCTGGACAAGCGGTTGGTGGATGAACTCAAAACCAGCGACGAATACCTGGCCGAACGCGCCAGGGATGCCGACGTTTTCCATCTGCACTACGTGCAGCGCAAGAGTCTGCAGGAGCGTATGGGCATGGCAGCTGCGGCATCGGCAGATGGCTTGATCGCCAAATGGTGGGGGCGATTGACGCAGCAGCGGTTTTGGTGATCCTGGCTCTTTCAGTCCTCATGCCGATTGAATGCGCTGGATCATGAATGACCTGATGTGAGCCATGCGTCGGGCCCACCGGATCGGCCATCTGTGCCATACAGGGTGCATGGCAGAACCGAGGTACTAACCCTTTTGCAAGACGCAAATAAAAGCCCGGACCTTCAACAAAGGCCCGGGCTTTTGGTTTCAGCGGATCAGTGCAATCAGCGGCGACGGAACAGCGGCAGCGGTTCGTCAGTAGCGGCCTGATAGGTCACCGAGAAGTCCTTGAGGCCTTCCAGCGCTTCGTACGGGTCCTTGTCGGCACGCACCGCAAAGGCGTCGAAACCGCAGCGGCGCATGTAGAACAACTGGTCGCGCAGTACGTCGCCGATGGCACGCAGCTCACCCTTGTAACCGTAGCGGTCACGCAGCAGGCGCGCATTGGAGAAGTTGCGCCCGTCAGTAAAGGCCGGGAAGTTGAGAGCGATGACCTGGAACTGATCGACGTCGGCGCCGATCTCCTCGGCTTCTTCATCGCTGTCCAGCCACACGCCCAGGCCGCCATCACGCGCCTTGAGGGCGTGGCCGTGTTCGCGCCACAGTGCCAGCGGAACGATCAGGTCGTCGCAGTTCGAAAGGCTGTCGAAGGTCGTGTCCTTGGGCAGCAGGTGCCAGGTTTCATCGATAACTTCGTTGTTCTTAATGATTCGCTGCATAGACGCGCTCCTTGAAAGGGTCAATGCCAATACGCTGATAAGTGTCGATGAAACGCTCGTCTTCGTTGCGTTTTTCGACGTAGACGTCGATCAGCTTCTCGATCACATCCGGCATGGCGTCCTGGGCGAAGGACGGCCCGAGGATCTTGCCCAGGCTGGCATCGCGGCTGGCACTGCCACCCAGCGAAACCTGATAGAACTCTTCACCTTTCTTGTCCACGCCCAGAATGCCGATATGGCCTACGTGGTGGTGGCCACAGGCATTCATGCAGCCGGAGATGTTCAGGTCCAGCTCGCCGATGTCAAAGAGGTAGTCCAGATCGTCGAAACGGCGCTGGATCGATTCTGCAATCGGGATCGACTTTGCATTGGCCAGCGAGCAGAAGTCGCCGCCAGGGCAGCAGATGATGTCGGTCAGCAGGCCGATGTTCGGCGTGGCAAAGCCGTTTTCGCGCAGTTCGTTCCACAGCGTGAACAGTTCAGTCTGCTCGACGTCTGCCAGAATGATGTTCTGTTCGTGGGACGTGCGCAGTTCACCGAAGCTGTAGCGATCGGCCAGGTCTGCAACGGCGTCCAGTTGCTTGTCGGTCACGTCACCCGGTGCGACGCCGGTCGGCTTGAGCGACAGGGTCACGGCGACATAGCCAGGCTTCTTGTGCGCGAACACATTGCGTTGGCGCCAGCGCGCAAAGCCAGGGTGCTGCGTATCCAGCGCGGCCAGTTCGGCGTGCTGGTCGGCCAGAGCCTTGTATTGCGGGTCGATGAAGTGCTTCGAAACGCGCTCTACCTCGGCTTCGGTCAGTGTGGTCTGGCCGCCTCGCAGGTGAGCCATTTCCGCTTCGACTTTCTCGGCGAACACTTCAGGAGTCAGCGCCTTGACCAGAATCTTGATGCGCGCCTTGTACTTGTTGTCACGACGGCCATAGCGGTTGTACACACGCAGAATGGCATCGAGGTAGCTCAACAGATCCTGCCACGGCAGGAATTCATTGATGAAGGCACCGACGACGGGCGTACGGCCCAGACCGCCACCGACCAGCACACGGAAACCCAGCTCGCCGGCTTCGTTGCGCAGCGGCTCAAGGCCGATGTCATGCACTTCGATGGCGGCGCGGTCACTGCTCGAACCATTGATCGCGATCTTGAACTTGCGCGGCAGGTAGGCGAATTCCGGGTGGAAGGTCGTCCACTGGCGAACGATCTCGCACCACGGACGCGGATCCACCAGTTCATCCGCAGCGACGCCGGCAAACTGATCGGTGGTGACGTTACGCAGACAGTTGCCGCTGGTCTGAATGGCGTGCATCTGCACGGTGGCCAGTTCAGCCAGAATGTCCGGCACATCTTCCAGTGCCGGCCAGTTGAATTGCACGTTCTGGCGGGTGCTGATGTGGGCGTAGCCCTTGTCGAAGTCGCGGGCGATCTTCGCCATCATGCGCGTCTGGCGCGACGTCAGTTGGCCATAAGGAACGGCCACGCGCAGCATCGGGGCGAAACGCTGGACATAGAGACCGTTTTGCAGGCGCAACGGTCGAAACTCTTCCTCGCTCAGTTCCCCGGCCAGGTAGCGTCGGGTCTGATCCCGGAACTGCTTGACGCGGTCCTCGATGATCTTCTGATCGTAATCGTCGTATACGTACATATAGGTCCTGTTCTCAGGCTTCGTAATGAAGCAGGGCGGCTGCGGGTCGATTGCAGGCGGTCACTGCGTCATCTGATCAATTCTGCGCGCACGGTCGCGCACTCCCTACGGAGCGGAGGCGAAGATATCAGTTTGGAGATATCGATAAAAGTGATGTTTATATATATGCAAATCACTAAAAGCGATAAGCATTTCAGCGCTTGGATATACCCCTGCTTGCCGTGTGGGCAAGTGTCGGCTTAACTGACTTTTATCTCCGTCTGAAGAACCTGCTTCAGTCTTTTCATGTGCTATCACCCATAAGACCGACAAGAGGCGATGCAATGAGCAAGCACCCCAAAACGACCAAGCCCGACAGCTCCGTGGATGCCTGGGCCATTCTTTTCATTATCCTGCTGGCGGTAGGGGCCGCAGTGTTCTGGATCAGCGGGCAATAGTCAGGGCCCGGAGAATTTGCTGCGCACGCTCCAGAATCCGTCAGTTGCAGCCGATAGACCCGCCATAGAGTGATCAATTCTGTGGTTCAGGGTCTGGGTATATGAAGGTGTTCGTGGTTCGTCTGGCGGTCCTGGTGGGCTGGCTGTGGGCGAGTTCGGCGTGGGCGGCCTCGGTTGTGTTTATCAGTCCCGGTGCTGAGAGCGACGGGTATTGGCGCAGCTATGTCCGGTTAATGCAGTCGGCAGCCCGCACCACCGGCATGACGCTGACGGTCCTGCATTCCGACCGTGACACCCGCAAACTGCTCGCCATGGCGCGCGAGACGCTGCAAGGAACAGTGCGTCCCGATTATTTGCTGTTCTCCAACGAACTTAACGTTGCTCCGGAGATTTTGCGTCTTTCGCAGGGCAGCGGCGTCAAATTGTTTGCCGTCAACAACACCCTCACTGCGGACCAGATTCGCATTATCGGCGACCTTCCTACGCGTTATCCCGATTTCATCGGCAGCCTGGTCGGCAACGACGAGGAGGGTGGATACCTGACTGCCAAGCGCCTTATCAGCCTTTATCCGCGTCCGTCAGAAGGCAGTACGGTCGAGATGCTGGCATTTGCCGGCACCAATACCACGCCTGTTTCGTTGTTCCGTGAGCAGGGCTTGCGCCGCGCGCTTGCGGAGCACCCTGAAGTTCACCTGCGTCAAATCGTGTTGAGTGGCTGGCTCAGGCATCGGGCGCTTGAGCAGGCGCGGGTATTGCTTAACCGCTATCCGGATGTTCGCCTGATCTGGGCTGCCAACGAACAAATGGCCTTCGGTGCCATGGACGCGTTGCGGGAGCGCGGCGGCCAGCCGGGCAAGGACATTCTGTTCAGCGCTATAAATGGCACGTTCATGTCACTCCAGGCGCAGATGGATGGGCGTCTCAGTGTCGTCGCAACCGGGCATTTTACCCTTGGCGGCTGGGCGATGATCCTGCTGCACCGCTATGACACTGCTCATCGACAGACTCACTTACAGGCCGGAGCGAGGACCGTCCAGGTGCTGCATCTGGTTGAACGGCAGGATGCGCAGCGTTTTCTGGAGGCCACCCGAAACGAAGGCTATCGGCTTGACCTGCAGGCATTCAACGTAAGCGCGACGGGTGAGGACTCGCCGTTTTCACTGAAAAACATGCTGCCGGACGCTCACTCGAGCGCCAGGTAAAGCACCAGTTGCACGACGCCAAACAGGATTGCGACGAACATCACGGTGACCAAGAGCCCCAGCAGCAGAAAGTGCGCAGGCTTGCCATAGCTGAAATCACGTTCGCGATTCTTGCCGCTCTGCACGCCAAACGCCGCCGCCAGAACGCTGTGCAGCATCTGCTTGAAGGTCGGGGCCTTGTTTTTGGAAGCGTCGTCGGATGGTTCTTCCATCGCACTCACCTGCACAATGCCTGTTCAGCTTAGCCAAGGCGGCGTTGCAGCAGCGCGCAGTCCGTCGCCGGATTGCCCGGCGACGGTCTGGAAGTGGCTGCGAGTTACTCGTCGTAACCGAGGTTCGGGGCCAGCCAGCGTTCCGTCACGCTCAGGTCCTGGCCTTTACGGGCGGTGTAGCTTTCGATCTGATCCTTGTCGATTTTGCCGACGGCGAAGTACTGCGCCTGAGGGTGAGCGAAGTACCAGCCGCTGACTGCCGCCGCCGGGAACATGGCGTAGTGCTCGGTCAGGAATACGCCGCTGCGGCCAGGTGTGTGCTCGGGGGTGCCTTCCGGCAGCGGGTCGAGCAGGGCGAACAGGGTGCCTTTCTCGGTATGGTCCGGGCACGCCGGATAGCCTGGCGCCGGGCGGATGCCCATGTACTGCTCTTTGATAAGGGCTTCGTTGTCCAGCGCCTCGTCTTTTGCGTAGCCCCAGTAGTCCTTGCGCACTTGCTGGTGCAACCATTCGGCACAGGCCTCGGCCAGACGGTCGGCCAGGGCCTTGACCATGATCGAGTTGTAGTCGTCGCCGTTGTCCTGATACGCCTTGGCCACTTCCTCGGCACCGATGCCTGCGGTGGTGATGAAACCGCCGATGTAGTCGGTCAGTCCGCTGCTTTTGGGCGCGACGAAGTCGGCAAGCGAGTAGTTGGGCTTGCCGTCGGGCTTGATGGTTTGCTGGCGCAGGTGATGCAGTTTTGCCAGCGGCTTGCCGTCCTCGCTATAGACTTCCAGGTCATCGTGATCAACCTGATTGGCTGGCCAGAAGCCGAACACGGCGCGGGCGCTGATCAGTTTTTCGTCGATCAGCTTGCGCAGCATCTGCTGAGCGTCGGCAAACAGCGCGGTGGCAGCCTCGCCAACCACTTCGTCGGTCAGGATGCGCGGGTATTTGCCAGCCAGATCCCAGGAGATGAAGAACGGCGTCCAGTCGATGTAGTCGGCCAGCACGTTCAGGTCGATGTCGTTCAATACCCGGGTGCCGGTGAAGGTCGGCCGGGCAGGGGTGTAGTGTTCCCAGTCGAACTGCGGTTTTTTCGCCACCGCAGCGCCGTAGCTGAGGCGCTCGGTGCGCGAACTGCGGGCCGAGGTGCGCTCTCGCACTTCGATGTATTCCAGGCGCGTCTTCTCGATGAAAGCAGGCTTGAGCTCCCTGGACAGCAGCTGAGTGGCAACGCCTACCGCGCGCGACGCATCGGTCACATAGATCACTGCATCGTTGCTGTACTTGGGTTCGATCTTGACTGCAGTGTGAGCCTTGGACGTGGTCGCGCCGCCGATCATCAGGGGCAGGTGGAAGTCCTGACGCTGCATTTCCCGGGCGACATGCACCATCTCGTCCAGCGATGGCGTGATCAGACCGGACAGGCCGATGATGTCGCACTTTTCCTCGCGGGCCACTTGCAGAATTTTCTCCGCAGGCACCATCACGCCCAGATCGACGATGTCATAGCCGTTACAGCCCAGTACCACGCCGACGATGTTCTTGCCGATGTCATGCACGTCGCCCTTGACCGTGGCCATCAGAATCTTGCCCTTGGCCTCCGGCTTGTCGCCTTTTTCCAGCTCGATGAAGGGAATCAGGTGCGCCACGGCCTGTTTCATCACGCGTGCGGATTTGACCACCTGGGGCAGGAACATCTTGCCGGAGCCGAACAGGTCGCCGACCACGTTCATGCCCGACATCAGCGGGCCTTCAATCACTTCGATAGGGCGGTTGAACGACTGGCGCGACTCTTCTGTGTCTTCGACAATGTGGGTGGTGATGCCCTTGACCAGCGCATGTTCCAGACGCTGGTTGACGGGCCAGCTGCGCCATTCCTCGGTCTCGGCCTCCTTGACGCTGCCGTCGCCTTTGAACTTGTCGGCAATCGCCAACAACGCATCGGTGCCCTCGGGATTGCGGTTGAGCACCACGTCTTCCACGCAGTCGCGCAGCTCTGCCGGGATCTGGTCGTAGATTTCCAGCTGTCCGGCGTTGACGATACCCATGCTCAGGCCGTTGCGGATCGCGTGCAACAGGAACACCGAGTGAATCGCCTCACGCACCGGGTTGTTGCCCCGGAACGAGAACGACACGTTGGACACGCCACCGGAGGTCAGCGCGTACGGCAGTTCGTCGCGGATGTAGGCGCAGGCGTTGATGAAGTCCACGGCATAGTTGTTGTGCTCTTCGATGCCGGTGGCGATGGCAAAGATGTTCGGGTCGAAAATGATGTCTTCCGGCGGGAAGCCGACTTCATTGACCAGAATGTCATAGGAGCGTTTACAGATTTCCTTCTTGCGCGCTTCGGTGTCCGCCTGGCCCTGTTCATCGAAAGCCATGACCACAACCGCCGCGCCGTATCGCTTGCACAGTCTGGCGTGATGAATGAACTGCTCGACGCCTTCCTTCATGCTGATGGAGTTGACAATGCCCTTGCCCTGAATGCATTTCAGGCCCGCTTCGATCACTTCCCATTTCGAGGAGTCGATCATGATCGGCACACGGGAGATGTCCGGTTCGCCTGCGATCAGGTTGAGGAAGGTCACCATGGCCTTCTTCGAGTCCAGCATGCCTTCGTCCATGTTGATGTCGATCACCTGCGCGCCGGCCTCGACCTGCTGCAGGGCGACTTCCAGTGCTTCGGTGTAATTGTCTTCACGGATCAGGCGGGCGAAGCGGGCGGAACCGGTAATGTTGGTGCGCTCGCCGACGTTGACGAACAACGATTGGCGATCGATGGTGAATGGCTCGAGCCCCGACAGTCGACAGGCCTTGGGGATGTCCGGGATCTGACGCGGCGCGTAACCGGAAACCGCCTGCGCGATGGCCTTGATGTGCGCAGGCGTGGTGCCGCAGCAGCCGCCGACGATGTTCAGGAAACCGCTTTCGGCGAATTCCTCAATGATCTTTGCGGTCTGACTCGGCAGCTCGTCGTATTCGCCGAAGGCATTGGGAAGGCCAGCGTTCGGGTGCGCGGAGACGTGGGTATTGGCCTTGTTGGCCAGTTCCTGCAGATAAGGACGCAGTTCGCTGGCGCCAAGTGCGCAGTTCAGGCCCACCGAAATCGGCTTGGCATGGCTGATGGAGTTCCAGAACGCTTCGGTGGTCTGGCCCGACAGGGTGCGACCGGACGCGTCGGTGATGGTGCCGGAAATCATGATCGGCAGTTCGAAGCCCAGTTCTTCGAATACACCCTGCACGGCGAAGATCGCGGCCTTGGCGTTGAGGGTGTCGAAAATGGTTTCGATGAGGATCAGGTCTGCGCCGCCCTCGATCAGGCCGCGCGTGGCTTCGGTGTAGTTTTCGACCAGCTCGTCGAAGGTAACGTTGCGGTAGCCGGGGTTGTTGACGTCCGGCGACAGCGAGCAGGTCCGGCTGGTAGGGCCGAGCACTCCAGCGACAAAGCGTGGCTTGTCCGGGGTTTCCAGAGTCTTGGCATCCGCTACCTTGCGCGCCAGACGAGCGCCCTCGACGTTCAGTTCATAGACAATGGACTCCATGCCATAGTCGGCCTGGGATACCTGGGTCGCGTTAAACGTGTTGGTCTCGAGAATGTCGGCCCCGGCGTCCAGGTATTCCTTCTCGATGGCGCCGATGACATCCGGGCGGGTCAGGATCAACAGATCGTTATTGCCCTTGACGTCGCTCGGCCAGTCGGCGAAACGCTTGCCACGATAGTCCTGCTCCTCAAGCCTGTAGCTCTGGATCATCGTGCCCATGCCGCCATCGAGGATCAGGATCCTCTGTTTCAGAGCATTGACGAAGGCTTGATGGCGGGCGCTGCGGTCGGACATGAGGGCTACCTTGAGAAGGTCGATACTTAAAGAACGCGATAATAGCAAACCGGAAAGGATTTGGTGTTGTCAGGGCTTTTGCATGAAAATCGTTCATGTTGGGCGCGTGTGCAGCCTTGTAGAATCATCAGCCTTTTACTCTCAGAGCCCGGTTACATGCCGCACCGCTTGCTGGCAGGGATTGTCCTGCTCTTTTCCTCCTTCGCACTTCAGGCCCAGACGCCGCTTCCGGTCTCGTCGCCCGCCATTTCCTACGTGCGGGATATTCAACCGATCCTCACCGAAAAATGCGTCGCCTGTCACGCCTGCAACGATGCGCCTTGCCAGCTGAATCTGGGCAGCGGCGAGGGTGTCGGTCGCGGAGCCAGCAAGATCCCGGTCTATCAGGGTGAGCGCACCCAGGCCGTCGCGCCGACCCGTCTGTTCTATGACGCCCGCGACACCGACGCGTGGCGTGGCAAGGGCTTCTACTCGGTGCTTGATGCGCAGGGCAGCCAGGCGGCGCTGATGACGCGCATGCTGGAACTGGGGCGCAGTGCGCCACTGCCCGCCAACAGCAAGATTCCGGACAACATTGCACTGGGCATCAATCGTGAAAATGTCTGCCCGTTACCCGGCGAATTCAATGCCTACGCGGCCGCACACGCTCAGCAGGGCATGCCGCTGGCGGTCGCAGGGCTGACCGACGCCGAATACCAGACACTGCAACGCTGGCTGGCGGCAGGTGCCCCGGTGGAGCAGCAGGCCATTACGCCGACGGTCACCGAGGCGAGTCAGCTCCTTGCCTGGGAAAACCTGCTTAACCAGCCGGGTGCCAACCAGGCACTGGTCGGCCGCTGGTTGTTCGAGCATCTCTTTCTAGCCCACATCTACTTCGAAGACGGCGCTGCGGGGCATTTCTATCAGTGGGTGCGTTCACGAACGCCGACTGGCAGACCGGTGGACCTGATCGCGACCCGACGACCCAACGATGATCCGGGCAGCGATTTCTATTACCGACTGGTGCCGGTCCAGGGCGTGATCGTCCACAAGACCCATATCACCTATGCCTTGAGCCCGCAGAAAATGGCGCGGGTCAAGCAGTTGTTCTATTCCAGTGACTGGAAGGTCAACGCATTGCCCGGTTACGGTCCGGGGCATCGGGCCAATCCGTTCCAGACGTTCGAGGCGATTCCGGCTGCGGCGCGTTATGAGTTCATGCTCGATAACGCCGAGTATTTCGTGCGCACCTTCATTCGTGGCCCGGTCTGTCGTGGGCAGATCGCCACCGATGTGATCCGCGATCAGTTCTGGGTGATGTTTCAGGAGCCCGGTCACGACCGTTACGTGACCGATGCCGTTTACCGGGGAGAGGCGACGCCGCTGCTGGCCATGCCCGGGCAGAACGATAACGTCGGCAGTGTCCTGAGCCTCTGGCTGTCTTATCGTGATCGTCGCAACGCCTACGAAAATCTGCGGCGCGACACCTACGCGAAGAAGCCACCACCGGGCTGGAGCGATCTGTGGACCGGCAATGACAATGCGCTTTTGACGGTCTTCCGTCATTTTGACAGCGCTTCGGTCAACAAAGGGCTGATCGGCGATGTGCCGCATTCGATGTGGCTGTTCGACTATCCATTGCTGGAACGCACCTATTATCAGTTGGCGGTCAACTTCGACGTCTACGGCAATGTCTCCCACCAGGCCCAGACGCGTTTGTATTTCGACCTGATTCGTAACGGCGCGGAAATCAACTTTCTGCGCCTGATGCCTGCCGACCTGCGCGAAGGTCTGCTCGGTGATCTGTATCAGGACAGCGGCAAGGTCAAGATGTGGCTGGATTATCAGGACATCGACGACGACACGCCCACAGGCATCGGTCTTGACAAGAAAAGTCCGGTACGTGATTTCGCCACTCGCTTGATTCAGCGCGTCGGGCCGCTTAACGCCTCGCCGGATCCGATCAATCGCTGTGACGGCGCCTATTGTTCGCGTCCCGGTCTGAGCAGCGCCTTTGCCCAGGCAGAGCAGGCGCTCAGCCGGTTGACGTCGCGACCCGCTGCGGGCCTGAAGGTCATCGACCAGTTGCCCGAAGCCACGATGCTGCGCATCGAGGACGGCACCGGCAAGCGGGTGATGTACAGCATGTTGCGCAACCGTGCGCACACCAATGTTGCGTTTCTGTTGGGCGAGTCATATCGCTATATTCCGGGTCTGGACACCCTGAGCATTTACCCGGGAGTGCTCAGCAGCTACCCGAATTTCATGTTCAACATTCCGGCCGCCGAGGTGCCTGCGTTCGTCGATGCGATGCAGGGGAGCAAGGATCAGGCGAGCTTTGAACAGATCATTCAGCGCTGGGGCATCCGGCGGACGCATCCGCTGTTCTGGACGTATTTTAACGACCTGAACCGCTACCTTCAGGAAACCAGTCCTCGGGAAGCGGCGGTGCTCGACATGAATCGTTACGAGAACCTCTAGACTGCCGTTTTCGACTCATATAGGTGGCCCGCGGCCATCTCTGCAAACCTGAACGAATCGCATTTTCTACGATCTTTTTTTCAAAAATGCGGTCCGAGAGGGGCGCGCCATGGAACCTGTCGCTGAGGCGATCGCAGGTGACGGGTTGAGTTGAAAGTCAGGCAGTAGAGGTTTTTTGGATGTTGATTTCGGTACAGGCCCTGCGGGCGTTCGCGGCGTGGGTGGTGGTGTGTCATCACTTCATGCAGATTTTTTACGACTTCAAGGCCAGCGGCCCCATTGGCGAATTCTTTGTGTCCAAAGGCGCCGTCGGCGTCGATATCTTTTTCGTGATCAGTGGACTGGTGATCTTCCTCTCTACCCAGAAAAGCGACATGCCCGCCGGACGTTTCATCCTGCATCGCCTGATTCGTATCGTCCCCGCTTACTGGCTGTACACCGCCGCCATGGGGCTGTTGCTGCTGGCTGCGGCGCCCATGTTGCCGCACCAGGTCATCGGCTGGCAGAACTTCATGCTGTCGTTGATTTTCATTCCCTCCGAAAACCCCGGCGGCTATGGCTTGTATCCCACGTTGAATGTGGGATGGACGCTCAACTACGAGATGTTTTTCTACCTGCTGTTCAGCATGGTGTTCCTGTTCAAACAGCGTCATCGTCCACTGATCATCGCAGCGGCGCTGTTCGGTGTGAGTGAAGTGCTGGCGCGTGCCGGATTGATCAGCCGCTTCTACGGCAATGACATCATCTACGAATTTTTGCTGGGCATCGGTATCGGTATTCTGTATCGCCGTGGCTGGATCAGGGAGGCGTTCTGGGTGCCGCTGGCAGGCATCGTGATCGGCCTTTACGCGATCAATCACCTGACCAACGACCAGCGCCTGCTGAACTGGGGATTGCCCAGCGCGCTGATCGTCCTCTCCTGTATCTCGCTGGAACCTTACTTCCGTGGCAGTCGACTGCTCAAGGTACTAGGCGATTGCTCGTATTCGGTGTACCTGCTGCATGTGCTGGTACTTTACGGAGGCCTGCTGATGGCACAGCGCTATGGCCTGAACCCTTATCTGGTGTTCGCATTCTGCGTGCCGGTCATCGCCATTGGCGCATGGCTGAGTTACGAGTGGATCGAGAAGGGCGTGTATCGTCGTCTCAAGGACTGGCTGGACGCGCGCCGCGCCGTGCAGCCCGC
Organism: Pseudomonas sp. CDFA 610; assembly: GCF_021147865.1. Classification (NCBI taxonomy): domain Bacteria; kingdom Pseudomonadati; phylum Pseudomonadota; class Gammaproteobacteria; order Pseudomonadales; family Pseudomonadaceae; genus Pseudomonas; species Pseudomonas sp. CDFA 610. Next base: position 505,650 of record NZ_JAGTPM010000001.1, read on the forward strand.
CAGCGCGCTCTCCTGATGGGACGTTTCGGGCGGTGCTGTTTCCGACGCCGCCTTTTCCGACAAAAATACTGGGACTTTGTGTGGCGCACTCGATTGGCGTAAACTGCTGGCACGTCTGCGAGGAATTTTCATGACCGCTATCACTATTACCGATGCCGCCCACGATTATCTGGCCGATCTGCTGGAAAAGCAGAACACCCCGGGAATCGGCATCCGCGTGTTTATTACCCAACCTGGCACTCAGTACGCCGAAACCTGTATCGCCTATTGCAAGCCGGGCGAAGAGAAGCCGGAAGACAAGGCCATTGGCCTGAAAAGCTTCACGGCCTGGATCGACGGTTTCAGCGAAGCCTTTCTGGATGATGCCGTCGTCGATTACGCCACCGACCGCATGGGCGGCCAGTTGACCATCAAGGCGCCTAACGCCAAAGTGCCGATGGTCAATGCCGATAGCCCGATCAACGAGCGCATCAATTACTACCTGCAAACCGAGATCAACCCGGGGCTCGCCAGCCACGGCGGTCAGGTCACATTGATCGACGTAGTCGAGGAAGATACCCAGAACATCGCCGTTCTGCAGTTCGGCGGTGGTTGCCAGGGCTGTGGTCAGGCTGATGTCACGTTGAAGGAAGGTATCGAGCGGACCTTGCTGGAGCGTATTCCAGAGCTATCCGGTGTTCGCGATGTGACCGACCACACCCAGAAAGAAAACGCCTACTACTGAGTCGTTCCTTTCTGGAAAACGCCCTGACGTGCTCAGGGCGTTTTTGTTTCCGGCTTCAATCGGCTTCAATCGCGACCAGCACGGCCCCTTCGCTGACCATGTCGCCTTCCTGACAGTGCAGCGCCGTGACCATGCCCGATGTTGCTGCGCGGATGCTGTGTTCCATCTTCATGGCTTCCAGCACCACCAGCAGCGCACCTGCTTCGACATGTTGCCCTGACTCGACAAGTACTCGAACAATGCTGCCGTTCATGGGGGCCGTCAGACCGCCGTGGAGGTTATGACTCAGCCCGGCCTGGGCGATCGGGTCTGGCTGAGTGACCGTGAAGGGCTCGCCGTGCCATTTCAGGTACAGGCTGGCACCTCGACGAATGGCTGAGTGCTGAAGTCTGACGCCGTCCGTTTCGACACTCAGCGTCTCTGAACTCAACCGATAGGTTGATGCGCTGTCATGACGCAGCCGAATCCTTTTGCGTTGGCTATTGCAGTCCAGATGCAAGTCGATTTCAGCCGGCAAACCTGCGCGAAAGCCGGAGTTGTTGCTCCAGGGCGAGGTGGGGTCATCTTCGCGGATGCGTCCGGTTTCGCTCTGCCTGAACGCTTCTGCGGCGGCTTGCCAGAAGTCTTCGGACAATGGGCGTTGTACGGGCAGCAACTGATCCTGGTAGCGGGGGATGAATCCCGTGTCCAGCTCTGCAGCAGCGAAGGCCGGGTGCGCAATGATCCTGCGCAGGAACGTCAGGTTGGTTTTGACGCCGCCGACGGCAAACTCGTCGAGCATACCGAGCAGGCGCAGGCGCGCTTCTTCACGGTTTTCGCCCCAGGCAATCAGCTTGCCCAGCATTGGATCGTAGAACGGCGAAATGCTGTCGCCTTCAGAAACACCGCTGTCCACGCGGCGTCCAAGGCCAGGGGTCGATTCGCGATACAGCTCGAGTTTTCCGGTGGCGGGCATGAAATCGTTGGCCGGGTCTTCCGCGTAGAGTCGTACCTCGATGGCGTGGCCGGCCAGCGGAACCTGCGCCTGGCTGATGGGCAGCGTTTCACCACACGCCACGCGAATCTGCCACTCCACCAGATCGAGCCCGGTGATGTATTCGGTAACGGGGTGTTCGACCTGCAGGCGGGTGTTCATTTCCATGAAGAAGAAGTCGCCACGGGCGTCCAGCAGAAACTCTACCGTGCCTGCGCCGACATAACCGATGGCTTGCGCCGCCTTGACCGCAGCCTCGCCCATGGCGCGCCGCAGTTCGGGCGAAAGGCCGGGAGCGGGAGCTTCTTCGACGACCTTCTGGTGACGACGCTGAATCGAGCAATCGCGCTCGTTCAGGTACAGGCAATGGCCATGCTGATCGGCAAAGACCTGAATTTCCACATGCCTTGGCTGAAGCACATATTTTTCGACCAGCATGCGCGAGTCGCCAAAGGAAGACAGCGCTTCACGCTGGGCAGACGCCAGGGCTTCAGCCAGTTCGCTGTGCTGCTCGACCACTTTCATTCCCTTGCCGCCACCACCTGCTGTCGCTTTGAGCAATACCGGATATCCGATGCGTTCAGCCGCGGCGCGAAAGGTTTCGAGGTCCTGCGCTGCACCATGGTAACCCGGCACCAATGGCACGCCAGCGTCTTCCATCAGGGATTTGGCCGCCGATTTACTGCCCATGGCCTCGATGGCCGAGGCGGGTGGGCCGAAAAAGATAAGTCCGGCGTTTTCGATGGCGCGGGCAAAATCGGCGTTCTCCGAAAGGAAACCGTAGCCGGGGTGAATCGCCTGGGCTCCGCTGGCTTTTGCGGCAGCGATGAGCTTATCGATCATCAAGTAGCTTTCAGAGGCCTTGCTTCCGCCCAGATCGACGCAGATGTCGGCTTCGCGGCTATGGCGTGCGTCCCGGTCAGTTGTGCTGTGTACTGCAACGGTGGTCAGGCCCATCTTCCTGGCGGTGCGCATGATGCGGCAGGCAATTTCGCCACGGTTGGCGACCAGCAGCGTGTTCAGTTCAACATGGCTCATGACTGCAAGTCCTTTTTGCAAGAGGCGCTGTCATCGGCCTGCGCCTGCCAGCCGGGTGAGCGCTTGCCAAGGAAAGCGCGCAGACCTTCCTGTCCCTCTGTGCTGGTCCGGATACGTGCGATGGCGTTTTCACAATAGCGACGCAGGGCAGGGGTCAGCTCACCGCTGCCGACTTCGCGCAGCAAATCCTTGCTGACGCGCATGGCTTGAGGGCTGTTCAGCAGCAGATTGTCGATCCAGCGGGCTGTCTGCTCGTCCAGCGCTGCCAGCGGGCAGTGTTCGGCGATCAAGCCGATCTGCTGCGCGCGCTCGGCACTGAAGCGCTCTGCGGTCAGCGCATAACGCCGTGCAGCACGTTCGCCGATGGCCTGAACCACGAACGGACTGATCACCGCAGGTGCCAGGCCGATGCGCACTTCGGACAGGCAGAACTGCGCATCGTCTGAGGCGATGGCCATGTCGCAGCAACTGATCAGCCCTAATGCGCCGCCGAAGGCTGCACCTTGCACCACGGCCAGGGAGGGAATCTTCAGTCTGGCGAGGTTGTACATCAGCTCGGCCAGTTCCCGGGCGTCGTCCAGGTTGGTGTTGTAGTCGAGTTCTGCGGCATGTTGCATCCAGGCCAGATCCGCGCCGGCGCTGAAATGCTTGCCGCGACCGCGCACCAGTAGAAAGCGCAGGGCTGGTTTGCTCTGCACCTCGTCCAGCGCCAGGATCAACTCGCGGATCATCTGCGCATTGAAGGCGTTGTTCTTATCCGGCCGATTCAGCCACAGCGTGGCGAAACCACGCGGGTCGTCGATCAGTTCAATTGTCGCAAAGGCAGTCATGGTCATTTCCCGGCTTACATTCGGAACAGGCCGAAAGTGGTGGGTTCGATAGGGGCGTTGAGCGAAGCGGAGAGGGCGAGCGCGAGAATGTCCCGGGTCTGTGCCGGGTCGATGACGCCGTCGTCCCACAGGCGGGCGCTGGAGTAGTACGGATGCCCCTGATGCTCGTATTGATCCAGGATCGGCTGCTTCAACTCGGCCTGCTGCTGTGCGCTGAACGCCTGACCGCTGCGTTCGGCCTGTTCACACTTGACCTGCACCAGCACGCCGGCGGCCTGCTCGCCGCCCATCACGCCGATTCGGGCGTTGGGCCACATCCACAGGAAACGCGGGTCGTACGCGCGGCCACACATGCCGTAATTGCCCGCGCCGAAACTGCCGCCGATGATCACGGTAAATTTCGGCACCCGCGCGCAAGCCACAGCCGTCACCAGCTTGGCGCCGTGCTTGGCGATGCCACCTGCTTCGTATTTCTGGCCGACCATGAAACCGGTGATGTTCTGCAGAAAGAGCAGGGGGATGCCGCGCTGGCAGGCCAGTTCGATGAAATGCGCGCCTTTTTGCGCGGCCTCGGCGAACAGAATGCCGTTGTTGGCCAGGATCGCGACCGGATAGCCCTTCACATGAGCGAAACCGCAGACCAGCGTGGTGCCGAACAGTGCCTTGAACTCATCGAACACCGACCCGTCCACCAGCCGGGCGATGATTTCACGCACATCGAACGGCTGTTTGGTGTCGGACGGGACAATGCCGTACAGCTCGTCGCTGGCGTACATTGGGTCAATGGGCTTCTGCACGTTCAGTTGACCCTGCTTGCGCCAGTTCAGGTTTGCGATGCAACGCCGGGCCAGTGCCAATGCGTGCTCGTCGCTGTCAGCGTAGTGGTCTGCCACGCCCGAGGTCCGGCAATGCACGTCGGCACCCCCCAGGTCCTCCGCGCTGACCACTTCGCCGGTGGCGGCTTTCACCAGCGGCGGGCCTGCAAGGAAGATAGTTGCCTGCTCGCGGACCATGATCGCTTCGTCGGCCATCGCGGGTACATACGCACCGCCTGCGGTGCAGGAGCCCATCACTACGGCGATCTGCGCAATGCCCTGAGCGCTCATGTTTGCCTGATTGAAAAATATCCGGCCAAAGTGTTCACGGTCAGGGAAAACCTCGTCCTGACGCGGCAGATTGGCCCCTCCGGAATCCACCAGATAAATGCAGGGCAGGCGATTCTGCTGGGCGATGGCCTGAGCGCGCAGGTGCTTTTTTACCGTCAGTGGATAATACGAACCGCCTTTGACGGTGGCATCGTTGGCGATGATCATGCACTCGACGCCTTCCACCCGGCCGATACCGGCTATCACGCCAGCCGCCGGAACGTCTTCGCCGTACACGTCGTAGGCGGCCAGTTGACCGATTTCCAGAAACGGCGAGCCAAGGTCCAGCAACTGATTGATGCGCTCACGGGGCAGCAGCTTGCCGCGCGAGGTGTGCCGCTCCTGAGCCTTGGGGCCGCCGCCTTGTTGAACCTTGCTCAGCAAGGCGCGCAAAGCGTGAACCTGTTCCAGCAGCGCTGCGCGATTGCGCGCGAACTGCGGGTCCCGGAGGTTGATACGGGTATGCAGAATGGCCATAAAGACTCCGGAATCAACGGGTTTCGTTGAACAGTTCGCGGCCGATCAGCATGCGGCGGATTTCGCTGGTGCCCGCGCCGATTTCATAGAGCTTGGCGTCACGTAGCAGACGGCCTGCGGGGAACTCATTGATATACCCATTGCCGCCAAGGATCTGAATGGTGTCCAGCGCCATCTGTGTTGCGCGTTCGGCGCTGTAAAGGATCACGCCTGCGGCGTCCTTGCGGGTGGTTTCACCGCGATCACAGGCCTGCGCCACGGCGTACAGGTAGGCGCGGCTGGCGTTGAGCTGGGTGTACATATCGGCGACCTTGCCCTGAATCAACTGGAACTCACCAATGCTCTGACCAAACTGCTTGCGGTCGTGGATGTAAGGCACTACCACGTCCATGCAGGCCTGCATGATGCCGGTCGGTCCGCCAGACAGCACGACGCGCTCGTAATCCAGACCGCTCATCAGCACCCGGACACCGCCGTCGAGTTTGCCGAGCAGGTTTTCTTCGGGCACCTCCACATCGTCGAAGAACAGCTCGCAGGTGTTGGAGCCGCGCATGCCGAGCTTGTCGAATTTGTTGCTGCGGGAGAAACCTTTCCAGTCGCGCTCGACGATGAACGCGCTGATGCCGTGGGCAGCCTTCTCCAGATCCGTCTTGGCGTAGATCACGTACGTGTTGGCGTCCGGCCCGTTGGTGATCCAGGTCTTGCTGCCATTGAGCACATAGCGATCGCCACGCTTGTCGGCACGCAGCTTCATCGAAACCACGTCAGAGCCGGCATTGGGTTCACTCATGGCCAGCGCACCGACGTGTGCGCCGCTGATCAGCTTCGGCAGATAACGTGCCTTCTGCTCGGGGTTGCCGTTGCGATTGATCTGGTTCACACACAGGTTCGAATGCGCGCCATAGGAAAGCGCCACCGAGGCAGAGCCGCGGCTGATCTCTTCCATGGCCACAACGTGAGCCAGATAGCCAAGACCGGCGCCGCCATATTCTTCGCTGACCGTTATACCCAAAAGACCCATGTCGCCGAACTTGCGCCACATATCCGCCGGGAACAGGTTGTCCTTGTCGATCTGTGCTGCGCGCGGGGAGAGTTCTGCGCTGACGAAGGACCGCAACTGGTCGCGCAGCATGTCGATGGTTTCGCCCAGGGCGAAGTTCAGGCTTGGGTAACTCATGGGTAGCGTTCCTGTTTTATTCTTGGCGGATAGGCTATGACCTTTACGTTAACGTAAACCTGCGTTGCGGCACTGTCAATGTCGGCGTTGACAACAGCACGACGTGGCCAGCGAAGGGGTGAGTGGGGGTATCGAATGCCGGAAAGCACGAAGGGGAGCCTGGGCTCCCCTTCAAGGTTTCTTCTTCAATGCTCTTTTTTTGTTTTCGGGAGGCCTGTTGTTATTTTTGGCAGCCTTGCCCTTCACATCTTTTTTGAGCGATCCCTAAGCAGGACCAAAAGCAAACGTATTTTTTTGAGCGCTGATGACACTTTCATCGTAGTGATCCAACCAGTCCGGCAGCCGCCTTGAGGCAGTTTTATTGTTCTCTGTCTGGTTGCGAACGGCTTGCAGGCAAGCGATTCAGAAAAGCTATCCACTCCAAAAAAATCTGTTAGCTACGCCTCTGTCCGTGTTGTTCTTGTTATGTCAGAGCCGGTACGTATTGTTTTTATTGGGTTGCTGCGTGTTTTTATTTTTGTTGTATCAGAGATATAGCAGGACCCGTGCCAGTTTTTAAAAACCCTTTAAATACGGGGTTTCGGGTGCATCGCTGTATCACGGGACCTTTGAATGGGCTGTCGATTGTTTCCGTGTTACCCGTTTGCCTCGACAGGACGCGACGGAGGGTAACACTGTGTGACAAGTTGTCGCACTTGGTTACCGACCGGTGACACGCTCATGCAGACAGGCGCGCCCTGGCCACTCGCGAACCGTTACTGCGCTCAAGCACGTCGCAGATCCGCTGGCCCGCCTGAATCACCTGATCCAGATCGACTCCGGTTTCGATCCCCATGCCTTCGAGCATATACAGCACGTCCTCGGTAGCAACGTTGCCGCTGGCGCCCTTGGCATAAGGGCAGCCACCGAGGCCTGCGACAGAGCTGTCGAAAACGTGAATGCCTTCTTCAAGGCTGGCATAGATATTCACCAGCGCCTGACCATAGGTGTCATGAAAGTGTCCCGCGAGCTTGCCGCGTGGAATCTGATTGGCCACCGTACTGAACAGCGCACGGGTTGCGCCCGGTGTGCCGGTGCCGATGGTGTCGCCCAGCGAAATCTCGTAGCAACCCATGGCGTGCAGTTCGTTGGCGACTGCAGCCACTTGCTCGGGTGTGACACGCCCCTCATAAGGGCAGCCCAGCACGCAGGATACGTAGCCTCTGACGCGCAACCCGTGCAGACGGGCCGCTTCCATGATCGGCGCGAAACGCTCCAGGCTTTCGCTGATAGAGCAATTGAGGTTGCGCTGCGAGAACGCCTCCGACGCCGCAGCGAATACCGCAACTTCCCGAACGCCTGCCGCCAGGGCGTCCTCGAAACCTCTGAAGTTGGGGGCCAGCGCCGAATAGATAACGCCTTCACGGCGCTGGATCTGTTCGAAAACCTGCGCGGACCCTGCCATTTGAGGTACCCACTTGGGAGAAACAAAGCTGCCGACCTCGATGTGGCCCAGTCCAGCTGCTGTGAGGTCATCCACCAAGCGGACCTTGTCTGCGATGCTGATAGGGCGTGACTCGTTCTGCAGGCCATCGCGCGGGCCCACTTCTACGAGGCTGACATGTCGGGGCAGGGACGTGGGCAAAGGCATGGCGAGGCTACCTGAAGTCATAGGGTTGGAGTGGCGGTTCGATCCAGTGCCGCTCGGCAGCGTTCTTCCGCCGTATCGAGTTCAAGCTGCATCTGCTGGATGTCCAGTAACTGTTGTTCGAGTTGGTCACGACGCTCGGCAATCTTGCCCAGCATGGTGTGCAGCTGTTTCTGGTTATCGCCGCTGGGGTCGTAGAGCGAGATCAGTTCCTTGCACTCGGCCAGTGAAAAACCGATGCGCTTGCCGCGCAGGATCAGTTTCAGGGTCACTTTGTCTCGCGCCGAATAGATACGTTCCATACCTCGCCGCTCTGGGCAGAGCATGCCCTGTTCTTCATAGAAACGAATGGCGCGGGTAGTAATGTCCAGCTCGCGAGCGAGTTCTGAAATGCTGTAGGTCTGGCTGCTCATGGTGAGGCTCAACGAAAGGCGTAGGGTTTAACCTACGGCCTGCTTGACGTATACGTCAAGCAGGCTTGCTGAGAAGGCGTGCAGGAAAGACGATTGTTCTCGATCTGGAAATGACGTCAACTCGAAAACTATTCGTTAATAAAAACAATGTATTAACGTATCAAGCTGAGGCTTTTTCCAGGTGTTGTTCCTGCGCGGTAACCCGCTGGCACAGCTCAATGATCTGCTCGCGCATCCAGCGATTGGCCGGATCCTGATCCGTGCTTTCGTGCCAGTAGAGGTGCGTTTCGACCGAGGGCACGTCATTCACCGGCAGGTACACGAAGTGCAGGTCGTTGCGACGGGCAAAGCGTTCCGGCACGGTCATGACCATGTCCGTTTGCTGCAAAACCTGTGTGGCCATCAGGTAGTGCTGGGAGCGCAGGGCGATCTTGCGCTGGATACCCATCTTGCCCAGCGCCAGGTCCACATGACCCAGTCCACTGCGACGGCTCGAAATATGAATGTGCGCCTGCGCCAGATAGTCATCCAGAGCGAACGCCGGCTTGCCTGCAAGGGGATGTCCCTTGCGCATGGCGCAGACGTATTTATCTTCCATCAGCTTGACATGCCGTACCTGTGGATCGGTGTTGAGCGGTGCGTCGACGGCAAAGTCCAGCCGCCCGGCCGCGAGTTCTTTGGTGGTCTCGCGACGCTTGGACAGAAAGCTTTCGATGGTCACCGCTGGCGCCAGACGACGCAGACGTTGAAACAGCAGCGGCAGAATCACCGCTTCGGTAAGGTCGGTCATGCTGATGCGATAGTTCTTGCTGGCCTGCTGCGGATTGAATATCCGGCTTTCCTGGACGGATACACGCAGCAAGGACAGGGCATTGCGTACCGGGCCGATGATGTTCTGCGCCATGGGCGTGGGCACCATGCCCTGGGCGGTGCGCACGAATAACGCATCGTTGAAGGTCTCGCGCAAGCGTGCCAGCGCGTTGGAGACGGCCGGCTGGGTGATGCCGACGATCTGTCCGGCCCGGGTCAGATTGGCTTCTGTGTAAATGGCGTCGAAGACAATGAATAGATTGAGATCAACCTTGCTCAGGTTCATTGGTGGAGCGCCTCGTCCTGTTTTTGTGGATCGTCGCTTGTGCCGCAACGTGGCTTGATCATATATCGGTTATGAATGTTTATACACGCTGAGAATAGATTAGATAAATGCACGCGCGTTCTCTAGCATCCCTCTCATCACAAAGACGCCCCGAAGAAAGGTAGCTGCTCATGGATTTTGCGTATTCCCCCAAGGTGCAGGCACTGCGTGAGCGTGTGACCGCGTTCATGGATGCCTACGTTTATCCGGCCGAGCCGGTGTTCGAACGGCAGGTTGCGGAGGGCGACCGTTGGCAGCCGACGGCGATCATGGAGCAGCTCAAGGCGCAGGCGAGGGCAGAAGGGTTGTGGAACCTGTTCCTGCCCGAGTCCGAGCTGGGTGCCGGGCTGACTAATCTGGAATACGCACCGCTTGCGGAAATCATGGGCCGTTCACTGCTGGGGCCGGAGCCGTTCAACTGCTCCGCGCCGGATACCGGCAATATGGAAGTGTTGGTTCGCTATGCCAGCGAAGAGCAGAAAACCCGCTGGCTGGAGCCCCTGTTGCGCGGCGAGATTCGTTCGGCGTTTGCCATGACCGAGCCGGATGTTGCCTCATCGGATGCCACCAACATGGCCGCGCGAGCCGAGCGTCAGGGCGACGAGTGGGTGATCAACGGCCGTAAATGGTGGACATCCGGTGCCTGTGATCCGCGCTGCAAGATTCTGATTTTCATGGGCCTGAGCAATCCGGAGGGTCCGCGTCATCAGCAGCACTCCATGATTTTGGTGCCCGTCGACACGCCCGGCGTGAAAATCGTGCGGCCGTTGCCGGTATTCGGTTACGACGATGCACCCCATGGTCATGCGGAAGTGCTGTTCGAAAACGTTCGGGTGCCTTACGAGAATGTGCTGCTGGGCGAAGGGCGCGGCTTCGAGATTGCCCAGGGGCGTCTCGGGCCGGGTCGCATCCACCACTGCATGCGTTCGATCGGCATGGCCGAGCGGGCGCTTGAGCTGATGTGCAGGCGCTCCATCGATCGTGTTGCGTTCGGCAAGCCTTTGGCGAGGCTCGGCGGCAATATCGACAAGATCGCCGATTCACGCATGGAGATCGACATGGCCCGCTTGCTGACACTCAAGGCGGCTTACATGATGGACACGGTGGGCAACAAGGTGGCGAAAAGCGAAATCGCGCAGATCAAGGTCGTGGCACCCAACATTGCGCTGAAGGTGATTGACCGGGCCATTCAGATGCACGGCGGGGCGGGCGTTTCCAATGATTTTCCGCTGGCTTACATGTATGCCATGCAACGCACCCTGCGTCTGGCAGACGGTCCGGACGAGGTCCACCGGGCTGCAATCGGCAAGTTTGAGCTGGGCAAGTATGTGCCTGCGGATGGGGTGCGCAGTCGGTCTTGAGCGTTCTGACAGGGCGCTGCAAGTCAGATGGCGCACACGCGACTACTCCACCCACACCTCAACCCTCCGATTCTTGATCCGGCCATCGTCCAGGTCGTTGGCGGCGACGGGCATTTCGTCACCAAGTCCCAGAATTTCTCGGAAAGTCACGCCACTTTTCTGCAGTTCACGGCGCACGGCCATGGCCCTGAGCCTTGAAAGCAGCACCGCACGCTCCGGGTCGCTCTTGGCGTCGCCGAAGCCGACGAGCGTGACGCGTTGGTGAAGTCTGCGGTTGGCTTTCAGGTATTCCACCACACGCTTGAGATCCAGTTGGGCCTTGTTGTCCAGCCGTGCGCTGCCCTGGGCGAAGCGAAAGTTGACCGAAAGACGCTCGGCCTTGCGGGTGAGAGACTGGTAATCGACCGGCATCTGGCGGGTTGTCGCGACCTTGATCGCCTGCACCGTCTGCGCGACGAATCCGTTTTGTGCCACGATGGCCTGGCCCTCGGCGCTCTGCGCGAACTGCACCAGCGCTTCAGCCCAGGGTTGTTGTTTCAATGGTGGCACGTATAAGAACAAGCGCCGTGACAGCGGATAGTCCTCGGTGGCAATCAGGTTGACCGTCGGCAGCATGGGCTTTGAATCGCCATCGGCAATCGCGATGGCTCTGCCGCGACGGACGTAAGGCAGGCCGATGAACCCGATACCGTTACGGTCCTTGCTGACCTCATCGGACAGTTGCTCGCTGGACTCGAATCGGATCGCGGCTTTGGACAGGCTCTTGCCCTGTTTGAGCAGTACCAGTTCCTTGAAGGTTTCCCACGTCCCGGACTTCTCGTCACGTGTGTAAAGCCTGATCGGACCGGTTGTGCCACCCACCTCGCTCCAGTCCCTGACCTCGCCGGAAAAGATCCGCGCCAGTTGCCGTGTGTCCAGCTCGCGCAGCGGGTTGCCGGGATGCAGGATGACCGCCACCCCGTCGATGGCGATGACTTGTTCGCCTGCAGCGCTTTGAAGGTCGCCCAATCGTGCGAGGTCCGCAGCCTCCTGAGGCTTGATCGGGCGTGAGGAGGAGGCCATGTCGGCGGTCCCTGCATTCAGAGCTTCGAATCCGGTACCTGAACCGTGGGCAGCGATTTCTACCCGAACGGGCTTGTTTGTGCCTGACACCACGCCCACGACACGCTGTTCATTGACGGCATCACCTGGCAGGGTCTGTACGGCTTGCAGTCCCTGCTGACGCATGAGTCCTTCGACCAGCATAGGCCCGAGCCTGGCGTTGATGGTATTGGAGCCTTGAATGCGCAGTGCGGGCGAATCGTCAGACGGTATCGGCAGCGGGGGCGCCGCGACGCAGGGAAGGGTGGCGCTTGCAAGGAGCAGCGCCGCAAGCAGAGCGCGCAACATCGGCGGCACCTTGAATGAACGGAAGTGCCGAGAGAATAAGACAGGGACGTTACGGAGATATGACAGTTTTCACGTCGGAGGAAGCGCTACCTGCCCGCAATGTCGGACAGGAACTTGCGCTCGGCTGTCAGTGCAGTTCCAGCCAGATCGGCGCGTGGTCCGATGGCTTTTCCATGCCGCGCAGATCGTAATCCACGCCCGCAGCCTTGATGCGCGGCTGCAGGCCGCTGGAGGTCATGATCAGGTCGATCCTGAGGCCGCGCTTGGGCTCGTCTTCAAAGCCGCGGCTGCGGTAGTCGAACCAACTGAACCGATCGACGACTTCCGGGTGCAGATGCCGAAAACTGTCTACCAGCCCCCAGTTTTTCAGCCGCTCCATCCACTCGCGCTCCTCGGGCAGGAAACTGCATTTACCGGTTTTCAGCCAGCGCTTGGCATTGTCCGGACCGATGCCGATATCGCAGTCCTGTGGCGAAATATTCACGTCGCCCATCACTATCAGCGGCTGCTCATTGCTGAAACGGGTTTCGAGCAGCGTTTGCAGGTCGTTGTAGAAACGCTGTTTGGCGGGGAACTTGGTCGGGTGGTCACGGCTTTCGCCCTGTGGAAAATAGCCGTTCATGATGGTGATGGCCTGGCCGTCAGCATCGGCATAAGTGCCCTGGATGAAACGCTTCTGCGACGCTTCGTCGTCGCCGTCAAAGCCTTTGTTCACCGCCAGCGGAGCCTGGCGCGATAGCAGCGCGACGCCGTAATGACCTTTCTGTCCGTGAAAATGAACGTGGTAACCCAAGGCTTCGATCTCTGCCTGAGGAAACTGCTCATCCGAGACTTTGGTTTCCTGAAGACCGATCACGTCAGGCTGGTGTTTCTCGATCAGCGCTGCCAGCTGATGCGGTCGAGCGCGGAGCCCATTGATGTTGAACGAGACGATTTTCATAAAACGGCAGTCCTGAAGAAAAACAAACCGCGATGCTAGCTGACCTGTCGACTCAGGGCCAGCAGAGCGGCCTTTGGAGGTATATCGAGCCTGTCTGGCAATTTGTTTGAACTGTCGCAAGGTGCCATCACTCGAAACGATGCTTGCCAAAGTGCTGCGCAAAAGCAGTCCCGTCATTATGAGGTCCGTCCATGTCCCAACCTGCTGCCATCCGGGGCGAAATTCGCCAGCTCGACAGTGGTTATGCCCGTGAAACCCGTGCCTTGCTGTTCCGTGCGTACCGTAACGATCCAACCTTCGCCTATGTATTCAACTCGCAGCGCTCTGGCTTCGAAAATCGGATTCGCGAAACCATCCGTCAACTGGTCAAGCAGCATTTCCTGCAGAACCAGCCTGGCATGGGGTTGTTCATCGAGGATCGTCTGGTGGGCGTTGCGCTTATTGCACCGCCGCAGCGTCGTCTGGGGATTACGGAAAGCTGGGCATGGCGTTTGCGCATGGTGGTGGGGACGGGCCTGAGTTGCACGCAACGCTACCTGGCTTACTACAATGCAGTGCTGGCCTGCGTGCCTTCGGAGACCGTTCATGTACTGCCGTTGATCGGGCTGGAGCCGGAATTTCAGGGGCAGAAGACCGGACAGGAACTAAGCGAACAGCTTCTGCAGGCGCTACATGACTGGTGCTCGGAGGATGAAAATTCCGAAGGCATCGTGCTGGACACCGGAAATCCTCGCTATCTCGAGTTCTATAAGCGGCAGGGCTATCAGGAAGTTGGCGAAATTGCGGTAGGACCCGTCCGAGAGCATGTCTTTTTTCACCCGAACCCTAAGGCCCCACTGCCGATCCATGACGTAACGGTTTGAAACACCGTTGTTTTAGGGTTTTCAGCGTAGCCCTCAGGTCGTGCTAGCATCCTTGCCCATGAAGCTTTTCAGAATATGCACTGGCGGTGTGCTTGTAATGTCTTTAAGTGCTGCGGCACTGGCCGAAGCACGCCTTGATGTGCAGATCACGCCCGCCAACCCGGACCTCAAGGCCAACATAGAAGGTTATGTCGGTGAGCTTGGCGAGCGTAACGCTCAGGCCCTGCGTAATTTCAGTCTCGGTGCGGAGCAGCAGGCGGAAAAGGCCGCTCAGGCGCTTGGATACTATCAGGCGCAGATCGACAGTGAAATTCGGGACGGTGAAAACCCTCGCCTGATCATCAAGGTCTTGCCGGGTGAGCCCATTCGCTTGCGCAATGTGGTCGTCCGGGTCGAGGGGCCGGCCGCGTCGCTGAAGGCCTTCAAGGTGCCGCAGAGCGACGCGCTCAAGGCCGGTGCCGTTTTGAACCATGGTCATTATGAAGACGCCAAGCGGCTGATTCAGAATCAGGCGTCCCGCTACGGCTTCTTCAGCGGTCACTTCACAAGCCAGCGTCTTGCCATCGACCCGCGTGCCGGTGTTGCGGACATCGATCTGGTGTATGACAGCGGTCCCCGTTATTCGCTGGGCAAAGTGGTGTTCAGTGGTGATTCGCCGTTCGACGAAGACCTCCTCAAACGGATGGTGCCGTTCAAGGAGAACACCCCCTACGACTCGCAGTTGATTGCAGAGCTCAATCAGGCGATGCAGGCGAGCGGTTACTTCGAAGGCGTGCGCGTGGATGCGGCACCGACCGCAGCCGTCGGCCAGGTTATCCCGGTCACGGTGCAGCTTGAAACCCGCAAGCCGCGCACCATGGGCCTGGGTCTTGGTTTCTCCACCGACGTCGGGCCCAGAGGCAAGGCCAACTGGACCCGGCACTGGGCCAACGCTCAAGGGCACAGCTACGGCTTCGAGTCTGAACTTTCGGCCCCTCGGCAGAACGTGGGCCTTTGGTACGACGTGCCGCTCGATCCGCCGTTGACCGACAAGCTGCGTTTCGCCGGTGGCTATCAATACGAAGAGATCGCAGGTACCGACAGCCTCAGCAAGCTGCTGACCGTCGGCCCCGAATGGCACAGCAAATTGCCCAGCGGCTGGGAGCGGGTGGTCTCGCTGAAATGGCAGCGTGAAGAATATCGGCTCGGGGACGATTCCGGTCTGAGCACTTTGCTGATGCCGGGCGTCAGCTATTCCTACCTGCGCAGCGACGACCGTATCGACCCGCATAAAGGCTACCGGCTGCAATTCGATGCGCAGGTGGCCAAGGAGGGGTTGGGGTCCGACGCCAACCTTGTTCGCGGCAATGTGCTGCTCAAAGGCCTGACCACCGTTGCACAAAATCACCGTTTTCTCGGGCGTGTCCAGTTCGGTGGAAACTTCACTGACGGCTACACCTCGATACCGCCATCGTTGCGCTTTTTCGCGGGTGGCGATCAGAGCGTGCGCGGTTATGACTATCAGACCCTGTCACCGACCAACTCCGATGGCGACCGGATCGGTGGGCGCTACATGGTGGCGGGCAGCGTTGAGTACCAGTACTCGATTGCCGAAAAGTGGCGGCTGGCGACCTTTGTCGATCAGGGCAACTCGTTCAACAACCTGGATTTGCCGAGCCTGAAAACCGGCGTCGGCTTCGGCGTGCGCTGGGTCTCTCCGGTTGGACCGCTGCGTCTGGATCTGGCGCATCCACTGGACGATGACGGCGGTGTTCGTCTGCACTTTTCCATGGGGCCGGAGCTTTGACGAAGATGAACATCAAGCGCGGTCTGAAAATCGCCGGACTGAGCCTGCTGGCGGTTTTGCTGGTGCTGGTAGCAAGCATCTCGCTGGTGCTTGGCACGCAAAGCGGCAGCCAGTGGGCACTGGCCCGCATGCCTGGCCTGCAACTGGGGAACTTTCAAGGTCGGCTGGGCGGTCAGTGGAGCGCCGACCGCTTGCTCTGGGTGCAAGGTGAAGACCGCGTCGAGGTTCAGGCGCTGGCATTTGACTGGACTCCGGGTTGCCTGCTCAAGATGACGCTCTGCGTCGATCAACTGAACGCTGAAAGCGTCATGCTGCACTTTGCGCCCGGCACAGAGCCAGCCAGTAAAGGTCCCATGACCTTACCCACTCTCAAGTTGCCGCTGGCTATTGAACTCAAGGACGTCCAGCTTGGCAGTCTGCAACTCGACGGTATCGAGCAACTGCGCGACCTCAAGCTTGCCGCCCACTGGACGGCTCAGGGGCTGCAGATCGACCGTGCGCATCTGCAGCGTGACGAAATGGTTCTGGACCTCAACGGGCTGCTCAACCCTGCTGGCGACTGGCCGCTGGCCCTCGCTGGGCACTTGCAATTGCCGCCGCAGGACGGCAAGCCGTGGGCATTGGCACTGGATATTCAGGGTGATCTGCTCAAGACCCTGCAACTGAATGCCGACAGCAGCGGGTATCTGACAGGCCGTTTGAGCGGAGAGCTGCAACCGCTTGCCGAGCATCTGCCCGCGCGCCTTCAACTCACTTCGGACCGTTTCAAACCCAGTGCAGGGTTACCGGAAACGATCCAGCTTGATCAGTTGCTGCTGACCGCCGAAGGTAATCTGGACACTGGTTATCAGATCAACGGCACGGCCAGTCTGCCTGCGGAAAAAGGCCCCATGACGCTTGCGCTGCAAGGCCTCGCGGACGCCAAAGGTGCCACCATTGAGGCGCTGAACCTCGCCGCCAGCGAACAGCAGCGTCTGCTCGTCAATGGCAAAGTGAACTGGGAGACCGGCTTAAGCGCAGATGCCACAGTCGATTGGCTCGATTTCCCGTGGCAGCGGCTGTATCCGCTTGAATCGGAGCCGCAAGTCGCACTGCATGCATTCAAGGGGGATGTGTCCTATACCGACGGCAAGTATCTGGGTAATTTCAATGCCAGTCTCAAGGGGCCGGCAGGTGCGTTCACCGTCGTCAGCCCCTTCAGCGGCGACCTGCAGCGGATTTATCTGCCGCAACTGGAAGTGGTGGCCGGGCAGGGTAAGGCCAGCGGTCATCTGAACCTGCAATTTGCCGACGGCATTGGCTGGGACACGGCACTGGACCTCAGCTCGCTGGATCCTTCGTTCTGGGTGGCTGAACTGCCCGGTACGCTCGCCGGACCTTTGCGCAGCAAGGGGCAGCTCAAAAACGAACAACTGGAGCTGACCGCCGATCTGGATCTGAAAGGTCGCCTGCGTGGGCAGCCTGCGGTATTGCAGGCGAAGGCCGATGGCCGGGGTCAGCAATGGAACCTGCCTGGTCTGAGCATTCGCCTCGGTGACAACCGGATTGAGGGCCGTGGGAGTCTCGATCAGCGCCTGCAAGGCCAGCTGGATCTCAATCTGCCGCGACTGGGCCAGTTGTGGCCACGCCTGCAGGGTCAGGCGAAAGGTCGTCTGGATCTGGCGGGCACCTTGAGGGCTCCGCAGGGCCAGCTCAACCTGCAGGGCAGCCAGCTCGCATTTCAGGATAACCGTCTGCAGAGTCTGACGGCCAACGCGAAACTGGACGCGGCGCAACGTGCGACGATCAACGTCAAAGGCTCCGGCATTCAGGCGGGCGATACGGCCCTCGGGACATTGACGCTGGACGGCCAGGGCACCCTCAAGGCGCAGCAGTTGAAGCTCGATCTGCAAGGCCCGTTGCTCAAGCTGGCGCTGGCGCTGGATGGAACGCTGGATAACGGCAACTGGCGTGGCCGTCTGGCCAGTGGCAACGTCCAAAGCGGTGGACAGGCCTGGCGTCTGCAACAACCGGCAAAAATCGAACGGCTGGCCGATGGAAAACTCAACGTTGGTGCGCATTGCTGGCTGTCCGGTAACGCGAGCCTGTGCGGTGAGGATCAGCGGCTGATGCCCGAGCCTCGCTTGCGTTATCACCTCAAGAACTTCCCACTCGAGAGTCTTGCCCAGTGGATGCCCAGGGATTTTGCCTGGAAAGGATCGCTCAACGCCGACGTTCAGCTGGATGTGCCTGCTGCCGGCCCCAATGGCCAGATCACAGTCGATGCCGGTGGCGGCACGTTGCGGGTACGCGACAAGGAGCAATGGCTCGACTTCCCGTACCAGACTCTCAGGCTGACCAGCACGTTGACGCCCAAGCGCATCGATTCCCGGCTTGATTTTGACGGCGCGAAGCTGGGGCGTCTGCTGTTGAGCGCGCAGATCGATCCGCTTTCCAGCAATAAAGCGCTGTCTGGCGAATTCAACTTGTCGGGTCTGGATCTGTCGGTGGCGCGCCCGTTTGCACCTATGGTCGAGAAGCTCAACGGTCGCCTGAATGGCAGCGGCCGTCTTTCCGGTGGACTGTTGGCGCCGCTGGTCAATGGCAGCGTCACGCTTCAGGGCGGCGAAGTGTCGGGTCCAGAGTTGCCGCTGGAGCTGCGTGACCTTAATGTTCAGGCGCTGATTGCTGGCGAGAACGTTCAGGTGAACGGCGGCTGGAAAAGTGGCTCCACTGGGCAGGGCTCCCTCACCGGACAGGTGGCCTGGGGGCAGGCATCGGTGGTTGACCTGAGTCTGAAAGGTTCGCGGCTGCCGATTCATGTGGAGCCTTACGCGGAAGTCGAAGCGGCTCCCGACCTGAAAATTTCGATGCAGGGCGAGCGGCTGGCGGTCTCCGGCAAGGTGCTGATCCCCAAAGGCACTATCACCGTTCGCGAGCTGCCACCTTCAACCGTCAAGCTGTCAGGCGACACTGTGATTGTCGGCCAGCAGACCGAGGAGGGCGCGCCGCCACTTGCCGTTGCCATGGACATCGACGTGGAAGTCGGCCAGGACACGCTCAGTTTCAACGGCTTCGGCCTGACTGCCGATCTGGTCGGGCGTGTCCACATAGGCGACAACCTCGATACCCGTGGCGAGCTGAGTCTCAACAACGGGCGTTACCGCGCCTACGGGCAGCGCTTGACCATTCGCAAGGCGAGGCTCCTGTTCGCAGGCCCTGTGGATCAGCCGTATCTGGATATCGAGGCGATTCGTCAGACAGACGATGTGATCGCTGGCATCCGACTGACCGGCAGCGCGGAACAGCCGACCACCGAGGTATTCTCCGAGCCGGCGATGAGCCAGGAGCAGGCGCTGTCCTATCTGGTGATGGGCCGTCCACTGGGCAATTCCGGCGAGGACAACAACATGGTTGCGCAGGCTGCGCTGGCACTTGGCGTCGCAGGCAGTGCTTCGACGACCGGCAAACTGGCCGATAATCTGGGCATCAAGGACTTCGAACTGGACACGTCCGGGACCGGCGACAAGACCAATGTCGTAGCCAGTGGCAAGATCACCGACAAGCTGAGCCTGCGCTACGGGGTTGGCGTGTTCGAGCCTGCCAATACCATCGCGTTGCGCTACCTGCTGAGCAAGCGGGTCTACCTGGAAGCGGCCAGCGGAATCGCCAGCTCACTGGACATTTTCTACAAGCGCGACTTTTGATAGCGACGCTGTCACGGAAGGCTGACAAAATGTTGCGCTCGACAGAACAGGCAAGAACCCGCTAAAACGTTTCTTCATATTGGCTTACCCAGAAAGCGGAATACCGGTAATCATGGATCGATTCAACGCCATGCGCGTTTTCACCCGCATCGTCGAACTTGGCGGCTTCGCCAGGGCCGCCGAGAGCCTGCAGATGCCCCGTGCATCGGTGACGATTCTGATCAAGCAGCTGGAAGCGCACCTGGGTGTCCAGCTCTTGCAACGCACCACACGCCAGGTCAGTGCCACGCCCGATGGCAATGCTTACTACCAGCGCTGCCTGAGTCTGCTGGCTGACCTGGAAGATGCCGAGTCCGCGTTCTCATCGCTCAACGCCGGGCCCAAGGGGCTGCTGCGGGTTGATCTGCCCATGAGTCTGGGATGCATGATCGTGATGCCCTCGCTGCCGGAGTTCACTCGACGTTATCCGCAGATCGAACTGGAGATCGGCATGAGTGACCGACAGGTCGATCTGATACGTGAGGGCGTCGATTGCGTACTGCGCGCTGGAAGCTCCCATGATGAGGCGCTGGTCGCCAGGCCTCTGGAAAACCTTACGCAGATGACCTGTGCCAGCCGGTCGTACCTCGATCAGCACGGCTCGCCCCTTGATCTGGATGAGTTGGCGCAGCACAAGGTGATTGAATATTTCTCGACCGGAACCAACAAGCGTTACGGGTTACAGTTCATGGTGCGTGGACAGTTGCATGAGCCCCGCCTGCCACGCTCAATTGCCGTCAACAGCGCAGAAGGCTACGTCGCTGCGTGTGAAGCCGGGTTCGGACTTATCCAGGCACCGCGCTACCATATTGCCGGGCAGTTGCGCAGCGGCACGCTGGTTGAAGTACTGCGTGAATATCGGCCGCCTGCATTACCGCTTATGGCGCTGTATCCACCGCATCGACAGTTGTCGCGGCGTGTCAGGGTGTTCGTCGACTGGCTGGCTGAATTGTGTGCCCGGCCCGAGATCAGGGACCGACTCAATTCCTGAGCGAATTCGGAATTATCCGATATAGGTCATGCTTCACTTTCGTGTTTAACTTCTGGTTCTTATCCAAACCCACTGAAAAAGGACATCGTTTCATGGCTCAAGTGACTCTCAAAGGCGGCCCTGTTCAAGTCAATGGCGAACTGCCAAAGAACGGCAGCGCTGCACCTGCTTTCACGCTGGTGGGTGCCGGCCTGGCTGAAGTGACTCTGCAGGAGTTCGCCGGCAAGCGCAAAGTACTGAACATCTTCCCAAGCGTCGACACGCCGACCTGCGCGACTTCGGTACGCAAGTTCAACGCTCAGGCAAACGATGTGGCCAACGCAGTCGTGCTGTGCATCTCCGCCGACCTGCCTTTCGCCCAGGCTCGCTTCTGCGGTTCCGAAGGCCTGGAAAACGTCAAGAACCTGTCCACCTTCCGCAGCGCTGATTTCAGCGAAAACTACGGTGTGGCCATTGCCGACGGTCCTCTGAAAGGTCTGACCGCCCGCGCCGTCGTGGTTCTGGATGAAAATAACAATGTGCTGCACAGCGAGCTGGTTTCCGAAATCGCTGAAGAACCGAACTACGAGGCTGCACTGGCAGTATTGAAGTAACGTTCAGCAACCCATCGACGGCCTGAACCCGTTCAGGCCGTTTTTATTTGTGCTTCAACCGTTTAACGAAAGTAAGCGCTTGGTAAAGGCGCTTTGCTTGCAGCTCATCTGTGCTTATTGTTCAGCCTCCAAAGAAGCCCTCACCTGTAATGGTTGATTTATTCATGCAATCGTCTGGCCCCCGTAAATCCCGTCGCTGGTTGATCAGTTTGTTGGTCCTGTTGATTATTGTCGGCCTGTGCTGGAGGTTCTGGCCCGGCTCTGCCTCAACCACCGGCACTGATACGGCCGGTAAAGCCACGCATACCAGCAAATCAAGCGGTATGGTCAGGCCCGGTTTCGGCGGCTCGGCTGCAGCGGTTCCCGTACGTGTGGCGCCAGTGACGCAGAGCGATTTTCCAATCTATTACAAGGCGCTGGGCACTGTTACTGCGACCAATACCATTAACGTACGCAGCAGGGTGGCGGGCGAACTGATCAAGCTCAACTTTCAGGAAGGCCAGATGGTAAAGGCTGGCGATCTATTGGCGGAGATCGATCCACGCAGCTACCAGGTCGCACTTCAGCAGGCCGAGGGCACGCTGGCAACCAATCAGGCGCTGTTAAAAAATGCTCAGCTTGACGTTCAGCGCTACCGCGGACTTTTTGCCGAGGACAGCATCGCCAAGCAGACGCTGGACACCGCCGAATCGCTGGTCAATCAATATCAGGGCACCATCAAGAGCAATCAGGCAGCAGTGGCCGAAGCGAAACTCAACCTGGATTTTACCCGTATCCGTGCGCCGATTGCCGGTCGGGTAGGGCTCAAGCAGTTGGACGTCGGCAATCTGGTGGCTGCCAACGACACCACCGCGCTGGTTGTCATCACCCAGACCCAGCCGATTTCAGTCAATTTCACCTTGCCCGAGAAAGACCTTTCCAGCGTGATTGCCCGCTATCGCACGGGTGACAAACTGCCCGTGGAAGCCTGGGATCGCGGCGACGTGAAAATGCAGGCCACGGGTGTACTCGCCAGCCTCGACAACCAGATTGACGTGGCAACAGGCACACTCAAGTTCAAGGCCCGCTTCGATAACCGCGACGAAACCTTGTTCCCCAACCAGTTCGTCAACGTGCGACTGCGCGCCGACACGCTGACTCAAGCCATCCTTGTACCGACTGCCGCGGTGCAGTTCGGCACCAACGGTACGTTCGTGTACGTCATGGACGGTGACAGGAAGGTGAAGATCAATCTGCTCAAGACCGGCCCGAGCAATGAAACGTCCACGGTCATCACCGAAGGTCTGGCAGCAGGTGCGCGCGTGGTGCTCGAAGGCACTGACCGTCTGCGAGACGGCGCCGAGGTCGAAGTGGTCAATGACAGCAAGGACGTGCCCGCAGGGCCGGGCCAGAAACTGCAGGGCAAGCCCGACAGCGGTACCGACAAATCGGCTTCGCTCCCGAAGGCGGATAAACCAAGCGTATGAACATGTCCCGCCTGTTCATCCTGCGGCCGGTCGCCACCACGCTCAGCATGCTCGCCATTGTGCTTGCCGGTTTGATCGCCTACGGCCTGCTGCCGGTTTCGGCGCTGCCTCAGGTGGATTACCCGACCATTCGTGTGATGACGCTGTATCCGGGCGCCAGTCCGCAAGTCATGACCAGCGCCGTCACAGCACCACTGGAACGTCAGTTCGGACAAATGCCGGGACTCACCCAGATGGCCTCCACCAGTTCGGGCGGAGCTTCGGTCATCACGCTGCGCTTCAGTCTGGAAATCAACATGGACGTGGCCGAGCAGGAGGTGCAGGCCGCCATCAACGGTGCCACCAACCTGCTGCCCAATGACTTGCCCGCACCACCGGTCTACAACAAGGTCAACCCGGCGGATACGCCGGTACTGACCCTGGCGATTACCTCGAAAACCATGCTGCTGCCCAAACTCAACGATCTGGTCGACACGCGCATGGCGCAGAAAATCTCGCAAATCAGCGGCGTCGGTATGGTCAGTATTGCCGGTGGTCAACGGCAGGCAGTAAGAATCAAGGTCAACCCCGAAGCGCTGGCTGCGAACAGCCTGAACCTGGCGGATGTACGCACGCTGATCAGTGCGTCCAACGTCAACCAGCCCAAGGGCAACTTCGATGGACCGACCCGTGTCTCGATGCTGGATGCCAACGACCAGCTCAAGTCGCCCGAGGAATACGCCAACCTGATTCTGGCCTACAAGGATGGCGCGCCACTGCGCCTCAAGGACGTGGCGCAGATCGTCGACGGTGCCGAAAACGAACGGCTGGCGGCTTGGGCCAATCGCAATCAGGCCGTTCTGCTCAATATCCAGCGTCAGCCGGGCGCCAACGTTATCGACGTGGTCGACCGGATCAAGACCATGCTGCCGGGCATCACCGATAACCTGCCAGCCGGGCTCGACGTGACCGTACTGACCGACCGGACTCAGACCATCCGCGCCTCGGTCACCGACGTCCAGCACGAATTGCTGATCGCCATCGTACTGGTGGTGCTGGTCACGTTCCTGTTCCTGCGTCGCTTGAGCGCGACAATCATTCCCTCGATTGCGGTACCGTTATCGCTCATCGGCACTTTCGGCGTCATGTATCTCGCCGGTTTTTCCATCAACAACCTGACCCTGATGGCGCTGACCATTGCCACAGGTTTTGTGGTGGACGATGCCATCGTCATGCTGGAGAACATCTCCCGTCACATCGAAGAGGGCGAAACGCCGATGCAGGCTGCCCTGAAAGGGGCAAAGCAGATCGGCTTCACCCTGATTTCCCTGACCCTGTCGCTGATCGCAGTACTGATTCCGCTGTTGTTCATGGCCGATGTGGTAGGGCGCCTGTTCCGCGAGTTCGCCATTACACTGGCGGTCGCCATCCTGATTTCCCTCGTGGTCTCGCTGACCCTGACGCCAATGATGTGTGCGCGTCTGCTCAAGCGCGAACCCAAGGAAGAAAAGCAGAGCCGCTTCTACCGCGCCAGCGGCGCTTGGATCGACTGGCTCGTCAACGTCTACGGTGGCGGTTTGCGCTGGGTGCTCAAGCATCAACCGCTGACCCTGCTGGTGGCCATTGGCACATTGGGGCTGACGGTCCTGCTCTACGTGATCGTGCCCAAGGGCTTCTTTCCGGTGCAGGACACCGGCGTCATCCAGGGCATTTCGGAAGCCCCGCAATCGGTGTCGTTCAAGGCCATGAGCGAGCGGCAGCAGGCGCTCGCCGATATTATTCTCCGGGATCCGTCGGTGGTCAGCCTGTCGTCCTACATAGGCGTGGACGGTGACAACGCCACGCTCAACAGCGGCCGGTTCCTGATCAACCTCAAGCCCCACGGCGAACGCGACCTGACCGCCGCCGAAATCATTCAGCGCATACAGCCGGAAGTCGACAAGCTGTCGGACATTCGTCTGTTCATGCAGCCGGTGCAGGACCTGACCATCGAAGACCGCGTCAGCCGGACCCAGTATCAGTTCAGCATGTCTTCTCCCGACGCAGAGCTGCTCAGTGAGTGGAGCGGCAAGCTGGTGGATGCGCTGGCCCAGCGCCCCGAGCTGACGGATGTGGCCAGCGATCTGCAGGACAAGGGCCTTCAGGTGTATCTGGTGATCGACCGGGATGCGGCCAGCCGGGTCGGTGTCAGCGTCGCCAATATCACGGACGCGCTGTATGACGCGTTCGGTCAGCGGCAGATTTCAACGATATACACACAGGCCAGCCAGTACCGCGTCGTGCTGCAATCGGCGTCTGCCAGCGAGCTGGGGCCTGAAGCGCTGGAACAGATTCATGTAAAAACCACTGATGGTGCTCAGGTAAAACTGTCGAGTCTGGCGCGGGTCGAGCAGCGTCAGGCGCAGTTGGCAATCGCCCACATCGGGCAGTTCCCGGCGGTGATGATGTCGTTCAATCTGGCGCCGAATATCGCGCTGGGCAAGGCGGTCGAGGTCATCGAGCAGGTGCAGAAGGATATCGGCATGCCGATCGGCGTGCAGACCCAGTTCCAGGGCGCGGCGCAGGCGTTCCAGGCGTCCTTGTCCAGTACGCTGCTGCTGATCCTCGCAGCGGTAGTGACCATGTACATTGTGCTGGGTGTACTGTACGAGAGCTACATTCACCCGATCACCATTCTCTCGACGCTGCCTTCCGCTGCGGTCGGCGCTTTGCTGGCGCTGCTCATCAGCGGTAACGACCTGGGGATGATTGCCATCATCGGCATCATTCTGCTGATCGGCATCGTGAAGAAGAACGCCATCATGATGATCGACTTCGCGCTCGATGCAGAACGTAATCGCGGTGTCGATCCCGAGACGGCCATTTATGAGGCGGCCTTGCTGCGTTTCCGGCCCATCCTGATGACCACCCTGGCAGCGCTGTTCGGCGCCATTCCCTTGATGCTGGCCACCGGTTCCGGTGCAGAGCTGCGTCAACCGCTGGGTCTGGTGATGGTCGGCGGTCTGCTGCTGAGCCAGGTTCTGACCCTGTTCACCACGCCAGTGATCTACCTGTATTTCGACCGACTGGGTCGCCGCTGGAGCCGCAAACCTGGTGCCCCGGCCCGTATGGAGCAGGCTGACGCATGAACCTGTCAGCGCCCTTCATCCGTCGACCGGTTGCCACCGTCCTTCTGAGTCTGGCAATCATGCTGCTGGGCGCCGTCAGCTTTCGGATGCTGCCGGTGGCGCCGTTGCCGAACATGGACTTTCCGGTCATCGTCGTGTCGGCCAGCCTGCCAGGGGCCAGTCCGGAAATCATGGCGTCGAGCGTTGCCACGCCGCTTGAGCGGTCGTTGGGCACCATCGCCGGGGTCAATACCATGACCAGCAACTCGAGCCAGGGCACGACGCGGGTGATTCTGCAGTTCGATCTGGATCGCGATATCAATGGCGCCGCCCGTGAAGTTCAGGCTGCCATCAATGCATCGCGCAACCTGCTGCCCAGTGGCATGCGCAGCATGCCGACCTACAAGAAGGTCAACCCGTCCCAGGCACCGATCATGGTGCTGTCGCTGACGTCTACCGTGCTGGAAAAAGGCCAACTGTACGATCTGGCGTCCACGATCCTGTCGCAGAGCCTGTCCCAGGTCACTGGCGTGGGTGAAGTGCAGATCGGCGGCAGTTCGCTGCCTGCGGTGCGTATCGAACTGGAGCCACAGCTGCTCTCCCAGTACGGCGTCTCGCTGGACGACGTACGTAATGCGATCACGGGCAGTAACGTCAGGCGACCCAAGGGTTCGGTGGAAAACGATCAGCACAACTGGCAGGTTCAGGCCAACGATCAACTGGAGACGGCCAAGGATTACGCGCCGCTGATCATTCGCTATCAGGATGGCGCAACGTTGCGACTCAAGGATGTCGCCAAGGTCAGCGATGCGGTCGAGAACCGCTACAACAGCGGTTTTTTCAATGACAACCAGGCTGTGTTGCTCGTCATCAACCGTCAGGCCGGGGCCAACATCATCGAGACTGTGGCGCAGATCAAGGCCCAGCTTCCTGCCTTGCAGGCCGTGCTGCCTGCCAGCGTGAAGCTTGATGTCGCCATGGACCGCTCCCCGGTGATCACTGCGACCCTGCATGAAGCGGAAATGACCCTGCTGATCGCCGTGGTGCTGGTGGTGCTGGTGGTGTTCCTGTTTCTGGGCAGTTTCCGCGCTTCCTTGATTCCAACCCTGGCGGTGCCGGTCTCGCTGGTGGGCACCTTCGCCATCATGTACCTGTGTGGGTTCTCCCTGAACAATCTGTCATTGATGGCACTGATTCTGGCCACCGGGCTGGTAGTGGACGATGCCATCGTGGTGCTGGAAAACATCTCAAGGCACATCCATAACGGCCTTGACCCCATGAAAGCGGCTTTTCTGGGGGCCAAGGAAGTCGGCTTTACACTGCTGTCGATGAACGTTTCGCTGGTGGCCGTGTTCGTTTCGATTCTGTTCATGGGCGGTCTGGTCGAAAGCCTGTTCCGCGAGTTCTCCATCACGCTGTCGGTGGCGATCGTGGTCTCGCTGGTCGTTTCCCTCACGTTGACGCCCATGCTCTGCGCCCGTTGGCTGAAACCGCGTGAGGCTGAGCGGGAAAACGCGTTTCAGCGCTGGAGCGAACGGGTCAATGACCGGATGGTCGTCGGTTACGATCGTTCGCTTGGCTGGGTCCTCCGTCACCCGCGCCTTACACTGGCCAGTCTGCTGATCACCATCGTGGTCAACTTCGCGCTCTACGTCGTGGTGCCCAAGACGTTCCTGCCGCAGCAGGACACCGGGCAACTGATGGGCTTCGTTCGTGGAGACGACGGACTTTCATTCAAGGTCATGCAGCCGAAGATGGAAATCTTCAGGCGCGCCGTGCTGGCAGACCCGGCGGTACAGAGCGTCGCTGGCTTCATCGGTGGCAGCGGCGGCACCAACAACGCCTTCATGATCGTGCGACTCAAGCCCATCGGCGAGCGCAAGCTGTCGGCGGAGAAGGTGGTCGAACGACTGCGCAAGAATTTGCCGCATGTGCCAGGCGGCCGTCTGTTCCTGGCCCCGGATCAGGATCTGCAGCTGGGTGGCGGGCGTGAACAGACCAGTTCGCAGTATCAGTACATCGTGCAGAGCGGGGACCTGGAAGTCCTTCGTGAGTGGTATCCAAAGATCGTCGCCGCACTCAAATCGCTGCCGCAACTCACGGCCATCGACGCGCGGGAGGGACGAGGCGCGCAGCAGGTCACGCTGATCGTCAATCGCGATACCGCCAAGCGGCTGGGTATCGACATGAACATGGTTACGGCGGTGCTCAACAATGCGTACAGCCAGCGTCAGGTTTCCACGATCTATGACAGCCTGAACCAGTATCAGGTGGTGATGGAGGTCAATCCGAAATATGCGCAGGATCCGGTAACACTCGAACAGGTACAGGTGATCACTGCCGATGGGCTGCGAGTGCCATTGTCGAGCATTGCGCACTATGAACGCAGCCTGGAGAGCGACCGCGTTTCTCACGACGGTCAGTTTGCGTCAGAGAACATCTCGTTCGATCTGGCCGAAGGCGTCAGTCTCGATCAGGCCACCATTGCCATCGAGCGTGCCGTTGCTGCGATCGGTTTGCCCTCCGAGATCATTTCGAAGATGGCCGGGACCGCGAACGCATTTGCGGCGACCCAGAAAAGTCAGCCCTGGATGATTCTAGGTGCCTTGCTGGCGGTTTATCTGGTGCTGGGCATTCTTTATGAAAGCTACATTCATCCGCTGACGATCCTGTCCACGTTGCCGTCGGCGGGTGTGGGCGCATTGTTGAGCATCTATGTGCTGCGCAGTGAATTCAGCCTGATTTCGTTGCTGGGCCTGTTTCTGTTGATCGGCGTGGTCAAGAAGAACGCGATCATGATGATCGATCTGGCGTTGCATCTGGAGCGCGATCAGGGCATGACGCCTCAGGAATCCATCCGCAGCGCGTGTCTGCAGCGTTTGCGACCGATTCTGATGACGACCATGGCCGCCATTCTGGGCGCGCTCCCTCTGTTGCTGAGTACTGCCGAAGGCGCTGAAATGCGTCGGCCGCTGGGCCTCACCATCATCGGCGGCCTGGTGTTCAGTCAGGTGCTGACGCTTTATACCACCCCGGTGGTTTACCTTTATCTCGACCGCTTGCGCCATCGCTTCAGCCGGTGGCGGGGCCGTCGTACCGATGCAGCTCTGGAAACTCCGTTATGACTGATCGCCTCGCCTTCAAACCCAATCACCGATGGCTGGTCAGGCCGCTTGGCATGGGGCTCTGCGTCTTGCTGCTGAGTGCCTGTGCGGTCGGCCCGGATTATCACAAGCCGGATATGGCCACACCAGCCAGCTTCAAGGCTGCCGAAGGCTGGAAGCAGGCGACGCCACGCGATGACGCAATGGCCAGAGGCGCGTGGTGGGAGGTTTACGACGATAAGGCGCTCAACGCATTGGTGGAGCGACTCAACGCCTCCAACCAGACCGTGGCTCAGTATGAAGCCCAGTACCGTCAGGCTCAGGCGTTGATCCGCAACTCACGAGCGGCGTTCTTCCCGACCCTTGATCTCTCCGTCGGCAAGACTCGTTCCAGTCAGGGGACCGGCAGCAGTACCTCGGGAAGCAGCAACCTCAACTCCGGTATCCGCGAAACCCACAGCGCCCAACTGGGTGTCAGTTGGGAGGCGGATGTCTGGGGCAAGCTGCGCCGAGGCCTTGAAGCCGATACGGCCAACGCACAGGCTAGCTTCGCGGATCTGGCGGCAATGCGCCTGAGCCTGCAGTCGGAACTGGTGCAGAACTACCTCCAATTGCGCGTGATCGACGAGCAGAAGCGCCTGCTGGAGGCCACGGTCGATGCCTATCAGCGTTCTTTGACGCTGACCCAGAACCAGTACCGTGCCGGTATTTCGGGACGTGATGCCGTGGCTCAGGCACAGACTCAGCTGAAAAGCACTCAGGCCGACCTGATCGATCTGGTGTGGCAGCGGGCGCAGTTTGAAAACGCGATTGCCGTGCTGATGGGCATGGCGCCGGCGGACTTCAATCTGCAGGCGACGACCTCCATCCCCAAACTGCCGCAGATTCCGGTCGGGTTGCCGTCGCAGTTGCTGGAACGCAGACCCGACATCGCCGCTGCCGAGCGCTCGGTGATGGGCGCCAACGCCAATATCGGGGTGGCGAAGGCGGCTTATTATCCAGACTTCACCCTGAGCATGAGCGGCGGCTACAACAGCAGTACGTTCGCCAACTGGATCAGTCTGCCAAACCGTTTCTGGTCAGTCGGTCCGCAGCTGGCCATGACCCTGTTCGACGGCGGACGACGCTCTGCTGAAGTCGACCGCACCGAAGCCGTCTACGATCAGACCGTCGCGCAGTACCGGCAGACCGTGCTCAACGGTTTTCAGGAGGTGGAAAATTACCTCATTCAACTCAAGGTGTATGAAGAAGAAGCCGAGGTCCGTCAGGAAGCCCTCGTGGCTGCCCGCGACGCTCTGCGCCTGACCAGCAATCAGTACAAGGCCGGTCTGATCGGCTACCTGGATGTGGTTAACGTACAGGCCACGGCACTGAGCAATGAGCGGACAGTGCTGAACGTGCTGCAAAGTCGCCTGATTGCCAGCGTGCAACTGATTGCCGCACTGGGCGGCGGATGGGATGGACAAACCTCGCCAGTGGTTGAGCGTTGAGGTCATTGAGGTCTCTGCATGGCAGAACCCATTGACCGGTATGGCGTACGGAAACTGAAACACGGCGATGGCATCGGATTCCAAACACTGGCAGGATCAGGGCTCACCGCAGGCACATGCCGGGCCGGTGCCCACGGTCCGTATCGAGATACACAAGAGACCCATCCATGGAAAAAGTTCTCATCATCACGGGGGGCTCCCGGGGGATCGGCGCAGCCACTGCCAACCTCGCGGCTTCCCAGGGCTATCGCATCTGCATCAACTACCTGTCTGACCATGTCGCTGCCGAACGGACCTGCGCCCAGGTCAGAGCCCTGGGCGCTCAAGCCATTACGGTACAGGCTGACGTCAGCAACGAAGACGAGATCATCCGGCTGTTTGCCCGTGTGGATGCCGAACTGGGACGTGTGACGCATCTGGTCAATAACGCAGGGACGCTGGCTCAGGCGTGCCGGGTCGAAGAGATGTCGGAATTCCGGATGCTCAAGATGATGATGAGCAACGTGGTCGGCCCCATGCTGTGCAGCAAGCATGCGTTGCTGCGCATGTCGCCGAACCATGGCGGGCACGGCGGAAGCATCGTCAATGTATCGTCGGCTGCGGCCAGGCTGGGATCGGCAGGGGAATATGTCGATTACGCGGCATCCAAGGGTGCGCTGGACACGTTCACCCTCGGTCTTTCCAGGGAAGTTGCTCCAGACGGCATACGCGTCAATGCTGTCAGACCTGGCTTTATCTTTACTGACTTCCATGCACTCAGTGGTGATCCGTTCCGGGTCAGCAAGCTTGAAGGCGCTTTGCCTATGGGGCGTGGCGGCACGGCCGAAGAAGTGGCCGAGGCGATTCTATGGCTACTGTCCGACAAGGCCTCCTACGCCACGGGCACGTTCATTGATCTGGCGGGCGGTCGCTGACCCGCACTCTGTCAGATCGTCGAGCGGGCTGACCCGTCCAGAGGCAATCCTGTCAGGAAAACGGGTCAGAAGATCCTTGAATCGCTCGCAAATGGCCGGTCAGAGGATAACCGGCGGATCATCAGCAGGCGGATCAATGATCGGAGGCACCGTCGTCGGCGGCTCCTGTTCAGGTGGTGGTACTTCTGTAGGAGGTACCGGGACGGGAGGTTCATCGATGTTCGGGTCGATCGGTTCTGGTGGAGTGGGAATGTTCATGGCTTCAGCCTCCTTGTTGGCCTGATGGCTTTCCTTCGACTGCCACGCTTTACCGATGATTCAATCCAATCGCAGCTCCGCCGTGGCCTGTGGGCAAATCGCCTGTCGAGGTGCAGTTGTTTATCGCTGCGCTATGCTCTGAGGCGTTGTCGACCTGCGCTCAAAACCTTTGAACTTTAGTCACGCATCCCGCTCGGAACCTAAGCAGCCGAATCGGGCGAGTTGTCAGCGCAGGGGGGATTTGTGCTGCCGTATCGTTAATTTTTCAATTGCATGGAATGCACAGGAGCGTCCCTGGGGCGTGAAGGAGTGATGCTCGATGAATGAACAGCCATACGGTCCGGATTCCCTGACCTCAGAAGTGCCGCACCCAAGTCGTCCTTTGTCATTGACCCAAGCCCTGCAGTTGCCCCGTATCGTGATTGAAGACACGTTGCCGGTGATCGATGGCGGGCTGTTTGCGGCCAAAGGAATCGTCGGCCAGCCGGTGACCGTCACCAGCAAGGTCTACGCAGACGGTCACGACAAGATGGCGGTCAATATCGTCTGGCGCGCTGCGGACGAAGAACACTGGCACAGCGCTCCGATGCGCGAACTGGGCAATGACAGCTGGACCGGCGAATTCACGCCGACGTCCGTGGCCCGCTATATCTTTCGTCTTGAAGCCTGGATCGACCAGTTCGGCAGCTACCGCTACGAGTTGGAGAAGAAGTTCGGTGCCGGTGTGCCCATCGAACTGGAGCTGGAGGAAGGTCGCATTCACCTCGTCCACGCGGCAGAGCGCAGTCAGGATGAGCAGCGTCATGCCATCGAGAGCGTGTTGCAGCGGCTGGGCGAGTCGAACAGTGACGAGAAGGTCGCCTTGTTGCTTCACAGCGAAACCGCGGCGCTGATGAAACAGGCTGATAATCGTGCATTTCTGAGCCGTAGTGCAGAGTTTCCGCTCGACATCGAGCGGGAATTGGCGCAGTTCGCCAGCTGGTACGAGCTGTTCCCGCGCTCGATCACTGACGACAAGGCCCGCCATGGCACGTTCAACGACGTGCATTCGCGCCTGTCGATGATTCGTGACATGGGCTTTGACGTTCTTTATTTCCCACCGATTCATCCGATTGGCCGAGCACACCGCAAGGGCCCGAACAACTCCCTGACCGCTGGCCCCGATGATCCGGGCAGCCCGTACGCCATCGGCAGCGAGGATGGCGGTCACGAGGCGATCCACCCGCAGCTTGGCAGCCGTGAAGACTTTCGTCGTCTGGTGGCCGCTGCGGCGGATCACGGGCTGGAAATCGCCCTGGACTTCGCCATTCAGTGCTCTCAGGATCACCCGTGGCTCAAGCAGCATCCTGGCTGGTTCTCGTGGCGCCCCGACGGCACCATCCGTTACGCGGAAAACCCGCCGAAGAAATATCAGGACATCGTCAACGTCGACTTCTACGCACCAGATGCGATTCCCGGCCTGTGGCTGGAATTGCGCGACATCGTGCTGGGTTGGGTCGAGGAGGGCGTGAAGATCTTCCGTGTCGACAATCCACACACCAAGCCATTGCCGTTCTGGCAATGGATGATCGGTGAAGTGCGCAATCAGCATCCTGACGTGATGTTCCTGGCGGAAGCCTTCACCAAGCCCGCAATGATGGCTCGCCTTGGCAAGGTGGGTTATTCGCAGAGCTATACCTATTTCACCTGGCGCAACACCAAGGCCGAGCTGTCCGAGTACTTCACGCAGTTGAACGAGGTGCCTTGGCGCGATTGCTACCGGCCGAACTTTTTCGTCAACACGCCGGACATCAATCCGCGATTCCTGCACGAGTCCGGGCGGCCAGGGTTTCTGATCCGCGCGGCACTGGCGACCATGGGGTCGGGATTGTGGGGCATGTATTCGGGATTCGAGCTGTGCGAAGCGGCGCCTATTCCCGGCAAGGAAGAATACCTGGACTCCGAGAAGTACGAGATTCGGGTCCGCGACTTTACCGCGCCGGGCAACATTATCGCCGAGATTGCCCAGCTCAACCGCATCCGCCGCCAGAACCCGGCGTTGCAGACTCATCTGGGTCTGAAGCTGTTGAACGCCTGGAACGACAACATTCTGTATTTCGGCAAACGTTCTGCGGATGGCAGCAACTTTGTGCTGGTCGCGGTCAACCTCGACCCTCATAACGTTCAGGAAGCGAACTTCGAATTGCCGCTTTGGGAAATGGGCTTGCCAGACGATGCAGTGACATCCGGCGAGGATTTGATGACCGGGCACCGTTGGAACTGGTACGGCAAGGTGCAGTGGATGCGCATTGACCCGTCGTATCAACCTTTCGGTATCTGGCGTATCCAGGTCGCACAGTAAAACTGCAAGGAGTCAGCCATGGCAAAAAAGCCCGATGACGCGGCATTCATCAAAGATCCGCTCTGGTACAAGGATGCGGTGATTTACCAGGTGCATGTGAAATCGTTTTACGACTCCAATAACGATGGGATCGGCGATTTCGCAGGTCTGATCGACAAGCTCGACTATATTGCCGAGCTTGGGGTCAACACGATCTGGCTGTTGCCGTTCTACCCATCGCCGCGTCGGGACGATGGCTATGACATTTCAGAGTACCGCGACGTGCACAGCGACTACGGCACGATGGCGGACGCCAGGCGATTTATTGCTCAGGCCCACAAGCGCGGCTTGCGGGTCATTACCGAGCTGGTCATCAACCACACCTCGGATCAGCATCCCTGGTTCCAGAAGGCCCGGCATGCCAAACGCGGCTCCAAGGCACGTGACTTCTACGTGTGGTCGGACACCGATCAGAAGTACGACGGCACGCGCATCATCTTTCTCGACACCGAGAAGTCCAACTGGACCTGGGATCCGGTGGCAGAGCAATATTTCTGGCACCGCTTCTATTCGCATCAGCCGGATCTGAATTTCGATAACCCGGCGGTGATGAACGCGGTGCTCGAGGTCATGCGTTTCTGGCTGGACATGGGCATCGATGGCCTGCGTCTGGATGCGATTCCTTACCTGATCGAGCGCGACGGCACCAATAACGAGAACCTGCCGGAGACCCATCAGGTTCTCAAGCGGATCCGGGCCGAGATCGACGCCAATTACCCGGACCGCATGCTGCTGGCGGAAGCCAATCAATGGCCGGAAGACACTCAGCTGTACTTCGGTGACAGCAAAGGCCCTGACGGCGATGAGTGCCACATGGCGTTTCACTTCCCGTTGATGCCGCGCATGTATATGGCGCTGGCGCAGGAAGACCGTTTCCCGATTACCGACATTCTGCGCCAGACCCCGGAAATTCCGGAGAACTGCCAGTGGGCAATTTTCCTGCGCAATCACGATGAACTGACCCTTGAAATGGTCACGGATCGTGAGCGTGACTATTTGTGGAATTACTACGCAGCGGATCGTCGTGCGCGGATCAACCTCGGCATCCGACGTCGTCTCGCGCCGCTGGTAGAGCGTGATCGCCGCCGGGTCGAGCTGCTGAACAGCATGCTGTTGTCCATGCCGGGTACACCTACGCTGTATTACGGCGACGAGATCGGCATGGGCGACAACATCTATCTCGGCGACCGGGATGGCGTACGCACACCCATGCAATGGTCCATCGACCGCAACGGCGGGTTCTCGCGCGCCGATCCGGCCAGCCTTGTGTTGCCGCCGATCATGGACCCGATGTACGGCTTTCAGTCGGTCAACGTCGAAAGTCAGGAGCGGGATCCGCATTCGCTGCTTAACTGGAACCGCCGCATGTTGGCCGTGCGCAAACAACAGAAGGCGTTCGGACGTGGCACGCTCAAGATGCTGTCGCCGTCCAATCGCAGGATTCTCGCGTACATCCGTGAATACACAGGACCTGATGGCCATAGCGAAATCGTGTTGTGCGTGGCCAACGTTTCCAGCGCAGCCCAGGCCGCGGAACTCGAACTGTCGGCCTACGCCGGTACCGTTCCTGTCGAGATGCTGGGGGGCAGCGCATTTCCGCCGATTGGCCAGTTGAGCTACCTGCTCACGCTGCCGCCCTACGGTTTTTACTGGTTTTTACTGGCTTCGGAGAATCAAATGCCCAGTTGGCACGTCGAACCGGCACAAAGCATGCCGGACTTCCCGACCCTGGTGCTCAAGAAGCGTCTGGAGGAGCTGCTCGACGAGCCGCTCCGCAGCACCATGGAAAACACTTCACTGGCGGTCTACCTGCCCAAGCGACGCTGGTTCGCAGGCAAGGACAAGCCCATCGAGCGTGTCAACATCGCCTACGCGGTCCGCTTCGGCGACCCGGCGCATCCGGTCCTGCTCAACGAGATCGAGGTCACCGCAGGCGAGCAGACCGAGCGTTATCAACTGCCATTCGGCCTGTTGGCGGAAGAGGAAATCAACAGCGCGCTGCCCCAGCAATTGGCGCTGGCCAGAGTGCGCCGTGGCCGTCAGGTGGGATTGATCACCGACGCGTTCACGCTGGAGACCTTCATCCGCGCAGTGATTCAAGGCATGCAGGCAGACACGGTCATTCCTTGCGCCGACGGCGAGCTGCGCTTTGAACAGACCGCGCAACTCGCGCCGCTGGGGCTGAACAACGAGTCCGAGGTGCGTTACCTGTCCGCCGAACAGTCCAACAGCTCCGTGGTAGTCGGCAGCGGCCTGGTTCTGAAGATGATCCGTAAAGTCAGCGCCGGTACCCACCCGGAGCTGGAGATGGGCGCTTACCTGACCAACGCCGGCTATCGCAATATCTCACCGTTGCTGGGCTCGGTGGTTCGCGTGGGTCATGACGGTCAGCCGCACCTGCTGATGATTGCCCAAGGCTATCTGAGCAATCAGGGTGATGCATGGGAATGGACCCAGAACAATCTGGAGCGCGCCGTTCGTGACGAGCTGGCGCATGGCGTCTCCGAACAGGAGCAGCACTACAACGCGCTGCTTGAGCTGGCCGATTTCTCTCGCAGTCTTGGGCAGCGTCTGGGCGAAATGCACCAGATTCTGGCCGCAGCGACCGACAATCCAGACTTCGCCGTGGAAGTGAGCAGCCAGGAAGACAGCGAGGCCTCGGCAAAAAGCGTGGTGGCTCAGTTGGATCGGGCCTTGCAGTTGCTCGAACAGCGCAAGAACGACCTCGGCACTGACGATCAGCAACTGGTGGAGGCTCTGATCGCTCAGCGCCAAGCCATCGGGTCGCATGTCACGCGCCTCGCCAAACGCTCGGTAGGCGGCCTGCGCATTCGCGTGCACGGTGATTTGCACCTTGGTCAGGTGTTGGTGGTCAAGGGTGATGCTTACCTGATCGATTTCGAGGGCGAGCCTGCGCGTGCGCTGAGCGAGCGACGTGCCAAACACAGCCCGTTCAAGGATGTCAGCGGTGTCCTGCGCTCGTTCGACTACGCTGCCGCCATGGCTGTGCGCAGCGCGCAAAGTGTGGACACCTCCGAGGGAGCCGCTGCCGCCCGCAAACGGGTTGCCAGCACGTATTTGTCCCAGGCCCGTGAAGCATTCATCGAAGGGTACCGCTCAGCGACCCTCGGGATGGCTCACGCCTGGAAAGATTCGAACGGGGAGGACGCAGCGCTGGAACTGTTCACCCTGGAAAAAACTGCTTATGAAGTGATCTACGAAGCCGAGAATCGTCCGAGCTGGCTGGCTGTGCCGCTGCAAGGCTTGCGTGGATTGCTGCACCTGTCTGATGGAGAGCCAACATGAATGCACCTGACAAAATCGGCACGCGTCGCCAGGCGATGCCCGCCGCAGTGGACATGGATGCGTTGATCCGTGCTGAACATCGTGACCCGTTTTCGATCCTGGGCCCGCATGGCGATGGCGGCAGCGGACAGTTCGTTCGCGCATATCTGCCAGGCGCCTTGAGTGTGCGCCTGCTCGCCCCGGACGACGGGCGTGAGCTGGGCGAGCTGGAGATGAGCGAAGTCCCGGGTTTCTTTATTGGTCATCTCGAACACGCTCAGCCCTACCAGTTGAAAATCAACTGGGCAGGCGGCGAGCAGATCACTGAAGACCCTTACAGCTACGGTCCGCTTCTCGGCGAAATGGACCTGTACCTGTTTGCCGAGGGCAATCATCGCGATCTGAGCAGTTGCCTGGGGGCGCAGGTGACCAACGTCGGTGGCGTGGACGGCGTACGGTTTGCGGTCTGGGCACCGAATGCTCGACGCGTTTCGGTAGTCGGCAGTTTCAACAACTGGGACGGCCGTCGCCATTCGATGCGCTTGCGTCATCCAACCGGTGTCTGGGAAATCTTCGTCCCGCGCCTGCAGCCGGGCGAAGTCTATAAATACG
Source organism: Pseudomonas sp. CDFA 610 (assembly GCF_021147865.1). NCBI lineage: Bacteria > Pseudomonadati > Pseudomonadota > Gammaproteobacteria > Pseudomonadales > Pseudomonadaceae > Pseudomonas > Pseudomonas sp. CDFA 610. Next base: position 543,432 of record NZ_JAGTPM010000001.1, read on the forward strand.
AGATCCTCGGTGCCCGCGGCATTCTGCCGCTCAAGTGCGACCCGATGGCGCTGTCTACGACGCTGCCGCCTGATACGGCCTCCAAGGTCTCGGCACCGCTGCATTTTAACTGGAACGACAATGACTGGATGGCCTCGCGGGCCAGCCTTCATGACGTAAGCGCGCCATTGTCGATTTATGAACTGCATGCCGGTTCGTGGCAGATGGAACAGAACGATGAAGGCCAATGGCGTCAATACAACTGGCGCGAACTGGCGGATCGGCTCATCCCTTACATCAAGGAGCTGGGTTTTACCCACATTGAACTGATGCCGATCATGGAGCACCCGTTTGGTGGTTCGTGGGGTTATCAGTTGCTCGCCCAGTTCGCGCCAACGGCGCGTTACGGCTCGCCTGAGGATTTTGCGGCCTTCGTCGATGCCTGCCACCAGGCGAATATCGGGGTGATTCTGGATTGGGTGCCTGCGCATTTCCCGACCGATACTCATGGTCTGGCTCAGTTCGACGGCACTGCACTCTATGAATACGCCGACCCCAAGGAAGGCTTCCATCAGGATTGGGACACGCTGATCTACAACCTGGGTCGCACCGAGGTTCACGGCTTCATGCTCGCCTCAGCGTTGCACTGGCTCAAGCATTACCACATCGACGGTTTGCGCGTGGATGCGGTGGCCTCGATGCTGTACCGCGACTACTCCCGCAAGGCGGGCGAGTGGGTGCCGAACCGGTTTGGCGGTCGCGAAAACCTTGAAGCGATCGATTTCCTGCGCCACCTCAATGATGTCGTCGCGCTGGAAGCGCCGGGTACTATGGTCATCGCCGAAGAATCCACGGCCTGGCCGGGTGTGAGCCAGTCGACCCAACAAGGCGGTCTGGGTTTCAACTACAAGTGGAACATGGGCTGGATGCACGATTCGCTGCACTATATGGAGCAGGACCCGATTCATCGTGAGCATCATCACGGTGAATTGAGCTTTGGTCTTATGTATGCGTGGTCCGAGCGCTTCATTCTGCCGATTTCTCACGATGAAGTGGTACACGGCAAGCATTCGCTGATCGACAAGATGCCCGGCGATCGCTGGCAGAAGTTCGCCAACCTGCGCGCCTACCTGGCGTTCATGTGGACCCACCCCGGCAAAAAACTGCTGTTCATGGGCTGCGAGTTTGGCCAATGGCGCGAGTGGAACCATGACGAGCAACTCGACTGGTACCTGCTTCAGTATGCAGATCATATCGGGGTCAAGAAGCTGGTCGGCGATCTGAACCGCATCTATCGCGAAGAAAAACCCCTGCATGAACGCGATGCAGAGCCCATGGGCTTCCAGTGGCTGATCGGCGACGACAAGACCAACAGCGTCTATGCCTACCTGCGCTGGAGCAAGGGTGGGGAGCCGCTGCTGGTGGTCGCTAACATGACGCCGGTTCCGCGTCTGGATTACCGGATCGGTGTGCCGTTCGACGGCAAATGGGTCGAACTACTCAACACCGATGCCGAGATGTACGCGGGTTCCAATGTCGGCAATGGCGGCGGTGTGATGGCTGACGTTGAGCAGGCACACGGACAGCCTGCGTCGCTGAGCCTGAATCTGCCACCGTTGGCCGTGTTGATTCTCAAACCCGAGAGGCATCCGGAATGAAGGTAATGCTTCGGTAACCAACCGGATTTCTGGAGTCCATAGAGCAGTGTAGGAGGCAGCTTGCGGGCGGTGCGTTCTGTCAGTCGATCTGGTGTCGGCTGGCCTTTCGCTGTCGCCCACAAGCTGCCTTCTTCTGTCTAAAGCGTCTTCCGGCTAAATGCGTTTTAGGAGTTCGAAGGGGGACATCTGCAAGCGAACCCGCCTACGTGCCGGGCCGCTGCTGCAGATCGGTTACCAATTGATTCTGATCCCGAGGCTGATGCCGGTCTCTTGTGTGTCACGTCCCTCCAGGTCCCGTCTGTAATCTGCGTTCAAGTAGACCCCTGCGTCCTCGAATGGATACGCCACCAACCCGGCACCCAGACTGGCGGTTGTCGAGTCGTGTTCGGTGCTGATCCTCTCGACGTTTTCATAGATAACGGTGTCGTGACCATGGGTGTCGTGCCAGAAATCGGTCTTCAGGTAGGGCTCGACAGGCACTCCAAACGATGTGTAGTGCCCTTCGAACCGTATGCCTAGACGTCTGGTGTTCCGGGCCTGGTTATCAAACTCGAGGGATGAGATCCCGTCGTGCTGGTCGTCCAGAACGACACGCTGGTGAATCACCTGCACCTGCGGTTCCGCTACCCAGTTTGCACTCACAGGTAAGGGATAACCGGCCTCGATGGACAGACTCGCGACGTGCCCCTCGGCCTTCACGCGCACGCCGCGTTCAGAGCGGCTCGAGCCGTCGAGGCGTGTGCCCATCGCCACAGCGTCCACATAACCGTACTGGCCATTGATCAGGGTCCAATACGCGCCCACGCTGTCTCCACGCAGATTCAATCGACCGGTACGGCTTTCTTCGAATCCATTCGCGAAGCCTTCAATGTGGCCTTTCAAACGGTTGTGTGCCACGAAGATGCCGACACGTTGGGTGGCGTCATTGCCCGTCTGCCAGGCAAACAGATCGTGGCCGATCTGGTAACCCTCAAGCGACGCGTTCAGGCTTGGACTGACCGTGCCGGACCAGCGCTGTCTGAGATCGCTGCCAAATACGCGCGCCCAGCCTGCGGAATCCGCACCGTGTTGGCTCAGCAGACGCTGATTGCCCTGGCGTTCGTGAAACGTGCCCAGCGAAGACAACGCCAGAACGGCAGCGGCAGGCGCCATGAGCGAATAGTTGGGTACTTCCTGCCGGTACAACACGACAGGTGCCGCGCCGCGCACGGGCTCGGGCAGTTGCGGTGTGCCGGCGGCCGGAACGGGCAGGGTGGCTGCAGGTTGCGGGACGGGTAAGGCAGGCGGTTCAGGCGCTGACGGAACGGGTTCCGAGGGAGGTTCAGACTCAGGCTGAGGTGCTGGTGCTGGTGCTGGTCTTGGCGGCGCAGTAGCCGGCTCCGGCTCCGCAGGCACGCTCGCCATTGCAAGTGGAGGAGAGATCACGGAAGAGCGCAGGAACCAGCTGTTTTCACTGCCCGCCGTGGCGCCACCCTTGAACAGGTAATACTGATATGCCCCGACCGACAGCGAGTTCTGCAACGAGAACGCTGCGTTGTCGCTGGTTGCGCCCTGAACGGCCTGAACCACTTCAATGCCATTGTTCTGAGTCAGTGCGCCCTTGCCACCTTCATTGATGACGGTCATGCGCGTGGTTCCACCGATTCGACCCTGGGCAACCACCAGTCTGTCACTGGCAGAGCTGTCGTCGCCGAGCACCGACTGCAACAACAGCTGCCCATTGAGGCCGGTGTAATTGCCCTGCACGGTCAGGGTGTCCCGAGCGGTGCCGCCACTCAGGTCCAGGGTGCCCGCATTGTCAAGCGTGGCGGGCATTGCGCCATTGAACGAGTTGATCGAACCTGACGCAGATGACAGGCGACTGCTGGCATCAATGTTCAGTATTCCGGTTCCGCTGATGCTGTCTCCCAACGTGAAGGCGCCCGCCAGATCCATTCGTGAAGCGTTGCTCAGATTGACCGTTTCCCACTGTCGGTAGCGGGCGGGCGCTGAGGAGGCCGTGTTGTCCAGCGTCAGTGCGTCGTTACCCGTTCCGCCATCCAGCACGCTATTGGTGCTGAGGTAGTACTCGCTCAGGTTGTACAGGCGAGCGATGTCGTCGCCCTCGGCCATGAGAACACTGCCAGTCACATTGCCGCTGTCACGCCATGTGAATTGATCGTTGCCGAAGCTGGCCCTGATGCCGCCGAGGATTTCGCCACCGCTCAGGGTCAGTCGGTCGTCGCCGCCGCTTACGCTGACTGCGCCACCGATTCTGCCGCCGGAAACGTTGATGGTGTCGCGACCGAAGCCGGTGACCAGGTTGCCGATGATGGTCCCGCCGGACAGGTCGAACAGGTTGTCGTCCAGCTTCATGTCCACCCGCCCGATACTGCCGCCACTCATGGTCGCCCGGTCGCCATCCTCGAACGCTCTGGTAATCACGCCCCCCGTCATCTGGAATGTGTCGAGTCCGTCGCCCTGAGCCAGTGAACCGACGATGCCCCCGGTCATGATAAAAGTGTCTGGTTCGGCGCCCTGGCTGACGTCGCCACTGACGACACCGGCGGACATTGTGAACCGGTCACTGCCTGCGCCTTGCGTGACGTTGCCGGTAATGCGCCCGGAGTTCATGTCGATGCTGTCCTGGCCAGGGCCAAACGTGACATTGCCGGTGATGGACCCACTGCCACCTGCAGGAAAAATCAACGTGTCGTTGCCCCCGGACCAGCTCACCGGGCCGCTGCTGCCGCTGTCGCACGTTTGCGTGTCACTGCCTGCTGTCGATATCAGAGCGCACGTGCCATCGGCGTGAGGGGAAATGATCACCAGTAGCGCGACGGTCAGAAGCTTGCCTTTACCACGCGGCGGGATTTGCCTGAGGGTCATGACTGCTCTCCCTGTGACGCGGTCAGGGAGGCATAAAAGGTTGCGTCAGTGCCCGACTGCCACGTCAGTGACGCCCTACACGAGGCTGGCGACGACTGCTCTGCCAGCCCTCGGAATGGGCCGCACGTTCAAGTCAAGGATGGATCCTGCCTAGCGTCAAGAAGTTGACCGACCGGCGGCAGATAGATTGGCCTGATACGCAACCTATGGAACAAGCAGAGAAAAGCTTATAGCCTAATGAGCGTTTCAGGCCGGTTGGCGAGCTCGACGAGACAGCCATAGGGTCAAAAGCAAGGCACTGATCGAGAGCAGGGAGGCGTAGAAAAATATCCAGTCATAGCCCTGACCCAGCGCGATAGCGCCCATCACCGGCCCGGCAACCGCCAGCGCCAGATCAAAGAACACGGCGTAGGCGCTGAGGCCCGCACCTCGACTGGGCGTCGGTACGCTCTTGATCGCTTCGACGCCCAGCGCCGGGTAAACCAGTGACAGGCCAATGCCGGTCAAGCCTGCGCCCGTCAGCGCGAAGCCACTGCTCGGCGACAGCCAGAGTAATACCAACCCACAGGTTTCCACCGCCATGCAGAGAATCGCCGCGTTGAATCCGCCCAACCGATTGATTGCCCCAATGAACAGCAGTCGGGCGAGGATGAAGCCCACCCCGAACATACTCAGGCAATAGGCCGCGCCTTCCCAGCCACGACTCAGGTAGAAGAGGGTGATGAAGGTGGTCAACGTACCGTAACCGATGGAAGACAGTGTCAGCCCCAGCCCATAGGGCGCGATGCGTCCGAACACCGACCAGTAAGGCAGGCGTTCGCCGGGGATGATGGGAACCGACGGCTTGTTACGGATCAGCCACAATGCCAGCCCTGCCATGACCATCAGCGCGATGCCCAGACTGTTGAAGCCCACGGCATCAATCACCACCACGCCAAGCGGTGCGCCGATGGCAATGGCTCCGTAGGAGGCAATACCGTTCCACGAAATCGACTTGGCCGTGTGTTCCGAACCCACTTTGCCGATGCACCAACTGATGGTCCCGACGCCGATCAATCCTTGGGAAACGCCCAGAAACAGGCGGGCCAGGATCAGGATCGACAGACTTGCGGTTGGAAATTCCTCGAGCAGGGTGGCGAGCAAGGTCATCGCGCCACTGAGGCCAATGCCCCACAGCCCGAAAACAATCGCGCGTTTGCTGCCCAGCGTATCCGTGGCCCGACCGGCATAGGGTCTGCTGAGCAGGGTCGCGAGGTATTGCGAAGCGATGGCCAGACCTGCGATCAGTGGACTGAAACCCAACTGATCATGAACATAGCCCGGCAGCACTGCGATGGGCAGGCCGATACACAGGAAGGCTATGAAGGTGTAGAGAACGATGGAAACGATTTGCAGCGTGATCGTGATCGAACTGGGCTGCACGGCAGAGTGTTCAGGTGAGGCGGCAGGCATCGGGCTCGTTCGCTGGCAGGCGGTGGGCGTGCAGCCATCATGGCCTGCGTTGCCGATAAATGAAAGCACGCTAACGGTTTATCTGTCGCCTCACGACGCTGTTGCCGTTGCGGTTGGATAGTCATAGGATGACTGATCACAAACAATAACAAAAAGGCTCTCCATGAAGAAAATCCTCCTGCTGGCCGCTGCGGTTGGCTGCTCGTTCGGTCTGCCGGTCCAGGCATCGACCTTCGCTTACATCTCAAGCCCCGCAGACGGGCTCATCTCGCAGTATCAACTGGATGACGCCAGTGGTGCGCTCAGTCTGGTCGAGCAAACCCGAGCGGGTGACCAAGTCAACCCGATGGCGCTATCGCCTGATGGCAAAGCGTTGTTCGCCGCGCTGCGCGCCAAACCGTATCAAGTGGTCAGCTTCAGCATCGAGCCTGTGACCGGGCATTTGAAACCCTTGGCTCAGGCACCTTTGGCGGAAAGTCTGGCGTATCTGTCCACTGACCGCAGCGGCCGTTTTCTGATGGGTGCATCCTATGGCGCCGATTTGCTGAGCGTACAGCCTATCGACGCCCAGCATCGCCCCAGCGACAGCATTCAGACCTACAAGACCGGCATGCACGCACACTCGGTGCGCACCGACCCCAGCAATCGATTCGCCTACGCAGGCAATCTCGGCGTTGATCGCGTCCTGCAATACCGTCTGGAACCAAAGGACGGCAAGCTGGTGCCGATTGGGGAGGGCTATGTGACGGTTCCGCAGAACACTGGACCGCGCCACCTGGCGTTCGCACCCAACGGCAAATTCCTCTATGTCGTAGGCGAGATGAATGGCACCGTCACTGCCTTCTCGATCAACGACAAGACCGGTGCGTTGAAACAGGTCAATCAGGCCAACGGCATTCCCGAGCGTCTGAAGCTGGCGCAGGGTCAGGTGCGCGATGCACGCAACAACGACTTGAAGGACGATCCGACACCGCGCATCTGGGCCGCTGATGTGCGGGTCTCACCGGACGGCAAATGGTTGTTCACCAGCGAACGTACCAGCAGCAGCGTGTCGGTGTTCAAGGTTGAGCCAGCCAGTGGCAAGGTTGCGTTCGTGGAAAACTACCCGGTCGAGGAAAAGCAGCCGCGTAACATCGCGGTAGCACCGAACGGGCGCTGGTTGCTGGTGACAGGAGAGAAAGCCGACAAGGTCGGCAGCTATGGCATTGCAGCGGACGGCGGATTGAAGCGCGTCAGTGAAGCGCCTTCAGGCAAAGGCGCGTTGTGGATCGAAATGCTCAGCCAGCCGGTTCAGTAATACCAGCCCTTGCTTTTTGCTCATCGCCTGAAACGCAAAACCCCTGCCGCAAGGGCAGGGGTTTCAGGTACAGCGAGTGCTATTCCAGGCGTCTGGCTTAGAACGCCACGCCCTGGCTGCGCAGGTAGTCGTCGTACGTACCGCTGAAGTCGATCACGCCGCTGGGGCTCAGCTCGATGATGCGCGTGGCCAGCGAGGACACGAACTCACGGTCGTGGCTGACGAAGACCAGTGTGCCCGGATAGTTTTCCAGCGCGAGGTTGAGCGCCTCGATGGATTCCATGTCCAGGTGGTTGGTCGGTTCGTCCATCACCAGCACGTTCGGCTTTTGCAGGATCAGCTTGCCGAACAGCATGCGGCCCTGTTCACCACCGGAAATAACCTTGACCGACTTGAGGATCTCGTCGTTGGAGAACAGCATGCGGCCCAGCGTGCCGCGAACCAGTTGCTCGCCGCCTTGGGTCCACTGACCCATCCAGTCGAAGAGGGTGCTGTCGTCTTCGAAGTCGTGGGCATGATCCTGTGCGTAGTAACCGATCTCCGCCGACTCGGTCCACTTGACCGAACCTGCATCCGGCTGCAGCTCGTTGACCAGTGTGCGCAGCAGCGTGGTCTTGCCGATGCCGTTTGGCCCGATGATCGCCACACGCTCACCGGCCTCAACGGTGAAGCTGAAGTCCTTGAACAGCGGCACACCATCAAAACCCTTGGCCATGCGCTCGACCACAACCGCCTGACGGTGCAGCTTCTTGGTCTGCTCGAAACGAATGAACGGGCTGACGCGGCTGGACGGCTTGACCTCGGCCAGCTGGATCTTGTCGATCTGCTTGGCGCGGGAAGTGGCCTGCTTGGCTTTGGAGGCGTTGGCCGAGAAGCGGCTGACAAACGACTGCAGCTCGGAGATCTGTGCCTTTTTCTTGGCGTTGTCGGACAGCAACTGCTCGCGGGACTGGGTCGCCACGGTCATGTACTCGTCGTAGTTGCCCGGGAACAGACGCAGCTCGCCGTAATCGAGGTCAGCCATGTGCGTGCACACGCTGTTCAGGAAGTGACGGTCGTGGGAGATGATGATCATCAGGCTGTTACGCTGGGTCAGGATATTTTCCAGCCAGCGAATGGTGTTGATGTCCAGGTGGTTGGTCGGTTCGTCGAGCAACAGCACTTCAGGATCGGAGAACAGTGCCTGCGCAAGCAGAACACGCAGTTTCCAGCCTGGCGAGACTTCGCTCATCGGGCCGTTGTGCTGCTCGATGCCGATACCCAGACCCAGCAGCAGTTCACCGGCGCGGGACTCGGCGGTGTAGCCGTCCATTTCCGCGAACTCGGTTTCCAGCTCGGCCACGGCCATGCCATCGTCTTCGCTCATCTCCGGCAGCGAGTAGATGCGATCGCGCTCGGCCTTGACCTTCCACAGCTCTTCGTGACCCATGATCACCGTGTCGAGCACGGTAAATTCCTCGTAGGCGAACTGATCCTGGCGCAGCTTACCCAGACGCACGTTCGGCTCCAGCATTACCTGACCACCCGAAGGCTCGAGATCGCCGCCCAGGATTTTCATGAACGTGGACTTACCGCAGCCGTTCGCGCCGATCAGGCCGTAACGGTTACCGGCACCAAACTTGACCGAGACGTTCTCGAACAGGGGTTTGGGGCCGAACTGCATCGTGATGTTAGCTGTGGAGATCAATTACTTTACCTATCAATAGCTTATGGTGCGCTTATTTGGGCCGGGACCCTTTCAGGGCCAGTCAGGAGCCTTTCCGGTTCGCTCCAGTCCGGACTCGAGTTGATCCATCGCGCATGCGTCGACAGCAGCATCAGCACGTTATGGCCGAGCTGCCGGGAAATAAATGCGGGGGTTCATGCCAGACATGGCGCGCATTGTCGCATAGGTATGGCGACAGTTGTATGGCGGGTTGGCTGGATGTTCAGATTCTCTGGCACAGGTGTCTGCCCGTCGTGCAGGTCAGACGCAGCTCTGCGAAGTCAAGTGAGGGCCGGCTCCGGACCCTGTGTTATCTGTGCAAAGAAAAACCTGGGGCTGACGAAGCCTGCAAATCGTTCGGCACCGACGGTTTTCCGGTGAGTTGGCTGTTCAGCCGCGCCCGATGCATCGCCCGAACCGACCGATGTTTTCTTTGAAGATCTGTCAGAGGTGCCCGCAGCATGAAAAGGCTTAAACTGACTCACGTTTTTCATCTGTGGAGCTTCAAGTGTGACTTGGTTTTTGGAACGCGTGCTTGCCATGGTTTTATTCATGCCGCTGATGCTGATAGGCGGGTGGCTGGGGTTCGAGATACCTGGCGTGGATCATAGTATCCGTACAGCATTTTTCATCAGTTGGATGATCGCGATGGGGTTTGTGGTCGATCGCATCTGCAAATGGGTATTCAGGAAAAAGTAGAGTATGCAGATGGCTCGCGAGGCTGCGGGAAGCGAGGGGCATACCGTGTTGCGTCTGATGAAGGTCGCGGCGCAGCCGTGCGTTGATCAGTGATCGTAATATTCAGGTGGCATCAGCTGCCGAAGAGCAAAGCCTGGTCGCCGAGGAGATCCACCGTAACGTCAATGACATCAATACACTGGTTGTTCAGGTCAGTGCTGGTGCCGAGCAGACAGCGGTTACCAGCCGCGAACTCGCTCGACTGGCCGAACAGCAGCAGGGGTTGGTAGGGCGTTTCAAGGTGAGCTGATCCGAAGGATCTGTTCTGATACTCAAAGGCCTGGAAGCGTCAGCTTGCAGGCTTTTTTGGGACATTGGTGCAGGTCATTTCGACGCCGTTACATCATTCGTTAAAGCCCGAAAGCCCGAGCATGTGTCGGACGTCCTCCAGACTCAACTTGGGAATGATGTCGTCAGGCACTCTGGACGTCGCCGACAGGTTGTAGACCTGAAAATCGTCACCCATCACCGAGTTTGCCATCAATTTCAGGGAAGGCAGGATCCGCGACTCGTAGTGTTGATCCAGCCCGCACGGAGACAGCCTGGCGCCGGGCGTTTCGTAGTAGCGTCCTGCCGATTGATTCAGGTCGAAACCCACCAGAAAGACCTTGCTGAAACCAAGGTGGTGGGCCAGTTGCAAGGCCAGGTACATCACGGTGCGGGCGTCGAAAAAGCCCAGGCTCATGTCTTTACTGAAACCGATGTCCCTGCTGCGTCGGCTGAACAGCGAAAGTTTTCTGACCAGCCCGGATCGCTGTTCGAAGAGGCTCACGGCACTCAGTCGGTCAGCCTTCTTCAATGCGTAGACATTGCCTTTGGGCGAACTTCGAAGGTTCCCGATCTGGCTGGCCCACAGAGCGATGTTGTCACTGATGCGCATAGCCTGGGCAAACAGTTCTGGCTGCTGTCTTGAGAAGTCCCGGTCCGAGCAGACGTAGAAATGAGGGTTGATTCCTGCCTGGGTGAACATGGAAATCGCCCCATTCATTGTAATCATGGGGATGCAGGAAAACTCCCGTATCGGGAAGTCTGCTGCCGAAGCGCCGGAGCCCACAAGAAAGACCGGCCCTGCAGCGTTGCCCTTGCACATATCGAAGTCTTGCAGATCACAGATGTCGGCGGAAAGCTCGATGGCAACAGGCATAGAAAAATCCGTTACTTCTGACTGATGTGTAATCATTGCGATGGCTTATTGATGTTATATGGTGCTGGTTAGTTGCATAAGCTGGTGCTGGATGATAGCACCTTGTATCCAAAATAGTTCGCTAAGTTAAAGCGCTATTTCAGTCATGTATCCGGATTGTATCCATTAGTTGTTCGAATAGGCGGATGGGCATCGAATATGAGTACGGCTGACTGGCTCGCGATCATGATGAGGCGCCTAGGTGTAATCCGATGAAATACATGGATTTAGAATGGAGTGATGGCATTATGATATTGTGGCGTGATATCATTTTGGCTTGATTACTACACAGCAACGGAGTTGCAAGAAATGCGTCCAGTGTCACCACTCAAACTCTCTCTCATTGCCATTGCGGCCTTTGCCGTTACCGGTTGTGCGAGCATTGTCAGCGATTTGAAATACCCGGTAGCGGTGACGTCCAGTCCGTCCGGCGCCGCTTACGAGATCGTCAATGAGAGTGGCGTTTCCGTTCGCTCGGGTGTGACGCCTGACGAGGTGACACTAAGGGCTGGAGCGGGTTATTTCGACGGCGAGAAATACAGGGTCACTTATCGTAAGGACGGTTATGTCAGCAGCACTCAAACGCTCGACTCGGGCATTGACGGTTGGTACTGGGGCAACATTCTTATTGGTGGGCTGATCGGCATGCTGATCGTCGATCCCGCAACCGGAGCCATGTACACGCTACCGGAGAAGATCAATTCGACACTGGCGCTGGCGCCGGTTTCGCCAATATCTGCTGTCGGGCAGTCTTCGGTGCAGGTTCAATAGTCTGTGGGCCAATACGCGCTTATAGCGGGCTTCATGAATTCAAACGCCGCGCCTTCTGAGGAAGAACGCGGCGTTTTTACGCGCGTCAGGGGAACTACATGATGTCATTGCGAGACTATAGGTTCGCTCACGCTGGACAGGCTACCTGATCAGGCGTGCATTCTTATGATCTCGGAGATTCATGACATGAAGTCCTTTTTTCGTCCCGCTCTGCTGCTGGCTGTTGCGCTGCCGTTAATACTGGCCGGTTGCGGCGACAAGGAACCGGAGCAGCGCGCCGCGTTCACGCAGTTCCTGCAGACCCGCATTGTGGACAAGCCGGGTGTGCGCGTCCCTACACTGACTGAAGATGAAAAGAAATCCTTCGGCGACTACAGCTCCCACTACGCTGTCATCTCGGATTTCAACGCCGGCATGGATGCGTCGGTCAAGCCACTGAACGAACTGGTACAAAAGGGTGCGATTCGTTCGTTGAATGACGTGATCGAGCGCCGCGCCGACCTCAAGGCTGTACAGACAGGCCTCAACGACATGGGTGAACAGCTGACAAGAGAGCAGGCCAAGGCTGATGCTGCTCATGAGACGCTGAAGCAGCCGGACGATCTGAAAGTCGTCTACAACAAGGCCTATGACAAGACAGTCAGCGTGCCGGCAAACACTTTTCGCGAAATCCTGCCGCAGATCAATGGCACGTTCGAAAGCACGTTGAAGATCGCTGACTATGTTGATGCGCACAAATCGCAGATCGATCTTTCCGGCCCTGTCGCGAAGGTAAGCGATCCTGCCGTGCAGACGGAACTCAACAGGTTGCTGCAGGACTTGAACAGTCAGGCAAGGAATGTCCAGCAAGCGCAGGCACGTCTGCAGGCGGTCATGCTGGGCCGCTGATCCAGCGTTGCGTCTCAAGACGCAGCAGCGCTCGGGCCATGATGCAGCCGGTCGATCACACGAATGACCGGTTGCGATTTGCCCGTCACCGCCTAGTCTGTCTGGCAGACAGTCTGACGCCCTGTCAGACCTTGCAGTGAGGAGGTATCCCATGTCGACAGTACCACCGCTTTTCAATGACGAGGTTCCGGCCTGGGATCGTTATGCGGCGGCTGCGCTCAGCACGACGATCACCTGCACCGAAACAGCGGAGGAGGCAGTAGTGGCGGCTGCCGAGCTTGCAGACAAGCTTGTCAAGGAACGCGAGAAACGGATCAAGGCTGCCAAAGAGCATCTTTTCCAGCACTGATCCTCAAGTCGAGCCTGGTCCTCGATCGGGCTCGCGGGTCTTTAAAGCTGCCTTCCTGATATATAATCCGCGCTTCGCCATTCACTCCGGTCAACCACTTGATGATCAATACCACCCCAATGGAATTGAAGCTTCGCGAAGCTGTGGTTGAGGATTCGATGTGCGTGGCGGTATTGGGGCTGCAAGTTTTTCTGGATACCTATGCCACCGATGGCATTCGTGAGTCGATTGCTTGTGAGGCGCTGGAAGCTTTTTCCTGGAAGTCCATTGCGGGAATAATCGCCCAGCCTGAGGCATTCATTATTGTCGCCGAGTCCCGTGGGCATCTGGTGGGGTTCGCTCAGGTGGCGCTGCGCACCGGGCACGAAATGATCGGCGATGCGCAGGCTGCTGAACTGCAGCGCCTTTACGTGCAGGAACGCTTCACCGGGCTGGGAGTAGGGAAGCGTCTGCTCAAGGCAGCCGAACTGCAGGCTGCACTTGGTGGCGCGCTTCTGCTTTGGGCGACGGTATGGGTCGGCAATGATCGGGCGCTGGGCTTCTATCCGCAGATGGGTTACAGGCTCGAGGGCTCACCCATGTATGTGCTACAAGGCGAAGAACACGAGAATCGGCTTTACGCCAAACGGCTGGATGGCTTTGAGCCTGAATATAGGGTTTCGCAATAAGGACATTGAATGTTACGCATCCTGGGCAAGGCCTCCTCCATCAACGTGCGAAAGGTATTGTGGACCTGTGAGGAACTGGTAATACCGTTCACTCAGGAAGACTGGGGCAGCGGTTTCAGGTCGACCGACAGCGCAGCATTTCTGGAGCTTAATCCCAATGCGATGGTGCCGGTCATCATCGACGGTGATTTCGTGCTCTGGGAATCCAACACCATCATCCGTTATCTGGCCGGCCAATATGAGGGCGATCAGCTCTATCCCAAGAAGCCGAAGGCGCGGGCGCGAGTGGATCAGTGGATGGATTGGCAGAGCTCGGATCTCAACAAGTCCTGGACTTATGCCTTCATGTCGCTGGTGCGCCGCTCGGCCGGTTTTCAGGATGCCGTGTCGGTTGCTGCATCGCTTGCCATGTGGTCCAGGCACATGCAAGTGCTGAACACTCATCTTGAAAAGACTGGCGCTTACGTGGCTGGCGAGCATTTTTCGCTGGCTGACATTGCTGTCGGGCTGTCGGTCAATCGCTGGTTCGAGACGCCTTTCGAGCATCCCGACCTGCCGGCGGTCAATGGATATTACGAGCGGTTGAGTCATCGGCCGGGCTATCTGTTGTACGGACGAAACGGTATCTCGTGACGTCTGATGGCGTCAGTGTTTATCCTGCATGCCCATTTGACTCCACCCCATTACCCTCAAAGGAAGCGCGACAGTGACCCTCATCAGAATAACCGCTGGCGGCTACTCGTTCCTGGCCGAAACCAATCCGGACGCGCCGAAGACTGTCGCTGCGTTCTTGAAGCTGCTGCCCTATAAGCAGAAATTCATTCATGTGCGCTGGAGCGGCGAGGGTTGCTGGGTGCCGCTGGATGATTACGAATTGAAGCTCGATGACAGCCTGGTCGGCTTTGAAAATGCCACCAGTCATCCTTCTGTGGGCGACATCCTTTTTTATCCCGGCGGCTACAGTGAGACCGAGATCATCCTGGCGTATGGTTCGTGTTGCTTTGCCAGCAAGATGGGGCAGCTGGCGGGTAATCATTTCCTGACGATCACAGAAGGTAAGGAAAATCTACGCAAGCTGGGCGTGAAAACGCTGTGGGAAGGCGCGCAGGACGTGGTATTCGAGCTGGTTTGAGCGTTCCTGTTGACGAAATGCTGGCGAGATGCCGATTCGCCAGTATTTTTTGGAACCGCTGATCTTCGCCAGGGGTCTAGTCAACAATGCTTCCACAACCCGGAAGCCGAACTGGAGATCAGTCCTTGAATATTTTCGAAGCACTACGCGAAAGCCATGATCGTCAACGCGGCTATGCCGACGCACTGATTCAGACCAGTGGCGATTCAGAAGCAAGGGCTCAGGCCTACAAGCAACTCAAGGAAGAACTCCAGGCGCATGAAACCGCCGAAGAGCGTTTCTTCTACATTCCGTTGATGGAGCATGACAACGGCATCGACCTGAGTCGTCACGCCATTTCCGAGCATCATGAAATGGACGAGATGATGGAAGAACTGGACGAAACCGAAATGTCCAGCCCAGCCTGGCTGGCGACTGCGAAAAAGCTCTCCGAGAAAGTGCACCACCATTTGAAGGAAGAAGAGCAGAAGTTCTTTCAGATGGCTGGCAAGCTGTTGGATGAAAAGCAGAAGCAGTCGTTGGCCGGCAAGTACGTGAAAGAGTACGAAGAACAGATCGCTGAAGGGTAACGGGTGGTCGCAGTGCTAGAATCGTTTTTTTATCAGTGAAGGCATGACATGAAGTTAGCGATTCTGGTGATTGCGGCAGCGGTGTTGGTCGGGTGCGCGGCGCCGTCGAATTCAGCACGTTCAGGCGGACCGTTGAAGATTCTGTCCAGCACCAAACCGGCAGCTGCCGTTGCCCAGTGCATTCAGGTGACCTGGCAGAACGAAGCCATGTTTGGCAGCTCTGCAGACGTTTTCATGGATAAGCTGTCCGGAGAGGGCTTCACTGTGTTCACCACAGAGACCCGCTATTTCGCGGATGTGCGTCCCCAGGGCGCCGCGTCCACTGTCGATTTCTATGCCGCCCCGAGCGATACCCAGACAGGCCTGCGTTCTGCTGCCATTGCTACCTGCCTTTAAGCATCACCCTTCAGGCCCGCCATTCTGGCGGGCCTTTGCTTGCAAAAAGCAAAACCTATTCTGTCTTCTCATCTATTGATTGCTGTGCGCCCAATTGCGGCGCGAACGCACAGTGGTGGGGCTTTGGTACCCAACCTTCGCCATCAATAACGCTGTTTTAAGCAATCTCTCGAATCCCGCTTGCCGCGCGTCCATCACACTCCTTTGATTCGCCTCACTTTTTTTGCAGCCTGCTTTTGCCAGGCAGTCTGTGGCACACTTTCTGCTCTCTATTCCGTTGTTACATACCTTGATCCGCTATAGCGGAATATAGACAAACCCGGTGGAGTTCATGTGATGCGCTACGGACCTTCTTTTCTGAAAACCTGTGTATTTGCTTTGGCAGCGGCCGTCACCTTGGCCAACCCTGCAATGGCGGCAGAGGGCAGCAAACTGGATGCGGTATTGAAACGCGGCAATCTGGTGGTCGGCACGGGCAGTACCAATGCGCCGTGGCACTTCCAGGGGGCGGACGGAAAGTTGCAGGGGTTCGATATCGACATCGGCAGGATCATCGCCAAAGGTCTGTTCAATGACCCGAGCAAGGTCGAATTCGTGGTTCAGTCCTCGGACGCACGCATTCCCAATCTGCTGACGGACAAGGTGGACATCAGCTGTCAGTTCATCACCGTCACCGCCAGTCGCGCACAACAGGTTGCGTTCACCTTGCCGTATTACCGTGAAGGCGTCGCGCTGCTGCTGCCCGCCAACAGCAAGTACAAGGAAATCGATGACCTGAAAGCCGCTGGCGACGGTGTCACGGTTGCCGTGCTGCAGAACGTCTACGCCGAGGAGTTGGTCCATCAGGCGCTACCCAAGGCGAAGGTCGATCAGTACGACAGCGTCGACCTGATGTATCAGGCCATCAACTCCGGCCGTGCCGACACCGCTGCGACCGACCAGTCCTCGGTCAAGTACCTGATGGTGCAGAACCCTGGCCGTTATCGTTCGCCAGCCTTCGCCTGGAGCCCGCAAACCTATGCCTGCGCGGTCAAACGTGGCGATCAGGACTGGCTGGACTTCGTCAACACCGCCTTGCATGAAGCCATGACCGGTGTCGAATTCCCGGCCTATGCCGCCTCGTTCAAGCAATGGTTCGGCGTGGACCTGCCAGTGCCTGCGATCGGCTTCCCGATGGAATACAAATAAGTCGGATCGAACCTCTCTAAAGGCAGGGTCAGCTAAAGCGCTTACCCTGCCGGGTACAGGCAACCATGAACTATCAGTTGAATTTTGATGCCGTCTGGCGCGATTTTCCGAGTCTGCTGGCGGGGCTGGGCCTCGGACTGGAACTGGCCCTGATCTCGATTGCCATCGGCTGTGTGATCGGTCTGATGAACGCTTTCGCACTGCTGTCGCGTTACCGAGCGTTGCGTATCGTGGCGTCGATCTACGTCACGGTGGTGCGCAACACACCCATTCTGGTGTTGATTCTGTTGATCTACTTCGCGCTGCCGGGCCTGGGCATTCGTCTGGACAAGCTGCCGTCGTTCGTCATCACCCTGTCGCTGTACGCAGGCGCTTACCTGACCGAAGTGTTTCGCGCCGGTCTGTTGAGCATCCACAAGGGCCAGCGTGAAGCAGGGCTGGCCATCGGTCTGGGCGAGTGGCAGGTCAGGGCGTACATCGTGGTACCGGTGATGCTGCGCAACGTGCTGCCGGCACTGTCCAACAATTTCATTTCGCTGTTCAAGGACACCTCGCTGGCCGCTGCCATCGCGGTGCCGGAACTGACGTATTACGCGCGCAAGATCAATGTCGAAAGCTACCGGGTGATCGAAACCTGGCTGGTGACAACCGCGCTGTATGTCGTGGCCTGCTACGTGATTGCCACGTTGCTGCGCACCCTCGAACAACGTCTGGCGATTCGCCGCTAGGAGGCTGTCATGTACCAACCCCCTGGCTGGTTGCAGGAAGTGTGGAATGCCCGTGAAGTGCTGTGGTCGGGTTTTCTGACCAGTATTCAGTGTTCGGCGCTGGCCATTCTGTTCGGCACCCTGATCGGCATGTTTGCCGGTCTGGTGCTGACCTACGGCGGTTTTTTTGCGCGCCTTCCGATTCGGCTGTACGTCGATCTCATTCGTGGCACACCGGTGTTCGTACTGGTGCTCGCGGTGTTCTACATGGTGCCCGCGCTGGGCTGGCAGATCACTGCCTTTCAGGCCGGTGCACTGGGGCTGACGTTGTTTTGCGGCTCGCACGTGTCGGAAATCGTGCGCGGTGCCCTGCAGTCGATTGCGCGAGGACAGCTGGAGGCGGGCAAGGCGATCGGGCTGCGGTTCGGCCAGTCGCTGCGGTATGTGCTGTTGCCGCAGGCCATGCGCCAGATTCTGCCGACCTGGGTCAATTCCTCGACCGAGATCGTCAAGGCCTCGACCCTGTTATCGGTGATCGGCGTGGCCGAGCTGCTGCTCAGCACCCAACAGGTGATCGCCCGAACTTTCATGACGCTGGAGTTCTACCTGTTCGCCGGTTTTCTGTTCTTTCTCATCAACTACGCCATTGAGCTGCTCGGGCGATACATCGAAAAACGGGTGGCCTTGCCATGACACAGACCCAGACCAAAGCCCTTTCACCCGCGTTGCTCAGCATCGAGGGCCTGCACAAATCCTATGGCACTGTCGAAGTGCTCAAGGGCGTCGATCTGCGCATGCAGAAAGGCAACGTCGTAACCCTGATTGGCTCCAGCGGCTCGGGCAAGACCACGCTGCTGCGCTGCGTCAACCTGCTGGAAGAGTTTCAGGGCGGACATATCCGGCTGGAGGGCCAGGACATTGGTTACAGCGAAATCAATGGCAAGCGCACCCGACATCCCGAGCGGCTTATTGCCCAGCACAGAGCCATGACGGGCATGGCGTTCCAGCAATTCAACCTGTTTCCGCATTTGAGCGCGCTGCAGAACGTGACACTCGGGCTGCTCAAGGTCAAAAAGATGCCCAGGGATCAGGCGGTAGCGCTGGCAGAAAAATGGCTGGATCGGGTTGGCCTGCTGTCGCGGCGCGATCACTTCCCGGGCCAGCTGTCTGGCGGTCAACAGCAGCGCGTGGCGATTGCCCGAGCCATCGCCATGAACCCCAGTCTGATGCTGTTCGATGAAGTGACCTCGGCGCTGGACCCGGAACTGGTGGGCGAAGTGCTGAATGTCATCAAGGATCTGGCGGAAGAGGGCATGACCATGTTGCTGGTCACCCATGAAATGCGATTCGCTTATGAAGTGTCCGATCAGATCGTGTTCATGAATCAGGGCCGTATCGAGGAGCAGGGCCCGCCCAAGGCGTTGTTCGAACAGCCCAAATCAGCGCGTCTGAGCGAATTTCTCAAAAATATCCGGTTTTAATAACGTTTCAGAAAGGAGAACCCCATGAGCATTACCCGTTATGGTGCTGGCAGCACTGCCGGGGGCGGCCAGCCCCGTCCATTCGCCCGCGCCGTCGAAGCCGACGGCTGGCTGCACGTATCCGGGCAGGTCCCGGCAGTGGACGGCGAGATCATTGTCGGCGGTATCGTCGAGCAGACCCACCAGACCATGCGCAACCTGATCGCCATCCTCGATGAGGCCGGTTACGAGCTTAAGGACGTGATCCGTGTTGGCGTCTGGCTCGAAGATCCACGCGACTTCTGGAGCTTCAACAAGGTCTTCGGAGAGTACTTCACGCCGGAGCACGCTCCCGCACGCGCTTGTGTACAGGCCAACATGATGGTGGACTGCAAAGTCGAGATCGACTGCATCGCCTACCGGCAGAAGTAGCCGCTCAGGTTTGCCGCCGGCCCGTGTCGGCGGCCCAACACTATGGATAGCAGCAGATGACCGATGTGACTCAAGCGAGCGAAGACACTGTCAAGCGCCGTGCCCGAGGGCTGGACAGGGCGTTCGATATCCTCGATTTCCTCAAGGAAAAAGCGACGCCCATGAGGCCCAATGAAATCGCCAGCGGCATCGGCAGTCCCAAGTCCACAGTCTACGAGCTGGTGGCCTCATTGCTGGAGCGTCGGATTCTGGAGCCGGTCGGCAAGGACGGACACGTCTATCTCGGTCGCCAGTTGTATTTTCTGGGCCAGGCGCACCTGCGGCACTTTGACTTCACGCGTGAGGCCGAGATCTGCCTGGGTGACATCGTCAGCCAGACGCGGGAAACCGCGCAAATGTGCCTGCTCAATGGCCGTAAATACACCGTGGCGCTCATGAAAGAGGGTGAGCGGCACTTCCGGATTTCTTCCGACATCGGTGAAGACGCGCCGATTCCCTGGACCGCGTCCGGGCGCCTGCTGCTCAGCCATCTCAGCGATCAGGAGATCGTCGACCTGATCGACCCGGAGGACTTCATCCTGCCGGGTGGCGAGCGTCTGCCGCTGGACACCTTTCTTGGCGAGATACGCAAGGCGGGTGAGGAAGGCTTCTTCTCCTTCGACAGTGTGGCCGACACCTTCACGCACTGTTTTGCCGCACCCGTCAGGAACGGGCAGGGTCAATGCATCGCCACCCTGTGCATCGTTGCGCCACGTGCCGATGCCAGGACTCACTACAGCGACTATCGCCGGGTGCTGATCGACAGCGCCAATGGCCTGGCTCGCCGAATCAATGAATAACGTGTTTTCAGCAGGAGATTACTGATGAGCATTGCCGTCATCGACAAAGGTCTTGCCCGGCCGGGAGACAGCCTGGTCAGCGACGTCAGCCTGCCCGCGCTGGTCATTCACCAGCAGGCACTGGATCACAACATTCGCTGGATGCAGACGTTCGTGACCAACAGCGGCGCCGAACTGGCACCGCATGGCAAGACCAGCATGGTACCCGCGCTGTTCCGGCGGCAGATCGAAGAGGGTGCCTGGGGGATGACGCTGGCCACTGCCGTACAGACCCAGGCCGCGTATGCCCACGGCGTGCGCCGTATCCTGATGGCCAATCAGTTGGTCGGCCAGCCCAACATGGCGCTGATTGCCGAACTGCTGGCCGACTCGACCTTCGAATTCCACTGCATGGTCGATCACCCGGACAACGTCGCGGCACTGGGCACATTCTTCGCCGAACGAGGTCTGCGCTTGAACGTGATGATCGAATACGGTGTGCCGGGCGGGCGTTGCGGCTGTCGCACCGAGGCCCAGGTGCTGGAGCTGGCAGACGCCGTCCTGGCGCAGCCTTCGTTGGCATTGACCGGTATCGAGGGTTACGAAGGCGTGATTCATGGTGATCACGCCATCAGTGGCATCAAAGCATTTGCGGCCTCGCTGGTGCGCCTGGCGGTCGAATTGCAGGATAAGGGCGCTTTCGCGCTGGATCGGCCGATCGTGACCGCTTCAGGTTCGGCCTGGTACGACCTGATCGCCGAAGCATTCGATGCGCAGGCGGTGCGCGAGCGATTTCTCAGCGTGTTGCGCCCCGGCAGTTATGTGGTGCACGACCATGGCATCTACAAGGATGCGCAGTGCTGCGTGCTGGATCGCCGTGCCGAGCTGAGCGAAGCGCTGCGGCCGGCGCTGGAAGTCTGGGCGCACGTGCAGTCCATGCCGGAACCGGGCTTTGCGGTCATTGCCATGGGCAAGCGCGACGTGGCTTATGACGCAGGCCTGCCTAACCCGTTGCGCCGTTACAGGGCGCACGTCATGCCTGCCAGCGGCGATGACGTCAGCAACTGCAAGGTCACGGCAGTGATGGATCAGCACGCGTTCATGACCGTTGCGCCTGGCTGTGAGCTGAAGGTGGGCGACATCATCGCCTTTGGCACATCGCACCCATGCCTCACCTTCGACAAGTGGCGTTCAGGTTGCCTGGTGGATGATGACCTGCGGGTGATCGAACCCTTCCGCACGTACTTCTGATTCCACGCGTACAGAGGAGTGACCGTCACATGAGCCTTTCACGTGTCGCCCTGATCGGCGAATGCATGATCGAATTGCAGCAGCATGCAGATGGCAGTCTGCACCAGAGCTTTGGTGGAGACACCTTGAACACGGCGGTCTACCTGGCCCGTTTGCTGGGTAGCGGGCAGGTGGACTATGTCACCGCGCTGGGCGACGACAGCTTCAGTGATTCCATGTGCAAGGTCTGGTCGGAAGAGGGTATCGGTCTGGGTAAAGTACAACGCCTGCCTGGCCGCCTGCCGGGGCTTTACTGCATCCAGACCGATGCCAGTGGCGAACGACGGTTTCTGTACTGGCGCAACGAGGCGGCAGTGCGGGATTGCTTCATGACACCGGCAGCCGAGCCGATTCTTGCTGCACTGACCAGTTACGATGTGCTGTATTTCAGCGGCATCACCCTGGCAGTGTTGGGGGCAGAAGGCCGTTCGCGTTTGCTTGCGATGCTCGCCAAGGCCCGCTCGCGGGGGGCAAAGGTCGCCTTCGACAACAACTACCGGCCCAGATTGTGGGCCAGTGTCGAGCATGCGCGTGAGGCCTATCTGGCGTGCCTGCCATATGTGGATCTGGCATTGCTGACCGAAGACGATGAGCAGGCGCTGTACGGGTATACCGACACCGAGCAGTTGCTGACGGCCTATAGGCAGCGCGGGATTGATGAGATTGTCATCAAGCGTGGCGCCCAGAGTTGCATTGTGGAAACTGACGGCAAGCGTTTCGAGATCCCGACGCAAAAGGTGGAGCGAGTCGTCGATACCACGGCTGCCGGGGACTCTTTCAGTGCCGCGTATCTGGCGGCCCGGCTCAAGGGCGAGCATCCACAACAGGCGGCCGAGGCCGGGCATCGGCTGGCGGGTATTGTCATTCAGCATCCGGGCGCGCTGGTCCCGAAGTCCGTCATGCCGCAGTAGTGGCATTTACTGCGTTACATGCAGTTGATCGGCTAACGCACTGAGCACAAAGCATTTCGCTGGAACCTGCGCGCAAATCCAGCCACCATAGGCGTCCTTTTTGCCCCGAGCCCATGACCGGAGTCTGCGTGCCCGACGATCTGCCTTCTGCGCTTCCCCATGATCTGGATGTCGATCTCAACCCGCCTGAACAGTTGCCGTTCTTCAAGCGGCTGTTGTCACGGCTGATCGGCCGCAGCCTGACCGGGCTGGGGTCGCAGCACACGCCATCATGGTTTCAGGGGCATGCCGATGGTTACCTG
Source organism: Pseudomonas sp. CDFA 610 (assembly GCF_021147865.1). Taxonomy (NCBI): domain Bacteria; kingdom Pseudomonadati; phylum Pseudomonadota; class Gammaproteobacteria; order Pseudomonadales; family Pseudomonadaceae; genus Pseudomonas; species Pseudomonas sp. CDFA 610. The sequence goes on from NZ_JAGTPM010000001.1 coordinate 566,193, forward strand.
AACGGGCACATCGAAGGCGTCAGGGAAGGTTACGCCGACGGGTACATGGACGGTCAGCAAGAAGGCCGTCAGGTGCTGGTAATCAGTGACACGCGCCCTGCAAGGCACCGCGGTCCCAAAGTTGACGATCACCTGTTCGATGACTGGCGGCTGGCACTCACGCCCGAATTGAAAAAGCGCATCAAGAGTGACGTCGCCGAAAAACTCCCGGCCCATGCGCAGCCCAGTGCGGCGCAGTGGAAAATGATCTTCAGCGACACGCCGTCAACTTATGTGATTGCCGGTGCGGGCGCTGGCAAATCCACGTCGTTGGTGCTGCGCATCCTGTTGCTGCATCACTACCTGGGCTACGAGCTGGATGCGATGACCGTGGTGACCTTCACCCGCGAGTCGCGCAAGGACTTCATCAACAAACTGATCGACGTCATGGCCCTGTGGGGACATGCGTTGAGCCAGAAACAGGCGCGTGATGTGGTGCGTACCTTTCACTCGCGCATTCTGCCTTTGGTGCGCAGCCTGCCGGGCTTCGAACAGTTGCGAGCCTTCGAGACGCTCGATGGCCAGACATCCGCTCAGGAAGACGCCGACAGTAACCCGTTCGATCTGCGCATCAACGATGCCCAGCGCCACCAGATGAATCTCTGTTATCGCGACCTCTACGCCAGCAATGAGCGTTTCCGGGAGGTCATGGCGCCGCTGTATCGCCACGCCTTGCAACTCAAGGAACTGGACCGCGACCATCCGGACGTCCAGAAGCGTGTAGCCGTGACTGAGCTATCCTCGAAACGTGATGAAGAGTGGTGCGATACCGTCGAGGATCTATGGATACGCGCCGGCGCCTGGCCTATAAAAGGCATTGAACCTATGCGGCAAACCGTTGAAATCAATGGTTTTGCGTTCCATTTTCACGGCTACATTGCCGAGCTGGATGCATGGGTCGTGCTGGGGCTGGACGCCAGCGAAGACCAGCATCTCAAACGGCCTGGCGCCAAATTGCCGGTATGGGCAGAAGGCGTCATAAAGCGCACCCTGTTTCAAGCTTTCTGTAGTAAGCCATTGATATGGTTGGATAACTACAAGTCTGCGAGCGAGGTCATGCAGTCACTGGCGGGTTCCGCCGTTGCCGGTCCCGGCTTCGATTACCGGGTCAAAGGCGAACTGAGCGCCGGGCCGCTGCTGGACTGTTTCGTAACGGCCGCGAGCTTTATCGAAAACCTGGGCCTGGACGTGCCGAGCGCCGTCGCCGAGATGAGTTTTGCCAGCGATGACCCGGACAGGTTCTTCTTCGAGGCCCTCAGCCTGTTCTGGAAAGCCTTCGAACAGCACCTGCTGGCCCAGTCGCCACCGGTCATGACGTACAACCGAATGTTCGCGCTGTTTGGTGAAACCTCGCCGGAGAATCTCAAGCACGTCAGTGACCCTGTGCTGCGTCCTCTGTCGCACCTGATGATCGATGAATTTCAGGACGTCTCGCCGCAGATCGTTTCGTGGATACGCGCCTGCCTGCGTGAAATCCGCCGACGTGGGCCGGCCATGCACACCGGGCGTATTGCCCAGCATTCCTCATTGTTGTGTGTGGGCGATGACTGGCAGTCCATCTATGGCTGGCGCGGCAGTTCGCCGAAGTACTTCATGGAGTTCCCCAAAGAGTTCTCATCGCCAGCGACCACCAAAGTCATGCTCAGCGAAAACTATCGCAGCCATCAGCACATCATCGATGCGGCCGAGCATATCGTTCGGGCGGCCCCTGCGATTCCCGGCAAGAAAGCCCGTGCCAGTGGTGCGCCTCAGGAATTGCTGCCAGTCAGTGTGCGTGATCGTGATGAAGACGAGCTTGCCGAACGGGTCGCCGAGCATTACAACGACGGCGACTCGATCCTGCTGCTGTACCGCAAGGGCAGCGAAAAAGCCCGCTTCTCCCAGCGCCTTCAGGCGTTGATCGACACTGACGCGATGCACGGCGCTCAGGGGCGACGTATCAAAACGCTGACTTACCACAGTTCCAAAGGGCTCCAGGCCGACGCCGTATTTCTGCTGGGAGATTGCCAGCACCTGACTGTTTCGCCCTACAAGAATCAGGTCTACCGCCTGGCAGGTCTTGGCGATGCCAATGACCTGCAGCCGTTCGATTCGGCACAGAAGGATGAGGTATTGCGCCTGGCCTATGTCGCCATTACACGTGCGGCCCGGCATTGCTACTGGTACGTCGAAGACAGTGCTGGCAGTGCTGACAGTGTTCAGATGCCCAAGGCATCGGACAGGGTCGCGGCCGACAAGCCATTCTTCGAAGACCTGCGCCAGAAATCACTGACACGCCGTCAGTGAAGGGTTGTGTGCATCAGGACAGATATCAGGAAAAGCCGACCAACGGAGTGTTGGCACCGAACAGTTCAAGTTCGGTTTCGATGGCCTCGATGATTCTCTCCACGTCTGCAGCGTTCATCACGGTGGCGCAGGGCAGTCCTGCTATCGCCAGTACCGTCTCGCCACTGGCCCGGTCGAACAGGCGGGCGATCATGCTGCTGGGCGCGTCCATGCTGGCTTCGAAGCCTACCGGATGAAAATGCCAGCGCATGAGTTGGCATGCATTGGGGAACGTTACCTTGTTCATGGCGATATTCATGGCGATGGCCCACCTGATTCAATCGAGCACTTCCCGGGCTCCATAGGGTAGGGAGACCCACCGAGATTCAACCTGCAAAAGCCCGAGTGAGCGGAAAGAACTACCGAGGTTTATTCCTCGCCGCATCATGCTGCTTTCCTACGGTGTTATCAGAGCGGTCTGACCAGAGCTAAAAATAGCACCCGACAACAGAATGATGGAAAAATTTTTTATGACGCAGCAAGATTTTTTCAATTATTTGATGCGCGTCAATATCGAGTATTCGTCAAGGGCGTTCTGTGCAGGTCTTGTGGGCTTGTCATGCACTAGGGCAAGCTGTCGCCATTGACCCGAGGAAGACAATAATGCTGAAAAAAGCCCTTGCTGCGCTGATGTTGCTGGCTTCGACCAGCCATGCGGCGGAGACGGTCAATATCTACAACTGGACCGATTACATCGCGCCGGACACCCTGAAGAATTTCGAGTCCGCCACGCATTACAAGACCGTGTACGAGACCTACGAAACAAACGAACGCCTCAACGCCAAGCTGATGGCCGGGCACTCGGGCTACGACGTGGTGTTTCCGTCGGTGCACTTCATGGGACGGCAGATCGAAAAAGGGCTGCTGAAAACCCTCGACAAAAGCCAGTTGCCCAATTGGAAAAACCTTAATCCGGTATTGCTCAAGGCGTTGAATGCCAGCGACCCTGGCAATCAACATGGTTTCCCCTATCTGTGGGGCAGTACCGGGATCGGCTACAACGTGGCCATGGTCAAGGCTGCGCTGGGCAAGGACGCCCCGCTCAACTCATGGGACCTGCTCCTCAAGCCGGAAAACATCAAAAAGCTTGCCGGGTGCGGCGTCGCGGTCATCGACAGCGCTCCGGCCATGCTGCCTATTGCCCTGAACTACCTGGGGCTTGAGCCGCACAGCGAAAACCCTGAGGACTACGCGCGCGCGCAGGCTGTGCTCACGGCAGTGCGGCCTTATATTCGTAACTTCAGCTCGTCGCAGTACATCGCCGATCTGGCTTCGGGCAAGATCTGTGTGGCTGTGGGTTACTCTGGAGATATTTCCCAGGCTCAAGAGCAGGCCGCGCAGGGGGGCAACACGATTGTGATCAACTATGTCGTGCCGAAGGAAGGTGCGCCAATGTGGTTTGACATGGTTGCGATTCCCGAGGAAGCGCCGAACCCGAAGGCGGCTTATGCGTTTCTGAACTATCTGTTGCGCCCTGACGTCATCGCGGGCATCACCAATGTCGTGCACTACGCCAACGGCAACGAGAAGGCCGATGCGCTGATCAAGCCAGCGTTGTGGACCGATACCGATGTCTACCCTGACGCCGACATGCTTGATCGCATGTTTGCCATGGCCCCGGTGCCAGAGAAGATCGATGCGCTGCGGGCCAAAATCTGGCGCGATATCAAGGCGGATAAGTAACGCCCGGCTTCTCGTTGACGATCAGATCAGATGGGCCTGCTGCAACTCGGTCAGGGCCTGAGCTTTCAGACGGGCCAGTCGCGGATTACGTCGATCCCTTGGCGCCTCCAGGCCCACCGTCAGTTCGTGCACGATTCGGCCGGGCCGGCTGCCCATGATCAGCACCCGATCACTCAGGTACAGCGCTTCATCCACGTCGTGGGTTACCAAAAGCAGGGTTATGGCGTGCCGGCTGGCCAGTTGCAGCAGCAGATCCTGGAGTTTCATGCGGGTGAATGCATCCACGGCACTGAACGGTTCGTCCAGCAACAGAACGGCCGGGTGTGAGTACAAGCCTCGGGCGATCGCCACGCGCTGTGCCATGCCACCTGAAAGCGCCTTGGGCAGGGCATCGGCAAAACCGGTCAGACCCACCTCGTCGATCAGTTGCCTGACCCAGGCGCGGTCGTAATTCCCGTCATCCCTGAAGCCGATGTTCTGTTCCACGGTGAGCCATGGCATCAGTCTTGGTTCCTGAAAAACGAACGCCACCTCGCCCTGCAGCCGTTTCACTTTGCCCTGAAAGTCGCGTTCAAGGCCGGCGGCGATTCTCAGCAAAGTACTTTTGCCGCAACCGCTCGGGCCAAGCAGGCTGACGATTTCGCCTGCCTGCAACGACAGATCGATGTCCCGCAGAATGGTGCTTTCGGCAAAAGCCTTGTGTGTGACGCGAATTTCCATCAATGCAGCGGACATCGGTCAACCCTCCTGGCTTTGGCCATTGAAGGCGTCGCGCCAGCTCAGAAAACGTTTTTCAAGGCCTGCCAGCAGGCCGTCACTCAACTTGCCCAGGCTCGCCAGCACGACAATGGCGGCCAGGACGATGTCCGGGCGTGAGGTTTCGCGACCGTCGCTGAGCAGGTACCCCAAGCCCTTCGTAGCGGCAATCAACTCGGCGGCGACCAGAAACATCCACGCCAGACTCATGCCGCCACGCAGTCCGGTAAACAGGCCGGGCAGAGCGGCAGGCAGAAGAATCCGCCGTGTCAGGCGATAGCGACTGAAACCGTTCATCTGCCCGACCTCCACCAGCTTGCGGTCAATGCCGCGAATCGCTGCCACGCCATTGAGGTAGACCGGAAAAAACGCACCGATGGCAATCAGCACAATCTTCGACGTTTCTCCAATACCCAGCCACAACAGCAGCAACGGCACCCACGCCAGGCTCGGAATCGAACGCAGCCCGGCAAACGCAGGTTCCAGATACGCCTCGGCTTCACGACTCAGGCCCACCCAGGCGGCGAACAGCAGCGCCAGGCTCGCGCCAATGGCGAAGCCGCTGAGCACACGCAGCAGGCTGGCACCGATGTGTTTCCACAGCGAGCCCTCGGCCAGGTCGCCCAAGGTCATCACGATCTCGCTGGGCGCAGGCATCTGATAGGAGGGCAGCCAGCCGATCCGTACGACCAGCTCGAGAATGACGATGATCAGGATGGGTAATACCAACCCTTTACTTGATGTTTTATACCGTTCCCATACGCCGCGTTTGACCCGAGTCGACAGGGCAGGCTGCGCGCCCGGCAGCGTCTTTCCAGCGCTGCTCATTGGCGAGCAATCACGGAAGCCGAAAAATCAGGCGTGATCAATTGATCGACAACCTGTTCGACGTTCACACCTTTGCGCACCAGTTCTTCGGAAACCAGAATCGGCGCTGCGGCTTTGGAGGACTCAACATCCTTTGCGCTCAGTTGCGGCGCGCTCAGGTCAGTCCGTGACAATTGCAGGCGGGCCACTTCCAGGGGCAACCCCGACTCCTGGGCCAGCAATCTGGCCAGTTCATCCGGGTGCCCGACGGCCCATTCACGTGCTTTCTCGTATGCCGTCAAGACCGCTTTTATCGCCTCCGGATGTTCCTTGGCGTACGTCTCGGTGACGCTCAGCACGCCATAGCTGTTGAAGTCCTTGTTGCGATACAGCAGGCGGGAGCCTGCCTGGATTTCGCTGGCAGCCATGTGCGGGTCAAGACCTGCCCAAGCGTCCACATCGCCTTTTTCCAGCGCGATGCGGCCGTCCGGGTGTTGCAGGTGCAGCAGTTCCACGTCGTCTTTCTTCAGGCCAGCCTGTTGCAACGCACGCAGGGTGAACAGGTAGGGATCGGTGCCTTTGGTGGCGGCAATTTTCTTGCCTTTGAGGTCAGCCACTGTTTGCAGAGGCGAGTCCTTGCGCACCACGAACGCAGTCCATTCCGCTCGGCTATAGACATACACCGACTTGATCGGGCTGCCATTGGCACGAGCCAGCACTGCCGACAGACTGGCCGAAGAGGCGAAGTCGACACTGCCGCTGTTGAGGTATTCCAGTGATCGGTTGCTGCCCTGGCTCAGGACCCAGGTCACCTTTGATTGCGGCAGCGCCTGTTCCAGCCAGCCGAAATGTTTGAGCGCAAGACTTACGGGTGAGTAGTAGGCGTAATCCAGATGGATTTGCGCAGGAACTGTTTCAGCCGCCTCAGCGACCGGCTGCTGCGCAAAGACCAGAGCCATACTCATTAGCAATCCTTTGGCGAGCAAACGGGAGGTCTTCAAGCGAAACGCAGAGCGAAATGATGGCATGGTGGGCGTCCAGGATCAGGATGAGGTGACAGTAACGAGTCTGTTATTTCCAATTCGGCAGTTGCATAGGTTTAATATGCCTAAAAAGGAATATGCAGGCTCTGTGCCAGACCTGATGCGACACAAATCAGCATGTTTTAGAGCGATCCTGGGTTGCAGATGCTGTCGTTCAGAGCGCAGTACTGTTTGCGAGCTGTTGTCCTGCCAACAGTCGAAAGTGGCTGCGCAGTACTGCCTTGCTTAAGTTTTTGCAGAAAATCAGCCTATTTTTGGCCTCAAATGCAACAGAAAGGGATTTTGGGACTCCTATCGTCCGTATTCTTCATTCCGCAACATTGCAGTACTAGTCTTAATCCGTGATCAAGGGACACGTATTCGACTGATCCGCAGGGACAGAAAAGGGTGGCGAACCCGCTATGGCAAGCGCCTTCGCAGCAGCGACACGCTGACTTTTCCCTTAACCGCGTACCGGACTCAGACAATAATGAATATTCCCAAACTCTCTTTGAGCAGCCGACTTCAGCGGCGTATTGCCTGGATTACCCTTCCTTCCGTTCTGATGGTTTCAGCCGTGCTGCTGTTTTCCATGGGCAAAGGCGTGTACGCCGACCCGAAAAACGGTACCCAGACGCTGGTTTTCCTGCGCCACGCCGAAAAGCCTTCCATGGGTCTGGGCCAGTTGAATTGTCAGGGCCTCAATCGGGCAATCGAATTGTCCGAACTGTTGCCCAAGGAGTTTGGCAAGGCCGACTTCATTTTTGCGGCCAATCCAAGTCGGCACGTGGAAGAGGGTGATGGCGACCTTTCCTACAGCTACGTCCGCCCCCTCATGACGGTTGGCCCGAGCGCGATCAAGCTTGGCCTGCCGATCAACATCGATTTTGGTGCCAACGACACCAGCGATCTGGCTGACGAACTGATGCACGACAAATATCACAACGCGATCATTTACACCGCCTGGTCCCACGGCTATCTGCCGGAACTGATCAACAAGGTGGCCAAGCAAGCGTCCGGCAAGGATGTGAAGCTGGTCAACGATTGGGAAGGCGACGATTTCGATTCAGTGGTCGTCGTGACCCTGAAGTGGGTAGATGGCAAGGCCACGCTGGAATATCAGAACCACAAACAGGGCCTGAACAACGGAGCCGAAGCGTGCCCGCAATCAACGTGAGAACGTCGCCGGCAAGTTGCTGACATAGCGTGTCTTTTCAGTCATTTGATGTTCGATCACGCTGATCAGACGAGCCGATCAGCCCTTGATAAACTTCATCGACTCCGCCCCGTAGCGCTCACCTGCTACGGCACCTTCGGCTGGAAAGATCGCATCCAGCTGCGCCAGTTCGTCTTTGCTCAACGCCACCGAAGCCGCCGCCACGTTGCTTTCCAGGTACTTGCGCTGCTTGGTGCCGGGAATCGGGATGATGTCGTCGCCCTGAGCCAGAACCCAGGCCAGGGCCAATTGCGAAGCGCTTACGCCCTTGGCGGCTGCGATGGCTTTGACCTTTTCCACCAGTTCCAGATTGCGTTTGAAGTTCTCATCCTGAAAGCGCGGGCTGAAACGGCGGTAGTCGTCCGCTGCAAAATCGTCCGGAGTGCGCAGTTCGCCGGTCAGAAAGCCTCGCCCCAGCGGGCTGTAAGCCACGAACGCGATGCCCAGACGACGGCAGGTGGCAAGCACGTCGTCCTGCTCCGGATCGCGCGACCATAGCGAATACTCGCTTTGCACCGCCGCCAGTGGATGAACCTTGTGGGCGCGCTCGATGGTTTGCGCGCTGGCTTCGCAAATACCGATGTGACGCACTTTGCCAGCCTTGACCAGTTCGGCCATGGCGCCAATGGTTTCCTCGATCGAGACATTCGGATCGACGCGGTGCTGGTAATACAGGTCCAGATAGTCAGTGTTCAAGCGCCTGAGGCTGCCATCGATGGCCTGACGTACATACTCGGGACTGCCATCGACACCGCGGGCGTGTGGATCGTCGCTGCGCACAATGCCGAACTTGCTGGCCAGATAAAGGCTGTCGCGCTTGCCCTGCAGCGCACGGCCGAGAAGGGCTTCGTTGGTGTGCGGGCCGTACATGTCGGCGGTGTCGAAAAAGCTGACACCCAATTCAAGAGCGCGATGCAGCGTCGCAATGGATTCCTGCTCGTCGATGCCCGTGGTGTAGAAGTCCGACATGCCCATGCAGCCAAGACCAATCGCTGAAACCTGCGGGCCTTGATGGCCGAGTTGACGTGTGATCACGATGCTTTCTCCCTGGAATGAAAAGACAGATCAAGTGTGTGCTCTTCGCATTGCGCAATAAACCGGCTGTTTCTGATTTAACTGTTCGTTTTATCTAAACAATCCAGGGCGCAATACCGTCTGCAAGCATGGCAACCATGACCCGGCGACATGGCTGATCCGACAAAACGCACTAGCCAGAAAAAACGCAAAAGAGTACAAATGTACTCCATGAGCACATTATCTCCCCGCCGCAGCGCCATCCTTACCTTCATCCGCGATCGCATCGCGCAGCAAGGGCAATCACCGAGCCTGGCGGAAATCTCCGAGGCCTTCGGGTTTGCTTCACGCAGCGTGGCGCGCAAACACATTGTGGCCCTGACCGAAGCCGGACTGATTGAAGTCATGCCGCATCAGGCTCGCGGCATTCGTCTGCTGCAGAACCAATCCCGACCAGAGCTGCTGGAAATCCCTGTGCTGGGACGTGTCGCTGCCGGTGCCCCCATCGGGCCTGATCTCGACATTCACGCCACATTACATCTGGATCGCAGCACCTTTACCCGTGTGCCCGACTACCTGCTGCGAGTGCAGGGCGACTCCATGATCGAGGACGGCATTCTCGACGGTGATCTGGTCGGCGTGCACCGCAACCCGCAGGCCAGCGACGGTCAGATCGTTGTCGTCCGACTGGACGGCGAAGTCACCATCAAGCGTCTGCGGCACAGTGCCGACGGGCTTCAGTTGCTGCCGCGCAATCCTGCCTACAACCCCATCATTGTTACGCCGGATCAGGACTTCGCCATCGAAGGCGTGTTCTGCGGTCTGGTCCGGCGCGAATGATGGGCGCTGTCGTCAGCCTGGACAGCCTGCTGGACGAACGCAGGGTCTGGAAGGGGCGTCAGCAGTCTGCGCCGCAGGTCAGTCCGCAGCCCAGCGGCCATGCCTTGCTCGACAGCGTGCTGCCCACTGGCGGCTGGCCGCCCTCGGCACTGACTGAAGTCCTGATTCCGGCCAATGGCAGTGGCGAGTTGCGTCTGTTGTGGCCCAGTCTGGCGCGGCTCTCCAGCATGGGGGAGCGTATCGTGCTGGTCGCGCCGCCTTATCTGCCGTATCCGCAGGCCTGGCTGGCTGCCGGCGTCGATTTGCGGCAGATGACCCTGATCGAGGCCAGCGCCAAAGATGCCTTGTGGGCCGCTGAACAATGTTTGCGTTCCGGCAGTTGTGGCGCTGTGGTGTGCTGGCCCGGCATGGTCGACGACCGTGCGTTGCGTCGCCTGCAGGTGGCCGCCGAAACCGGGCAGACCCTGGCTTTCGCGTGTCGGCCCCAACAGGCCGCTGCCAACCCGTCGCCCGCTGCGTTGCGTATTGCTGTCGATATCCGTCCCGCACAATTGCGGGTACTCAAATGCCGCGGCGGGCTTGCTCCCGCCTTGCCGATACCTTTCCCGACCGACGCTTGAGGTTCTTATGCTGTGGGCCTGTGTCTTGCTGCCGCAACTGGCACTCGACGGCGTCATGCGCCGCCATACCGATCCGGATGAACCGCTGGCCCTGATCAGCGGCAGTGCCCAGCGTCGAGTGCTGCAGGCCGTCAACCCGGCCGCGCGGGCCTTGGGCCTGCGACCCGGTCAGTCGCTCAGTGCGGCGCAGGCATTGGCGTCAGGTTTCGTCATGGTCCCTCATGATCCGTCTGAAACCGAGCGCTTGCAGCAACTGCTGGCAGCCTGGGCCTACGGTTTCAGCTCCAACGTCAGCCTCAAATACCCTCGCGTTCTGCTGATGGAAATCGAGTCCAGCCTGAAGCTGTTCGGGCCGTGGCCAGTGTTCGAGGCCAGGTTGCGCGAAGAACTGACCGGGCTCGGCTTTCGTCATCGTATAGTCGTGGCCCCCAACCCGATTGCGGCCCGCATGCTGGCCAACATGCACGACGGGTTGAGCATCGATTGTCCGCATGATCTGCGTCGCACCCTGGAGCAGATGCCGGTGGACCGCATCGGTCTCGGTCGTGAGGTGGCAACCGCCCTGGCCCGCATGGGGCTGCGAAATGTCCGACAGGTGCTGGCTCTGCCGCGTGACACCCTGGCACGGCGTTTTCCTGCCAGCGTGTTGCAGCATATCGATACCCTGCTGGGCGAGCGGCCGGTCGCCCTCGAGTGCTATATGCCGCCGGACTTTTTCGACCTGCGCATCGAATTGAATTTCGACGTCGAATCGCATCAGGCGCTTTTGTTTCCGCTCAAACGCCTGATTGCCGATCTGGCCATGTTTCTGACCGGTCGCGACAGTGGCGTGCAACGATTTGCCCTGCATCTGGAGCATGTCGACGGACCGGACACGGTCGTGCAAGTCGGCTTGCTCAGCGCCGAACGTGATGCCTCGATGCTGTTCGAGCTGGCTCGCGGCAGGCTGGAGCAGGTGCTGGTGGGGTCTCCGGTGCGGGCGGTGCGCTTGCTGGCGCAGGACTTGCCCGATTTCGTCCCGACGCACCGAACCCTGTTCGATGAGCGTGAGCAACAGACGCTGCCCTGGGAGCAGTTGCGCGAGCGCCTGCGGGCACGGTTGGGCGACGAGTCGGTCAGCGGCCTGAGAGCGCTTGCCGATCATCGTCCCGAGTGCGCCTGGCGGCCAGCGACGGAAAGCAGGGTGATTGCGCAAGTCCACGGCCATCCGCGTCCGGGCTGGTTGCTGCACCAGCCGCAACCATTGCCCGCGCACACCACCCGCATCGTGGCCGGGCCTGAGCGCATCGAGTCAGGCTGGTGGGACGGCGGCGATGTGCGACGCGATTATTATTTGGTGGAGACCCTCAACGGCCAGCGCGCCTGGGCCTACCGCAAGGTGGGCGAAAACGGCGAGCTGCTGCTGCACGGCTGGTTCGCGTGAACGTGGATTACGCCGAGCTGCATTGCCTGTCGAACTTCAGCTTCCAGCGTGGCGCGTCCAGTGCCCAGGAGTTGTTTCAACGCGCGAAACGGCATGGTTATGCGGCGCTGGCGATCACCGACGAATGCACGCTGGCCGGGATTGTAAGGGCGTGGCAGGCCTCGAAGGACAGCGATCTGCCACTGATCGTCGGCAGCGAGATGCAGATCGAAAACGGGCCGAAGATCGTCCTGCTGGTGGAAGACCTGATCGGCTATCAGACACTGTGCCGGATCATCACCCTGGCCCGGCGTCGCGCCAAAAAGGGCGAGTACCGGCTGTTGCACGATGACTTCGAGATACCGTTCAACGGTTTGCTGGTGGTCTGGTTGCCGGACATCGAAAGTGATGCGCAAGCCTGCCTGGCTCAGGGCAACTGGTTGCGTGACCGGTTTGCCGAGCGCCTGTGGCTAGGCGTCGAGCTGCATCGCGGACCTGATGACGAACAGCGGCTTGCGGATCTGCTGGCATTGGCGCAGTCCCTGAGCATTCCTGCGGTGGCCAGCGGCGATGTGCACATGCACGCGCGGGGACGACGTGCGTTGCAGGACACCATGACCGCCATCCGTCACCACACAACGGTGGCCGAGGCGGGGCATCTGCTATTCGCCAACGGCGAGCGCCATTTACGCACACCGGATGCGCTTGCCGAGCTGTACCCCGACTGGCTGTTGGCCGAATCGGTACGCATTGCTCGCCGCTGCATATTCGATCTTGGCGATTTGAATTACGAATACCCCCATGAGCTGGTACCCAAGGGCCAGACACCGTCGTCCTGGCTGCGTGAACTGACCGAGCGTGGCGTGCGCAAGCGCTGGCCCGATGGTGTGCGTCCGACAACCCGCGAGCAGGTCGAGAAGGAACTGGCCCTGATCGCAGAAATGAAGTTCGACAGCTACTTCCTGACCGTGCATGACATCGTCGAATTTGCCCGCAGCCAGCACATTCTCTGCCAGGGACGCGGATCGGCGGCCAACTCGGTGGTGTGTTACGCATTGGGGATTACCGAGCTGAATCCGGAGAAAAGCAACCTGCTGTTCGAGCGCTTTATCTCCAGAGAGCGCAACGAACCGCCCGACATTGACGTGGATTTCGAGCACGACCGCCGCGAAGAAGTCATTCAGTACGTGTTCCGGCGCTATGGTCGGGGCAGGGCGGCACTCACTGCCGTGGCCAGTACTTATCACGGTTCCGGCGCGATGCGTGACGTGGCCCGCGTGCTGGGCTTGCCGCCGGATCAGATTAACGCACTGGCCGATGCCTTCAGCCGCTGGAGCGATACGCTGCCATCCCCCGAGCGGCTGTGCGAATATGGCTTGGACCCCGAAGCCCCGATGCTCAAACGGGTGCTGGCCTTGAGTGAAGAACTGATCGGCTTTCCCCGGCATTTGTCCCAGCATCCGGGCGGGTTCGTGATTTCCGAGCACCCGCTGGACACCTTGGTACCGGTCGAGAACGCCGCCATGGCCGAGCGCACTATCATTCAGTGGGACAAGGACGATCTGGATCTGGTGGGTCTGCTGAAGGTCGATATTCTGGCTCTGGGCATGCTCAGCGCGCTGCGCAGAACGTTTGATCTGGTGCATTTGCACAGGGGTAAACAGTGGACGTTGGCGACCATGGAAGCTGATGACCGCCCGACCTACGAGATGATCAGCCGTGCCGACACCATCGGTGTGTTCCAGATCGAGTCGCGCGCGCAGATGGCCATGCTGCCGCGCCTGAGACCCGAGAAGTTCTACGATCTGGTGATCGAAGTGGCCATTGTCCGGCCGGGGCCTATTCAGGGCGACATGGTTCACCCGTACCTGCGCAGGCGTAACCGGGAAGAGGAGATTACCTATCCGCCAAAATTGAAAAACGTGTTCGAACGTACCCTCGGCGTGCCGCTGTTTCAGGAGCAGGTCATGGAAGTGGCAATCATCGCCGCGGACTACACGCCTGGCGAGGCCGACCAGTTGCGTCGCTCAATGGCAGCCTGGAAGCGCCATGGCGGGCTTGAGCCGCATCGCGAGCGTCTGACCAAGGGCATGTTGAAGAACGGCTACGAGCAAGACTTTGCCGACCGTATCTTTGAGCAGATCAAGGGCTTCGGCAGTTACGGCTTTCCCGAGTCCCATGCCGCCAGCTTCGCCTTGCTGACTTACGCCAGTTGCTGGCTCAAGTGCCATGAGCCGGCAGCCTTTACCTGTGCGCTGATCAACAGTTGGCCGATGGGGTTTTACAGCCCCGATCAACTGTTGCAGGACGCGCGCCGCCACCACATCGAAATCCGTCCGGTGGACGTGCGTTACAGTGACTGGGATTGCTCGCTTGAACCTGTCGAACACCCTGACTACAGACGTAATCTGGCGATCCGTCTGGGCATGCGCATGGTGCGCGGTTTTCGGGAAGACGATGCGCTGCGTATCGAACGCGCCAGAGCGACGCGTGCATTCTGCGATGCCACCGACCTGACGATCCGTGCCGGACTGGGCAACCGTGCTGCCGAGTCGCTGGCCGATTCCGGTGCGTTGCGCGGGCTGATCGGTCATCGACATCGGGCGCGCTGGGAAGTGGCTGGTGTGGAGGCGCAGCGACCGTTGTTCGATGATCTGCCCAGCGAGGAACACCAGGTCACGCTGCCGTTACCCACCGTGGCCGAGGACCTGGTCGCCGACTACGCCACGATGGGTACGACGCTGGGGCCGCATCCGCTGGCCTTGTTGCGTCGGCAGTTGGCGGCCAAGCGCTTTCGCAGCTCGCGGGACCTGCTCACACTGGAAAATGACCGGACCCTCAGCGTGGCGGGGCTGGTCATTGGCAGGCAACGCCCCGGCACGGCCAGTGGCGTGACCTTCGTGACGCTGGAGGATGAATTCGGAATGGTCAACGTCGTGGTCTGGCGCGATCTGGCCGAGCGGCAACGCAAAGTGCTGGTCGGTTCACAGCTGCTGCAGGTGTTCGGGCGTCTGGAATCCAAGAGCGGCGTGCGACATCTGATCGCCCGGCGCCTCTATGATCTGACGCCCCTGCTGACCGGGCTGGATGTGCGCAGCCGGGATTTCCAGTGAGCGCAATACGCAAGCGGGCGCGCAACTTGCAGTGTTGAACGCCTTTTCAGACTGCCCACGAGAGGTCCTGCATGTACAAAGACTATCCCGCTGCCTATCAGGTGAGTAAAGGTGCCGCGCTGCAAGTGGATACGGACTTTTACGAGCGCATACGCGCCACTTTGCAGCAGCGCACGCTGATCGAGCAGTTCGAAATACCGATCCGCACAGGACGAGCCTGGAAGGTCAAGGCAGGGCAGGTGTTTCGCGTCACCACACCGGTCGGCCCGCAGGTGGGGGATTTCAACGTATGGAACGCGGATGATCCCCGGGAGCGCATGTGGGCCGCGAGAACCCGTCAGCTGCAGGGCGCGCACGTCAGCACCCATGACCGGCTCTGGTCGAACCTGCCGTTTCTGCGGCCGATGGTCACCATCACCGACGACAGCCTGGCCAGTTACGGCATCGACGAGCATGGTGGACGCCTGCACGACCTGCTGGGCACGCGCTGCGACCCGTACGTCAACAAGATGCTGACTGGCGAGGACTTTCATCACCACTGCCATTCGAACCTGACGCGGGCAGTCTTGCCACACGGCCTGACCGAGTTCGATGTGCACGACGTGCTGAACATCTTTCAATGCACCGGGCTCAACCATGACGACATGTACTTCATGAAAGCCTGCCCGGCACAGAAGGGTGATTACCTGGAATTCTTTGCCGAAATCGACTTGCTGTGTGCATTGTCGACCTGTCCGGGCGGCGATCTGTCGCTGCCGATGTGGGGGCCGGATGCTCAGGATCCTTTAAGTGTGTGCAGGCCGTTGGGTGTCGAGATCTATGCGTTGGAAGCGTCGCTGCTGGAAGGCTGGCAACCGCCGCAGCGCGCAGTCTACAACGGACTTCATGGCCTGCAGATTGCCAAGGCCGAATGGGAAATCTAGATTTCTGGCATCCTGGGCGGCGTCCTGTCTGATCACACGCCCCTTTGATGATGGATCGAGACCTTGTGAAGGCGGCTTGCCGGCGAGGCGATCCATCAAACGACCTGCAGGTAACCGGCATGCCGCGTTCGGCGACATTTCATCACGTCGAGCGCGCCATCCTGCGCAACCCCCAGATCATCGCCGCCCCCATGCCGAGCATGGCCACCAGCAACGCGGGATAGCTGACCCACCAGTTGAGCGGGGCGGTCATCATGCTGAATTCCGACATGCCACCAATCCCGGCAATCAGGTTCAGCGGCAGGAACACCACATTGATCAGGGTGAGCTTGCGCAGCAGGTTGTTGGTGCTGTTGTTGACCAGATTGCCTCGCGCATCCATGAGCCCGGCAAAGACCGTTGAATAGATCTCCGCCTGTTTGTAGCACTGGTCATTCTCGATAATCATGTCGTCGATCAGCGCCAGGCTGGCGTTGCCATACTGTTTGCCTTGCGCATGATTGCGCAGACGGGTCAGGACAGCACCGTTGCTATGAATCGCGTTGATGTAATACACCAGGCTTTCGCTAAGGTTGAACATCTGCAGCAGATGGCGATTTTCCAGTGACGAATTGAATTTCTGTTGCAGTTCGCGAGCCACCATCTTGATCACTTTCAAATGGCCCAGATAGTGATGGATGTTGTTGAACAGCATCTCCAGCAGAATATCCAAAGGCTGCTCAAGTGGGCGTTGCGTCAACAGTGACGTCAGCGGTTGATCATCGTCGCAGATCAGCACCAATTGATCCTGCTTGAGCAAAACGCCGAATGACGAGACATCGAACGAAAAACTGTCCTTGCCCGAATAGTTTTCGGGCCGTTTCCAGATCAGAAACAGCGCATCGGGATGAAACTCGATGCGGGAAATTTCGTCCGGGTCCAGTGCCGATGCCACGGCATGTTCATCCAGGTGAAAACGCTCGGCCAACAGCGTGCGTTCTCTGGCGTCCGGTTTGCTGAACCACAGCACGTGCGCTGTCAGTGGGTCGCAGGCTTGCAGGCGGTTGGCGTCGAGTTTCAGGCCTTTTATCATTGGCTATTACCAGGCCTGGCCAAGACGTTTTATATCCAGGCGCCGAATGAACTCTTCCAGTATCAGACCGTACAAATCGTCCTGCAGGTAGGCGTCTTCGATACCGGCGTCCAGGTTGGGGTTATCGTTGACCTCAATCACCACCACCTTGTCGCCAGATTGTTTCAGGTCAACACCGTACAGTCCGTCGCCAATCAGGTTGGCGGTCTTGAGTGCGAGTTCAACCACCGCTTTCGGCGCTTCATGAACCGCCAGGGTGCGGCATTCGCCGTTGATTTGCGCACCGACGGCCTTGTGGTTGTAAATCTGCCAGTGCCCCTTGGACATGAAGTACTGGCAGGCAAAGATCGGCTTGCGGTTGAGGATGCCGATGCGCCAGTCGTACTCGGTATAGAAGAATTCCTGTGCCAGCAGCAGTACCGAATGTTCGAAAAGTTGTGCAGTGGCCGTATGCATTTCCTCGGCTGTGCCGACTTTGATCACGCCACGCGAAAAACAGCCGTCAGGGATTTTCAGTACCAACGGGAAGCCCAGCCGTCGGGCAACGTTCTCAAGTTCTTCGGGGCGGTCCTTGTAGAGAATTTCGGTACGCGGCATGCCCAGGTCATGGCTTTTGAGCAGGTCGGACAGGTACACCTTGTTGGTGCAGCGCAGAATGGACGTCGAATCGTCCATGACCACCAGCCCCTCGCTTTCAGCCTTCTTGGAGAAGCGATAAGTGTGGTTGTCGACACTGGTGGTCTCGCGGATCAGCAGCGCGTCGTATTCGGCGAGTCGCGCGTAATCCTTCTTCTCGATCAACTCGACATCGAGCCCCAGGCGTTGGCCGACACGAATGAAATTGTTCAGGGCCGCTGCGTTGGAAGGTGGCAGTTGCTCCTGCGGATCATGCAGGATCGCCAGGTCGTAACGGGCCAGACGGCGTGAACCGGGCTGACGCCAGACCTTGCGACTGAAGCCATCCAGCGCAAGCGCGAACTCGTCCTGCTGATCATCACGCAAACGGGGCAGGGCACCCGACTTGATGCCTGCGATATGCCAGTTTTCGCGCTTGCGGAATTCAACCAGCAGGATCGGACAAGGAAACGCTTCGAATAACTGGCGCGCCAGATCGTTCAAGGGCGCAAGTGTTGTCTGACCGAAGTAAAGCGTCAGGGTAAAGCCTTCGGTCTCGTCATACGGATGATCCTGAAGTGCGGTTTCCAACACTTTGTCCAAATCATCCAGTGCCAGTCCATACAATGATTTTCGTGTCAGTTCGCTGATGGTGCGGACGGAAGGAATGACAGAGTGCTGACGCGCTTCGGCCAGCAGCGAACAGTAATAACCGTGGCCCAGGTACTTATAGCTGCGGCATAGATTGATGACCTGCACGCGCTTGCCAACTGTAGCTTCCAGCGGGTTTTCCAGATAATTCTGCGCGGTCATCAGGTTTTCGCTGGGGAAGTAAGACGCCCAGTCTTCCAAACGTTCGACAATAATGACCACTTGGCTTTGTACTGCAAACGGGACTGCGGGATAGGCACGTTTCGTTGTTGCTGAAACTGCACGTTGAGCCGATACTTCGTTCATCTTCACCTGCGCCGCTGACATGTGTAATCGATCCGATGGGAAACAGTCCTTTCTATTAAGCATGTGCTTATTGAAATGTCCCGTTTCGTTACGCAACTTTTACGGCGGTGAAGATGGACTTTATGTTTCGCACTGCAGTGGAATCCGATGTCGAGGATTTGCTGTTTCTGGAGAGCCGGTGCTTTGAAGGGGACCGGCTGACGGCACGCAGCTTCAACTGGATGATCCGTCGGGCCAACGCTTGTCTGATTGTCGCCGAGCGAGCCGGCCAGCTTACCGGTTACGCGCTGGTGCTGTTTCATCGGGGAACATCACTGGGCCGTCTGTACTCGCTGGCCATTGCCGAGGCGGCACGAGGACTGGGACTGGGCAGGCAGCTGTTGCAACATGCCGAACAACGGGCAGTAGAGCGCGATTGCGCCTATCTGCGTCTGGAAGTGCGCCCCGACAACCTTGCAGCCATCGGTCTTTATGAGCGCAGCGGCTATCGACGCTTTGCTCAGGTCGACGATTACTATCAGGATCATGCCCCGGCGCTGCGTTACGAAAAACGCATTGTCGAGCATGCCCGGCATAATGGCCGCTCAGTGCCTTACTACCAGCAGACACTCGACTTCACCTGTGGCCCGGCTTGCCTGTTGATGGCCATGAAAGCCTTGCAGCCCGAGCGCTCGATGCTGCGTGCCGAGGAGTTGCAGATCTGGCGTGAAGCAACCACCGTTTTCATGACCTCGGGCCACGGCGGTTGCAGTCCGCAAGGGCTGGCGCTGGCAGCCTGGCGGCGAGGCTTCGCCGTGAAGCTGCTGGTGTCGATGGCCGGGCCGTTGTTTCTGAACGGTGTGCGAAGTGACACCAAGAAACAGGTGGTGCGCCTGGTCCACGAACAGTTCTGCCGCGAGCTCGACGCTTCCGACGTGCAGACGCTGGCCAATCATGCCTTGAACCTGCCGCGTGTGCTGGCGGAAGGCGGCAGACCGCTGGTGCTGATCAGCAGCTATCGCCTGACGCGCTCCAAGGCTCCGCATTGGGTAATGGTGACTGACTGCGACGCCGATTTCGTCTACCTGCATGACCCGGATATCGATCACAGCCTGCACCGTCAGGCCATCGACTGTCAGCATTTGCCGGTGAGCCACGCTGACTTCAATCGCATGAGTTGTTTCGGGACTGACAAGCTGCGGGCAGCAGTGATCGTTTATCCTTCGGCAGTTGGCGAACCTGATGATGTGCAGGTTTCATGAACCGCTGTGGCTTTAATCCTGACGCGAGGCTAGTGTGTGCGCCGCAGCACTGGCGAAGGTTCATTGGCTGTTCATTCGGATTACGCATTCATGAAAACCGTTTTTGCCACTTTGTGGACCTCGATCATTGTCCTGAGTTTACCGGCCTGCATCAGCGCGCCTGTGCCGCTGACGACAGAGACCGCCGAGCGGCTTCGTCAGCAACCGCCAGTGCGTTTCCTGCTGTCGTTCGACGACGGCCCCAGCGCAACGACCTTCTACAACCCCACCGCAACCGTGCTCGACAGCCTGGCCGACAACCCGCTGGAACCGAACATCAAAGCAGTGTTTTTCGTGCAGACCGGCGCAACCGGGGCGGGCAACAGTGATGAGGGCAGGGCGCTGATGCGCCGTGAACGGGCGGAAGGTCATGTGCTGGGCTTTCACACCGCAACCCCGCACCACACCAACCATCGCTCGCTGACGTCAGAAGCGCTTCATCAGTCGCTGACCCAGGGCAGCGAGATCATCGAGTCGATCACTGAGACGCCGACCATTCTGTTGCGCCCGCCATTCTGGAACTATGACAAACGCACCTTCGGCATTTATCAGCAGCACGGCCTGCATGTGCTGCTGACAGATCTGAGCGCCAATGACGGCAAAATCTGGGGCTACAACTTCAGCCTCAGACGCCGCTCGAACATGGTCAGCCAGCTGTCGCAGGTGCGTGAGCGCATCGCTGCGGGCGAGTTACCCGCAGTCGATGGCGTGATTCCGGTGGTGGTGACCTTTCATGACCTGAACCGCTACACAGCCCGGCATGCGCGTGAGTACCTGCAGATTCTGGTCGACAGCGCCAACCAGACTGGCGTGCGCCTGTCTGCCAAACCGTTCTACGACGACAGTGCGCAGTTGCAGCGCGCCGCGATGGCGCGCACCGTCAAGGACGCGGATGAACAAGTGAAGCTGCCGGGCCTGTGGAACTGGATCTGGGATCACAACGCTGACTGAGCCATTGTCGGTATTCCTCCGGGTCAGAGGCCTCTTCGTCTCCGACCCGGCGCTGCCCGGCAGCAACTACAGAATAAATCGTGCGTCTTCAGTGGCTTGAGGGTTGTTTGAGAAAGGCGTTCGGCCCTTGCATCAAGGGCCGAGTCGGCGTTGCAATTCAGACCAGCGTGTTCTTGCGCACCTTGCCACCCTGAACAATCATCGCCAGTCGTTCGCCCTGACCGACCAGGCAGTGAATGTCGGTCAATGGATCGCCGTCCACTACCAGTACGTCAGCAATCGCGCCCTTGGCGATGCACCCCAGTTCGCCCTCACGCTGAAGAATCTGTGCTGCCACACGGGTTGCGCTGCGCAATGCAGCCAGATTGCCCAGCACTTCGGCGCGGATCTTCAGTTCGTGGGTCTGGTACTCATGCATTTCGCCCAGCAGATCCGAGCCATAGCCCATCGGCACACCGGCCTCGGCGAACAGCACCAGCGCATTGCGCCCGGCCTGACGGACGTCCTCGATCTTGGCCACCGAATCCGGCGGCAGACCGAAGCGTTCACCGTATTCGGCGAGCATTTCGTAAGTGACCTGGGTCGGAACGGCAAACGCGCCTTTTTCAGCCATCAGTCGTGCTGTATCAGCGTCCACCAGATTGCCGTGCTCGATGGTCCGCACGCCGCACTCGATGGCCCGGCGAATGGCGCGGGCTGTGTAAGCGTGGGCCATGACGTAGGTATTGGCCGCTGCCGCTTCGTCGACAATCGCGCGAATTTCAGCCTCGCTGTACTGAGTGTTGGCAATCGGGTCTGTAGGCGAAGACACACCGCCCGAGGCCATGATCTTTATCTGGTTAGCCCCCTGCTGCAGCTCTTCGCGCACAGCCAGTCGCACGTTGTCGACACCGTCTACCACTCGGGCAATCGCACCGGCCCGGAAGCAGCATGAGCAGGGCTCGTTGAGCAGCAGTTCACCACGCGCGCGCATGTCGCCATGGCCGCCCGTCTGGGACAGCGCCTTGCCGGAGGCGAAGATTCGCGGTCCCGGAATCAGCCCCATCTGAATGGAACGCGCCAGCGCCCAGTCAGCGCCGCCTGCATCACGCACGGTAGTGAAGCCGCGGTCCAGCATCGCAGACAGAATCGGCAGTGCGCGGTACATGATGATTGCGTTGGGCTGCAGCGCATTCATGCCCAGGTTGGCGTTCGAGGCCAGTACGTGGACGTGGCAGTCAATCAGGCCCGGCATCAGGGTCTTGCCGCCCAGATCAATCACCTGATCGTGCGGTCCGGCAGGTCCTCCTTCGGCGCGCATATCGACGATGCGCTCGCCCTGGATCACGATTTCCTGATCCGAAATCAGTTGTCCCAGTTCGAGGTCCAGAATGCGGCCGTTGCGCAGGATCAGACGTGGGGATTCAGCAGTACTCATTGATAGGCTCCAGTCAGAGGGCGATTCGTGGCAGCAGACGCAGGGTCGCGATAAAGCATCGCGCCGATACCGCTGACAATCGCCGCGAACATGAGGTAGAAGGCCGGCGCGAGATTGCTGCCGGTCGAGGCAATCAGCCAGGTGATGGTGAAGGTGGCGAAACCGCCGAAAATGGTCACGGCGAAGTTGTAGGCAACCGACAGGCCGGTGGACAGAACGTGGGTCGGCAGCAACTCACCAAACGCGGCGAGAATCGAGCCGATGTAGCCGGAAATCAGCAGACCCAGCACCAGTTCGAAAATCAGCAGCGAGAACAGGCCAGGCATCTGATTGATGAACAGGAACATCGGATAGGCACTGAAAAAGATCGCGATGGCCGAGCCCAGCAGCCAGGAGCGGTTGCCGCTGCGATCCGCCATGGCGCCCACCAGCGGTGTGGCAACGATCAATACCGCGCCACCCATCATGCCTGCGCTGAAGCCCATCCATGAGGGCAGGCCAAGCACGCGCTGGGCGTAGGAGGGAATGTAGAACAGGATTGCGTAGGTGCAGACGGTCCAGAGCACCACCAGCGAAAAACTGATCAGGGTCTGGCGCGGGTAGGTCTTGATGACTTCACGCAGCGGTGAATCGACCGGCTTGCTGGCGGTGTAGGCCGGTGTTTCGTCTACCCGGCTGCGAATGTAGAAACCCACCGGGCCGATCAGCGTGCCAATCAGGAACGGTACGCGCCAGCCCCAGCTTTCCAGTTGTGCCTGGGTCAGGTAGCTGGACAGAATCGCACCCAGCGCCGAGCCGAGCAGCACGGCGACGCCGATACTGGCCTGAATCCAGCTGGAGTAGAACGCCTTGCGGCCCGCCGGCGCATGTTCTGTCAGAAACGCCGTGGCGCTGCCCATTTCGCCGCCAGCGGAAAAACCCTGCAGCAGGCGCGCCAGCACGATCAGTACCGGGGCCAGGTAGCCGATCTGCGCGAAGCTCGGCGTGAGGGCAATAATCAGCGTCCCGAAGGCCATGAGCAGGATGGTCAGCGACAATGCCGCCTTGCGCCCATGCTTGTCGCCGTAGATGCCCAGCACGATGCCGCCCACCGGACGCATGAAGAAGCCCACGCCAAAGGTGGCCAGCGCCAGCAGGTAGGACGTGAGTTCGCTGCCGGTGGGAAAGAAGACCTTGGCGATAATGACTGAGAAAAAGCTATAGACCGTGAAGTCGAACCACTCCAGGCCATTACCGATGACCGTGGCGGTGATGGCGCGGCGCGCCTGCCTGTTCTGCGGATGTGTGAGGGATTGTTGTAGTGTGCTCACGTTTTAGCTCCTGCATGCAATACACGCAGGGAACGACCCTGCATTGATAAGGGGGCAGAGTCGGAAGGTGAAACAGAATCAGGTCTAGCGCCCGTTATGGTTGAGAGTAGGCTTATACCCGATTTGGAGAAAACGCTCTTTACGCAGGTTTGCATGCGCTATACGCATGCAACTGAATCCTTGAAAATTCAGGCCGTCGAACTGATTTCTTCGCTCAGCCATTTCTCGAAGGCACGCGCCGCGCGGCGCGGCATCTTGCCGCTGGGTGTCAGCAGGTAATAGCCGCCCACCGCGCCGACGCTTGTGTTGCACGCAGGCACCAGCGCGCCGGAGCGCACATGTCTGTCGATCATGGGTTGCCAGCCGAGCACGATGCCATGACCTGACATTGCCAGATCCACCAGCACCGGATACAGGTTGACTGTCATGCGCTTGCGGATCAGCGAGGCATCCACGCCCTGACGGCCGAACCAGTCATTCCAGGACAGCCACTGGCGCTGGCCGTCTTCCAGCATCAGCAGGCAGTGATCGAGCAGTTGCGCGGGTTCGAGCAATTGGCCGTTCAGATAGTCCGGCGAGCAGTAGGCATTGACCGACTCGGCAAACAGTAACCGGCTGTCCAGCCCGGCAGGCGAGCTTTCACGCAGAAAATAAAGGGCCAGATCGAATTCGGCACGGATCAGGGAATCCAGCCCGTCGACGACGCGCAGCCGGATATCGACGCCGGGAAATTCATCGCGATAGCGACCCAGCAAAGGACCGAGCCATAAGGCCGCGACGCCGCTGGAACAGGCCAGTGTCAGTTGTTGCTCGCCGCTGTGAGTGATGACCTGCGCCGTGGCTTCTGCGCACAGGGTCAGCACACGATGAATCTGTTCGGCGTAAATCTGCCCGGCAACGGTCAGGTGGATGCGCTTGTGCTCGCGGCGAAACAGCGCTCGGCCCAGGAATTCTTCCAATTGCGCCACTTGCCGACTGATTGCGCTTTGCGTCAGGTGCAGTTCGGTCGCGGCACGGGTAAAGCTGCCGTGACGCACGGTGGCCTCGAAAGCGATGAGGTTCTGCAAGGGTGGCAGCGGTTCGATGCGCATGAAGGCTCCGGATCAGAGGCGGTCGGGAAACGGAATGGACAGCAGCCAGTCCCTGAACACGCACAGTGACGGCAGGTTCTGAAAGCGTGTGGCGTACGCCAGATAATAATTACGGCCGCTGTCCAGCGGTTCGAACAGCGTCACCAGCTCACCACTGTCGAGTTCGTCCAGCACCAGAATGCGTGGCACCAGCGCGATGCCGATGCCTGCTGACACCGCCTGGATGAGGTGTGAAGTCAGCTCGAAACTCGGGCCGGGGCGCATGACGTGGTGGTCCAGCCGGTTGCGTTCGAACCAGTCCGACCAGGCATTGGGGCGTGATACCACGCTGAGCAGCGAGTGTTGCGCCACCTGTGCCGGGGTCATGGATGCATAACCTTTCAGTGCGCCGGGACTGGCAATCAGGACCAGCTTCTCGCTGACCAGCGGGTGGGCGATGTAACCCGGCCAGTTGCCGGTGCCTGCGCAGATGATAGCGTTCATTTCGCTGGCGGCTGGCGTCAGATCCGCGTGCACGATGCGCGAGTGCACGTGCACTACATAGCCCGGATGCCGCGCATAGAAGTCATTCATGCGCGGCAGCAGCCATTTCGAGCCGAACGTAGGCAGCACGGCGAGGTGCAGGGTGCCGCCCTCGGCCTTGTGAGCGATGGTCTGCAGGGTCGCACTGCGGATTCGACCGAGGGCTGCAGCCAGTTCGTGCTGGTACAGCGCACCTGCGGTGGTCAACTCGATACGCCGGCCATCGCGTTTGAACAGCTCGACTTCGAGCTGGGCTTCCAGCGCTTGCACCTGACGGCTCACCGCGCTCTGGGTCAGCGTCAGTTCATCGGCGGCCTTGGTAAAGCTGCCATGCCGGGCGGCCGCCTCGAAAGCGATCAGCAGCGACATCGAAGGCGTGAGTCTTCTGGGGTTCATTCATAAAACTCATGGAAAAACGGCAGGTTTTACGTTTGCACTGAGGCGTCGCAGGCCGGAGAATCAAGCCAACCGTTGATATTGCCGTGCTTGCGAGCCATTCGAAGCATACGTGCTTTGCATATAAAAAGCCTAACCCGTCAGGAACACCACCATGATTGCGCTGTTAAAGCCCACGTCCGAACAGGTCGGTCACTACGACCGTTTCCTCAACGCCCTGAGCGAGGGTGGTTTTCGCGGGGAAATTGCCCGGGACATGGGGTCGCGCACCGTGCTGGCAACCGACAACTCCATCTATCAGCGCCTGCCACAGGCCGCGGTGTTCCCGATGGACAGCCATGACGTGGCCATCGTCGCCCGACTGGCTGCGCGTCCTGAACACAAACAGGTCGTTCTGACACCTCGAGGCGGCGGCACCGGCACCAATGGCCAGTCGCTGACCGATGGAGTGGTGGTCGATCTGTCGCGGCACATGAACACTATTCTTGAGATCAACGTCGAGGAACGCTGGGTGCGGGTCCAGACCGGCGTTGTCAAGGACCAGCTCAATGCAGCGCTCAAGCCACACGGTCTGTTTTTCGCGCCGGAGCTGTCGACCTCAAACCGCGCCACGGTGGGCGGCATGATCAACACCGACGCAAGCGGGCAGGGCAGTTGCACCTACGGCAAGACCCGTGACCACGTGCTGGAGCTGTCCACCGTGTTGCTGGGTGGCTCGTACGTGAACACTCAGGCCATGGACGCCACGCAACTGACGCGCGAACAGGCGCGGGTTGACCGTGCAGGCGAGGTCTATCGTTGCGCGCAGCAGATTGCCGACACCCAGGCACAGTTGATCAAGGACATTTTTCCACCGCTCAATCGGTGCCTGACCGGCTATGACCTGGCGCACTTGCGTGAGGAAGACGGCCGCTTCAACCTTAACAGCGTGCTGTGCGGTTCCGAGGGGTCGCTGGGTTTTATCGTCGAAGCCAAACTGAACGTACTGCCGATTCCCAAGCATTCGATTCTGGTCAACGTGCGGTACGCAGGCTTCATGGACGCGTTGCGCGACGCCAAGGCCTTGATGGCGCACAAGCCGCTGTCCATCGAAACGGTGGATTCCAAGGTGCTGATGCTGGCAATGCAGGACATCGTCTGGCACGGCGTTGCCGAGTATTTCCCTCAGGATCCGGCCACGCCGACGCTGGGTATCAACCTGATCGAGTTCAGTGGCGACGAGCTGAACGAAGTCGAACAGCGGGTGCATGCGTTTGTCGCGCACCTGCAGAGCGACACCTCGGTGGTGCGTCTCGGTCATACGCTGGCGACGGGCAGTGCGGCGGTCAACCGCGTCTATACCATGCGTAAACGTTCTGTCGGTCTGCTGGGCAACGTCAAAGGCGAAGCGCGGCCGCAGCCGTTTGTGGAAGACACGGCCGTGCCGCCGGAGAACCTGGCCGATTACATTCAGGAGTTCCGTGCGCTGTTGGACAGTTACGGTCTGCAATACGGAATGTTCGGCCATGTGGACGCAGGCGTGTTGCACGTACGGCCGATTCTGGACATGAAAGACCCGGCGCAGGCGGCCTTGATTCGTCCGATTTCCGATGCCGTCGCTGCCTTGACCAAGCGCTACGGCGGTCTGCTCTGGGGCGAGCATGGCAAGGGCCTGCGCTCGCAGTACGTGCCCGAGTACTTCGGTGATCTGTATCCCGCGCTTCAGGCCTTGAAGGCGGCCTGTGATCCGTTCAACCAGCTCAACCCCGGAAAGATCGCCACGCCGGCTTCGGTTCCTGAGGCGCGTCTGACCCTGGTGGACGAGGTAACGTTGCGCGGTGATCTGGACCGAACCATCGACGAGCGTGTCTGGCAGAGCTACGACACGGCGTTGCACTGCAACGGCAACGGCGCCTGTTACAACTACGATCCAGACGATGCAATGTGCCCGTCGTGGAAGGCTACCCGTGACCGCGTTCACTCCCCGAAGGGCCGGGCTTCATTGGTCCGGGAATGGCTGCGTCTGCAGGGCGGCCAGGATGTGAACGTGCTGACCGCCAGCGCCAGGGCGCGTACTGCCAACGTGGTGAAAAGCCTGGCCGAGCGCGCTGTCAACAGCATCGCCCGCGTGGCGGGGCAGAAGGATTTCTCTCATGAAGTCTATGATGCCATGTCAGGTTGCCTGGCCTGCAAGTCCTGCGCAGGCCAGTGCCCGGTCAAAGTCAATGTCCCGGAGTTTCGTTCGCGCTTTCTGGAGCTGTACCACAGCCGCTATCTGCGTCCGCTCAAAGATTATCTGATTGGCTCGCTTGAGTTCAGCATCCCGCATCTGGCGCGCTTTCCCAAGCTGTACAACGGCGTGATGGGTGCAAAGCCGGTCCGCCATCTGCTTGAACACGTGGCTGGCATGGTCGACAGCCCGTTGCTGAGTCTGATGGACTTCCGCGCAGCCTGCGCGCGCTGGAACGTCGGCATTGCGACGCCTGCGCGTCTCGCGGCGCTGACTGAACAGGAGCGCCAGCGCACAGTGGTGCTGGTGCAGGACGCGTTCACCCGTTACTTCGAAACCCCGCTGGCGGCCGACTGGCTGGAGCTGATCTCACGCATGGGTTACCAGGTCTACCTTGCGCCGTTCGCCCCCAATGGTAAGCCGTTGCAGGTTCAGGGCTTCATGGCAGCCTTCGAGAAGGCGGCGAGCTTCAATAGCCAGTCACTGCGCAAGCTGCAGGAGGCCGGTATCCCATTGATCGGCCTCGACCCGGCAATGACACTGGTTTATCGCCAGGAATACAGCAAGACCCTGGGCAGCGAGAACATTCCGAGCGTGATGCTGCCTCAGGAATGGCTGGCCTCGGCGCTGGTCGAGCAGGGTTCGGAAGCCGAAAGCGAAACGTACTACTTCCTGCCGCACTGCACCGAAAAAACCAACGAACCGGGCAGCGTAGGCCTCTGGCAGAAAGCTTTCGCCCACTATGGCCTGACGCTGCAGGTATTGCCGAGCGGCTGCTGTGGCATGTCCGGCACCTACGGCCACGAAACGCGCAACGTGAAGACCAGTGAGACTATCTACAGCCAGTCCTGGCAGCCACTGGTGGCACGTCATGGCGGTGACGACCGACTGGTTGCCGATGGTTACTCGTGCAGGAGCCAGGTCAAGCGCCAGGATGGCAAGGTGATCAGGCATCCGTTGCAAGTGCTGCTGGAGCGGTTGCGGGCTGCATGATGCTGCACGACCGAACGATCAGTTGGATGAGAGCACTGCATCCGCACTCAAACCAGATACTTTCGGAACCATCCCAGCGTCCGGTCCCAGGCCAGTCTGGCGGCGGCTTCGTCATAGCGCGGGGTCGAGTCGTTGTGGAAGCCATGATTGGCACCCGGATAAATGTAGGTTTCGTACGTCGTGCCAGCGGCTTTCAGAGCCTGTTCGTAAGCAGGCCAGCCTTCGTTGATGCGCGTGTCCAGTTCGCCGTAGTGGATCATGATCGGTGCCTTGATCTTCACCACATCCTCTGATTTCGGCTGACGTCCATAAAACGACACCGCCGCACCCAGCTCCGGATACGCCACCGCTGCTGCGTTGGTGACGCCGCCGCCGTAGCAGAACCCGGTGATACCGACTTTGCCCGTGGTCGCGTCATGCTTCATCAGCCATTCGATGGCGGCGAAGAAATCATTCATCAGCTTTTCGGGATCGACCTTCTGCTGAAGCTCGCGACCTTTGTCATCGTTGCCCGGGTATCCGCCGACCGATGACAGCCCGTCCGGTGCCAGGGCGATGAAGCCGGCTTTGGCCACGCGACGGGCAACGTCTTCGATATACGGGTTCAGCCCCCGGTTTTCATGCGCCACGACAATCGCGGCAACTTTGCCGGTCGCCCTGGCGGGACGCACCAGATAGCCTCGCACCTGACCATGGCCCTTGGGCGAGGGGTAATTCACGTACTCGGCGATGATGTCCGGGTCGGTGAACTCCACCTGCTCGGCCAGCGCATAGTCGGGACTCAGGGAGGCGAGCAGGGCGCTTGCGGTAAGACCGCCCAGGGTGAACACGGCCGCGCGGTCGAGAAATTCGCGCCGGTTGATCCTGCCATGGGCGTAGTAGTCGTAAAGTTCGAGCAGTTCAGGGGCAAAGTCTTTCGCTGTGAGACGTTCCATCCGTACCCCTCCTTATCAATCATTCGAGACCAGCCATACGCTGGGTAAGCAGCGCTTCATTAAAGCAGTGTTTGGCCCGGATGAGGCGTTTCACTTGCACAACGCCCATGCCAGAGGGCCCGGTCGAATTGTCCTTTGGCCGCATGGGCACTTTCCGAGTCCAACGCCTTCAAACAAGAGCCTCACAGCCCGGTTGCAACGACAATTATTGTTGCTGGACGCATCAAGCGCAGCGTGTTCATGCCGACAATACGACATGAATCACGTCCTGATACACCACGGTCGTATTCAACCTGTACTTTCGAGATAACGTGATGATCCTCTCCGCCGATGACCGTTCCCAGCTCTTCAAGGAGACTGCTGTCCAGTTCTGGAAACACATCATTCCCATCGTGTACGTCGCGCTCCTGATCCATTTTGTTCTGTTCGGGCTGTTCATCGCTCTGGACGTCACCATTCTCTGGGTCGCCAACCTGCTGAGCACGCTGATCTACGTCAATTGCCTGTACCTGATACGGGGGCGCCGCTACCGGCAGGCAGGTCAGTGGATGAGCCTTGAGATCATCGGCCACGCCATTCTCGCAACCTGGGTATTGGGCTGGGACAGCAATTTCAGCTTTTACCTGTTCTGCGTCGTGCCGATCATCGCCTTTACCTTTCAACTGGCCACATTCAGGCGGTTGGTCTACAGCCTGTCGATCCTGATGGCGGCTGTCGGCTGCTTCGCATTTCGCCGCTACATGGGGCTCTCGTCCGGGCTGAGCAGAGAGGTTCTGGACATTTTCGGCATCGCCAATGTACTGATCGCAACGTCGCTGTCGATCTACGCCACGGCATTGTCGGTACGCTTTACCTCTTCAATGCAACTGAGCCTGTTCCATATTGCCAATCGCGACAGCCTCACCAACCTTTACACGCGCCGAAGAATCCTGCATCGCGTGCGGCAGATGGAATCGCAGCGCCAAGGGCTTTCTGCGTCGCTGATATTGCTCGATATCGACCATTTCAAGCAGATCAACGACCTTCATGGCCACGAGTCCGGCGACCTCATCCTGCAACGCGTCGCGGGCATCATCAGCGCCTGCGTGCGTCACGATGACATGGCTGCCCGCTGGGGCGGCGAAGAGTTTCTGGTACTCATGCCCAACACCTCGCTGGCCGACACGCACAAGGTGGCCGAACGTATCTGGGCGCGAATCAGAGAGGAAGCAGGGCACATCGATACCCGCAAGCTGGACGTGACGGCGACGCTGGCGACAGCGGTCATCCATCCGGGCGAGGCCTTTCAGGTTGCGCTCAATCGTGCGGATGCATTGCTGTATCAGGGAAAGGAGCAGGGCCGAAATCGAGTGATGACGGCCGAACAGGTGGTGTGTGTTACAGCGCCTTCAGAAAGACCAGCTTGAGGTAGGCGCTGATGGTTTGCGCCCCTCCGTAGGCCTTGTCGAGGTGTTTTTCTGCCATCGCCAGATGGGTATGAAGCTGCTCGGCCACTTTCTGCTGGCCATAAAGTGACACGAATGTGGATTTACCCTTGTCCCTGCCTTGATCCTTGGCGTTGTCGAGCGCCTCGTCCTGTAGATCGTCGTACAGTTGGAAGGCCTGACCCAGCTCTGTGGCAAACCCCTGCAACTCAAACCGTACAGACTCGTCAGCGCTGCTGAGCAGCCACGCCATGTCCATGATGGCGCCGAACAGAACGCCAGTCTTGAGTCGATTGGTCAGGGCGATCTCTTCAGCACAGCGGCTGCGCTGACCTTCACGCAGGTCCTGATACTGTCCACGAACCAGCCCTTGCATGCCGACTGTATCGGCGAGAATTTCGACGATCCGGGTACGGTTCGACGGTGGCACCTCATTGATCGCGGCAACCACGCCAAATGCCCGGCTCAGCAGCGCAATCGCTGCGAGGATCGCCACGTCCTGACCGAACTTCAGGTGTACGGTAGGGCGTCCACGCCTCAACTGTGCGTTATCCATGCACGGCATGTCATCCAGCACCAGAGACGCGGCGTGGATCATCTCCACGGCACAGCCCAGATCCAGCGATGCATCGCCAGACTGGCGGTCGGAGTGCTCCAGCCCCTCGGCGGCCAGCATCAGCAGCATGGGGCGCACGCGTTTACCAGGTGCCAGCGTGCCTTCGCGCATCGCCAGCGCAACCAGGTCGCGCTCATTCCCTTCCTGCGGCAACAACTCGTCCAGGCGTTTCTCGATGCGCGCACGCATGTCTGCCAGTTGTTCGATCAGGCCATTATGGAGGGAGGCATCCATTTCCATTTTTGTCATTGCTTCTACTCTGGCTATATAGGCTCGACAGTCCAACTGCCTCGTCTCAGGCTCACTTCCTGACTTTCAAACAAACGGAACGACCTCCGCTCCTGAGTGCCTCAAGAATCTAGAGACCACACGCTCGGAAAAATGATCCAGCTGAATCGGAGCTGTCATGGATAAAATCGACCTCAGTCGACGCAAGGATGATCACCTCGATATCGTCCTTCAACAGCGCTGCGCGGGCTCTGATACAGGCCTTGACGCGGTGCGCTTCGAACATTGCGCACTGCCGGAACTGAACCTTGGCGACATTGATTTAAGCAGCAGTCTGTTGGGTATTCCCCTGCGCGCACCGCTGTTGATCAGCTCGATGACCGGCGGTGCCGAGCGCTCCACAGCGATCAATCGGCATCTGGCCCGGGCCGCGCAGCGGCTGGGGGTCGCCATGGGCGTAGGGTCGCAACGGGTCGGATTGCGCAGCCCCAACGATCAGGGGCTGACCCGCGAACTCAGACGTCTGGCCCCGGATATCC
Organism: Pseudomonas sp. CDFA 610; assembly: GCF_021147865.1. Classification (NCBI taxonomy): domain Bacteria; kingdom Pseudomonadati; phylum Pseudomonadota; class Gammaproteobacteria; order Pseudomonadales; family Pseudomonadaceae; genus Pseudomonas; species Pseudomonas sp. CDFA 610. Next base: position 598,508 of record NZ_JAGTPM010000001.1, read on the forward strand.
CGTTGTTGAGCAACATCGGCGCTGCGCAGTTGCTTGAAGCGGACGGCCTTGACCTGGCGCGCCGGGCAGTGGATGCGTTGCAGGCCAATGCCTTGATCATTCACCTGAACCCCTTGCAGGAAGCCGTCCAGGCGGAAGGCGACAAGGACTGGCGCGGGGTACTGGATGCGATTGGGCGTACGGTCGAAAGTGTCGGCGTGCCGGTCATCGTCAAGGAGGTCGGTGCCGGGTTGTCGGTTCCTGTCGCGCGTTCGCTGGTTGCCAATGGCGTTCAGGTGCTGGATGTGGCGGGCAAGGGCGGGACGAGCTGGGCAGCGGTCGAGGGCGAGCGCGCCACCCGGTCGGCGGATCGTGACGTGGCGATGGCCTTTGCGGATTGGGGTATACCGACGGCCGCAAGCCTGATCAACGTCCGACAGGCACTGCCCCACACGACGCTGATCGCTTCCGGTGGCATTCGTAATGGTATCGATGCTGCCCGGGCCATTCGTCTGGGAGCCGATCTGGTCGGACAGGCTGCCGGTGTGCTTGCCGAGGCGTTGGAGTCGGATTCCGCCGTGGTTGAACATTTTGAAACAATAATTCGCCAGTTGCGTATCGTCTGCTTCTGTACGGGATCGCGGGATCTGGCCGCGTTGCGTGGCGCTCGGCTGCTTGACCCACTCCCGTTGAGCGAGCGCATTTCATGAGCCATTTCGGCGTAGTGGCCCCCGCGTTCTACAGCCATTTTCAGGCGTTTCAGGCTCTGGCACTGGAATTGATCGAGCGCGGTCACCGGGTCACGTTCTTCCATCAGGCCGATACACATCGCTGGCTGACCGATCCACGCATTGGCTTTTACACCCTGGGCGCTATCAGCCACCCGCCCGGCAGTCTCGCCAGAACGTTGCGCCGGGCCGCCGCACCGCATGGCCCGCTGGGCTTGCGCCGGGTGATTAGAGACCTGAGCGCGACAACGGCCATGTTCTGTACCGAACTGCCTGCCGCACTGGCGCACGAAGCCATCGACGCGCTGCTGTGCGACCAGATGGAAGCGGGCGGCGGTCTGGTGGCTGAGGCGCTGGGTCTGCCATTCGTTTCCGTGGCCTGCGCACTGCCGATCAACCGTGAACCGCAGTTGCCGTTGCCGGTGATGCCGTTCGCCTATGGCACGGATGCACGCAGCAGACGCCTCTATGAGGCAAGCACCCGGGTCTACGACTGGATGATGCGCCCGCTGCGCAAGGTCTTGCACGATGCGTCCCATCGGTTGGGCGTGACACCGCGTAACGGCATGCACGAATACCTGTCGCCGTTTGCGCAGATCAGCCAGACGCTGGACGGTTTCGATTTCCCGCGTGAAAACCGGCCTGCGCATTTTCATACGGTAGGCCCGCTGAGAACTGCGCCTCAGACGGTGCAGGGCGAGTGGTCCATCGACCCGAATCGGCCCTTCATTTTCGCCAGCCTGGGTACATTGCAGGGAGGGCGGCTGGGGATGTTCAAACAGATGGTGATCGCCTGTCAGCGTCTGAACGCGCAGTTGCTGATCGCTCACTGTGGCGGCCTCGATGCCACTCAGGAACAGGCGCTCAGGCAAATGGGTGATGTCCGCGTGACGGCATTCGCGCCTCAACAATGGGTACTGGAGCAGGCCGATGTCGTGATTACCCACGGCGGCCTGAACACAGTGATGGATGCGATTGCCGCCTGCACGCCGATGCTCGTCATGCCGATTGCTTTCGATCAGCCTGGGGTAGCGGCCAGGGTCTGTTATCACAGACTCGGCAAGCAACTGCCTCGTCGCGCCCGAGCGGCAAAAATCCAGGCCCAGTTGCAACACCTGCTCGTGCACTCCGACAAGCCGCTGCGCCAGTTGGCGACTGAACTGGATCGGGCAGGCGGAACCTTCAAGGCCGCGAATATCATCGAAGATGTGCTTCGCACGCGCCAGCCGGTATTCGCAGGAGGCGTTCATGCGTTATGACCTGATTCTGGCCGGCGGCGGATTGGCCAACGGGTTGATTGCCTGGCGTCTCAAGCAACGTCGGCCCGAGCTGAAGATCCTCTGTATCGAGGAGCAGCCGCAACTGGGCGGCAATCACACCTGGTCCTTTCATGACGGCGACCTGAGCCAGAAGCAGCATCAATGGCTGCGCCCGTTGGTAGTCAAGACCTGGCCTGCTTACGACGTCTATTTTCCAGAACGCTCGCGGCGGATGGAAAGCGGCTACGCAAGTGTGACTTCCGAGCGGTTTGCTCAGGTCATCGAGCCTGCGCTGGGCGATAGCCTGATGACGGGAACACGCATTGTCGACGTCAGTCCGGATTCGGTACTGCTCGACAACGGCGAACGTCTGCAGGCGTGCGCCGTGATCGATGGCCGCGGTGTACAGCCCAGTCCGCATCTGGTGCTCGGGCAACAGGCATTTCTGGGGCAGTTGCTGCAGTTGAAGCACCCTCACGGTCTGGACATGCCGATCATCATGGATGCCCGTGTGCCTCAGGAACGCGGGTATCGCTTCGTGTATGTATTGCCGTTTTCCAGGGACACGTTGCTGATCGAGGACACCCATTACGTGGACCGGCAATCGTCTTCACCGGATGAGTTGCGTCGGCACATCGCCGATTATGCGCGTCAGCACGGCTGGTCGATTCAGTCCTGCCTTCGTGAAGAGCAGGGCGTACTGCCCATTACGCTGGCCGGGGATTTCAATGCGTTCTGGAACGAAAAGCCAGGCCAGCCGCGTTCCGGTCTGCGCGCAGGCCTGTTTCACTGCACCACAGGCTACTCGTTGCCATTGGCCGTCAGGCTGGCCGAGTGGATCACTCGTCAGAACAACTTTGATGCCGAGTCGCTGGCAGCAGGTATTCGCGCGTTTGCGCAGAGCCAGTGGCAGCGCCAGCGTTTCTACCGGCTGCTCAACCGCATGCTTTTTCTGGCTGGCCGACCTCAGGATCGCTGGCAAGTGATGCAACGTTTTTACGGATTGCCCGACAGCCTGATTCGCCGCTTTTACGCCGGTGACACGCTCGCCCGCGACAAGGTCCGGGTGCTGGTCGGCAAGCCTCCTGTGCCGGTCGCCGAAGCCATGCGTGCCGCAGTACGTTATCTGCCCAGACATTACGAGAGTTCTTTATGACCCCAGCAAAAAACGCCGTGGTGATTGGCGCCGGCTTCGGCGGCCTGGCACTGGCGATCCGGCTTCAGGCCGCAGGCGTGCAGACGACCTTGCTTGAGAAGCGCGACAAGCCTGGCGGCAGGGCCTACGTTTATGAAGACGAGGGTTTCACCTTCGATGCAGGTCCTACGGTGATCACCGACCCATCGGCCATCGAAGAGCTGTTCACGGCGGCCGGCAAATCGATCAAGGATTACGTCGATCTGTTGCCTGTCTCGCCGTTTTACCGTTTGTGCTGGGAGGACGGCACGCAATTCGATTACGCCAACGATCAGGTTTCTCTGGACCGCCAGATCGGCGCGCTCAACCCCAGGGACGTCGCGGGCTATCAGCGGTTTCTGGCGTATTCGAAAGCCGTGTTCAACGAGGGGTATCTGAAGCTGGGGGCAGTGCCGTTCCTGTCGTTTCGCGACATGATTCAGGCCGGCCCGCAACTGGCGCGTCTTCAGGCCTGGCGCAGCGTGTACTCCAAAGTGTCGGAGTTCATCGAAGACGAGAAACTGCGTCAGGCGTTCTCCTTCCATTCGTTGCTGGTGGGCGGCAACCCGTTTGCCACGTCGTCCATTTACACCCTGATACATGCGCTGGAGCGCCAGTGGGGCGTCTGGTTTCCGAAGGGTGGCACGGGGGCGCTGGTGCGGGGGCTGGTCAAGCTGTTCGAAGACATCGGCGGGCGCATCGAGCTCAATGCCGAAGTCGCCAGCATCGAAGTCAGCGGTGCACGCGCCACTGGCGTGCGGTTGCGGGACGGGCGGGTGTTGAGCGCCGACTGCGTGGCCTCGAACGCCGACGTGGTGCACACCTACGCCGAGCTTCTGGCCCAGTACCCTAGAGGGGTGAAGGAGGGAGCCCGGCTCAAGCGCAAGCGGTTCAGCAACTCGCTGTTCGTGATCCATTTCGGCCTCAAGCGACCCCAGCCCCAATTGCAGCACCACACTGTTTGCTTCGGGCCGCGCTACCGCGAACTGATTCAGGAAATCTTCAAGGGCGATGCGCTGGCCGAGGATTTCTCGCTGTACCTGCACGCCCCCTGCATCACCGACCCGAGCCTTGCGCCGCCGGGCTGCTCCAGCCATTACGTGCTGTCACCGGTTCCGCACCTGGGCAATGCGCCTATCGATTGGGAAATCGAAGGGCCGCGCTACCGTGACCGGATCTTTGAATACCTGGAGAAGTACTACATGCCAGGCCTGCGCGAAGACCTTGTGACCAGCCGGATCTTCACGCCCAACGACTTTCGCGACGAGTTGAATGCGCACCTGGGGTCGGCCTTCTCGCTGGAGCCGATCCTGCAGCAAAGTGCCTGGTTCCGGCCTCATAACCGCGATGCGAGTCTGGCCAATGTGTATCTGGTTGGTGCCGGGACGCATCCGGGCGCAGGTGTCCCCGGAGTGATCGGTTCGGCCAAGGCCACCGCAGGCTTGATGCTGGAGGGCGTCCACGCATGATGGCACCGGATACACAGGATCAGCAGCTTGTAGACCATGCGTTACAGAGTATCGCCGTGGGTTCCAAGAGCTTTGCGGCCGCGTCGAAATTGTTTGACCCGTTGACGCGCCGCAGCGCCGTGATGTTGTACGCATGGTGCCGCCATTGTGATGATGTCATTGATGGTCAGGAAGCGGGGCATGATGCAACCGTCGTCTCACCCGCTGAAGTACGTGAACGTCTGGCCGGACTCGTTGCCAGGACGCATGACGTCTACGCAGGCATCCCGGCGCAGACACCGGCCTTCGCTGCATTCAAGGACGTGGTCTACCGCCACGGCATACGTCGGGACTACGCACTGGATCACCTCGCAGGTTTTGCGATGGACGTGAATGCACGGGACTATCGCAGCATCGAAGACACGCTGGAGTATTGCTACCACGTCGCCGGGGTCGTCGGGTTAATGATGGCGCAGGTCATGAACGTCAGCGATGATGCGACCCTGAACCGGGCATGCGATCTGGGCATGGCGTTTCAGTTGACCAACATTGCCCGGGACATCGTCGAGGACGCTTCGGTCGGACGTTGCTATCTGCCAGCCGACTGGCTGGATGAAACAGGCATCCCTCGTGACCGCCTGGCCGAACCTGAGTATCGCCAGCGGATCGCCGTGCTTGCCCGGCGGCTGGTGGACATGGCCGAGCCTTTCTACGAGAGCGCGCAGGCTGGACTGGCCGGGTTGCCGTGGCGCTCTGCCTGGGCGGTGGCCACGGCCAGAGGTGTTTATCGCGAGATTGGAATAAAAGTGCGGGAGGCCGGGGCGCAAGCCTGGGACTCACGCCAGTCGACCTCGAAACTCGACAAACTAAGGTTGGTGGCCGCAGGAGCCTGGCAGGCGACTATTTCACGCGGGAAGCGCTATCCACCACGTCCGCCTGATCTTTGGAAACGCCCTCGTCGTGCCTATTGAGCGGACCGCCATGCAGTTCGCGCAGTTGCGCCTTCAGTTTTGCCACTGAAGGCGCGTACAGGAAGCCGAATGACACGCAGCGTTCCTTGCCGGACACCGCATGATGCATCAGATGCGCCTGATAGAGCCGCTTCGCATAGCCCGCGCGAGGCACAAGGCTGAACGGCCAGCGTCGGTGAACCAGTCCATCGTGGGCAACGAAATACAGCAGGCCATAGGCCGTCATCCCGGCACCGATCCACTCCAGCGGGTGATAACCCCCGGTGCCCAATGCAATCAGTACGATCGCAACCCCCGCGAAAACCACCGCATACAGATCGTTCTTCTCGAACCAGCCGGTCCGGGGTTCATGGTGCGAGCGATGCCAGCCCCATCCCCAGCCATGCATGACGTACTTGTGCGCCAGGAACGCGAAGCCTTCCATGCCGATCAGCGTGGCGAGAAACACCAGCGAGTTGAAAATCATCCGTTTTGTCCTCCAGGGTTGCCTGGGTTGAGACTGTGGCAGCGGGGCGGCGTTCGTTCGGGCTCTCGGGCGGTATCGCCAGGGACTGCAAATCGTACTCTGCACAGGCGCGTACGCTCTACTCTGCGTGTAGACTTTCGCCACTCGAACGGCGAAGCCGCGCATTATGCGCTCCAGCCATCATCTGTATCGATCAAGGGTGTTTATGGATTTGCGTCAGCTTGAAGCCTTTGCGGCAGTGATGTCGGCGGGCAGTGTCACGGCCGCTGGCAAGATGCTCGGCCGCTCACAGCCATCGGTCACCCGGGTGATTCAGGAGCTTGAGCAGGAACTGGGTTTTGCGCTGTTCGAGCGCAGCGGGCCGAAAGTCACGCCGACGCACAAGGCGTTCATGATGTATGGCGAGGTGGAGAGTGCGCTGCTGGGTATTCGCAACATTCGCCAGCGCGCGCAGCACATTGCCGAGGAAGAGAATCATCAGATCAAACTGGTGGCGATTTCCGCCCTGGCCGCCGGGCTGCTGCCGGCCGCGCTGGCCAGGCTGCCGGAGCACTTGAAGCCAAGGCAAATCCAGCTGCAGAGCATGTCGCCGGAAAATGTGGTGCAGGCGGTGCTGTCCAAGACCACGGACCTAGGGGCGGTAAGCCTGCCGCTGGAGCATCGCGGGCTGGAGATTCACTGGATCGGCGAGGCACCTTGCGTCGCTGTCCTGCCAGCTGAATCCGACCTGGCGACCTATGAGGTGCTGCCACTGGACGTGCTGGCGCGTCAGACGCTGATCACCATGGCCAACCCCTATCGGTTTCGTCGACGCATCGACAAGGCGTTTCAGGAAGCGGGCGGCGAGCTGCCGCACATGCTCGACACCAACACGTCACTGATCGCCATGCAGATGACAAGGGCCGGGCTGGGCATCGCGCTGGTCGATCCGTTCACGGCCATGGGTGTGCCGATTCAAGGGGTAGTGGTGCGGCCGATCGCCTGCAACATCCCGTTCTTCTTCGGTCTGATTTCGGCTTTCGCCAGCCCGCATTCCGATGTGGCCCTTGCGCTGATCGATGAAATCGCCGTGGCTGCGAAGGCGCTGTTGCCTGAAATGGTCATGCATGAAGCCAGTGCTCACGATGCCCTGTTGCAGAGCATTTACGCCGAATGAGAGCGATCAGCCGGCCCTCAAAATCGTATCGACCTGCCATTTAAGAATATCAATATGCTTTTTTTCGCGTTGCGGGAATAAAAAACGCCTTTTAGTATTTGGTTTTTGCATTCATACCCTTAAAGAATTCATTTATTTCGTTATTGGAATGGATTTTGAAAGGTTGAATGAAGGCTCGGGTTGTCTGCCCGATCATTTACCGAGTACCGATCAATGCCCCATGTAGATGCCCCCGCAGGTCTTGAAGCACTGGAAGCACGCTTGTGTCAGGACCTGGCCTGGCTGGACCTGCCTGCGAACCCGTGGGTCAAACCACGCGAGAGTGAGGGCAGAGCCGTGCTGGACGTCGCGATCATCGGCGGAGGCATGGCGGGACTTGCGCTGGCGGCCGAGCTGCGTCATCTGGGTGTGGCCGCCGTGATATTCGATCAGTCGCCCGCAGGCTACGAAGGCCCCTGGGCGACGACTGCGCGCATGGAAACCCTGCGCTCGCCCAAACAGCTCACCGGCCCGGCGCTCGGTCTTCCCGCGCTAACATTTCGTGCCTGGTACGAAGCGCAGTACGGCGTCGAAGGCTGGGCGACACTGGACAAGATTGCGCGCCTGCAATGGGCCGATTACCTGCGCTGGTACCGTAAGGTGTTGAACCTGGACGTGCGCAATGAACACCGTGTCAGTCGGGTCGTGCCCGGGGCGGACGGTCTGGTTGCGCTGGATGTCGAAACACCGTCTCAGACACTTTTCTTTGTCGCGCGCCATGTGGTGCTGGCGACCGGCCGTGACGGACTGGGCGGTCCGTGGGTGCCCGAATTCGCGAAGTCGCTCCCCAGGCATTTATGGGCTCACTCCGCTGACGGCTTGCAGGACAACTGGTTCGAAGGCAAACGCGTCGCCGTGATCGGTGGCGGCGCCTCGGCCATGGACAGCGCCGCGACTGCGCTGGAGGCGGGCGCGACGGGTGTGGATCTGCTTATTCGTCGTGCTGTGCTGCCGCGCGTCAACAAGGGCAAGGGCGCAGGCAATCCGGGTATGGTCCATGGCTACTGGCGCCTGCCGGATGAGTGGAAGTGGCGAATCCGTCATTACCTCAACACCCAACAGGTTCCGCCGCCACGCGGCAGTACGTTGCGGGTCTCCAGTTCGGGCAAGGCGCGGTTTCTGCTCGGTTGTCCGCTGTTGGGTGTCGAGCAGAACCCTGCGGGCGGCGTGTGGCTGGATACACCTTCGGCGCGAATCGAGGCGGATTTCGTGGTGTTTGCCACAGGCTTTCGTACCGACTTTGAACAGAGGCCGGAGTTCGCACCGTTCTCTGCGCACATTCGTGTCTGGCAAGACCGTTACAAAGCGTTCCCTGATGAACAGGATGAGGAACTGGCTCAACTGCCGGATCTGGGCAACTGTTTCGAATTTCAGGAGAAAAAGCCGGGTGCCTGCCCCGGAATCGAACACATCCACTGTTTCAGCTACCCGGCAGCATTGAGCTACGGCGCGGTGTCCGGCGATATTCCGGCCATCAGCGAAGGCTCCAAGCGCCTGGCGCACGCACTGGTGGGGCAGTTGTTCAATGAAGACGTGGCGCTGCATTTTCAGGCCATGCGCGACTATGCCGATCCTGAGCTGCTGGGTGACGAATGGGTTGCCAGTCAGCCGAATGCCGACGAGTTACGCTCATGATCGGCTGGGCATTGCGTCGGCTGACACAGTCGCTGTTGGTGATTCTGCTGATGACCTTGGTAGTGTTCGTCGGCCTTAATGCCATTGGCAATCCGATGGACATCCTGGTGGGTGAAGACCTCAATCAGGCCGAGCGTCTGCAGGCGATTGCCCATCTGGGGCTGGACAAGCCGCTGTGGCAGCAATACCTGATCTTTCTCAAGGGAGCGATGCACGGCAATCTCGGCCAAAGCTTCGTCTACCACGAAGACGCCATGCGCCTGATCCTGCAACGGCTGCCTGCAACCTTCGAACTGGCGTTCAGTGCGCTGTTTCTGGCGGTGGTGATCGGCGTGCCGCTGGGCATGTTCGCCGGGACCTGGCCGGATCATCCGGTTTCCAGGCTGCTGATGGCGGGCAGCATTGTCGGCTTCTCGCTGCCGGCGTTCTGGGTGGCCTTGATGATGATCATGCTGTTCTCGATCACGTTGGGCTGGCTGCCTGCCAGTGGGCGCGGCGAGACCCGTGAGTGGCTGGGTGTGCAGTGGTCATGGCTGACGCTGGACGGCCTGCAGCACTTGCTGTTGCCCGCGTTGAATCTGGCGCTGTTCAAGATTTCGCTGGTGTTGCGACTGACCCGTGCCGGTGTGCGCGAGGTGCTGCCTCAGGAGTTCGTCAAATTTGCCCGGGCCAAGGGTCTGTCGCCGCTGCGCGTGATGTGCATGCACGTCATGCGCAACACCATGATCCCCGTCGTGACTGTCTTGGCCATGGAACTGGGTTCGACCATTGCCTACGCGGTGGTCACCGAAAGCATCTTTGCCTGGCCCGGTGCAGGCAAGCTGATTCTGGACAGCATCAACATGCTGGATCGCCCGGTGGTGGTCGCTTACCTGATGGTCGTCGTGGTGATTTTCGTGGTGCTCAACCTGATCGTCGACGGCCTGTATTACTTGCTCGATCCACGCGTACGCGTCGAGGCTTCCCGATGAATGCCATTCCCAAGGCGTCGACCATCAGTGTCGGCCTGCAAGCACAGTCGCCGTGGCGGCGCGTGGCAGTCGAGTTCACTCGGTCGCCGTCTGCCCTGTTGGGGCTGGTGATTCTGATGATCATCATTCTGGTCGCCGCGCTGGCGCCCTGGATCGTGGTCCAGAACCCCTACGATCTGATGCAACTGAATGTCATGGATGCCCGCATGGCGCCCGGCAGTCCGAACATGGACACCGGTTACACCTATTGGCTGGGCACGGACGGACAAGGGCGCGATCTGGTATCAGCGATCATTTACGGCTTGCGCATCAGCTTGTGGGTCGGCATTGGTTCGGCGCTGATCGCTGCCGTGATCGGCACGTTGCTGGGACTGGTCTCTGCGTATGCAGGCGGCTGGGTCGATGCGCTGTTGATGCGTCTGGTGGACCTGCTGCTGTCGTTTCCGGTGATCCTCATGGCTTTGATGATCCTCGCCTGGCTGGGCAAGGGCGTCGGTAATGTGATGCTTACCCTGGTATTGCTGGAATGGGCTTATTACGCCCGCACTGCAAGGGGCCAGGCCCTGACTGAAAGCCGTCGCGAATACGTCGATGCGGCGCGCGGGCAGGGCATTGGTCCGTGGCGCATCGTGATCGGTCATATTCTGCCCAACTGCCTGCCGCCACTGATCGTGATCGGCGCGCTGCAGATTGCCCGTGCCATCACGCTGGAGGCGACCCTGTCGTTTCTCGGTCTGGGCGTGCCGGTCACCGAGCCGTCGCTGGGGCTGCTGATTGCCAATGGCTTCCAGTACATGCTCAGCAACGAATACTGGATCAGTCTGTTTCCAGGGCTGGCGCTGTTGATCACCATCGTCGCGATCAATCTGGTGGGCGACCGTCTGCGTGATGTGCTGAACCCGAGGTTGCAGCGATGAGCCAGCTTGAAGCAACGCCGATGGCTGATCAGCCGACCCTTGACGTGCGCGGCCTGTGCACCTCGTTCCATACCCGTGCAGGCGTGCTGCCGGCCGTGCGTGATGTGTCATTGAGCGTGCAACCGGGACGGATTCTCGGCCTGGTAGGTGAATCCGGATCGGGCAAGTCCGTGACGGGGTTTTCCATTCTCGGACTGGTCGACGAGCCGGGCCGCATCAGTGCAGGCCAGGTGCTGTTCAAGGGGCGTGACCTGACGAAACTCACGGCCCCGCAGCTGCGCGATGTGCAGGGCAATCGGGTTGCAATGATCTTTCAGGACCCGATGATGACCCTCAATCCTGTCCTGCGGGTCGACACGCAGATGGTCGAAGCCGTCCGGGCGCACCGTTCGGTCAGCAGGCGCGAAGCACGTGAGCACGCCAGCCGCACGCTGGCACAGATGGGTATTGCCAGCCCTGAAGAGCGCCTGCGCGCCTATCCGCATCAATTGTCCGGCGGCATGCGTCAACGGGTGGCGATTGCCATTGCGTTGTTGCACGCCCCGGACCTGATCATTGCCGATGAGCCGACCACCGCGCTGGACGTGACCATTCAGGCGCAGATTCTCAGCGAAGTGCAGAAGCTGGTCCGGGAGCAGGGCACATCGCTGATCTGGATCACCCATGATCTTTCTGTGGTGGCCGGGCTGGTCGATGACGTGGCGGTGATGTACGCCGGGCGCATCGTCGAGCAGGGGTCGGTTGCCGATGTGCTGGACCGCCCGCAACACCCTTACACCCAGGGGCTGATCGACAGCCTGCCCAGTCGTAACCGGCGAGGGCAGCGCCTGCGGCAGATTCCCGGCATGGCGCCGGATCTGTCGTCGATGCCGCAAGGCTGTGCGTTTGCCGCCCGTTGCCCAAGGGCGTCGTCGGTCTGTGCGCAGGAACCTGCGCCTCGCGAAATCGCGCCGGGCCAGACGGTTCGTTGTTTTCATCCGGGAGCTGCCGATGTCCAGTGAACAGATTCCCCTGATCGAGCTGCATCAGGTCAGCAAGACCTTCGGTAAACCGGTAGCTGAGCGTTCGGTCCAGGGCGTTCTGCAGCGTCTGCACCTGACGCGACCCAGACCTGTCACCCATGCGGTCGATGCCGTGGACCTGCGCATTGCTCGTGGTGAGGTGGTAGGGCTGGTCGGGGAGTCAGGCTGTGGCAAGTCGACACTCGGGCGCATGGTTGCCGGCTTGCTGCCGGTGTCGTCAGGCTCTGTCTCGGTAGACGGAAAACCCATCGACAACCTGACCGCCAGCGAGCGCAAGGCGCTGCGTCTCAAGGTGCAGATGATCTTTCAGGACCCGTCATCGAGTCTCAATCCGCGCCTGCGGGTCGACCGCATCGTTGGCGAAGGTGCGCTGCTGCATGGCCTGACCGACAGCAAAGGCATGGACGATTACGTCAGTGCGCAGTTACAGCGCGCCGGTCTCAGTCCGCAACTGCGCCAGCGTTACCCGCACCAGTTCAGTGGCGGCCAGCGCCAGCGCATCGGTATTGCCAGGGCGCTGGCCGTGCAGCCTGAACTGCTGGTGTGCGATGAGTCGGTCGCTGCGCTGGATGTTTCGATCCAGGCGCAGATTCTCAACCTGTTCATGGACCTGCGCGATGAGCTGGGCCTGACCTATCTGTTCATCAGCCATGACCTGGGTGTCGTTGAACACCTGTGTGACCGGGTCGTGGTGATGTACTTGGGCCGTGTGGTCGAGACTGCATCGGTCGATGACCTTTTCGCCCGTGCCAATCATCCGTACACCCAGGCACTGCTGGCGCAGATCCCGCGTTTCGATATTCGCAGCACCCGATATGACGCGATCAAAGGGGAAATCCCCAGCCCGCTGAACCCGCCCGCCGGGTGTCATTTCCATCCTCGTTGCCCGCACGCCATGGCGCGCTGCCGCGAAGAAGTTCCAGCGCTGAGGGAGGTTTCGCCGAACCACCGGAGCGCGTGTCACCTCAACGACAACCTCTGAACGGGCGCGCAGATGCTCGTGTTCCCTCTTGCCAATGATTGCGTATCAGGAATTCTCATGAAACCACTTGTTCGTTCCCTGTTAGCTTCAGCCCTTGTTCTGGCCGCAGGCAGTGCGGTCGCGCAGAGTCTGCGTATCGGCTATGCCGACCCGATTTCATCCCTCGATCCACAACTGAACAACTACGCTGGAGACCGTTCGGTTGCCCTGCATGCGTTTGAGTCGCTGGTCAGCCGCCGCGATGACAAGACCCTGCCGGGGCTGGCGAAAAGCTGGAAAGTGGTCGATGACACCACGTGGGAGTTCGACCTGCGTGACGACGTCAAATGGCAGGACGGTCAGCCGCTGACCGCTGACGATCTGGTGTTCTCGTTCGAGCGCGCCCGCAATGTGCCGGGCAGCGTGGCGTCTTACGCCGGGGCGACGCGCACCGTCGCTTCCGTTACCGCCAAGGACGATCACACGCTGATCATCAAGACCCGCCTGCCCAACGCCAACCTGCTGCCGGACGTCGATTCGATCTACATCGTCAGCCGCCACGCAGGCGCCAACGCCAGCAGCGCCGACTACAACTCCGGCAAGGCCATGATCGGAACCGGGCCTTATCGCTTTGTGTCCTTCGTGCCTGGCGACCGGACGGTTTTCGAGCGCAACGATGCGTACTGGGGCCCGAAGCCGACCTGGGACAAGGTCGACTACCGCTTCATCGCCAATGCGGCCAACCGCACCGCGGCATTGCTGGCAGGCGACGTGGATGTGATCGACAAGGTCTCGCCAACGGATGTGGAGCGTCTGCGCCAGACGCCGACGGTCAAGGTTTATGCCTATCAGGGCTTGCGTGCGCTGCTGATTCAGCCAGGTTTCCGCGCCGGTCCCAATGAGTTCATTCGTGACAACGCGGGCAAGCCGCTGCCCGAAAACCCGTTGCTGGACGTTCGTGTGCGCAGGGCGCTGTCACTGGCCATCAACCGTCAGGCCATCAACGAGCGCATCATGCAAGGCACTGTGACCGAGGCCAATCAGTGGATGCCAGCCAATACCTTCGGCTATAACCCGGACGTGAAGAACATCCCGTATGACCCGAAGCAGGCCAAGGATCTGCTGGCGCAGGCGGGCTTTCCCGAAGGCTTTCAGTTGACTGTCCATGTCCCCGGTGACCGCTACCCGCAGGCGCCGGAGGTCATGCAGGCCGTCGCGCAGTTCTGGTCGCGCATCGGCGTCAAGGTCCAGCTGGAAGTGCTGCCATGGGCGGTTTATGCCGGCAAGGCCAACAAGAACGAGCTGGCGATCAGTGTGATCGCCTGGGGAAACGGCACGGGTGAGGCGGCTTATGCGCTGACCAATATCCTGACCACCGTCGACAGCGCCAAGGGGCAGGGAGCGTCCAACTGGGGCCATTACAGCAACCCGGTCGTGGACAAGGCGCTTGCGGATTCGACCGCCGAATTCGATGAAGCCAGACGCCGCAAGATTCTTCAGGACTCGGTCAAGGTGGTCAGCGATGACGTGGGGATCATTCCGCTGTTCCATTACCAGAACATCTGGGCGGCGCGCAAAGGGCTGAAAGTCGAGCCACTGGTCAGCGACCGCACGGCCGCCACCATGGTCACCGAACAACCCTGATCTTTCACGCCTTCGCGTCGTTATTTCAATCGCGATGCGAAGGCCATACCGACGTTGAGAATGCCCATGATCCTGACGACTGACATCACCCCTCAGCCTGACCTGCTCGACAGCCTGTTGAACATCGAGCCAGGCAGCCATTTGCACAAGGTTCGCCATGCCCGCGACAAAGTCGCTTCGGCCACTCAGGGCAGTCAGGACCTGTTTTTCGACCCGGCACTGGATAACGACCTGTCACTGAGCGAGCGCCTGTGGGTGGCCTATTACGCCGCAAAGCTTGGCGAACAGGCCACGCTGACCACGCATTATCTGAAGCAATTGCAGGCGCTGGGAATAAAAGCCCCGGTACTGGCTGACATCGATGCGGGGGCCATTGATGTGCTGGATGATGCGCGGCTCGCGGCGATTCTGCGTTTCACCCGTACTTTGATCGAGTCGCCAGTGCATGGCGATCAGGCTGCACTGCTGACGTTGCAGCACGAAGGGCTGAGCACCGCCGAAATCGTCGTGCTCGCGCAGTTGATTGCATTCATGTCCTATCAAGTGCGTCTGGCCGCAGGTCTCGGCGCGCTGCACTCTGCCGGAGCAGCCCAATGAGCGAGCTTATCGAAAGTAATGGTTTCACCAATCAGGTGCTGGGTTGGAAAGCCTGGCTGCCTACAGTCGAGCTGAACGGCGCAACGCCGGAACAGCTCGCCGTGCTT
Organism: Pseudomonas sp. CDFA 610; assembly: GCF_021147865.1. Classification (NCBI taxonomy): domain Bacteria; kingdom Pseudomonadati; phylum Pseudomonadota; class Gammaproteobacteria; order Pseudomonadales; family Pseudomonadaceae; genus Pseudomonas; species Pseudomonas sp. CDFA 610. The sequence continues at coordinate 613,582 of NZ_JAGTPM010000001.1, forward strand.
GAAGAAAGCCATCCGCAGGCCAAGACCTCGGATTACTACCTGACGCTGGCGCACCATCCGGCCATACTTCGGCAGCGCTCCCAGGCGTTCAACGCCATCATGTACGCGCCGGGCGGCCTGTCCCGCGCCGAGCGAGAGCTGGCCAGCACCGTGGTCTCTCGCATCAACCGCTGCGTGTACTGCGCCTCGGTGCACGCGCAACGCTTCGAGCAACTGGCCAAGCGCAACGACGTCATCGCCCAGGTATTTGCCGACCCGGCGACTGCAGGCACCACTGATCGTGAGCGCGCTATCGTCCAGTTCGCCATCGACCTGACGCTTGAGCCTGAATCGCTCAATGCTGGCCACATTCAAGCGTTGCGTGAGCAAGGACTGGACGATGCGCAGGTGCTGGACCTGATTCACGCGATTTCGATTTTTGCCTGGGCCAATCGGTTGATGCTGAATCTGGGGGAGCCGGTTTATCCCGATGCGCGTTCAGAGGGCTGATAACTCGGCCCCGTCATGCCTCTGCCTGACCCGTTGCAGCGATGCGCCGGGTCTTGTTCAGGCGCCGGAACTACACCAGCCTGGGCTGCACCGAATCCGCCAGCCGGGTCAGGATCAGGCAACACGATACCGCGCCTGCATCCAGCACGCCGATCGAGCGTTCGCCCAGGCGGCTGGCGCGACCGATTCTTGCCATCAGGTCCCTGGTCGAGTCGCGTCCCTGTGAGGCTGCGCGTTTCATGGCTTCCAGCGCGTCGTTGAACGAAACGCCCGAGGCATGGGCTTGTTCGAAAGCTTCGACCGCTGGAATCAAGGTGTCCATCAGACACTTGTCGCCTACGCCGGCTTCAGTGATGTCCTGCAAGGAGGTCAGCCCGCCGCGCAGCAGGTGAGCGAACGTCGCTGCGTCGATCTGCTCGCTGCCGCGTACTTCATCGGCCATGCCAATGAACAGGCTGCCGTACAGCGGGCCCATGGAGCCGCCGATGCCTTCCATCAGGCTGAGCGTGAGTTCGTCGAGTGCTTCGGCGAGGGTCAGTTGTCGACCCTCGATGCTGCGTCCGCAATGGGCAAAGCCCTTGGCCATGTTGATGCCGTGGTCGCCGTCACCGATGGCACCGTCGACTTCACTGAGGTATTCACGGTTGGCCACGATCACCGCGACCAGATCGGTGACGATGGCGCTGCCGTCACGAGAGGAAAAATGCTGGCTCATGGTTCACTCCGCCTGGGTCATGCCGATGGAGCGGCAAGGGTGGTCGATCAGGGTTTTCAGCTCGGCGTCCAGGCCCAGCAGGGTCAGCGTCACGCCCATCATTTCCAGAGACGTGAAGTAGTTGCCGACGTAGCAGCGATGAATGTTCAAGCCCCGCGCCTTGAGCTGGCGTTCGACTTCGGCGTAGAAAATGTACAGTTCCATGACCGGCGTTGCGCCAAGTCCCGAGACCAGCACCACAACGCTGTCGTCCTGATTGAAATCGCGGTCAGCGAGAATCGGTGCCAGCATGCGCTCGGCCATGGCTGCGGCGGATTCGATGGGGATGACTTCAATGCCGGGCTCGCCGTGGTGGCCGATACCCAGTTCCATCTGGCCGTCCGGAATCTGGAAGTTGGGCTTGCCGACTGCCGCGATGGTGCAGGGCGTAAGGCCGATACCGATGGAGCGGCACTGATCGACGGCTTTCTGGGCGACACGGATCACGCCGTCCAGGTCGTAGCCCAGCGCTGCAGCAGCGCCGCCGGTCTTCCACATGAAGATTTCCCCGGCCACGCCGCGACGCTTGGCAATGTCGGCTTTGGGGGCCGAGGCCACGTCGTCGTTGGCAACCACGGTGCGAATCTGCAAATCCTTGCTGGCCGCCATTTTCATCGCCAGCTTTACGTTCATGTTGTCGCCGGCATAGTTGCCATACAGGCAGGCCACGCCAGCGCCGCGATCCGCTGCGCGGAAGGCATCGAAGAAACTTTTGGCCGTCGGAGAAGAGAATATCTCGCCGACTGCCACGGCATCGACAAGGCCGGGCCCGACATAGCCGAGAAAAGCCGGCTCGTGACCCGAACCACCGCCGGTGACGATGCCGACCCGGCCGTGGGGTGAAGGCGTGGTTTTGCTGATGACTCTGGGGTTGCTGGTGCCTTGGGACAGCTCGGAATGCGCAGCCAGAATGCCGCGCAGCATGTCCTCGACCACTTGGTCGGGATCGTTGATGACTCGATTCATAACGCGGTTTCCTGTGTTCTTTTTATAAGGAGCGTACGTGTTACGGTTCCAGCACCACTTTCAGCGACTTGTCGCCGCGTTCCATCACGGCGAAGGCTTCCTTGAAATCGGCGAGGGGGAATTTGTGGGTGACCACGTCTCGCATGTCGATCTTGCGATTGCCAATGAAATCGATGGCGCGTGGGTACATGTAGGGACCCAGATGTGAGCCCAGCACGTCCAGTTCCTTGCGGTCGCCGATGATTGACCAATCTACCGTGGCCTCGTCGTTGAACACACTGAATTCAACGAAACGACCCAGCTTACGCAGCATCGCCAGGCCCTGATTGACGGCTTTATGGTGCCCGGTGGCTTCTATATAGATGTCGCAGCCGTAGCCTTCGGTGATGTCCCTGATCTTTGCCAGTACATCGACCTCGGCCGGGTTCCAGACTTCATCCGCGCCCATGCGCAGGGCGAGGGCGGCGCGCTCGGGTTTCATGTCCAGAACGATGAGCTTTTTCGGGTTGCGCATGCGCACCGCGCCGATGATGCCCAGACCCAGCGTTCCGGCCCCGGCAACCACCACCACGTCATCGAAATCGACATTGGCGCGCTCCGCCGCATGCAGCGAGCAGGCCAGCGGCTCGATCAGAATGGCTTCGTCCGGTGCAATGGAGTCCGGCACTTTGTGAATGATGCCTTCCCTGGTAAAGATCATGTACTGGGCCATGGCGCCCTGAACATTATTCTGGAAGCCGTAGAGGTCATGCTTCTGACACATCCAGTACTGCCCGTGGTTGCAGAAACGGCAGCCCCAGCAAGGCACGATCTGTTCGGAAATCACTCGGTCGCCGATCTTCACACCGCGCTTTTCCGCACCCGGGCCAAGGGCAACCACGCGACAGACGAATTCGTGACCGGGAATCATCGGCGGTTTGACATAGCGCGGCTGCTCGGCATCGCCCCAGAACGATGGCGCGCCTCGATAGGTCTTGATGTCGCCCATGCAGATTCCGCACAGCTCGACCTTGGTCAGGATCTCGTCCGGGCCAGGCGTCGGGACGTCGACCGTTTCAAGCCGGTAATCCTCCGGGCCATGACAGACCACCGCCTGCATGGTGGCTGGAATCACGGGAGAAAGTTGTTCGTCGGTGCGTTCGGTAGCGGTGGACATGACAAAAACCTCACGACAGAAATGGGGTTACTGAATGCTGTAGCCACCGTCGATCACCACGTTCTCTCCGGTGATCATGGCGGCGACGTCGCTGAGCAGGTACAGCGCCAGCCCGGCAATTTCTTCCGGCTGAGCGAAGCGGCCCGCCGGAATCTGCAATTTGGCCTTTTCACCCAGCTCGCCTGCCCAGGCTTTCTTGCCCAGCGCGGTTTCGACGATGGTGGGGGAGATGGCATTGACGTTGATGTGCGGCGCCCACTCCATGGCCAGTACCTTGGTCATGCCGACCACCGCAGCCTTGCTGGCGCAGTACGCGACATGACGGTCCAGACCGATGACAGCAGCCTGTGACGCCAGATTGACGATGCGCCCGCTGCCTTGGGCGAGCATGTGTCGGGCGCAGGCCTGGGCAACGAAGAAGCTGGCCTTGAGATTGATATCCAGCGTGGTGTCCCATGCGTCCTCGCTGACATCGACGGCCTTGTCCAACAGGGCAACGCCCGCACTGTTGATCAGGTAATCGAGGCGACTGAGGTGGTCAAAGGCGTTGTCTACGCTGCGTTGCACCTGATCGAGCTGACGCAGGTCGACGGCGATACCGAGATGGCCATCGCCCAGGCTTGCGGCGACTTCAACCACCGCAGGGTCACGGTCAAGCAACGCAACCCGCGCACCGCGCTCGACCAGCAGGCTGGCACAGGCCAGGCCAATCCCGGCCGCGCCGCCCGTGATGACGGCGCATTTGCCGGTAAGGTCGAAAGCCTGATTCCAGAATCCAGACATGAACATGACTCCTGTGTAGAGGGTTTTATCTACCTATGCTCGTTGCCACACCGACTGCTCATTGCTAGACACTCATCATGTCGCAGCCAACGGACTGTGGGAGGCGGCGTGCCGGCAAAGCGCTTTTTGATGCTGCACACCAGAGACTGAGTTGACGCTATCGCCGGCAAGCGGCCTCCCACAGGTTTTGCATCCAGTCAGGCACTCAGGTTTTGGCTGCCATCAGGTAAGCTACTTCCCGCCGCTTACCTGCTGATACAGCGCATCGGCATTGGCGTCGGTCACCGGCACCCATGGCAGGATGTAGTTCTTGTCAGTGCCATCTCCCCATTTCACGTCTTTGGCGTAACGCTCCCAGATCACTGATTGCGGCTTGTAATCCTTGCCGGACAGGGCACGCAGCGCGACGTCCAGCGCGCCCTGGGACTGGGCCTGGGCGTCTTGCAGGAAGGTGGTGACTTCGTTTTTCTTGGCTGCCTGAATGGCATCCGGCATGCCGTCGATGGAGGTGACGGGCACCTCGGCAGGCGTCAGTCCGCGGGATTTGACGGCTTGCAAGGCGCCGAGCGCCATGTCGTCGTTTTGCGCGATGATCCCGGAAATGCCGCCATTGGGATGGGCGTTGAGCCAGTCTTCGGTCAGGGCCAGCGCTTCGGCGCGTGACCAGTTGGCGGTCTTCATTTCGATGATCTTGATGTCCGGGTGTTTCTTCAGGACTTCCATCTCGCCTTTCTCGCGATCGATCTGGGCAGACTGGCCAATCGGTCCTTGAATGATCACCACGTTACCCTTGCCCTTGATCTTGTCGACCATGGCCTGAGCCTGCAGGCGTCCACCCTCGACGTCATCGTTGCCGACATAGGGCACTTTGGTCCCTGCCACGCGGGTGTTGGACGCGATGACCGGAATATCATTTTCCATGGCGCGAGCCACGGTGCCGACGCCGGCCTTGGTGTCGATAGGCACGAAGATGATCGCGTCGTAGTGCTGGGTGATCATGGTTTCGATCTGGTTGTTCTGAGTCAGCGCGTCATAGTTACCATCGAACACAGTGATCTGTACGGTGCCATCCTTGACTGCCGGGTGCTGTTTCAGCTCTCGCACCCAGTTCTGCATGAACTGGCCCTTGAGTCCGTAAACGGCTGCGCCGATCTTGTAGGTCTTGCCGTCAGCGGCCAGGGAAATGCTACTGGCGAGCAGGGTGAGCGCCGCGACAGCGGCCAGGGATGTGCCGAATTTCATGATGAGAACTCCGTTATTGTTGTAGTCAGTCGTTCATTCAGAGGAAAAGCGATTAGCGTTTTTTCTTGCGCCACACGTCGATCAGTACTGCGAACACGATGATCAGGCCCTTGGCGACCTGTTGGTAATAAGAGGACACGCCGAGCAGGTTCAGACCGTTGTTGATCACACCGATCAACAACGCGCCGAACAGGGTGCCGACGATACTGCCGGTGCCGCCCGACAGGCTGGTGCCGCCGATGACGACGGCTGCGATGGCGTCCAGTTCATACGACATGCCGGCCTGGGGCAGGGCGGACGTGGTTCGGGCGGAGAGCACGACACCGGCCAGCCCCGCCAGCAATCCGGAGACCACGTACACCGAGAACATCACCTTGCGCACGCCGATGCCTGAGGTGCGGGCGCTTTTCTCGTTGCCGCCCACGGCGTATACGTAACGGCCATAAGTGGTGTAACGCAGCACCATCCAGAAAATCAGCGCCACCACGGCGAAAATGATGATGGGCACGCCAATCGGTCCGACTCGCCCGGTGCCCAGCGCCAGATAGGCCTCGGGCAGGTCGGTCACCGGGCTGCCGTCGTTGAGGATGAAGGTCATGCCGCGGGCGATGCTGAGCATGCCGAGGGTCGCGACAAATGGAGGAATCGACAGGTTGGCGACCATGAAACCATTGACCACGCCCAGCATCGCCCCGGCAAACATCCCGGCACTGACCGCCGCCAGCAGGCCGTAGCCCTGAGTCGCGACCAGCGCACTGCACAGTCCGGCAAACGCCAGAATCGAACCGACCGACAGGTCGATGCCCTTGGTCAGGATCACGTACGTCATGCCGACTGCAAGAATGCCGTTGATGGAGGTCTGGCGCAGGATGTCCATCCAGTTGCGCCAGGTCATGAAGTATTCGCTGGAAAACGCCATCACGATACATAACACGATGAACACCAGCGGCAGGCCGAAACGGTCCAGGGACAGACGCAGGCGGCTTCGGGGTGCGGCAGTAACGGGCGCGGTCACGGTTTTGGCGTTCATGAGGCAAGACTCAGCAGGGCTTCCTGGGAAAGGTCGGTGTCGCTGCTGATGGTCACCAGCTTTCCGGCCTTGAATACGGCGATTCGGTCACTCAGGCGCAACAGTTCCGGCGCTTCCGAAGACACCACGATGGCGGCGCCGCCGGCGCGCACGAACTGGTCAAGCAGGTGGTAGATCTCCTGCTTGGCCCCCTCGTCGATGCCCCGGGTCGGCTCATCGCACAGAAGGCAAACGGGCTCGGTGGACAAGCACTTCGCTAGCACCACTTTCTGTTGATTGCCGCCGCTCATTGAGGAAACGGGAAGGTCCAGTGAGGTGGTCTTGATCTGCAGACGCCTGACCATGTCTTCGGCCAGACGGGTCTCCTTGCGTGCGTCGATCAGCGACCAGGTCGACAGACGCTTGTAAGCCGACAGGGCAATGTTGGAGAGAATGCTGCTGCTCAGCACCAGGCCACTGTCCTTGCGGTCTTCGGTGACCAGCGACATGCCGGCGCGTATCGTCGCCTTGGGCAGGCCGATCGGCATGGGCTTGCCCTGAAGAGTAACGGTGCCTGAGTCCGGAGTGGTCAGCCCGTAGATGCAATTGAGAAACTCACTGCGTCCCGAGCCCATCAGGCCGTAGATGCCAAGAATCTCGCCCTGACGCAGTTGCAGGCTGATGTCGTGGAATTCACCGTTGCGACTCAGTCCATCAACATTCAGGCAGCATTCGGCAGCGCATTCGCGACCAACCTTGTGGTCGATGCGCGTCAGTTCCTGACCGACGATGCTGCGCACCAGATGCGCCCGATCAATGTCCGCCATACGCCCGGTTTCGATAAAAGCCCCATCACGGAAGACGGTGTAGTCATCGGCGATCTGCGCCAGTTCACTGAGTCGATGGGACACATAGACGATACCGGCACCTTGCGCGGTCAGGCGGCGAATGGCCTTGAACAGCGTCTGTGCTTCGCGCTCGCCAATGGCCGAGGTGGGCTCGTCCATGATCATGACTTCGCAGTCGTGACTGAAGGCCTTGGCAATTTCCACCAGTTGAATCTGCGCCACGCTTAGGCGATGCATGGGGCTGGTGGCTTCGACCTCGAATTCCAGGCTTTCCAGCAGTTCGCGGGTGCGCCTGTTGAGTTCTCGGGCATCGACAATGCAGCCGGCACGGCGTGGCTCGCGGCCCAGCCAGATGTTTTCGGCGACGGTCATGTATGGGATGGGCTCAAGTTCCTGAGTGATCATCGCGATTCCCGCAGCCAGTGCATCGCCTGGACGATTGAACTGCACCGGGTTGCCGTTGAGCAGGATGGTGCCCGCGTCACGCTGGGTGATGCCCATCAGGATGCTGAGAAAGGTCGATTTGCCAGCGCCGTTGCCGCCGCACAGTGCATGAACGCTGCCTGCGCGCAGTGACAATCGGCCGTCACGCAGGGCGGGGATGCCTGCGTAGGACTTGGCGACATGTTCAGCCTGGAGCAGTAATGGCATGGCCATCGGCGTGTCCTCGTGCTGTGAATTCTTATTAGGTGCACTGGTGCTGCGTAGTGATCATATGTGTATCAAATGAAATTCTGTGCAGTCAATCTCTTTCCTCGATAAATTTCCTTACGGGCTGATTACCCGTTATGTACCGGATTTTAAGCGATCGTTTGAATCTCAATCCACATCCTGCTTGACACTACGTCGTTAATGTCTGAGAAATAACTGATCGGAATTTCACCGATTGAACATTTGGTCAGTGATATGTGACCCCGGCAGTGGAGCCAAACGCCATGAACACACTTTTCCCGGTGGCTATCGGATGCGATGAAGCAGGTTATGAGCTCAAAGAGTTGTTGAAGCGGCATATCGAGACGCTGGGGCATCCAGTCACCGACTTCGGCACCCACTCGACCGCTCCGGTGCTCTATCCGGACATTGCCCTTGCCGTGGCCACCGCCATCAGTGCCGGGCAACAGCGGCTGGGCATCCTGGTGTGCGGAACGGGAATCGGCATGGCGATCTCGGCCAACAAGGTGTTGGGCATTCGTGCAGCTCAGGCCCACGACACCTACTCGGCAGAGCGGGCGCGCAAGAGCAACGATGCGCAGATCCTGTCCATCGGTGCGCGAGTGATCGGCGCGGAGCTGGCGAAAAGCATCGTCAAGTCGTTCCTGGAGTCGGAGTTCGAAGCGGCGCGCTCGGGCGCCAAGGTCGACCGCATCAGTGCCATCGAGCGCGACGGGCATCAGTAGTGGACGCAGAGGGCCGGGAGTAGAGAGAATGCGCCTTTGACGTCGAAACGGAAGCCCGTCCACATGAGTGACAGTAACCAGCGCATGGCCAGTGACATCGATCTGATGACTGAGGTCGCGATGCTTTATTACCTTGAGAACGTCACTCAGGAAGCCATCGCCAAACGCTTTGACCTGTCCCGTGCAAAAGTCAGTCGATTGCTCAAACGCGCGCGCGACGAAGGTATCGTTGAAGTGCGTGTGCTGCAGCATCCTGCGATGAACAACGAACTGGAGCAGGCGCTGGTCGAGCGCTTTCAACTGGATCGCGCGCTGATTGCCGTCGATCACAGCGACCCCGACACCCAGCGCTCGGCGGTGGCCAGCCTGGTGGCCAACTACCTGAACAAAACGCTGAGTGACGGCATGATCGTCGCCGTCGGTATGGGCCGCAATGTAGGCGCAGTGGCGGACAACGTATTTCTCCCCGTGACTCGCAACTGCACTTTTGTCTGCGCCATTGGCGGTTCTCTCAAGGCAGGCGAGTACATGAACCCCGATCACATCTGCCGCCGTCTGGCGCTGCGTTTTGGTGGCGAAAGCGAAAGCCTGTACGCCCCGGCGCTGGTCGCCAACCCGGAACTGCGCGGCGTGCTGATCAATAACGACACAGTACGCTCGACGCTGGACCGGGCGCGACGTGCCGATATTGCGCTGATCGGTATCGGTGACATGAGTGAGAACAGCAACATGGTGCGCATGGGCTGGTTCTCGCCTCAGGAAATTGCTCAAGCGCGGTTGTCCGGCACCGTGGGCGACATGATGGGCTACGACTTCATCGACATCCACGGTCAGCCCGCGGTCAACGCCATTCAGGGCAGGGTGATCGGATTGACGGTGCAGGAGCTTTTTCGCATCCCGGACGTGGTGGCCATCGCCAGCGAAAATACCAAGGCGGCAGCGACGCTGGGTGCCTTGCGTTCCGGCGTGATCAACACCCTCGCTACCACGGTGACCAACGCGCACACCATCCTGGCGCTGGATGACGCAACGCGCAAAGTATGACGACAGAGCGGATCGCCGCCTTGCCAACACTTCCATAAACCGCTTTACTGCGTTTCAGTGCCGAACATGTATGTCGTCAGACAACTGTTTGTCTGAATAAATGCGGTCTGGCGGAGGGCACCACCACGTCTTCAACGTAGTGCTGTCGCTCGGTAAACACTGGACGGAGGGAGGCGGCTTGCCGGTGATTCAGTCGACGCGGCAAGTCAGGAACATCGCATCATCGTTTATCGCCGGCAAGCCGCTCCCCACAGAAAAGCAGCGTTTCTTCAGCAGGCCATGCGTTGTTTGACAAGCGTCGGCCTGTCGGCGATGGCGTCAGCAGTCGCTTGAAAAACACGCGCTCCACACACGGCTCCAACACATAACAAGACAGGACAAGGACGATGATTTTAAGAGCGACAGGTATCGTGATGGCGATACTGAGCATTGCGCTGCTTTATATGGGGGCGCAACTGGTAGCAGTTGGCGGCTCTGCGGCCTATTCGGTGATTGCCCTGGGCGTGCTGGCAACGGCCGTACTGGTGTTCCTGAAGAAGAAATCGGCGTTGACGCTGTACGCGCTGCTGATGTGGGGGATTCTTCTGTGGATCATCTACGAAGTCGGCTTTGATAAATGGCAGTGGATTCCACGCGGCGACCTGTTCGCGCTGATCGGTTTCTGGCTGGCAATGCCTTGGGTGGTACGCCCGCTGCTGCGCAACCGGACTGTCGACAGCACTCGCGGGTTTCACCCTTTTCTGGGCAGCACTGTCGCCGTCATGGCGCTGATCGTGATTGCGCTCATGTTCTACGATCCCTATGCGGTGAAAGGCCAGACCGGCTCCTCGGCCGCATCACGCACCACCGAGGTCGCAGGCAATGAGTGGGTGGCCTATGGCGGCACCCAAAGTGGTCAGCGTTTCTCGAGTCTGGATCAGATCAATCCGCAGACCATCGATAAGCTGTCGGTGGCCTGGGAATACCACACCGGTGATCTGCGTGACGCAGACAAGGATGCGGGCGAATACACCTTCGAAGCGACGCCGTTGAAGGTCAACGACCGCGTGTATGTGTGCACACCTCATAACGAGGTACACGCTCTGAATCCGGAAAGCGGGAAGCTGGACTGGAAATACACCCCTGATAAGACCCGCTCTTACTTGCAACAGCACCAGACCTGCCGTGGTGTGAGTTACTACGCAGCGCCGACGGCTCAGAATGCGCCGGCAGCGCAGTGCGAAAAACGCATCATCATGGCCACGGCAGACGCCAGGCTGGTTGCGCTCGATGCCGACACCGGCAAGCTCTGCAGCGATTTTGGCAGCAATGGCGTAGTCGATCTGCGCGACAACATGGGCAACGTCCGTCCACATGCCCTGATGCAGACCGCCGCGCCGCTGGTGGCAGGTGATCTCATCGTGCTCGGTGGCTCGGTGATGGACAATGGTTATGACCAGGGCAATCCGTCCGGTGTGATTCGCGCCTACAACGTCACCACCGGCAATCTGGTCTGGAATTTCGATCCCGAAAATCCACAAAACACCGCGCCTGTTTCGGCGGGGCAGAACTATCCGCAGGACACCCCGGTAGCGTGGGCCACGCTGAGTGCCGACCTGAAAAACGGCCTGGTTTACGTGCCGTTCGGCAACGCATCGCCTGACGAAACCGGCACGCGTCGCGACCCGAACGGCAATACCGAAAAATTTCGTGATGCACTGGTGGCGCTGGATCTGAAAACCGGCGCGTTCAAATGGAAATTCCAGACCTCCCACAATGACCTGTGGGATCGCGATAACCCGTCGCAACCTTCGTTGCTTGATCTGGGCAAGGAAGGCAGCAAACAGCCCGCGCTGCTGTTGCCGACCAAGGTGGGGAACATATTTGTGCTCAATCGCCTGACCGGTGAGCCGATCACGCCAGTCGATCAGGCCAGGGTGCAGACAGGCGGTGGCGTGCCGGGTGAACGCTTTGCGCCGACGCAGCCGGTTTCAAGACTCAACTTCATTCCGCCGCCGCTGACCGAGAGGTCGATGTGGGGCGTCACGCCATTTGATCAGATGGCCTGCCGCACCACCTTCAACACGCTGCGCTACGATGGCAACCCATGGACGCCGGCCACCGAGTCCGGCTCGCTGATTTATCCCGGAAACATCGGCGTATTCAATTGGGGCTCCGTGGCGGTCGACCCCGACCGACAGATTCTTGTAGCGACGCCTGTGCGCCTGGCCTACATCTATAACCTGATCAAGCGTCCCGAGCAGGATCAGGAAAAACGCCTGTTCACCAAAGATGGCAAGCCGTATTGGAACGAAAACTTCAACGGCGATTACGCGATCCGTATCTCGCGACTGGCGTCAGGTCTGGGAATCCCTTGCACCGCGCCGCCCTGGGGCAGCATGGTCGGCGTGGACCTGAATACTGGCAAGACCGAATGGAAACGCCGGGTCGGCACCACCAAAAATCTCAAGACCAGCTTCATGGAAGATCGTTTTCCCGTCGGCTTCCCGATGGGCATGGTGGCGCATGGGGGGCCATTGTTGACGGCGGGTGGTTTGATTTTCCACGGGGCGACGGCTGACAATTTCATCCGCGCCTACGACGTGAACACCGGCGAGGTGCTCTGGCAGTATGAATTGCCAGCAGGCGGGCAGGCGACGCCTTCAACCTATACCGGAAGCGATGGCAAGCAATACGTGATCATTTCCGCAGGCGGACACGGTTCCCTGGGCACGACGCTGGGCGACAGTGTGATGGCGTTTCGTTTGAACTGACATGAGGATGTGAGAGGGCACTCGCCGCGCGACAGCGCTGCGTCGAAAACATGGTGAGGCCTTCCGCAGAAGCATTCTCAACAGTCATTATCAAAAAGGGCCATGCGCTGACGCGTCATGGCCCTTTTTTCCTACACAGTAGACAGCGCAGGACTTACGGTCCGGCCATCCATCTCGCCAGACTGTGCCGACCACTGACCCCGAGTTTTGCAGTTGCGCGTTTCAGGTAGGTTTCCACCGAACTGTTCTTGACGTTCAGGCGTCGAGCCATCTCTGCGACCGAGCCGCCGGTCAACAGACCGATGCACACTTCCTGCTCGCGCGCCGACAGCGTGATTGCGTCCTGCGCCAGCCTTCCACTGAACGCTTCATCGATCGAGCCTGGCTCGAATTCGATTTTTTCCGCAGCGGATTGCACCAACAGTTGCGAGTGGTGCTCGACCAGGGGCAACAGCGTGTCCGAGAGGCTTTTGAGCAATGACAACTCGCTCAACGAGAAGGCTTTGGAACCGGCAAGTCGATAGAAGCAAATGATGCGTCGCAGTTCGCCGCTGCTGGACACCAGGCTGCAGACCTGAATGTCACGGCGTGCCGATTTCTGGCCCACAGGCACTCGGGTCTGGACCAGCAAAGAGGCGTCCATGTGCACGATGCTCTGCAGCAAAGATTGCTGGAGGGCTTCAGATGCGCAGATATCGTGCTGCACGCCCGCACCACCCAGACGGGTAATGCGCTCCACTCCTGACTGAGCCTCATCAAGCGCCCACTCGCACAGAACAATCCCCTGAACCGAGACCAGCGTGTCGACCAGTTCCAGCATTTTTCCGGCAAATGAGGCGTTGCCGGTGCTCGAAACCAGTTGCCCCAGTTCCTGATAGAAGCGTGGGTCGTGGCTGGCGTTCGGCGAGCGTGTCGATTTCATCTTTTAGCCTCCTTGACTCTGTCCGTGCATGAGCGCCGTCCTGCGATTGACCTTCGACAGGGTGACGGCAGATACAGCGGATGATTCGGCGTATTCAACCGAAGGATCCTTCCGACGTCTGTAGCAGAAAACAGGGACAGGCTCGCCACCCGATTTCGCACGCGGGGCAGACAAGGTCACGAATCGATGCAAGCAGCATCATGCCGCGCAGGGGGCGAAGCGTCTAGGTTGAGAGGGCGGGTAATGGCTATAAGCCAGCGTCCGGGTTAAGCGGGACATACAGTGTCAACAGGCCAGTGCTTCAATTCCCGACTAAATTTCCAGGAAGGACCTTGAGACATGTCGGCCACTGATTTGTTCCCTCTGACCGCTGCCCAGCGTGACATCTGGCTGGACCAGATCAGCCGTGGCGACTCGCCTCTGTATAACATTGGCGGCTACGTCAAGCTGGTCGGCCATGTCGATAAAACCCTGTTGCAGCATGCGTTCGAGCAGCTTGTGGCGACGCATGAGGGCTTGCGTACGGTCCTGTTGCCGGGGGCCGGTGCCGACGGTTTGCCGATGCAGCGCTACGCCGACTTCATCCCTGTGTCCATGCCGCTACACGATCTTCGCGACGCCACTGATCGAATCACTGCCGCAGAGACGTTGATACGCGAGCAGATGCAGTGCCCTTATGCCCTGGATGGCGGTCCGCTGTTTCGCTTGTGCCTGGTGCTTCTGGATGAGGGTCAATACTGGCTGGGCATTCAGGCGCATCACCTGATTCTCGATGGCTGGGGTTTCGGGCAACTGATCAAGTCGCTGGCCGAGCAATACACCGCGCTCGCCGAAGGCGACAGCCTTGATCTTCTGGGGCCGTCCTACAGCGACTTCATCAACGATGATGCGCGCTATCACGATTCGCCCCGTTATGAACGGGACAAGGCCTACTGGCTGGACAAGTACCGGGATCTGCCGGAGCCGCTGCTGGTGTCGCGTTACCACAACCGCAGGTCCACCGACCCGGCACCGTCCCATAGTTGTGTACTGGCGTTCCCGGCCGCGTTGCACACGCGCATGAACCAGTTTGCCGAGCGCTGCGGTGCGTCGGCGTTTCATGTGCTGCTGGCTGCGCTGCACGTCTACCTCACCCGCACGGCACAGCGCGACGATTGGGTGGTCGGCTTGCCATTGCTCAACCGCACGGGCGCACGCTTCAAGGCGACACTGGGGCATTTCGCTCAGGTCAGCGCCGTGCGCATGGCCTTCGCGCAAGATCTCGATTTCTCGGCGCTGGTCACCGAAGTGCGTGACAGCCTCAAGCGCGATTTCCGTCACCAGCGTTTTCCGTTGAGCGAACTCAACCGCACCCTGAGCGTGTCCCGTGAAGACCGGGCGCAGTTGTTCGAAGTGTCGGTGTCCTACGAGCAAGACAACCATGACTACCGTTTCGGTGATATTCCGGCGCAGGCCGTGAAAGTCTCCAATGGCTATGAGCCGACGCCCTTGGCCTTGCACATGCGCACCAACCGCTTCAGCGATCAGGCCTCGCTGCACGTGGTCTATCACCGCGCCTGGTTCGATGATGCCGAAGCCCGGGCAATCGGCGAGCGGCTGCTGCAAGTGATCGAGCAGGCGCTGGAAAATCCTGCATTGCAGGCCAGTGCGTTCGACGTGCTGACACCTGCCGAACGCCGACAAATGAGCCGTTGGAATGACACCGACACCGTGTCGGCCAGGCAACCGCTGATTCACCACCGCATCGAACAGCATGCCCGGAATTGTCCGGAAGCGGTGGCGGCGATTTTTGATGGACAGCGCCTGACCTATAGCCAACTCAACCGAAGTGCCAACAGCCTTGCGCGACGTTTGATCGAGTCAGGCATCGTGCCAGACGACCGGGTCGCGGTGGTTTCGCGTCGCGGACTGGACACACTGGTCAGCCTGCTCGCCATTCTGAAAGCCGGTGCAGCTTACGTCCCCATCGATCCCGCGCATCCTCGCGAGCGACTGGCCTATCTGCTCAGCGACAGCGCGCCGTCGGTGGTGCTCACGCGGGCGAACCTGCGCGAGCGTCTACCGACACTGACCCAGCCAGTGATCGAACTGGACGACTGCCATGAAGACCGTGGTTCCGACATCAAGCCCAACATTGTTTCGCTGCGCAGCAGCCATCTGGCCTATGTGATTTACACCTCAGGCTCCACCGGCCAACCCAAGGGCGTCATGGTGGAACACCGGATGCTGGCCAACCTGGTGGACTGGCACTGCGAGGCGTTCAAGCTGACCGCAGGCGGGCATGCGTCGTGTCTGGCAGGCTTTGGTTTCGATGCGATGGCCTGGGAGATCTGGCCGACCCTGTGTGCGGGTGCAACCCTGCATATGGCACCGGTTCAGGAAAGCGGCGATGACGTCGATGCGATGCTGCGCTGGTGGTTGAAACAGCCACTGGACGTCAGCTTTTTACCGACACCGGTCGCCGAATACGCGTTCAGCCTGGACGAAGACCACCCGACGCTGCGGACCCTGTTGATCGGCGGCGACCGTCTTCGTCAGTTTGCCGAAAACCGCCGATACGCGGTGGTCAACAACTATGGCCCGACCGAAACCACGGTGGTTGCCACCTCTGGGCAGGTGCGGGCAGGCGCATCGCTGCACATTGGCGGTCCGATCGCCAACACACGGGTCTACGTGCTGGACGAGCGTCTGCAGCCGTTGCCTATTGGTGTGACAGGTGAGCTGTACATCGGTGGTTCGGGTGTTGCGCGAGGCTATCTCAACCGTCCTGAAATGACCGAAGAGCGCTTTCTGGCCGACCCGTTCAGCCAGGACGCGCAGGCGCGGATGTACCGCAGCGGCGATCTGGTGCGCTGGAATGCCGACGGCACGCTTGATTATCAGGGCCGTAACGATGATCAGGTCAAGATTCGCGGCATGCGTATCGAACCGGGTGAAATCGAAGCGGTGATCGTCAGCCAGACCGGCGTCAAGGAAGCCGTGGTGCTGGTGCGCGATGAGCAGCTTCTGGCGTGGTTTACCGAAACCTCGAGCGTGGACACGGACGAACTGCGCCAGACCCTGCGCGCCAGATTGCCGGCTTATATGGTGCCGCGCGCGTTTACCCGACTGGACGTTCTGCCACTGACCGGTAACGGCAAGCTTGACCGCCGTGCGTTACCGAATCCCGACCCTGCCAGCCTGCTGGGCCAGGCTTACGAAACACCGAAAGGTGAAGCCGAAGTCGCCATTGCGGCTGTGTGGGCGCAGGTACTGGGCGTTGAACGGGTAGGGCGGCATGACAACTTTTTCGAACTGGGCGGCCATTCGTTGCTCGCGATCAAGCTGGTAGAGCAACTGCGCGCTGCCGGGGTCAATGCCGATGTGCATGTGTTGCTTTCGCAACCCACTGTTGCTGCGCTGGCGGCGAGCCGTACCGAGCTTCGCGAACAGGCCGTGCCGCCCAACGCGGTGCCACCGGGTTGTGAGCGTATCACCCCGCAGATGCTGAGCCTGACACGTCTCGATCAATCCGCGATAGACCGTATCGTCGCCAGTGTTCCGGGCGGCGCTGCCAATGTGCAGGAAATCTATCCGCTGGCACCGCTTCAGGAAGGCATTCTCTATCACCATCTGTCTGCGGAGCAGGGCGATCCCTATCTGCTGCAATGGCGTCTGGCATTTGACAGCCCGGAGCGTCTGCACGCCTGGGCCGATGCGTTGCAACAGGTCATTGATCGTCACGACATTCTGCGCACCGCTGTAGCCTGGAAAGGGCTTGAGAGCGCCCAGCAGGTGGTCTGGCGCAAGGCTGACCTGGTGGTCCAGCAGGTCAACCTCGACAGCGAGACCGCTGCTGATGAAAACGTTGCCAATTCTGTGATGGATCGTCTGCACCAGCGGTTCGACGCCCGTCATCATCGCCTGGACCTTTCCCAGGCGCCATTGATGCGCCTGGCTTACACCCATGACCCGGTCAACGGTGAAGTCGCCGCCGTGCTGTTGTTCCACCATCTGGTGCTCGACAACGCCGCGATGGAAATCGCCACGCGGGAAATGGAAGCGTTGCTGCTCGATCGCCAGACGACTCTGGCCGCTCCGGTGCCGTACCGTAATTACGTGGCGCATGTGCGCATGGCCAATGACGACGCGCGACACGAAGCGTTTTTCAGCGACATGCTGGGTGATGTAGACGAGCCGACCCTGCCGTTCGGGGTGCAGGATGTTCGTTCCGACGGCGGTGATGTCGAGCAGGCCCGACGGGTACTCGACAGCGAGTTGGCGCTTCGCTTGCGCGAGCAGGCCCGGCAGCAAGGTGTCAGCGCGGCGAGCCTGATGCACGCCGCCTGGGCGCGCGTGCTGGGTGTCATTGCCAATCGACGTGACGTGGTCTTCGGCACGGTGCTGCTGGGTCGCATGCAAGGCGGCGAGGGCGCAGACCGGGCGCTGGGTGTATTCATCAATACCTTGCCTTTGCGCGTCGACACCACGAGCAACGCCCGTCATGCAGTAAAGACCGTGCACTCTCGACTCTCGGCCCTGATTGCCCATGAACAGGCATCGCTGGTGCTGGCTCAGCGCTGCAGCGGCGTCGCTTCAGGCTCACCGCTGTTCAGCGCCTTGCTCAACTACCGCCACAGCGCCGAAGTCCGGCCTCGCGACGGCGAAGGTGTGTGGCAGGGCGTGCGCGTGCTGGGCGGTGAAGTGCGCAGTAACTACCCGTTGACCCTGAGCGTGGACGACCTGGGCGACGGGTTCGACCTGCATGTGCTTGCGCGGCATGGCATGGGCGCCGAGCGCATTGCAGGCTGGATGAGCAACGCTGTGACACAACTGGTGCAAGCGCTGGAACAGGGCTTGCCCGAGCCGCTGGAAAGCCTGTCGATTCTGGAAACGGCTGAGCGTGAACGGGTGCTGATGGCGTTCAATGCCAGTGCACGTGGCTTTGTCGAAGGTGTGACGGTGCATGCACAGGTCGAAGCCCGCGCAGCAAGTCAGCCGCAGGCTCAGGCCGTTGTGCAGGGTGACGAGGTCCTGACTTACGCTGAACTCAACCAGCGGGCCAACCGCCTTGCACACCATTTGATCCGCCTGGGCGTGAAGCCGGACGAGCGTGTCGCGTTGTGTCTGCGTCGAGGTTCGGGCCGTGTGGTCGGCATGCTGGCCATTCTCAAGGCTGGAGCCGCCTACGTTCCGATAGACCCGGCGTACCCTGCCGACCGCATCGCCTATCTGCTGGAAGACAGCGCGCCACGCGCCGTCGTGACCGAACATTCGACCGCAATTCTGGTGGGCGACGTGCATCAGGTGAATCTTGACCTCGGACTCTGGCACGACGCCCCCAACAGCAATCCACAGGTTGCGGAGCTCAACGACCGTCATCTGGCCTATGTCATTTACACTTCAGGCTCTACCGGCCAGCCCAAGGGTGTGATGGTCGAACATCGCACCTTGAATAATCTGGTGCATTGGCACTGCCAGGCGTTTGACCTGCACGCAGGCAGCCACACCAGTACGGTTGCCGGTTTCGGCTTCGACGCCATGGCCTGGGAAGTCTGGCCGGCGCTCTGTACCGGCGCTGTGTTGCATGTGCCACCTGCCGAGGTCGCCAACGAACAGGTTGATGAGTTGCTCGACTGGTGGCTGGCGCAACCGCTTCAGGTCAGTTTTCTGCCAACCCCGGTTGCCGAACAGGCGTTCGCCCGCACACGTCAGCACCCGACCCTGCGCACGCTGTTGATCGGCGGCGACCGCTTGCGGCAGTTCGACAGGGACCCCGGGTTTGCGGTCATCAACAACTATGGGCCGACGGAGACCACTGTTGTCGCGACTTCGGGTCGGGTGATTCCGGGGGCGCAGTTGCACATTGGCGGTCCGGTGGCCAACACACGTCTCTATGTGCTGGACGAGCAACGGCAACCAGTGCCGGTCGGGGTGATCGGCGAGCTGTATATCGCGGGCGCGGGCGTTGCCCGTGGCTATCTGAATCGCACGGACTTGACCGAAGAACGATTCATTGCCGATCCGTTCTGCGCTGATACTCAGGCACGGATGTATCGCAGCGGCGATCTGGTGCGTTGGAACAACGATGGCACGCTGGATTACGTGGGCCGCAACGACGATCAAGTCAAGATTCGCGGCATGCGCATCGAGCTGGGCGAGATCGAGACGGCGCTTGCCAGTCAGCCCGGCGTAAGAGATGCCGTGGTGCTGGTACGCAACGAGCGTTTGCTGGCCTGGTTCACCGAGACGACCGACGTGAAAATCGAGGCGCTGCGCCAGGCATTGCTGGACCAATTGCCGGGTTACATGGTGCCGCTGGCGTTCATGCGCCTGACGGCCTTACCACTGACCAGCCACGGCAAACTCGACCGCCGAGCGTTGCCTGACCCTGAACTCGCCGATCTGACGGCTACCGTCTACGAAGCGCCGCAAGGTGAAATCGAGGTGATCATTGCCGGGCTCTGGGAGCAGGTGCTGGGCCTGGAACGCGTCGGGCGCCATGACAACTTCTTTGAACTGGGCGGGCATTCGCTGCTGGCCGTGAGTCTGGTGGAGCGGATGCGCAATGCCGGTCTGAGTGCCGATGTGCGCGTGCTGCTTGGCCAGCCAAGCGTGGCGGCGCTGGCAGCTTCGGTGGGGAGCGGTCGTGAGATCGTGGTGCCGGACAACAACGTGCCCATCGGCTGCGCACGCATCACGCCGGACATGCTGAGCCTGACGCGTCTGGATCAGGCCGCCATCGAGCGCATTGTTTCGACAGTGCCTGGCGGCGCTGCCAACGTGCAGGAAATCTACCCGCTGGCGCCGCTTCAGGAAGGCATCCTGTATCACAACCTGACGGCTGAGCAGGATGATCCTTATCTACTGCAATTGCGTCTGAACTTCGACAGCATGGCTCGCCTGCAAAGCATTGCCGAGGGTTTGCGCAAAGTCATCGCCCGCCACGACAGCCTGCGTACCGCGGTGATCTGGGAGGGGCTGGAAGCACCGCAACAAGTGGTCTGGCGACATGCAGAACTGTCGGTCGAGGAAGTCTCCGATCTGACCCGTCCGGCCCCCATGGACCTGTCGCGCGCGCCGCTGATCCGTCTGGATTACAACCGTGACCCGTCTCGCGAGAGCGTTTCTGCCACGCTGCTGTTTCATCACATTGTGGTCGATGCGACCGCGCTTGAAGTGATGCGCGAGGAATTGCTCGCCCATCTTCGCGGTGAGCCTGAAACCACGCTGCCTGCCGTTCCTTATCGCAACTACGTGGCTCAGGCACGTCTGGGCGTCAGCGAGGCCGAGCACGAGGCCTATTTCCGCGAGCAATTGGGCGATATCGACGAGCCCACCTTGCCGTTCGGCCTGCGCGATGTGCAGGGCGATGGTCGCAGCATCGAAGAACACCAGCAGACGCTGCCCGACGAGCTGATGCACCGCCTGCGCCGCCAGGCGCGGCAACTGGGCGTCAGCGTCGCGAGCCTGTTCCACCTTGCCTGGGGACGGGTTCTGGGGGCCGCGACCGGCAATGATCGTGTCGTGTTCGGCACGGTATTGCTGGGTCGCCTGCAAGGGGGCGCCGGTGCGGATCGCGGCATGGGCATGTTCATCAATACCCTGCCTGTTCGGGTGGATCTGGATGAGGTCAGCGTGCGCGATGGCGCACGAGCCACTCATGCGCGTCTGGCCACACTGCTGGGGCATGAGCACGCCTCGCTGGCTCAGGCACAGCGTTTCAGCGGCGTGGGCACATCCTCGCCCTTGTTCAGTGCCATCCTCAACTATCGCCACAGCGCAGGACAGGCAAGACAGGACGCGCAACGCGACAGCTGGCAAGGCCTGGAAATTCTCGCCAGCGAGAAACACACCAACTACCCGCTGAGCCTCAATGTCGACGACCTGGGCGAGTCCCTGCGTCTGTCCGTGACCGTTGCGCCCAAAGTGGGTGCCCAACGCATTTGTGGCTACATGCAGCAGGCGCTGACCGGGCTGGTCGATGCGCTCGACACTGAGCCCGATCTGCCTGTGCTGGAGTTGCCGGTGCTCGACGCGCGGGAGCGTCAGCAATTGCTGGTCGGGTTCAACGCAACGGCCGTCGCCCATGACCCGGAGCAGACGCTTCTGGACCTGTTCAAGGCTCAGGTTGCCCGCACGCCGGACGCCATCGCCGTACTGGCCGAACATGCGCAGTTGAGCTGGCAACAGCTCAACGGGCAGGCCAACGCCCTGGCTCATCACCTGATTGATCTGGGTGTGCAGCCTGACGACCGGGTGGCGATCTGTGTCGAGCGCGGCACACCGATGGTGATCGGCCTGCTGGCTATTCTCAAGGCGGGCGGTGCCTACGTCCCGCTCGACCCGGGTTATCCCCGCGAACGACTGCATTACATGCTTGAAGACAGTGCGCCAAAAGTGCTGTTGGTGCAGGGCTCGACCCGCAAGTTGCTGGAAAACGAGCAGGTGTTGCGCGTTGACATGGACGCACCGGACTGGAACCACGAACGCCTTCATGACCCTGAAGTTGCCAGTCTCACCGCCTGTCACCTGGCTTACGTCATCTATACCTCGGGTTCTACCGGCACGCCCAAGGGCGTTATGGTGGAGCATCGCAACCTGGCGAATCTGGTGCGTTGGGGCTCACTGCTGTGCCCGGCGACGCCGCATGGCGGGCTGTTGCACAAGACGCCGATCAGTTTCGACGCGTCGGTCTGGGAGATTTTCTGGCCTCTGTGCAGCGGGCTGCCGCTGGTGCTGGCCCGCCCGGACGGGCAGCGTGACCCGGCTTATCTGTCCCGTTTGATCCGCGAGCGGCAGGTCAGCGTGGTGCAGTTCGTGCCGGTGTTGCTTCAGCAGTTCCTCGAGCTGCCGGACAGCGGCCAGTGTCACAGCCTGACCGACATCGTCTGCGGTGGCGGTGAACTGACGGCCGCACTGGCCGAGCAGGTGCGCCTGCGTCTGCCGTGGGTGCGTCTGCACAACGTCTACGGACCGACGGAAACCACCGTCGATTGCAGCTTCTGGACGCTGGACCCGCAGATGCCGCTGCCGGAGACCACGCTGCCGATTGGCCGTCCGGTCAGCAACATGCGTCTGTACGTGCTCGACACGCATGATCGGCCCGTGCCGCAGGGTGTCATCGGTCAACTGCACATCGGCGGTGCAGGCGTCACCCGTGGTTACCTGAACCTGCCGGAACACCAGGCAGAGCGCTTCATCGACAGCCCTTTTGTCGAAGGCGATCGCCTGTATCGCAGCGGTGATCTGGTGCGCCAGCAGGCCGATGGCAATCTGGAATTTCTGGGTCGCAATGACGACCAGGTGAAAATCAACGGGCTGCGCATCGAGCCGGGCGACATTCAGGCCTGCCTGATTCGTCACCCAGGTATCGAGCAGGCGGTGGTCATGGTGCGCGACGAACAGCCGGGCGGTCAGCGGCTGGTGGCGTATTACACCGGCGCGCCGAAGTCAGTCGAGGCCCTGCGCGATGCACTGCGTAAAGACCTGCCGGACTACATGGTCCCGGCTCTTTACGTGCACCTCGATGCCTTGCCGCTGAGCCCGAACGGAAAACTGGATCGTCACGCACTGCCGGTGCCGGGCGCCGACGCGTTGCTGTCCAGACCTTATGAAGCGCCGGAAGGCGAGATGGAAACCCTGCTGGCCGAACTCTGGAGCGAACTGCTCGGTGTCGAGAACGTAGGGCGACACGACAATTTCTTCGAACTGGGCGGCCACTCGCTGCTGGCGGTCAGCCTGACCGCGCGCCTGCGTCAGGAAGGCCTTGAAGCCGACGTCCGCGCACTGTTCGAGCACCCTACGCTGGCGGGCTACGCAGCCATCACAGAGAACATGGAGATTATCCTGTGAGTATCAACGAACTTCTGGCGACGCTGAAAGCCAATGACATCCACCTGACGGTCAAGGACGGTCAACTGGTGGTGCAGGGCAATCGCCGCGCACTGACGGATAAGGGCCTGCTGGACAGCCTGCGTGAACATAAGCCCGCACTGATCGAGCGCCTTGAACAAGGTGATGCACTGACCACCCGCCGTGGCACGCAGACCTTCCCGGAAAACGCCATTCCAAGCGGCTGCACCCACATCACCCCCGACATGCTGACGCTGGTGGTGCTTGATCAGCCGGCCATCGATCAACTGGTCCAGGCCATACCGGGCGGTGCCGCCAATATCCAGGACCTTTATCCGCTGGCCCCGCTGCAGCAGGGCATTCTGTATCACCACGTCACGGCGACCCATGGTGATCCGTATGTGATGCAGGTGGAGTTCGCGTTTGCCGATCGTGAGCGTCTGGATGCCTTTGCGCTGGCGCTGCAAACGGTGATCGCACGCCATGACATTCTGCGCACTTCAGTGCATTGGGACGGTCTGGAAACGCCGGTGCAGGTGGTCTGGCGTCATGCGGAACTGGTCGTCGATACCTTGCCGAGCACTGCAGGCATCCTGCTGGACCTCGGGCAGGCGCCGTTGATCCGCCTGATCTGCAACCAGAACACCGACGATGGCGTCAAGGCAACCCTGGTGTTTCACCACATCGCCATGGACCACAGCGCACTGGAAGTGGTGCGTCACGAGATTCAAGCCTGCCTGTCCGGACAGGCCGAGGCGCTGGGCACCCCGGTGCCGTTCCGCAACTATGTGGCCCAGGCGTTGCTGGGCGTCAGCGAAGCCGAGCATGAGGCGTTCTTCCGCGACATGCTGGCCGATCTTGATGAGCCGACACTGGCTTACGACCTGCAGGACCTCAGTGGAGAGGGCGGCGACATCGGTGAATTCACGCTGGCACTGGACCCATTGCTGTGTCAGCGCCTGCGCAATCAGGCACGCACGCTGGGCGTCAGTGTCGCCAGCCTGTTCCACCTGGGTTGGGCGCGTGTGCTGGCTGGCCTGACCGGCCGTCAGCGCGTGGTCTTCGGCACCGTACTCATGGGCCGCCTGTTGGGGGCCGAGGCCACCGAACGGGCACTGGGTATTTTCATCAATACCTTGCCGCTGCGCCTGGATCTGGGCGACCAGGACCTGCGTACCGCGATTCGCACCACCCATCAGCGCCTGACCACGCTGATGCGCCACGAACACGCGCCCCTGGCGCTGGCCCAGCGTTGCAGCGGCGTCGCTGCGCCGACGCCTCTGTTCAACGCCTTGCTCAACTATCGCCATAGCGCGCCTGCCGAGGCGGGCAGTGAGACCTGGCAGGGTATTCAGGTGCTGCATGCGCAGGAACGCAGCAACTATCCGCTGGTGGTCAGCGTCGATGACCTGGGTGAAGCGTTCAGCCTGACGGCGCAAACGTCCCCGCAGATTGATCCGCAGCGTATCTGCGCGTATCTGCAACGTGTGATGGAGCATCTGCTGGAGGCGCTGGATCAATCGCCACAGACCTCGGCCGAGCAGCTCGACATGTTGCCGCTCGAAGAGCGCACGCACCTGCTGCAGCGCTTCAATCCACAGCCGTCCGATTTCGCTGGCAGCCTGACGCTGCACCAACGTATCGAGCAACACGCGCCTGAATCCATTGCCGCACAGGTCGGCGAGCAATCGTTGAGCTATGGCGAACTGAACCTGCGTGCCAACGCGCTGGCCCATCACCTGATCAGCCTTGGCGTGCGCGCCGACGACCGCGTGGCCGTCATGGCCCGTCGCGGCCTCGATACGCTGGTGGCCATGCTCGCGGTGCTCAAGTCAGGCGCTGGCTATGTGCCGGTGGACCCGTCACACCCGGACGAACGCGTGGCCTACCTGCTGACCGACAGCGCGCCGAACGTGGTGCTGACCCAGCAGGCATTGCTCTGTCGCGTGCCGAAACTGGCTGCGACGGTCATTGCCTTCGATCAGCCGAGCTGGCCGGAACGTCTGGACAATCCGCAGGTGGCAGGGCTGACTTGCGCGCACCTGGCCTATGTGATCTACACCTCGGGCTCCACCGGCCAGCCCAAAGGCGTGATGGTCGAGCACCGCACGCTGAACAACCTCATCGACTGGCATTGCCAAACCTTCGACCTGCGGGCGGGCAGTCATACCGCCAGCGTCGCCGGTTTCGGTTTCGACGCCATGGCCTGGGAAGTCTGGCCCGCGCTGTGCGCCGGGGCGACCCTGCACCTGCCGCCTGCGGAGGTGGGCAACGAGCAGCTCGATGCCTTGCTCGACTGGTGGATCGCCCAGCCGCTGCAGGTGGCGTTCCTGCCGACACCGGTCGCCGAATACGCCTTCAGCCGTGACCTGCGTCATCCGACCTTGAGCACGCTGCTGATCGGCGGCGACCGTCTGCGCCAGTTTCACCGCGATCCGGGCTTTGCCGTGATCAATAACTACGGCCCGACCGAGGCCACAGTGGTCGCGACGTCGGGACGTCTGCTGCCCGACAGCAGCCTCGACATCGGCAAACCCATCGCCAACACCCGCGTGTACCTGCTCGACGAGCGCCAGCAACTGGTGCCGCTGGGCGTGGCGGGCGAGCTGTATGTGGCCGGTGACAGCGTGGCGCGGGGCTACCTGAATCGCCCGGACCTGACGGCCGAGCGCTTCCTGCGTGATCCGTTCCAGAGCAACTGCGAAGCGCGCATGTACCGCACCGGCGACCTGGCCCGCTGGAACGCCGATGGCACGCTGGAATACCTGGGGCGCAACGACGATCAGGTGAAGATCCGTGGCGTACGTATCGAGCTGGGCGAGATCGAGGCTCAATTGAGCCAGTTGCCGGGCATCGAAGAAGCGTTGGTCGTCGCTCGTGAAGATGAACCGGGTCAGCCAAGGCTGGTGGGGTATTTCACCGAACGGACAGATGTCACCACCTTGAACGTGGGCGAACTGCGCACGGCCTTGCTGGCGGTGCTGCCGGGTTACATGGTGCCCGGCGCACTGGTCCGCCTGGACGCCTGGCCACTGACGGCCAACGGCAAGGTCGACCGTCGTGCCTTGCCAGTACCGGATCGCGACGCACTGAACACTGGCGAATACCAGGCGCCGCAAGGCGAGCTGGAAATCGCCCTGGCGGTAATCTGGAGCGAGTTGCTGCAGGTCGAGCGGGTAGGGCGTCACGATCGATTCTTCGAACTGGGTGGCCATTCACTGCTGGCCATGCGCATGGTGTCTCAGGTACGCCAGCGCCTGTCGCTGGAGCTGGCGCTGGGTGATCTGTTTGCCGATAGCG
Source organism: Pseudomonas sp. CDFA 610 (assembly GCF_021147865.1). Taxonomy (NCBI): domain Bacteria; kingdom Pseudomonadati; phylum Pseudomonadota; class Gammaproteobacteria; order Pseudomonadales; family Pseudomonadaceae; genus Pseudomonas; species Pseudomonas sp. CDFA 610. Next base: position 640,079 of record NZ_JAGTPM010000001.1, read on the forward strand.
CGCTGGCGGCCGTCGCGCGCTGCCTGGGCAGCACCGGACGCAGCGAGCTGCCTGCCATCCAGGTCACCCGTCATGACGGGCCGGTGCCGCTGTCCTTTGCCCAGCAACGGTTGTGGTTCCTGGCGCAAATGGAAGACGCCAACAGCGCTTACAACATTCCGCTGGGTCTGCAATTGACCGGTCAACTGGATACTCGTGCGCTAAAACGCGCCCTTGAGCGCATCGTCGTGCGCCACGACAGTCTGCGCAGTCGCTTCATCCAGCAGGAAGGCGAAGCTCGTGTACAGGCTGCACCCGCGTCGGTCGTTCCGGATCTGCTCTGGCAGGACCTGCGCGGTCAGGACGAGCAGGCGCTGCAGCGTGTGGTTCGCGAAGAAGCCGCACAGCCGTTCGATCTGCTCGACGACCTGCCGATTCGTGGACGTCTGCTGTGCCTGGCCGAAGACCGGCACGTGCTGCTGCTGACCCTGCATCACATCGTCGCCGATGGCTGGTCGCTGGGCGTCTTTACCCGTGAACTCACCACGCTTTACCGGGCCTTCAGCCAAGGACTGGACGATCCGCTGCCACCACTGGCCTTGCAGTACGCCGATTACACGCTGTGGCAGCGCGACTGGCTGGACGGCGAGCGCATGAGTCAGCAGAGTGATTATTGGCATCAGGCACTGAGCGGCGCCCCTGCGTTGCTGACCCTGCCCACCGACCGACCGCGCCCGGCGCGTCAGGACTATTCGGGAGCCAGCGTTGCGGTGCATCTTGATCCACGCCTGTGCGATGACTTGAAAACCTTCTGCCAGCTTCATGCCGTGACACCGTTCATGCTGTTCATGGGTGCCTGGGCCGTATTGCTGGCTCGCTTGTCAGGGCAGTCCGAGGTGGTGATCGGCATGCCGGTGGCCAATCGTCGGCGCAGTGAAGTCGAGGAGCTGATCGGCCTGTTCGTCAATACCCTCGCGGTGCGCATCGACACGTCCGGTGAGCCCGACGTCAGCACGCTGCTGGCGCGCATCAAGTCTCAGGTGATCCAGGCTCAGGAACATCAGGATCTGCCGTTCGAGCAGGTGGTGGAACGTCTGCGGCCGCCACGCAGTCTGGCCCACAGCCCGCTGTTCCAGGCCTCGCTGGCCTGGGACGGAAGTCAGGGGCTTGGACTGCAACTGGGTGACCTGCACCTGCAACCGCTGTCCGATCAGCCGACCTTCGCCAAGTTCGACCTGACCTTGAGCATGAGTGAAACCAACGAGGGGTTTGCCGGTGTGGTGGATTACGCCACCGCACTGTTCGACGAATCGACTGTTGCCCGTTACGTGGGTTACCTGGAGCAGTTGCTGTGGACCATGGTCGGCAATGCGCACGCCGTGCCCGCCAGAGCAGGATTGCTGGGGCCTCAGGAGCGCCGTCGTCTGTTGGTGGAGTTCAATGCCAGCGAACAGAATTTCCAACTCGATCAACCCTTGCAGACGCTGTTCGAAGCGCAGGTTGCCCGAACCCCGGATGCCGTCGCGCTGGAATCTGCCGGAGTCTGCCTGAGTTATCGCCAGCTCAACGAAGCGGCGAATCGTCTGGCTCATCATTTGATCGGGCAGGGCGTGCAGACAGAAAGCCGCGTCGCGGTGTGCCTGCAGCGTGGTCCGCAACTGGTGATCGGCCTGCTGGCCGTGCTCAAGGCTGGCGGTGCCTATGTGCCGCTGGACCCGGGCTATCCGATGGATCGTCTGGCCTACATGCTCGGCGACAGCGAAGCCTTGGCCCTGCTGGTCGATGGCACGACGCAGGCGCGTTTTGCCGATCGCCCACTGCCGCAGGTCAACCTGGACAACTGCACCTGGAACGTGCAATCGCCCGAAAACCCGATGGTGTCGGGATTGGGCGCAGGCCATCTGGCCTATGTGATCTACACCTCGGGCTCTACCGGCGCACCCAAGGGGGTGATGGTTGAACATCGCGGCCTGTGCAATCTGGTGCAGTGGAGTTCGCAACTGTGTCCGCCAGCGGCGAACGGCGCGCTGCTGCACAAGACACCGGTGAGTTTCGATGCATCGGTGTGGGAGCTGTTCTGGCCCCTGTGTGCAGGTCTGCGTCTGGTGTTGGCGCGCCCTGATGGTCAACGTGACCCGGCGTATCTTGTCCAGGAAATTCAGGACCGTCAGGTCAGCGTGGTGCAGTTCGTGCCCGCGCTGCTGCAACAGTTCGTAGATCTCGACGAAAGCGCCCGTTGCGTCAGCCTGACCGACATTGTCTGCGGCGGTGGCGAATTGACCGCTGCCATGGCGGCACAGGTCCGCCTGCGCCTGCCGCAGGTCCGTCTGCACAACGTCTATGGCCCGACCGAAGCGACGGTGGACTGCAGCGTATGGACTCTGGAACCCGATGAACCGGTTCCGGAATCGGCGTTGCCGATCGGTCGCGCAATCAGCAATACCCGGCTGTATGTGCTGGATGACTATGACCAGCCAGTGCCTCAGGGCGTGGTGGGTCAGTTGCACATCGGCGGTGCGGGTGTCACCCGCGGTTACCTGAATCTGCCTGACATGCAGGCACAACGCTTCATCGACAGCCCGTTCGTACCCGGGGATCGCCTGTATCGCAGCGGCGATCTGGTACGCCATCGGGCAGACGGTCAACTAGAGTTTCTCGGCCGCAATGATTTCCAGGTCAAGCTGCATGGCCTGCGCATCGAACTGGGCGAGATCGAAGCACGCCTCAGCGCCCATCCGGCGTTGCGTGAAGTGGCCGTGCTGCTGCACGGCGAGCGCCTGGTGGCCTGGTTCAGTTGCCGGGAAGGTCATTCGGCGCCCGGCATCGATGCCTTGCGTGCCCATGTATTGGCGCAACTGCCGGATTACATGGTGCCGACGGCCTATGTCGCGCTGGCCGCCTTGCCTCTGAGCCTCAACGGCAAGCTGGACCGTACCGCGCTGCCAGAGCCGGACGCAAGCGCAGTGCTGAGCCGTCACTACGAGGCGCCATTGTGCGAAACCGAAGCCCGTATCGCCGAACTCTGGGCCGAGCTGCTGAATGTCGCCCGCGTAGGGCGTCAGGATCATTTCTTCGAACTGGGCGGCCATTCGCTGCTCGCCGTCACGCTGATTGCACGCATGCGCAAGCTGGGCATGAGCGCTGACATCCGCGTGCTGTTCGCCCAGCCGACGCTGGCTGCGCTGGCCAGTGCGGTCGGCACCGACAACGCGGTGCAGATCCCGGCAAACCGGATCGATGCAGACTGCCGTTACATCACACCGGACCTGCTGCCGCTGGTGCAGGTTGATCAGGAAGCCATCGACCGCATCGTCGCCCATGTACCTGGCGGTGCAGCCAATGTGCAGGACATTTACCCGGTCGGGCCGTTGCAGGCCGGTATTCTTTATCACCACCTGGCCGCTGGCGACAGCGACCCGTACCTGCTGCAACCTCGATTCACCTTCGTTGACGCGACACGTCTGGACGCGTTCTGCGGTGCGTTGCAACAGGTGATCGAGCGTCACGACATACTGCGCACGGCGCTCTTCTGGGAAGGCTTGCAAGCCCCGGTGCAGGTCGTGTGGCGCAAGGCGCTGCTGCGTGTGGATGCGGTTGACCTGCAGACGCTGGACGACGCGCCACGCATGGACCTGACCCAGGCACCGCTGCTGCACCTGGTATATGCCCATGATCCGGCCACCGGACTGATCGCTGCGGCGCTGCGTTTCCATCACGTGGTCATGGACCACGTGGCACTCGATGTACTGGGCCAGGAGCTGCAAAGCATCCTGCTGGGTGAGCCTGCGCAACTGGCCGAGCCTGTTCCGTACCGCAATTACATCGCTCAGGTGCTGCAAGGCCCGGACGATGCCGCTCATGAAGCGTTCTTCCGCGAACAGTTGGGTGACATTGAGGAACCGACGTTGCCGTATGGCCTGACGTTCGCCTCGCAGGACGATGCTCCCCACGAGGCGCGTCTGCTGCTGGACGATGCGCTGTGCCACAGGGTGCGCGATCAGTCGCGTCTGCTGGGCGTCAGTGCCGCGAGTCTGATGCACCTGGCCTGGGCTCAGGTACTGGGGCACCTGTCGGGACGAGAAAGCGTGGTCTTCGGCACGGTGCTGCTGGGTCGTCTGCAGGGCACCGAGGGTGTGGAACGTGCGCTGGGTGTGTTCATCAACACCTTGCCGCTGCGCATCGAACTGGGCAGCCAGTCTGTGCGCAATGCGGTACTCGACACTCACCGCAGGTTGACCGGTCTGCTGACCCACGAGCATGCGCAACTGGCGCTGGCTCAGCGTTGCAGCGCACTGCCTGCGGGCGCTCCGCTGTTCAACACGCTGCTCAATTACCGTCACAGCGCGGCACACAAGGCCGTTGATGACGAAACCGTGCGAGCGTGGCAAGGCATCGAGGTACTGAACGCCGAGGAACGCAGCAACTACCCGCTGACCCTGAGCGTCGATGATCTGGGCGAAGGTTTCAGTTTCACGGCACAGGCAACGTCGGGCATCGAGCCGCAACGAATCTGCAATTACCTGCACGAAGCGCTGACCCATCTGATTCTGGCGCTGGAACAGCAGCCGGACACGGACATGACGCAGTTGGCCATTTTGCCTGCCGCCGAGCGTCAGGAACTGCTGAGCGCGTTCAATGACACCCGTCGTGAATACCCACGTGAGCAGTCTGTACACGGTCTGTTCGAGCAACGTGCCGCCCGACATCCGGATCGTGTGGCCGCCGAGCATGGCCGGCGCTCGATGACCTACGGTGAACTGAACGCGCAGGCCAACCGCCTCGCTCATTACCTGATCGAACAGGGCATCGCCCCCAACGACCATGTGGCAATCGTGCTTCCGCGCTCAGTGGAACTGCTGATCGCTCAGCTGGCCGTGAGCAAATGCGCCGCGACCTTCGTTCCGCTGGATGTCAATGCACCGGCAGAACGCCAGAGTTACATGCTGGATGATTGCCAGGCCGTCTGCGTACTGACCCGCAGCGCTACGGCCATCAACGCGACGACGCGCCGTATCGATCTGGACAGCCTGAACCTGAACGGCCAGCCGGACCACGACCCGGAATTGGCGCACGGTTCGGACACGGCGGCCTACGTCATGTACACCTCCGGCTCCACTGGTGCGCCCAAAGGGGTGCGTGTGCCGCATCGCGGTATCGCTCGTCTGGTGCTGAACAATGGCTATGCCGATTTCAATGAACATGACCGCGTCGCTTTTGCGTCAAACCCGGCGTTCGATGCCAGCACCATGGAAGTGTGGGGCGCCTTGCTCAATGGCGGGCAGCTGTGTGTGGTCGACCACGAAACACTGGTCGATCCGGTTCGCTTCAGCGCCTTGCTGAGCGATGCTCGAATCAGCGTGCTGTTCATCACTACCGCGCTGTTCAACCAATACGTGCAGCAGATCCCGGAAGCCCTGCAAGGCCTCAGGCTGCTGCTTTCGGGCGGTGAACGCGCAGACCCGGCCAGTTATCGGGCGCTGTTGGGCGGGGCGCAGGGGCTGCGCCTGTTCAACGTTTACGGCCCGACCGAGACCACCACCTTCGCGACGACCTGTGAAGTGCGCGCCGTGTCCGAGGGCGACGAGAGCGTGCCGATTGGCCGTCCGATTGGCAATACCAGCATCTATGTGCTGGATACCCATCAGCGCCTGGCACCGAAGGGCGTGACGGGCGAGCTGTACATCGGTGGCGATGGCGTTGCGCTGGGCTACCTGAACCGCCCGGACCTCAGCGTCGAGAAATTCCTCGTCGACCCGTTCAGCGATGAGCAGGGCGCCATGATGTACCGCACCGGCGACCTTGGTCGCTGGATGGAAGACGGTCAGCTGGAATGCCTGGGACGCAACGACGATCAGGTCAAGATCCGTGGCTTCCGCATTGAGCTGGGTGAAATCGTCAGTTGCCTGCACCAGTTGCCGGGCATTGGCGAAACCGTAGTGCTGGCCCGCGAAGACGAGCCCGGCAACGTGCGGCTCGTGGCCTATTACACCAGTCATGAAGAAGACACGCTGCTTGCACCGGAACAGATGCGCGCGCATTTGCAGGCTCGTCTGCCGGACTACATGGTGCCGACAGCCTTTATCGAGCTCAAGACGCTGCCCTTGACAGCGAACGGCAAGCTGGACCGCCGTGCGCTGCCCAAACCGGAGCGTTCGGCGTTGTTCGGCCTTAACTACGAAGCGCCTGAAGGTGAGTTCGAAGTGGCACTGGCCGAGATCTGGGCCGAGGTGCTGCAGGTCGAACGAGTCGGCCGTCACGACCATTTCTTCGATTTGGGCGGGCATTCGCTGCTGGCGATGCGCATGGTGTCTCAGGTTCGCCAGCAACTGGGCGTGGAGTTGCCATTGGGCGAGTTGTTTGCTCTCGGTGAACTGGCTGCGGTGGCTGCGGCGCTGTGTGGTGTGGCCCGCAGCGAATTGCCTTCGATTCTGCCGGTTAAGCGCGACCAGCCGATGCCGTTGTCGTTCGCCCAACAACGGCTTTGGTTTCTGGCACAGATGGACGGCGGCAACGAGGCCTATAACATCCCGATGGCCCTGAGCCTCGAAGGCGCGCTCGATATGACAGCACTGACGCGAGCCCTGGCACGTATCGTCGAGCGCCACGAAACCTTGCGCAGCCGGTTCGTGGCCAGCGGCTACAGTGCACAAGTGCTGTTCGTGCCCACGTCTGCCGATGCCATGCTGATCGTCGAGGACATTCGCCACGCTCCCCGCAATCTGGACGAGTGTGTCCGCGCCGAGGCAGTCGCACCGTTCGATCTGGCCAATGGGCCGCTGATCCGCGCTCATCTGCTGCAGGTCGCCGACGAGCGTCATGTGCTGCTGCTGACCGTGCACCACATCGTCGCCGACGGCTGGTCGATGGGTGTGCTGACACAGGAATTGCTCGCGCTGTACCCGGCGTACTGCCAGGGTCAGCCCGACCCGCTGCCGCCGCTGGCGATCCAGTACGCCGATTACGCCGTGTGGCAACGTCGCTGGCTGACGGGCGAGCGCCTGCAACACCAGGCTGCCTACTGGCGTCAGACGCTGGAAGGCGCGCCGACACTGCTCACCTTGCCGACTGACCGTCCGCGTCCTGCACAACAGGATTTCGCAGGCGCAAGCCTGGCGTTGCAACTGGAGGCGAGGCTGACGACAGATCTGCGCAAACTGGCGCAACGCCAGGGTGTCACGCTGTACATGGCACTGATGGCCGCCTGGGCCACGACGCTCACGCGTCTATCCGGTCAGGCCGAAGTGGTGATCGGCAGCCCGGTGGCGGGACGCGGTCGTACTGAACTGGAAGACCTGGTCGGCCTGTTCGTCAACACCCTGGCCGTGCGTATCGACACCTCGGGCAGCCCGAGCGGTGAAGCGCTGCTGGCGCAGGTCAAAGTGCGCGTGCTGGAGGCACAGGACCATCAGGACCTGCCATTCGAGCAGGTCGTGGAAGTGGTTCGCCCGACACGCAGCCTGGCCCATGCCCCGTTGTTCCAGACCACACTGAACTGGATGCCGGGTGAACACGCCGCCGTACCGCTTGGGGGTCTGGTGGTGGCTGCGGTTGAACAGGTCAGTCAGGTGTCCAAGTTCGACCTGTCGCTGAACCTGAGCGAGCGGGGCGAAACCCTGATCGGGTCGCTGGACTACGCTACGGCACTGTTCGACGAAGCGACGGCGAAGCGGTACCTGAACTACTTCGTGCAGATTCTTGAAACGCTGGCAACGCATGAGCAGACGCAGCTTGACCGCATCGCGCTGGTCGGCGAACAGGAACGGCATTACCTGCTGGAAACGCTCAACGCAACGGCTGTTGCGGTTGACGACGAGCAGACCGTGCACGCGATTATCGAAGCCCGTGCAGCCAGCACGCCCGAGAGCGTGGCGGCACAGGTCGGCGAGCGTCGCCTGACTTACGGCGAACTGAACCTGCGTGCCAACGCGCTGGCCCATCACCTGATCAGCCTTGGCGTACGCGCCGACGACCGCGTGGCCGTCATGGCCCGTCGCGGCCTCGATACGCTGGTGGCCATGCTCGCGGTGCTCAAGTCGGGCGCTGGCTATGTGCCGATGGATCCGTCACACCCGGACGAACGCGTGGCCTACCTGCTGACCGACAGCGCGCCGAACGTGGTGCTGACCCAGCAGGCATTGCTCAGTCGCGTGCCGAAACTGGCTGCGACGGTCATTGCCTTCGATCAGCCGAGCTGGCCGGAACGTCTGGACAATCCGCAGGTGGCAGGGCTGACTTGCGCGCACCTGGCCTATGTGATCTACACCTCGGGCTCCACCGGCCAGCCCAAAGGCGTGATGGTCGAGCACCGCACGCTGAACAACCTCATCGACTGGCATTGCCAAACCTTCGACCTGCGGGCGGGCAGTCATACCGCCAGCGTCGCCGGTTTCGGTTTCGACGCCATGGCCTGGGAAGTCTGGCCCGCGCTGTGCTCCGGGGCGACCCTGCACCTGCCGCCTGCGGAGGTGGGCAACGAGCAGCTCGATGCCTTGCTCGACTGGTGGATCGCCCAGCCGCTGCAGGTGGCGTTCCTGCCGACGCCGGTCGCCGAATACGCCTTCAGCCGTGACCTGCGTCATCCGACCTTGAACACGCTGCTGATCGGCGGCGACCGTCTGCGCCAGTTTCACCGCGATCCGGGCTTTGCCGTGATCAACAACTACGGCCCGACCGAGGCCACAGTGGTCGCGACGTCGGGACGTCTGCTGCCCGACGGCAGCCTCGACATTGGCAAACCCATCGCCAACACCCGCGTGTACCTGCTCGACGAGCGCCAGCAACTGGTGCCGCTGGGCGTGGCGGGCGAGCTGTATGTGGCCGGTGACAGCGTGGCGCGGGGCTACCTGAATCGCCCGGACCTGACGGCCGAGCGTTTCCTGCGTGATCCGTTCCAGAGCAATTCCGAAGCGCGCATGTACCGCACCGGCGACCTGGCGCGCTGGAACGCTGACGGCACGCTGGAGTACCTGGGGCGCAATGACGACCAAGTGAAAATCCGTGGCGTGCGTATCGAGCTGGGCGAGATCGAAGCGCAGTTGAGCCAGTTGCCGGGCATCGAAGAGGCGTTGGTCATCGCTCGTGAAGATGAACCCGGTCAGCCAAGGCTCGCAGCGTATTTCATTGAGCGCGATGGCTCGCTGTCGACCCCGGTGTCCGAATTGCGGGCTGCCTTGCTGGCGGTGTTGCCGGGCTACATGGTGCCCAGCGCCTTTGTGCGTCTGGACGCCTGGCCACTGACGGCCAACGGCAAGGTTGACCGTCGCGCTTTGCCAGTACCGGATCGCGACGCGCTGCCGGGTCGGGATTACGAAGCACCCCAGGGGGCGGTGGAAACAGCCGTGGCCGAGATCTGGAGTTCATTGCTGCACGTCGAGCGGGTGGGGCGTCATGACCACTTCTTCGAACTGGGCGGACACTCGCTGCTGGCCGTGAACCTGATCGCGCAGATGCGTCGTCAGGGGCTTGATGCCGATATTCGCACCCTGTTCGCGCAGCCGACGCTGGCCGCATTGGCGGCTGCGATTGGCAACAGCGAGCAAACGCAGGTGCCCGCCAATCCGATCGAACCGGGTTGCCCGCGCATCACGCCGGACATGCTGCCGCTGGTGGCACTGGAACAGGCCGACATCGATCTGATTGTCGCCAGCGTTCCGGGTGGCGCGGCCAACGTGCAGGACATCTATCCACTGGGGCCGCTGCAGGCCGGCATCTTCTATCACCACTTGTCCGCAGGTGGCGACGATCCCTATCAGTTGCAGGCCCGTTTTGCCTTCAGTGACCGTGCGCGCCTGAACGCATTCTGCACAGCCTTGCAGCGGGTGATCGCCCGCAACGACGTGCTGCGCACTTCACTGTGTTGGGAAGGGCTGGAAACACCCGTGCAGGTGGTCTGGCGCCAGGCCACGCTGCCGGTGATCGAAGTGGCACTGGATGACCTCGTCGAGGCAGAGCCTCTTGGGCTTGAGCAGGCGCCGCTGCTGCGTCTGATACACGCGGATGATCCGGCCAACGGACGGATTGTGGCGGTGTTGCTGTTCCACCACCTGATCATGGATCACATGGCGCTGGAGCTGCTGAGCCACGAACTGCAGGCGATGCTGCTCGATCAGGAAGCGCAGTTGCCTGCGCCGGTGCCGTATCGCAATTACATTGCCCAGACGTTGCAGGGGCAGGGCGATCAAGGGCACGAGTTGTTCTTCCGCGAGCAACTGGGTGATCTGGACGAGCCGACCCTGCCTTACGGCCAGGGTTGGTTACCGGGCGCTGACGTGCCGGGTGAAGCCAGGCAGCCACTGACGGCTGACTTGAGTCGCAAGGTGCGAGATCAGGCGCGTGTGCTCGGCGTCAGTGCTGCCAGTCTGATGCACCTGGCCTGGGCGCAGGTGCTGGGACAGTTGTCCGGTCGTGAAAAGGTCGTGTTCGGCACCGTTCTGCTTGGCCGGCTGCAAGGCGGAGAAGGCGTGGAGCGCACGCTGGGAGTGTTCATCAATACCTTGCCGCTGCGTATTGATCTCGCGGGCCAGTCGGCGCAGGAGGCCGTGCTTCAGGCCCACCGCCGCCTGAGCGGTCTGTTGGCGCATGAACACGCGCCGCTGGCACTCGCGCAACGCTGCAGCGCGCTGCCGGCCGGTGCGCCGCTGTTCAGCGCATTACTCAATTACCGTCACAGCGCGGCGCCTGGAACGGCCGATGCCCCGACCAGCGAAGCCTGGCAGGGTATCGAGCTGCTTGAGGCCGATGAGCGCAGCAATTACCCGCTGACCCTGAGTGTCGACGATCTGGGCGAAGGCTTCGACCTGACCGCGCTCACCTCGGCAGGCATTGATGCGCGACGTGTCTGTGCCTACATGGTCTGTGCCGTAGAAGCACTGGTTCAGACCTTGGTGCAGGCGCCACGCATGGGCCTCGACACGCTGGATTTGTTGCCCGCTGCCGAGCGCGCCGAGTTGTTGAACGGCTTTAATGTGCGGCGCACCGAGCCTGACAGCGCGTTCACCATTCATCAACGCATCGAGAACCGGGCAACCTTGGTACCTGATGCCGTAGCGGCGCAAGTGGGCGACCAGCGTCTGAGCTACGGCGAATTGAACCGTCGCGCCAACGCCCTCGCGCATCATTTGATCGGGCTGGGTGTGCGTCCTGACGACCGCGTGGCGGTGATGGCGTGCCGCGGGCTGGACACACTGATCGGGCTGCTGGCTGTGCTCAAGGCCGGTGCCGGTTATGTGCCGGTCGATCCGGGTCACCCGGACGAGCGCGTGGGCTACCTGCTGCAAGACAGCGCGCCGGTAGTGGTGCTGACTCAAGTCGATCTGCTGGAGCGGCTTGTTGACCTGAACGTGCCCGTTGTGGCAATGGACCGCGTCGAGTGGCCAATGCGTGCGGACAATCCGCAGGTTGTGCACCTGACCATCAACCGTCTGGCGTACGTGATCTATACGTCGGGCTCCACCGGTTTGCCCAAAGGCGTGATGGTCGAGCACCGGACCCTCAATAATCTGGTGGACTGGCATTGTCAGGCCTTCGATCTGCACGTCGGCAGCCATACCGCCAGTGTCGCCGGCTTCGGCTTCGATGCCATGGCCTGGGAAGTCTGGCCAGCGCTGTGTGCCGGGGCAACCTTGCATGTACCGCCTGCGGCTATCGGCAACGAGCAACTGGACGCATTGCTCGACTGGTGGATGGCCCAGCCGCTGCAGGTTGCCTTCCTGCCGACGCCGGTCGCCGAGTACGCGTTCAGCCGCGAGCTGCGTCATCCGACGCTGCGCACGCTGTTGATCGGCGGCGACCGACTGCGTCAGTTCCCTCGCGACCCCGGTTTTGCGGTGATCAACAACTATGGCCCGACCGAGACCACGGTCGTGGCCAGCTCCGGCGAGATGTCTCCCGGCGGTGTGCTGCACATCGGCAGACCGTTGTCCCACGCACGCCTTTACGTGCTGGATGCACGTTGCCAGCCGGTCCCGTTGGGCGTGCCCGGCGAGTTGTACATCGGCGGAGACGGTGTGGCCCGGGGGTATCTGAACCGTCCGGAGATGACCGCCGAACGTTTCCTCGATGACCCCTTCAGCGAGCAGCCGAATGCGCGGATGTATCGCTCCGGCGACCTGGTTCGCTGGCTGGCCGATGGCACGCTGGAGTATCTGGGGCGCAATGACGACCAAGTGAAGATTCGTGGGGTACGTATCGAACTGGGCGAGATCGAGCAGCAACTGGCATCGTATCCGGGCATTGGCGAAGCCGTAGTGGTGGCGCGGCAGCTGGAAGAGGGCGGATTGCGCCTGGTGGCTTATTACACCTGCCTTGCTGCGCCGCTCGACGCAAGCACGTTGCGTTCGCATCTTACGGGCCTTCTGCCTGAGTACATGGTGCCTGCCGCTTATGTAGCGCTGGATGCACTGCCGCTGACCCAGAACGGCAAGGTGGACCGCAAGGCACTGCCGGTGCCGAGTCTGGATGCGCTTGCAACAGCCGTCTATCAGGCACCCGAGACACCGATGGAACAGCGCCTGGCCGAGCTATGGGCCCAGGTGCTGGAGGTCGAGCGGATCGGCCGTCACGACAGCTTCTTCGAGCTGGGCGGTCATTCGTTGCTGGCAATTCGTCTGGTCAGCCTGATCCAGAAATCCGGCCTGTCGCTGAGTCTGGCCGAGCTGTTCCAGCACCCAAGCGTCGCAGCACTGGCCGGGTTGCTCGAGCAACGACCTGACGGCATCGCTGAAATGCCCGAGGTGATCACGGTGCGAGAGGGCAGCAATAGCGCGCCGCTGTTCCTGATCCATGATTTCACCGGTCTGGACGCCTACTTCCCGGTGCTGGGCCAGCATCTTGAAGGCGATTTCCCGATTTACGGTCTGCCCGGTATTGGCCTGGGACAACCGCAACTCAATACGCTGGAAGGGCTGGCAGCAGGGTTGATTGAGCGAATTTGCAGTGTGCAACCGCACGGGCCTTATCGTCTGGCGGGCTGGTCGTTCGGCGGTGTATTGGCTTATGAAGTGGCCACGCAACTGCTGGGCATGGATGAAACGGTTTCCTTCATCGGTCTGCTGGACAGCTATGTGCCGCGCCTGACCGATCAGGGCAAGGCGCGGTGGGAGGGGCCAAACCTGCTTGAGCGTGAGTTGCTGGCGCATTGCGCAGCGTACTGGCAGGCGCAGGGCAAGGCGGGCATCACCCCGCTGATGCGCCTGGTGACTCTGCAGGAACAGGCCGACATGCCGGCATTCGAATCGCTGTTGCAACTGTGCCGGGATGAACAATTGCTGTATCCGGACCTGGCACAGGCAAGCGATCTGCAACTGCGTCATTACCTGGAGCGCGAGCTGGCCCACGGTCATGCGCTGGCTCACTACCGGCTCGAACCCGTGAACCTGCCGGTGCATCTGTTCCGCGCCGAACAGTTACAGAATGCACCGGGCGATGCAGCCAGCGGGCAGGATTCCAGCCACGGATGGGCCGAGGTTGTGCCTGCCGGGCAACTGCATTGCGTCAGCGTGCCGGGTGATCATATGAGCATGATGCAGGCACCTCATGTTCAGGTGCTGGGGCAGGCGCTCGGCAAGGCACTGGCCGCTCAGGCCGCTGCTGTGCAGCCGTCTCAGGTCTACAAATCGTTGCTGGCCATACAGAGCGGACAGAATGCCCAGGCGCCACTGTTTTGCGTGCCTGGCGCGGGTGACAGTGTCACCAGCCTGATCGGTCTGGCCGAAGCGCTGGGGCCTGACTGGCCGATCTATGGCTTCCAGGCGCGCGGACTGGAAGGCCGTTACGTGCCTCACAGCCGCGTCGAAGCGGCCGCCATAAGCTATGTGCGGGAAATCGAGGGTCTGTACCCGCACGGCCCGTTGCATCTGGTGGGTCATTCGTTTGGCGGCTGGGTGGCGCATGCCATGGCAGGCAGGCTGCAGGCACAGGGGCGCGAAGTGCTTTCGCTGACCCTGATCGACAGCGAAGCGCCCGGCAACACGACGACCTGCAGCAAGCCGTACACCGCCACGGCGGCAGTGCAGCGGCTGATCAATGCACTGCAATTGTCCAGCGGCAAGAACCTCGAGCTTGATACGCAGACCTTTGCCGACGCTGACCACGCGGTTCAATCACTGCAGCTTCGCGAAGCCATGGTGCGCGTCGGTCTGCTGTCCTCGCGGATTGCGCCTCAGGCGCTGAACGGGATCGTGCGCACATTCTCCAGCGCCTTGCGCACCCTGTACCGGCCGGAAATCGGCTATGCAGGGCCAGCGAGTCTGGTGCTGCTGACCGATCCCGCTCTGGATGCAGCGGCCAATCGTGTCGAGCAGAACGACATGACTCAGGGCTGGCAACAGGTATTGCCGCAACTGACGCTGTGGAACGGTCCGGGCGATCATTTCAGCATCCTCAAGACGCCCGACGTCTACAGCCTGGCGGCATGGTGGTACGACAGGCAGCCCGTCAGTGTCCGGGAACCGCTCTCATGAACCCCTGAATGAAACCCCGGTGGCAGGCATCTGGCCTGCTCCGGGGCTGCGCATGGAAAACGGTAAATCAGTCGTCGCCCGTTGAGCGGGCACGATCTTCAAGGATCAGCAGGCCTCTATGAACAAGTCGAAATTACGCAAGACGGGATTGATCACTGCGCTGGTAGTGGTAGCGGGCGTTGTGCTGTATGCCGTCGAGGCACCGGCCAAACCGCCCGCGTATATCACCGCAAAGGCCGAGCGTGGTGACATCGAAAACGCCGTACTCGCCACGGGCGTACTGGAAGGCATCAAGCAGGTGGATGTCGGCGCTCAGGTGTCGGGGCAATTGAAGTCGCTCAAGGTCAAGCTGGGCGACAAGGTCAAGAAAGGCCAGTGGCTGGCCGAGATCGATCCGCTGGTGCTGCGCAACACGTTGCGCCAGGCCGAGGTGGACGAGGAAAAACTCAAGGCCCAGCGGGCCTCGGCGCAGGCTCAGATGAAACAGGCCAAGCGCCTCTATGACCGCTACAAGGAATTACAGACCGATCAGTCGGTATCCCGTCAGGACTTCGAAAGCGCCGAGTCCGATTACGAGATGCAGCAGGCCAACGTGCGCGCGCTGGACGCTGAAATCAAAAGTGCTCAGGTGCAGATCGACACCGCCAAGGTCAACCTGGGCTATACACGCATCATTGCGCCTATCGATGGTGATGTGGTCGGTATCGTTACGCAGGAGGGCCAGACCGTCATCGCTCAGCAACTGGCGCCGGTGCTGCTGAAACTTGCCGATCTGGACACCATGACCATCAAGGCTCAGGTGTCGGAAGCGGACGTCATCCATATCACGCCGGGGCAGGAGGTCTATTTCACGATCCTGGGTGAGGACAAACGCTACTACGCCAAACTGCGCGGTACCGAGCCCGCGCCGCAGGATTACCTGGAAACCGAAAGCGGCAGCTCGGCTTCCCGGCAGAATTCGGCAGTGTTCTACAACGCGTTGTTCGAGGTGCCCAATCAGGATCAACGCCTGCGCATCGCCATGACTGCTCAGGTGCGCATCGTTCTGGGCACGGCGCGCAACGCGATTACCGTGCCTGTAGCCGCGCTGGGGTCGCGGACCAGCGAGGGCTCTTCCTTTGTGCGGGTGGTGGATGCAAAGGGCTTCGCTCAGGAGCGCAAGGTTCAGGTCGGCATCAACAACAACGTGCAGGCAGAGATCAAGGACGGGCTGGTCGAAGGTGATCAGGTGGTCATAGGTGACCCGACAGCGGTTGTGGCAGGGGCCTGACATGAACCAGAAGGTAGAAGTCGCCGACCTGCACGAAGCCTCGATTGCATCGCAGCAACCTTTGCTGCAACTGGAGAACGTGAGTCGCAGCTTCATGGCCGGAGACCGCGAGGTCACGGTCCTCAAGCAGATCAATCTGGCGATTCACGCCGGTGAACTGGTAGCAATCATCGGTGCCTCCGGCTCGGGCAAGTCCACGCTGATGAACATTCTCGGTTGCCTCGATAACGCCAGCAGCGGCATCTATCGAGTCGCGGGTCAGCAGACCCGCGACCTGGATGACGATGCGCTGGCCGCCTTGCGGCGCGATCACTTCGGCTTCATTTTCCAGCGTTACCACCTGCTGCCGCATCTGGATGCCGTGCGTAACACGGAAATTCCGGCGGTTTACGCGGGCACCTCCCAGGCCGGGCGTCATCAGCGTGCCCAAGAACTGCTGACGCGCCTCGGGCTGGGCGGGCATCTTGAGCACCGCCCGAGTCAGATGTCGGGCGGGCAACAGCAGCGGGTCAGTATTGCCCGGGCGTTGATGAACGGCGGCGAGGTGATTCTCGCCGACGAACCGACCGGCGCACTGGACACCACCAGCGGCAAGGAGGTCATGCGCACCCTGCTGGAGCTCCACGCGATGGGGCACACCGTCATCCTCGTGACCCACGACCCGAAGGTCGCGGCCAATGCCGAGCGGGTCATCGAAGTCAGCGACGGTGAAATCATCAGTGACACACGCACCGCGCCACGTGTGCAGCCGGTGGCTGAACCCCAGCCTGCGCTGCAACAACCGGCTACCGCCAGGCGCCGAATGATCGCCAGCTTCGGCCTGTTTCGCGAAGCGTTCAACATGGCCTGGATCGCGCTGATTTCACACCGCATGCGCACGCTGCTGACGATGCTCGGGATCATCATCGGCATCACCTCGGTGGTCTCCATCTCGGCCATCGGCGAAGGCGCCAAGCGTTACGTGCTCAAGGACATTCAGTCGATTGGCAGCAACACCATCGACATTTACGCGGGCAGCAACTTTGGCGACAGTCGGGCCAAGTCCATCGAGACGCTACTGCCATCAGACGTCACGGCGCTCAATCAGATGTATTACATCGACAGCGCCACCCCGGTGGTCGGGCGCAGCATGCTGGTGCGCTACCGCAACATCGACGTCGATGCGCAACTCAATGGCGTCAGCAGTCGCTACTTCCAGGTGCGCAACATTCAACTGGCAGCCGGTATCACTTTTGACGATCAGGATGCCCGGCGCCAGGCGCAGGTCGTGGTGCTGGACCACAACACTGCCCAGCGTCTGTTCGGTCCGGGCGTTGATCCATTAGGAAAGGTCATCCTGATCGGCAAGCTGCCGTGCACAGTGATAGGCGTCACCAGTGATCACAAGAACCTGTTCATTGCAGGCAATACGCTCAACATCTGGATGCCCTACGAAACCGCCGCCGGACGCGTGCTCGGTCAGCGCCATCTGGACAGCATCAGCGTGCGGGTCAAGGACGGCATGCCCAGCAAGGTCGTGGAAGAGGAAATCAAGGCGCTGATGCTGCAGCGTCACGGCACCAAGGATTTTTTCACCAACAACCTGGACAGCGTCATGCAGACGGTGCAGAAAACCAGCCGCTCCCTGACGTTGCTGCTGTCGTTGATCGCCGTGATCTCGCTGGTGGTGGGCGGTATCGGGGTGATGAACATCATGCTGGTGTCGGTTACCGAGCGAACTCGGGAGATCGGGATTCGCATGGCTGTGGGTGCCCGACAGTCGGATATCCGCCAGCAGTTTCTGGTGGAGGCGGTCATGGTCTGCCTGATCGGTGGTGTCATCGGTATCGGTCTGTCTTACGGCATCGGTTACCTGTTCACGCTGTTCGTCAAACAGTGGGAAATGGTCTTCTCGATGGCTTCGGTGGTCACCGCGTTTGCCTGCTCGACGCTGATCGGCGTGCTGTTTGGCTTCGTACCGGCCCGCAACGCGGCGAGGCTTGACCCTATCGAAGCGCTGGCGCGGGACTGAAAAGCGGCGTACGGGCCCGGTCGCCCGATGATATATCGTTGGGCGAGGCGTACATCCAGCGCATCAGCGAGTTACGTCCGCTGATGCCCAGCTTGACCGCTGCACGACGCTGGTAACTGCTCACCGTGCTCACCTTGAGTGCCAGACGCTCCGCCTGCTCCATGGCGGTCTGGCCTGTCAGCAGTCCCACGCAGACTTGCAGTTCGCGTTCGGAAAGCACCAGACCGGTTTCACGCAGTCGTTCGTGGAAACGGTCTTCAAGGCCTTCGGGTTTCCTTGATTCGGCATCCAGGTTGGCCAGTTGCAGGGCGTCTACGTGCTTTTCCAGAATCGAAAACAGCAACGGAGAGATGTCCTCCAGGCGGCGTCGTTCGGTCATCGAGAAATCACTGGACGGGCGTCCGCGAAACGCCGTGATCTTGCAGCAGTAACTTGGCGATTCCTGGGCCGGATTCAACTGAATGGAATCAGTGAAGCGCGAGGCCGCCCGGTGCGATGTCACGGTTTCGTTGAACACCGTGGACACCGGCGCTTTCGGTGTTTGCCAAGGCCTGGGCAGCAAGTAGAGGTGGGTCGCATCCACGGTCAACTGTGAGTTGATCAACTCGTGAAACATGCTTGAAAAATGGCCGCTGCCGATGCTGGCTATGGCCCTGCCGATTTGAGGAAGTAGCGTTGGGGTCATCTTGCTCATCCATGATTTCAGAACTACTGACGTCTCTAAGACGTTAATACGACTTGGCAGTCACATAAACTAATATTTTTATTTAGTTGAACTAGCGTGCCTGCGAAAGATGACGATTTAGAGCGAAAGGAAATTATCTGCCGTAAAAACGAAGGCTCATTTTTTTTGGAGGGACCGGACAGGCCGCAGAGCCGGGATGCCGAGACCGTCTGAAGGCGCAAGGAAGCTTGCCAGACATCAATACCGTCGCACATCGGTGTGACAGGGCCCTGTTGGTCAAGCAGGGATGCGCCAAAAAAAGGCTCGGTTGCGTCGCACTGTGTGCCCTGGCAGGCTCAGCGTCACAACATTCTGTCAAGGCTCGATCACCAGCAAGCCTTTACAAACCGTGCCGTTGCGCGGTTTTGACGGCCTCTCGGCCCAGCTGCGACGGGAGGCTTATCGAAAAAGTGCGTGGACTCTGGATATAACACTAATTAGAATGAGTCTCATTTGACACATCCATAGCGCAAGGCCTCTCGACATGATCGAAGCAGCGACGTCAACGGACCATTCTCTACATTCCCTGTATCGCGACCACTATGGCTGGCTGGAAAGCTGGCTGAGACGGCGCATGGGCAATGCCTGGGATGCTGCGGACCTTAGCCAGGATACGTTTCTTCGCGTGCTGTCCAGTTCACAGCAGATCGCCGATATGCAGGAACCTCGTGCTTATCTGCTGACCGTCGGCAAGCGCCTGTTGAGCAACTTCTATACCCGTCGCAGCCTGGAACAGGCTTATCTTGAAGCCTTGGCACAGTTGCCGGAAGAGGCCGCTCCATCTCCCGAACAGCGCTGGCTGCTACTGGAAACTCTGCAGGCGCTGGACGAGTTGCTCGACGGACTGTCCGCTGTCGTGCGCAGGGCCTTTCTGTGGAGCCAGCTCGAAGGCCTGGGTTATCGCGAAATTGCCGAACGTTTGCAGGTCTCCGAGCGCACCGTCAAACGCTACATGGCACACGCCTACGAACATTGTCTGCTGGTGGACTGGTGATGCGTCAGTCGCTGTCCAGCGAAGACCGGGAGGTCGCACGCGCAGCGGCGCAATGGCTTGCGCTGCTGGAGTCCGGCGGTGCGAGCGACGAGGACCACGTCAAACTTCAGCATTGGCGCGACAGTGCCAGCAGTCACGAACGCGCCTGGCAAAAGGCACAACAGCTGCGCCAGCGTTTTTTCGGCCTGCCGTCTCACCTTGCGATGGCCACCCTTGATCGTCCCGACAGGGCACGGCGCGCAGCCCTCAAAAGAGCGCTTGGAGTGGCTACGCTGGTTCCGGCCGTCTGGCTGCTGGGCCGGCAATTGCCGATTGATGTCTGGCGCGCCGACCTGCAAACCTCTATCGGCGAACACAAGCGTCTTGCGTTGGCGGACGGCAGCGTTCTGCAACTGAACACCGACAGCGCTGTGAACGTCGATCTGAATACCCGGCAGGTAACGCTGGTTCGCGGCGAGATGGCGCTCAAGGTGTCCGGCAACACGCCGCTTACCATTGAGGTTCCGTACGGCAGGATCATCGTCAGCCGAAGCGAAGTCTGCGTGCGTCTCAACGCCAACGATTGCCGGGTATCGGTTGTCAGCGGCAGCGTGCGACTGCAGCCGCGGCAAGGGGCTGAACTGGATCTGCGTGCGCAGCAGCAGATCAGTCTTCAGCGTCACGGGGCAGGGCCGATCAGCGCGTTCGACGCCCTGTTACCGGGCTGGCGCGACGGCGTGCTGACCGCTCAGAACCAGCCGTTGGGCAGTTTCCTGCGCGAACTTGGTCGTTACCGGCCAGGGCTGTTGCGTTGGGAGCCCGGACTTGAAGCCTTGCGCGTCACAGGCAGTTTCCGGCTCGACGATACAGACCGTGTCCTTTCGCTGCTGGCCGCCAGCCTGCAGGTTGATGTGCTTATGCGTACCCGTTATTGGGTGACGCTGGTGCCTCGCAAAAATCTTTCTGCAAAAAATAGTGCGTGAAGCCTGTCCCTTTTTTTCGCCTCACTGGTCATTCCAGGTAAGTGAACAAAAAACTACGAGAGCTTCCCTACATGTCCGCAGTGCCTCCTTATCGTTTACGTCCGCTTTTGCACTTCAGCCTGTTGCTGACCCTCAGTTCCAGCCCGCTGTTCATCTCTAACAGTTGGGCGGAAACCTCAGGGCGCCGCGCCTACGAAGTTCCCGCTGGCAGCCTGAGCGCCGCGCTGACCCGTTTTGCGGGACTGGCCGGGGTCAACCTTTCCGTAGACCCTGCGCTGGTGAACGGACGCAACAGCGCAGGGCTGTCCGGTGACTTCGCGGTCGAGGAAGGCTTCGCGCGTCTGCTGCAAGGCTCGGGCCTGCAACTGGTGTCAGTCGGTGAGCAGGCCTATACGCTGGTTCCGGCGCCGAGCAGCGGCAGCCTGGAGCTGGCGCCCACCTCGATTCTCGGTGCCGGCGGCACGACTGACGGCCAAGCCTACGCGGGCGGTCAGGTTGCACGCCGCGGCTCGCAAGGCATGCTCGGTGCGCGTGACTTCATGGACACGCCGTTCAGCATGACCACCTACACCCAGGAAGCGGTGAAGAACCAGCAGGCCCGCACGCTGGGTGACCTGATCGCCAGCGACCCTTCGGTACGTGCGACCAACCCGGCAGGCGGACGCTATGAGCAGTTCACCATTCGCGGCTTGAGCCTCTTCAACAGCGACGTTTCCTACAACGGCCTGTACGGCATCCTGCCGACCTACACGATCGACATGGAAATGGCCGAGCGCGTGGACATCCTCAAAGGCCCGAGCCAACTGGTCAACGGCATTTCGCCGCGCGGCAGTGTCGGCGGCGGCATCAACGTGGTGCCCAAGCGCGCTACAGACAAACCCATCACCGAGTTCACCGGCAGTTATGCCTCGGACAGCCAGGTCGGCGGTGCCGTGGACATCGCCCGCCGTTTTGGCGACGAAGACAAGTTCGGTATCCGCTTCAACGGCGTCAAGCAGTCCGGCGACACCACCTGGGACCACCAGAGTGTCGACCGCCAGATGGCGGTCCTGGGACTGGATTTCCGTGGCGAGCGCCTGCGTCTGTCCACGGACATCGGGCACACCGAGCGCAACACCGATGCACCCCAGGAGCGCGTACAGATCGGCCCGAACGCCAAGGTGCCCAACGCCAACGATGTGCGTGACAACTACGCGCAATCCTGGAGCAAGGCACGCACCGAGGACACGTTCGGCATGGTCAATGCCGAATACGATGTCAACGATTCCGTGATGCTGTACGGCGGCGTGGGTGCGCGCAAAAGCGACCATGATTTCCTGCGCCATGCGGTCTCGATCACTAACAATGCAGGCGACTTCAGCGTGCCGCCACGCGATTTCACTCGCGACGAAAACGTGCGCACGGCAACGGCCGGTGTGCGCAACTGGTTCAAGACCGGTCCGGTCAGCCATGAAGTGAACCTGGCGGCCAGCTACTTCTACATGGACTTCGAAAACGGTGGCGCCCGCTACGCGGCGTCTCCAAGCAACCTGTTCAACCCGGTAGACACACCGACTCCAGCCAACCCGACGCGCAGGGATGACAAGGTCTACACCGAAAACCGCTTCAGCGGTCTGGCGCTGTCCGACACGCTGGGCTTTTTCGATGATCGTCTGCTGCTGACCCTGGGCGCACGCTGGCAGCGGGTCAAGGTCGATGACTGGACCAACAACGTCAAGGGCGACACGGCTTACGATGAGGAAAAGGTCTCGCCCTCCGGCGGCATTCTGTACAAGGTGACCGATGAGCTGTCGGTGTATGCCAACTACATGGAAGGCCTGAGCCAGGGCAAGATCGCACCGTCGACCTCGATCAACGAAGACGAGATCTTCCCGCCCTTCATCAGCCGTCAGGTCGAGGTGGGTGCCAAATATGACCTGGGATCGTTCGCTTTCACCGGCAGCGTGTTCCGCATCAAGCAGCCAGCCTACGAAACCAATGCCGCCTCCCGCGTGTTCGGGCCGAACGGCAAGCGTGAGAACAGTGGCGTAGAGCTGACCATGTTCGGCGAGCCGCTCAAGGGCTTCCGCCTGCTGGGCGGTGTGATGTACATCGACAGTGAGCTGAAAAACACCACGGGTGGCACCTTCGACGGCAACCGTGCGCCTGCCACGCCCGAATACAACGTCAATGTCGGTGCCGAGTGGGACGTGCCGACCGTGCAGGGCCTGACGCTGACCGGGCGGGGCATCTATACCAGCTCTCAGTATCTGGATCAGGCCAATACCAAGGACATCGATTCGTCCGAGCGTTTCGACGTCGGCGCACGCTACGCCTTCAAGATCGATCAGAAGACCGTCACGCTGCGGGCCAACGTCGAGAATGTCATGGACAAGCGCTACTGGAGCTCTGCCGGCGCCTCGGATGACAGCGAGCCGGGCCTGACGCTCGCGACACCCCGAACCTACCTGATCTCGGCCACTGTGGGCTTCTGATCAATCATTCATGCGCTGCCCAGGGACGGGCACCTGCGCTTCATCACTCAATGCGGAACGACTCTGATAGAGAGAGCGCCATGCAAAGTGTCGGCTGAATAAATACCCTGCTTATAACGCAGCCAACGTGCGGCCTTTAAAAAAGTAACCAGTCACGCACACTGATTTGTGCGCTCAGCGTTGCCTTGAATATCCAGTTTTCTATTGGCGTACTACTGTGCGCGCTCAATTAAGTCGGCGCGTATCCAGTGCCTTATAAAATCCAGAATTAATTCCAGTAACAGACTTGCAGTTTTCTGGAAATGAGAATAGTTTGCATCCCGAACTTAGCGAGGGTTACCCCATGTTGAATGATGGCTTATTGAACTCTACTACCTCTTCGCATAAAACCAATGCCAACTATCTGGCCCGTCAGGCGAGATTTGAATCCAACGTACGAAGTTATCCGCGCAAGTTGCCACTGGCGATTGCCAAGGCGCATGGCCTGTGGGTAACGGATGTCGAAGGCACGACGTACCTGGATTGTCTGGCCGGAGCCGGAACGCTGGCATTGGGGCACAACCATGAGGCGATCATGGCCAGCCTCGACAGCTTCCTGACGTCGGGAATGCCGATGCACACGCTGGACCTGACCACGCCGGTCAAGGATGCCTTCAGTGAAGCGCTGCTGAGTCTGCTGCCAGGGCAGGGCCGCAACTATTGCCTGCAGTTCTGCGGCCCGTCCGGCGCCGATGCGGTGGAAGCGTCGATCAAGCTGGCGAAAACCGCAACGGGCCGCAGCAATATCATCAGCTTCTCCGGTGCCTACCACGGCATGACCCACGGTGCTCTGGCGCTGACCGGCAATACCGGGCCGAAAGATGCGGTCGCCAGTCTGATGCCAGGCGTGCAATTTCTGCCTTACCCGCACGAATACCGCTGCCCTCTGGGTCTGGGCGGCGAAGCCGGTACCGAGGCGCTGAGTTACTACTTCACCCAGTTCATCGAAGACGTCGAAAGTGGCGTATCGCTTCCCGCTGCGGTGATTCTGGAAGCCGTGCAGGGCGAGGGCGGCGTCAACCCTGCCCCGGACAGCTGGTTGCGGCAGATACGCGAAGTGACCCGTAAACACGGCATCCTGCTGATTCTTGACGAAGTGCAGGCCGGTTTTGGCCGTACCGGCAAGATGTTCGCGTTCGAGCATGCCGGGATCGAACCGGACATCATCGTCATGTCCAAGGCGGTCGGTGGCGGCCTGCCGCTCGCCGTGCTGGGCATCCGGCGTGAGTTCGACGCGTGGGCGCCGGGCAACCACTCGGGCACCTTCCGCGGCAACCAGATGGCAATGGCCACCGGTCTCGCGACACTGGAAGTGCTGCAGCGCCAGAACCTGGCCGGTCAGGCCGCCAGACGCGGACAATGGCTCAAGGATCAACTGACGCTTTTGCAACAACATTACCCGGCCATGGGGCAGGTACGTGGACGCGGTCTGATGCTTGGCATCGAGATCGTCGACGAGCGCAAACCTGCAGATCGCCTCGGCAGCTTTCCGACCGACGCCGAACTTGCGCTGGTTATTCAGCAGCACTGTTTCAAACAGGGTCTGTTGCTGGAACGCGGTGGCCGCAACGGTAACGTCATCCGCCTGTTACCGCCGCTGATCATTACAGACGAACAGTGCCAGTTGGTTGTTCAGCGATTCGAAGAGGCACTCAAGGCCGCATTAATTCAATTGCGCACACACTAACGTCACCGCGTTCATTTTCATTCAAACCTGTCGGCCGCCATTCAGAAGTTTGGGCCGAACAAACGTAGTGTGTTTGCTGAAGGGTTTATCGTCCCGAATGATAAGCCGGGCAAATGCTTGAGTTGTTTTCGCAGCAGATGATTATCTGACACTTGTTGCGATGTCACTTAGACAGTAAGCGTAAAGCGACTGTGGAGCAGACATGACTAATACCGATCGCACCGTTTTATCAACTATGGTGAGCGAGCTGGCGACGACCCGCGCGTTACTCAATTGCCTGATAAAGGAATTTGCACTGCCGGAACACTGCCTTCACTACACCTGGCCCCAGGGCATGCAGGGCATCGCGCCTGGCTGCTTTGTCGATGGCGGCCACTGGAAAGGCATCCCGCTGACCATCAGCCTGCCCAATAAGCAACAATTCTTCGTGCTGGTAGATCGCCGCGACGGCCTGGGCAGCCACCGCTATCTGTCCGACGTCTATGCACGGCGTGGACAAGGCAGTTGGCAATGCCCGGCTTTTCCTGAATTCGTCCAGCAGTTGCTGAGCGCCTGTGAGTACATGACCCGCGCCAGCAACGACGAACTGCTGGTTCAGGTCATGCAAAGCCAGCACCTGACGGCTGCCATCGTCGCCCATAACATGACCGGCGAGCACCCGGAGCCGTTGAGCGGATACCTGGCCAGCGAGCAGGGCCTCTGGTTCGGGCATCCCAATCACCCTGCACCCAAGGCGCGCCTGTGGCCCGAACATCTGGCACAGGAAACCTACGCGCCGGAGTTTCAGGCAAAAACCGCGCTTCACCTGTTCGAAGTGCCGATGGAGGGGCTTCGGATCAGTTCCAATGGTCTGAGCGAAGCACAAGTGATGGCCGGTTTTGTCGACCAGGCAAAAGCCCGGCCCGGCCACGCGCTGATCTGCATGCATCCGGTGCAGGCCGAGCTGTTCATGCAGGATCGTCGTGTGCAGCGTCTGCTCGAACTGGGTGAAGTCACCGACCTTGGTACCAGCGGACCGCTGGCCAGTCCGACGGCTTCGATGCGCACCTGGTACATCGAAGGGCACGACTATTTCATCAAGGGTTCGCTGAACGTGCGCATCACCAACTGTGTCAGGAAAAACGCCTGGTACGAGCTGGAAAGCACGCTGATCATCGACGAGCTGTTCCAGCGCCTGCAGCAAACCAGACCGGAAACCCTTGGCGGGCTGTCCACGGTGGCTGAACCCGGTTCCATGAGCTGGGCGCCCAAAGGTGCCAGCGAAACCGATGCCCACTGGTTTCGCGAGCAGACCGGCGCAATTCTGCGCGAAAACTTCTGCCGCCATTCCGGTGCCGACCGCAGTGTGATGGCGGGCACGCTGTTCGCCCGCGATCTGCGCTCACGTCCGCTGGTGCACGACTTCCTGCAAAACTTCAAAGGCTCGAAACTCGATGATGAGGACCTGCTGGCCTGGTTCGACCAGTATCAGGCCTTGCTGCTGCGTCCGGTCATGGCGCTGTTCTTCAACCATGGCGTGGTGATGGAACCGCATTTGCAGAACGCCGTGCTGATTCACGATAACGGCCAGCCTCGACAGTTGCTGTTGCGCGACTTCGAAGGCGTCAAACTCACCGACGAACTGGGTATCAAGTCCATCGAAGTCGGTTTGCACCCACGCATTCGGCAGTCACTGACCTACACCCGAGAGCAGGGCTGGAGCCGCATCACCTATTGCCTGCTGATCAACAACCTGTCCGAAGCCGTGCTGGCCCTGAGCTGGGAGCGGCCGCACCTTGCGCCGCTGATGTGGCAGCAGGTCGAGCAACAGCTACGTAGCATCCGCAAGGAACTGATACGTCCGGCGCCAGAACTGGATGCACTGATCGCAGGCCATTCGATTGCCTGCAAGACCAACCTGAAAGTGCGTCTGGCGGCCAAGGCCGATCGTGAGGCCAATTACGTGCGCCTGGCATCACCATGGGCCGAAGAAGGGCGCTACGCTGAGCAGGATGAGGTGCGTTATGCATAAGTTGCCTGACACGGTGCGTGCCGCCATAAACGAGGCGCGCTCGCTGGAGTCGGATCCGCTGGCTGCTTTCATTTACGATCTGGACGCCCTTGAGCAGCATGTGAGCGAGGTCATGGCAGCGCTGCCCGCTGGCGTTGAACTGTACTACGCGATCAAGGCCAACAGCGAAGCGCCGGTACTGGCCACGCTGGCCCCTCTGGTCAGCGGCTTCGAGATTTCCTCGGGAGGTGAGATCGAGCGGGTGATGGCGTGCGCTGTGCGCAAACCCTATGTGTTCTCAGGTCCCGGCAAGCTGGACTCGGATCTGCGCAGCGCGCTGCTCAACAAGGTCGAGGCGTTCCATGTGGAGAGCCTTAACGAAATCGAACGTCTGCAACGACTGGCGAGCGAAGTCGGACGTGTCCAGCCGGTGTTCATCCGCATCAATCCGCAGTTGCCGCCCACTCAGTCGAGCAGACTGGCCATGGCCGGAACCGCCACGCCATTTGGCATCGACGAAGCGGACCTCGCTGAAGCCGTGCAGCGCGTCGACAGCGCCAGTCACCTTTCGCTCAAGGGCTTTCATGTCCATGCCATGTCGCACCAGCAGTCGGTCGAGCGTCACGAACAACTGATTGATCTTTACCTGCAGCGCTGGCCGCAGTGGAAAGCCCTGACCCGCAACCCGGAGCATGTCACGCATTTCAACGTGGGCGGCGGCATTGGCGTCGATTACCTCAGCGGTCAGCGTTTCGATTGGCAGCGCTTTTGCCGTTACCTGGAAAAGCGCCTGGGCGAAGAGGCCGATGCGCCGATCCTGCGTTTCGAGCCAGGCCGTTTCATGAGCGCTTATTGTGGCTACTACGCAATCGAAGTACTGGATATCAAGACCAGTCACGGCGAGCATTTCCTGGTCTGCCGCGGCGGGACCCACCAGTTCCGGCTGCCGGTGGCCCAGAGTCACGATCACCCGGTCATCCATCTGCCGAACGTGCCACAGACTGCCGAATCCGAGGAAAGGGCCTGCACGGTGGTCGGTCAGCTGTGCACGCCCAAGGATGTATTGAGTCGCAGGCACCCGTTCAAGGGGGTGGCGATCGGCGACTTGCTGGTGCTGCCGCTGGCCGGTGCCTATGGCTTCAACATTTCCCATGTGGATTTTCTCTGCCACCCGCGTCCGGCGCAGCACTTCGTGCGCAACGGTGAACGGATCCGGGAGGACGTTCGGTGAAATCCGGCCTCAACGTCCCGCGCAGTTGGGTGGTGATCAACGTATTGCTGGGCACGCTGACCGTGAGCCTGAGCAACAGCTCGCTC
Organism: Pseudomonas sp. CDFA 610; assembly: GCF_021147865.1. Lineage (NCBI taxonomy): Bacteria > Pseudomonadati > Pseudomonadota > Gammaproteobacteria > Pseudomonadales > Pseudomonadaceae > Pseudomonas > Pseudomonas sp. CDFA 610. The sequence goes on from NZ_JAGTPM010000001.1 coordinate 667,985, forward strand.
AACCCGGCGCTGCCCACGTTCATGGAAGCGTTCCGGATCGGTCCGCTGATGGCCACCTGGATCGTCGCCGCGTTCATGACCAGTATGGGCATGACCATGCCGCTGACCAGCTTTCTCAGCCAACGGGTCGGGCGCAAGCGCCTGTACCTGTGGGGTGTTGCGCTGTTCATCGGCGGATCACTGCTGGGGGCGCTGGCCAACTCCATTGCGTTGGTGATCGCCGCGCGCGTGGTGCAGGGCGTGGCCAGCGGGCTGATGATTCCGTTGTCGCTGGCCATCATCTTCGCCGTCTATGAAAAGCATGAGCGGGGCAGGGTAACCGGGCTCTGGAGTGCCGCCGTGATGCTCGCTCCGGCATTGGGTCCGCTATGCGGCAGCCTGTTGCTGGAGTGGTTCAGCTGGCGGTCGTTGTTTCTGATGAATGTGCCCATCGGCCTGCTGGCATTGGTGTTGGGCATCGGTGTCCTCCCCGCGTCCGAGCCGCCCGAGCGCAAGCCTTTCGATCTGGTCGGCTACTTGCTGATCGCGTCGGGGATCGGCCTGCTGATGGTGGCCATCAGTCGCATGCACCACGCCGAGGCGCTGCTGGACCCTCTCAATCAGGGCATGGTTCTGGTGGCGGTGACCTGTCTGATCGCGTTCGTGCGCGTGGAGCTGCGCCGCAAGGATCCGTTGCTGAACCTGCGGTTGTTCAACCTGCGCGGCTATCGACTGAGTGTGATCGTCGCCGTGGTGCAATCGGTCGGCATGTTCGAGTGCCTGGTTCTGCTGCCGCTGCTGGTGCAGACCGTGATGGGTTACAACCCGATCTGGACCGGTCTGTCGCTGCTCTGCACGGCGGCTTTCGCCAGTCTGTTCGGACAGTGGGGCGGCAAGGCACTGGACCGTCATGGTCCGCGCAAGGTGGTCGCCATCGGCCTGTTGCTGACCGGTCTTTCGACGCTGGCACTGGGTCTGCTCGAATCCGATGCGGCCATAGGCATGGTGTTCGTTTTAATGATGGTCCGCGGCGCAGGTCTGGGCCTGTCCTACATGCCGATTACCACCGCCGGTCTCAACGCGTTGCCTGAACCGATGGTCACGCAGGGTGCGGCGATGAACAACATCTCACGGCGTCTGGTGGCGTCGCTGGGAATTGTCATCGCATCGCTGTGGCTCGAGTTCCGCCTGAGCTCGGCAGGACCGACCGCCACGCCATCGGCCATCAGCGAAGTCTTCATTGCCACCGGATTGCTGATCCTCCTGGCCTTGCCCTGCGCCTGGCGCTTCCCCGTCAATGAAAAGCCCATGAATGAAAAGCCCGTTAACGATGAGCGCGCCGAGGCACAGCCTGGCGCCGTCGAAACCCGATAATTCCGTGAGGTATGAACATGGCAACCCCTCTACCGTTGAACCCTTTGCCGCGTGATCAACATTCCGTAAAAGCCCCGGCAACCGGCGACTGGCTGGCGAACATCGACGCTGGACGTTATGCAAAAGTGCAGCGCCGCGTGATCGGTCAGTTGCTGCAGACGCTGCTTTACGAGGCCGCTCTGCCTTACACCTGTGTATCGCTGGATGAGCATCGGCATCTGTTTGTGGTGCCAGCGACAGATTCGGCTCAGGCACCTGTCGAGTACCGCTGCAGCGGCCTGCTCAGCAGCAGTTTCGAGTTGATCAGGCTTGATCACGCCAGTCTCGAACGCGTCGACAAGGACGGCAAACGCAGCGTACCGGACCTGCATCAGGCCCTCACCGAGTTGCTCGCCCCATTCAAGGACAGCCCGCATCTGGCGCGCTTCATTCAGGAAATCGAGCAGACTCAGCTCAAGGACCTGCAAGCCCGCAATCAGGACTATAAGCCAGCGAAGCCCGCTCACCAGCTGGATGTCGACGCCCTGGAGCAGCATTTCATGGACGCCCACAGCTACCACCCGTGCTACAAGTCGCGCATCGGCTTTTCACTGGCCGACAACGTCAGATATGGACCGGAGTTCGCCACGCCGATTGAAGTGGTCTGGATTGCCGTTGCTAAAACCAGTGCCTCTGTCGGTCACGTTCGTGCGATGGACCTTCAACAGTTCATTCGCAGCGAACTTGGCACGCAACGCTGGCAGGCGTTTGCCCAAACGCTGGCAGCGCAGGGCAAGGCCATGGATGACTATCAGCTCATGCCGGTGCATCCATGGCAGTGGGACAACGTGACAGTGTCGACCTTCTTCCCCGAGCTGGCCGGCGGCGAGCTGATCTATCTCGGCACCTCCAGTGATCAATACAAGGCCCAGCAGTCGATACGCACCTTGGCCAACGCCAGCGATCCGAAGAAGCCATACGTCAAACTGGCGATGAGCATGACCAACACGTCCAGCACGCGCATTCTGGCGCGGCATACGGTGTTGAACGGGCCGATCATTGCCGACTGGCTGCAGCACCTGATCAGTACTGACAGCACCGCTCGCGAACTGGGGTTCGTCATTCTCGGCGAAGTGGCCGGAGTCAGCTTCGACTATCGTCATCTGCCGGAGTCGCGTTCGACCCAGACCTACGGCACGCTGGGTGCAATCTGGCGCGAAAGCCTGCATCAGTACCTCAGGAATGATGAGCAGGCCGTGCCGTTCAACGGGCTGAGTCATGTGGAAAATCGTTACGGTGATGGAACACCGTCGCCTTTCATTGATGCGTGGGTACGTCAGTACGGCCTGGAAAACTGGACCCGGCAGTTGTTGCAGGTCACCGTGCCGCCGATCATTCACATGCTTTACGCCGAAGGCATCGGCATGGAATCCCACGGCCAGAACATCGTACTGATCACCAAAGACGGCTGGCCGCAGCGGATTGCACTCAAGGATTTCCATGATGGCGTGCGCTATTCGCCTGCGCATCTGGGGCGTCCCGAGCTGTGCCCCGAGCTGGTGCCGCTGCCTGCCAGCCACGCGAAACTCAACCGCAACTCGTTCATCATTACCGACGATGTCAACGCCGTGCGCGATTTTTCCTGTGACTGTTTCTTCTTCATCTGCCTCGCGGAAATGGCGATTTTCCTGCGCCAGCAGTACCAACTGGATGAAGCGCTGTTCTGGCAGATGACGGCTGACGTGATCCTCGCGTATCAAAAGGCCCATCCGCAGCACCGTGACCGTTTCGGGCTGTTCGATGTGTTTGCACCGACCTACGAAGTGGAGGAGCTCACCAAGCGGCGCCTGCTGGGTGACGGCGAACGTCGCTTCAGGTCCGTGCCCAACCCTCTGCATGCCTACAGGCCGCAATGATGCTGAGGACCAACACGCTCAAGCAGAAACTCGACAACGGCCAGCCGGTATACGGACTGATCAGCTCGATCCCGGCGCCTGCTTCCATAGAGCTGATCGCCGAGGCCGGTTTCGACTTCGTGATCATCGACATGGAGCACGTGCTGATCAACCCGGAAACCGTGGAGAACATGATCCGCGTGGCCGAAAGCTACGACCTCACACCGCTGGTGCGGGTCGCCGATCTCAACCCGAAAATCCTGCTGCGGCTGCTTGATGGCGGTGCACAGGGCATCGTGTTGCCTATGATCGAAAGCCCGGAACAGCTAGCGGACGCGATTGCGGCCTGCAAGTACCACCCGCTGGGCCATCGCAGCCTCAATGCCGGGCGTCCGGGTTCATTCGGCAAGCACAGCCTGGCGCAGTACGTCGAAGCGGCCAACCGGCAAATCATGCTGGTGGCGATGATCGAGAGCGCCGAAGGCGTGCGCCGCGCAGCCGACATCGCTGCGGTGCCGGGCCTGGACATGATTCTCGAAGGCGCGGCGGATCTGTCCCAGTCGCTCGGCATGCCTTGGCAGATCGATACCCCGGTCGTGCAGCAGGCGCTGCTCGACACCTGGCAGGCGGCGAAAGCCGCAGACGTTGCCTATTGCACCATTCCCCGCCAGCCGGGCGACGCTGCTCGCTGGCAGGCTCGCGGGGTCAACGCCTTTGTTCTGGGGGATGAGCGCGGCATTGCCTTTCGTGCACTTCAGGCCCGCCTGACCCAACATTCTGTAGAAGGAAACTGATCCGATGAATTTCACTTCACACGCTGCAGACCTGGTGATGCAGGACCTGGTCGACTGCCTGTTGGCCGAAGACTTCTTCGGCCAGGAAAACCTGGCACTGCAGGACACCGCCCAATGGCAAATGCGCCATCCGCAGGCGTCGGCGCTGGCCGGGCAAAGTGCCGGGCAGCAAGTCTGGGACTGGAACTGCGATGCCGCCGAGCAACGCTTCATAAGCATCGCGCTGCGCCCCGGCATCACCCAGCAATGGGAGAAGGTGCCCGACACGCCGGTGCTGGGCCGTCAGGGCGAGCGCTGGACACAGTTGTCGCCCGAAGACTTCATGAAGTGGGTGTTCGCGGGCATGGCGACGCGTTTTGCAGACAACGAAAAAGGCCTGTCGCTGTTCCTCGACGTGCTGCGTATCAGTGTCTGGCAGACTGCACTGTCGCTGGATCACAACGTGGATGACCAGAACCTGATGGCTCAGGACGGCCACACGTTCTTCCGCACCATGGAGCAGTGGGCCTCGTTACGTGACCGCCCTTACCACCCGCTGGCCAAAGCCAAGCAGGGCCTGGACGAGCAGCAGTACCGCGCCTATCAGGCCGAGTTCGCCAAACCGGTGGCGTTGAACTGGGTGGCGGTGGACAAGACCCTGCTGCAATGTGGCGAAGGCGTCGCGGACCTGCAGGCGTCTTTCCCGGCCCGCTACCTGCTGCCCACTGACCTGCAGGCCCGGCTTGACCATGAAATGCAGGCCCGCGGCGTTGCCCACAGTCACGTCGCGCTACCGGTTCATCCCTGGCAGTTCGAGCACGTCCTTGAGGCGCAAGTGGGGGACGCGCTGGCCAAGGGCGACTGCCTGCGCCTGGATTTCCAGGAAGCGTCAGTCTTTGCCACATCGTCATTACGCTCGATGACGCCTTGCTTCGACAGCGCGGATTACCTGAAGCTGCCGATGGCGATCTACTCCCTCGGTGCATCGCGCTATTTGCCGGCGGTGAAGATGATCAACGGCAATCTGAGCGAGGCGTTGTTGCGCCAAGTGGTGGAAAAGGACGAAACGCTGAGTCGCTCGCTGCACCTGTGTGACGAGCGTAAGTGGTGGGCCTTCATGCCGAACGGCGCCAGCCTGTTCGACGAAGGCCCCCGTCATCTTTCGGCCATGCTGCGCCGTTATCCGGCAGCTTTGCTAGACGATCCCGAATGCCGTCTGTTGCCGATGGCTGCGCTGGGCACGCCGTTGCCGGGCAGCAACCGGCACTTCTTCGATGAATGGATGGCGTATCGCGAGCTGCCACGCAATCAGGCCTCGGTCCTGACGCTGTTCCGGGAGTTGAGCCACAGCTTCTTCGACATTAACCTGCGCATGTTGCGCCTGGGCATGCTGGGCGAAGTACATGGTCAGAATGCGGTGCTGGTGTGGAAAGCCGGACAGGCACAGGGCCTGTTGCTGCGTGATCACGACTCGCTGCGCATCTTTGTGCCGTGGCTTGAGCGCAACGGAATGCAGGATCCGGTGTATCGCATGAAGAAAGGTCATGCCAATACCCTGTACCATGAGCGCCCTGAAGATTTGCTGTTCTGGCTGCAGACGCTGGGTATTCAGGTCAACGTCCGGGCAATCATGGATACCCTTGCACAGGTTTACGACATTCCGGTCACCGCGCTGTGGGCCGTATTGCGCGACGTGCTGGACAACCTGATCACCACCATTGAATTCGACGAGGAGGCTCGCGACATGCTCCGCCACCAACTGTTCGAAGTACCGAACTGGCCACAGAAACTGCTGCTCACGCCGATGATTGCGCGAGCAGGCGGACCTGGCAGCATGCCGTTCGGCAAAGGCCAGGTGGTGAACCCGTTCCACAGGTTGCGACGTGAGGTCTGACGAGCCTTTTCAGCCATCGCGGCGCGGCCTGCTACGCCTGTCGCTGGGGCTCTTGGTGTTACCCGGATTGACGCTGCCCGGCATTGCCCGGGCAGCGCCGTTGCGGGTGGTCACGCTGTTTCAGGGCGCCTCCGACACGGCGGTGGCGCTGGGCGTCATGCCCTGTGGCGTGGTGGACTCCTGGAGCGAGAAACCCATGTACCGCTACCTGCGTCCGGCACTGGCAACAGTGCCTCACGTGGGCCTGGAAACCCAGCCGAGTCTGGAAGACATCGTTCTGCTCAAGCCGGACCTGATCGTGGCCTCGCGTTTTCGCCATCAACGCATTGCGCCCTTGCTCGAACAGATCGCCCCGCTAGTGATGCTGGAAGAGGTGTTCGAATTCAAACGCACCCTGGCGATGATGGGCGCAGCCCTGAATCGCCAGCAGCAGGCCATGGCGCTGCTTGGACAATGGCAGCAACGTGTGGCGACGCTGCGAGAGCAACTGAAGGCGAGGTTTGCCGGACGCTGGCCCATCACCGTATCAGTGCTCGATGTCCGCGAGGACCATATCCGCAGCTACCTGCCCGCCAGCTTTGCCGGTTCCGTGCTCAGCGAGCTGGGCTTCGACTGGACACCTGCCGCCCGCGAAGCACAGGGCGTTTCCCTCAAACTCAGCAGTAAAGAGAGCCTGCCTGTGGTCGATGCCGACCTGTTCTTTATCTTTCAGCGTGGCGACAGCAAAGCCGCGCAGAACACGTACGAAAAGCTTGTGCAGCATCCGTTCTGGAAACAGTTGCGCGCACCGCAGGACGGTCAGGTCTGGCGCGTGGACGCGGTGGCCTGGAGCCTGTCCGGCGGGATACTGGGGGCCAACCTGATGCTCGACGAGATCTCACAGGTTGCGCTCGGAACCCGTCCTTCATGAGTCAGGGGATGAGACTGGGCATCGCCGCAGTGGTGCTTGTGATGTGCATGGGGTTGAGCCTTGCATCAGGCGCCAGCTGGATTTCGCCTGCGGCGATCCTCAACAGCGTCTGGCAGACGGATGCCCTGAGTGCGAGCCAGCATGTGCTGCTCGACAGCCGCTTCACGCGTACATTGATGGCCATTGCCGTGGGCGCAAGTCTGGCCGTGGCCGGTGCCCTGATGCAGGCCCTGACGCGTAACCCGTTGGCGTCTCCCGGTCTGTTCGGCATCAATGCGGGGGCGACGTTCTCGATCATTGCCTGTTCCTCGTTGCTGACCCTGACGTCGATGAGTCAGTGGCTGTGGTGCGCGTTCATCGGCGCGGCGGTGGCCGGGTGTCTGGTCTGGGTGATCGGCAATCGGGGGCAGGGCAGTCTCAATCCGCTGCGTATCGTTCTGGCGGGAGCGGCTATTACGGCGTTGTTCACCGCGTTCAGTCAGGCATTGCTGGTGGTCAATCAGGACGGTCTGGACACGGTGTTGTTCTGGCTCGCGGGTTCGCTGTCGGAACGCGACCTGAGCACCGCTGCGCCGATGCTGGCCTGTGTGGTGCTGGCCCTGATCGCCGCGCTGCTGCTGGCAGGGCAAGTCAATGTGCTCAATACCGGTGAAGCGATTGCCACCGCACTGGGTCAGCGCACCGGGCTGATTCGCCTGCTGATGAGCGTCGTGATCATTGCTCTGGCGGGGAGCGCCGTGGCACTGGCAGGCAGCATCGGCTTTATCGGCCTGCTGGTGCCGCACATGGTGCGCAAGACGTTGTCCATCGACCATCGCTGGCTTCTGCCTGGCTGCGCGGTGCTGGGTGCGACGCTTTTGCTGCTCGCCGACACCTTGGCACGGGTGGTGATCGTGCCGCAGGAAGTGCCGGTCGGTGTGATGACGGCCCTGTTCGGTGCGCCATTCTTCATTGCACTGGCACGCCGGGGAGCGCGGTATGGATAAGCACCTGACGCTCCGCTATCGAGGGTTCTCCAGACGCTTCACTCTGGCTGGCCTGACACGGTTGCTGGTGGCGCTCGCTTTCACGTTGCTGGTCATGTCGGGCTCGCTGGCGGTGGGCAAGATCAACCTTTCGCCTGCAACGCTGTTCGACGTGCTGTTCGGGCATGCGGACCAGAGTCTGGTGTTCATCGTCGAACAACTGCGCATGCCAAGGCTGGCGCTGGCCGCGCTGGTCGGTGCGGCGCTTGCCGTGTCCGGCCTGATTCTGCAGAGCATCATCCGCAACCCGTTGGCCTCGCCGGATCTGTTGGGTATCACCAGTGGTGCCAGTGCGGCGGCGGTGATCTACCTGTCGTTCTTCTCGGCAGCGCTGGGTGCCCAGTTTCTGCCCCTTGCAGCCATCAGTGGCGCCGGTCTGGCGGCATTGGCCATCTATCTCCTGGCCTGGAATCAGGGCGCTTCACCGCTGCGTCTGGTGCTGATCGGCGTCGGCGTGTCGGCCTTGCTGGCCGCCGTCACGACCTTCATTCTGGTGTTCAGCCCGTTGACCACAACGTTGTCAGCCTACGTCTGGCTGACCGGTAGCGTGTACGGCGCCAGTTGGCCCGAACCAAGGGCGCTGGCAAGCTGGCTGGTGGTGGTCCTGCCGTTGCTGGTACTGCTCGCCCGACAGGTGCGGGTGCAGCAGTTGGATGATGATTTGGCCCAGGGCATCGGTGTGCGTGTGCAGTGGTTGCGTGCAGGGCTGTTGCTGGTCAGCGTGGCGCTGGCCGGTCTGGCCGTGGCCTGGGGCGGGGCGATTGCCTTTGTCGGCCTGATTGCGCCGCATATCGCCAAACGTCTGGTACCGCCAGGGTTTGCCGGTCAGGCGCTGATGTCTGCGCTGATGGGCGCCAATCTGGTAATGCTGGCCGATCTGGCCGGGCGTACGCTGTTCCTGCCGCTGGATCTGCCCGCAGGAATTTTTGTCGCGGTGCTGGGCACGCCGTTTTTTCTGTATCTATTGATCAACCAGCGGCATTAAGGAATTTTGGATGGCGTCCATTGCAACCCGTGACCTGACCCTGAGCTATCAGGGTCAGGTCATCATCGACAGCCTTGACCTGCTGCTTCCTCCGGGGCAGGTCACGGTGCTGATCGGCAGCAACGGTTGCGGCAAAAGCACGTTGCTCAAATCCCTGGCGCGTCTGCTCAAACCTCAGGCAGGCAGTGTGGTGCTCAACGGGGCTGACATTCATCACAAGTCCACGGCAACCGTGGCCCGTGAACTGGCGATCCTGCCGCAGATGCCCAGCGCGCCGGAAGGCATCAGTGTGCGCCAGTTGGTCGCGCTGGGCCGCTATCCGTACCAGAACTGGATGCAGCAATGGTCCGCTCAGGATGAGGCCATGGTCGAAAAGGCACTGATGCAGACCGGCATGCACGCGCTGGCCGAGCGCCCGGTGGACGCCTTGTCGGGCGGCCAGCGTCAGCGCGCCTGGATCGCCATGACCCTGGCACAGGACACCGATCTTGTGCTGTTGGACGAGCCGACCACCTTTCTCGACCTGGCTCATCAGATCGAAGTGCTTGACCTGCTGCGCGACCTCAACCGGCAGGAAGGCAAGACCATCGTCATGGTCCTGCACGACCTGAATCTGGCCTGCCGTTACGCCGATCACATGATTGCCGTACACCAGCGCACGGCGTTTGCGCAGGGGCGTCCTGCCGACATCCTCAGCGAAACGCTGGTCAAACAGGTGTTCGACCTGAATTGCCGGATCATCCCCGACCCGTTTTTCGGTACGCCGCTGTGCATTCCCTTCGGCCGGGAACTGCCGCAATGACCACAGCGCAAGTGTTCAGTGAAGCCGAATGGGCGTTGCTCTGCGGACCGTTGCAGCTCAGGACCGCTGAGGCTCGTGATCCCCGGTCACTGCCTGCGCACGCTTTGCTGGACGAAGCTGTGTGCCGCGAGTTGCTTGATGCACTGGGGCCGGTCATCGGTTCTCCCACGCGGGCGATCACAGCCTCCTTGCTGGCCAAACGGTTCTCCTTTCTCAGCACTGGCGCATGCCTGTACGCCATGTCGGTCTTCGACAAAGGCCTCAGCCTGTCGCTGGACAACAGCCTGGTCGAATACGCCCATGACGACGGCCTCTGGACCTCATCCATGCCGCTGCTGAGCGTTGTTCCTTTTAGCTATGCGTCCGGAGAGCGGGAAATCTGGCGTGAATCGATCGTTCGGACCCTGTTCGCCGGATTGCTGAAGCCGCTTTGGGAAACATTCAATCGGGTGAGCGGTATTTCTCGACGCATCCTGTGGGAAAACACGGCCGTTCGCGTGTATTCGCTTTACGAGAAACGTATGGCCAAGGTTGACGATCCTGTCATTCGTACTCGGTACGAAGCCGATTTCGACTGGCTGTTGAATCACGCGGATCCGTCCTTGTTCGGTCTGGACTACAACCCGCTGAAGCATTTCAGGCGACCACCGACGACATTGCCGTCCGGGCAGACCATTCGCTTCCGACGCACCTGCTGTTTTTATTACGACGCAAGCAATCCCGTCGAGTACTGCTCGACCTGTCCGTTATTGAGGCCAAAAAAATGCCGATGAATGAGCGAATCGCACCGCGACAGCAACACATCAGCCACGACGTGCTTGATCAGTACCGGGACATTTCAGCATCCACCATCGGCCATTTGACCGAATCCGGTTATCTGCCTGGCATCAGGCCGTTGTTCGAAGGTGCTCGCATGGCAGGCAATGTCGTCACCGTCAAAGTGGAACTGCCCGATGGCAGCATCTTGCGTGACGCTTTGATCAACAGCGAGCCGGGCGACGTACTGGTCGTCGAATGCACAGGTGATGACCATTGCGCCTGCTGGGGCGAACTGCGCACGCTGGCGGGCCTGATCAAGGGGCTGGCAGGTGTGGTGGTGTCGGGTGCGGTCACGGATGTCGCGGCGTTACGCGCGCATGGTTTACCCGTATTCAGTCGCGGGATCAGTGCCGTTACCACACGCAGCCTCGGGCAGAGTGGGGCGCTCAATCAGCCGGTCAGAATCGGCGAGGTCACGGTACAGCCGGGTGATATTGCGATTGGCGACGACGACGGCGTGTTCATTCTGACAGCACACCAGGCTGGTGAACTGTTGCCTGGATTGCTGGCGAAAGAACAGGCAGATCGAACGCGCCGTGATGAATTGCTGGGTCGACTGGTTGAAAAGCGAATGAACGTCACGAAACGCTTCGCGGTGTAGCGAGACGCAACCAGACCGCCAAGGCTACGCGCAATGCAATCCGGTTTCATTGCGCGCAACGGCGACGCAAGCGCTCAGTTCGGATCATCCATGGAAACCTGAGCGATGCCTTCTGCACCCAGACTGTCCATGATGCCGTTGACCAACTGGGTGATGGTCCAGGGCTTGGCGATGAACAGCACGTCATCCTTCAATTGATCGCTGCCCGGCGTGCCGTGGCCGGACATGACCACGACCGGAATGTGCGACCACTGTGAGCCCACCAGGTTGGCCAGCGCGATGCCGTCCATGCTGCCCGGCATACGGACATCCGTCAGTAGCAGGGCAACCTTGTTGGTGTTCTGCTGGAGGTATTTCATCGCTTCGTCGGCGTTTTCCACCGCCTTGGTGCGCAGTCCGACGTCCGTCTCGAGGATTTCACAGACGAAGTCACGGATCGTCTGTTCGTCTTCAACGACCAGCACCAGACCTTCCCCTTGTGCAGGCTTCCCATACTGCTCTGATTGAGCCATTTTTCGTTCCCTCAGCCTTGCATTTCACATTCAAAAACACTGCAACGTCGGATTGAACCGTTGCTCATGCTGATATGAGCAAAACAGGGAACGAAAAATTCATATTTTTCTGAAAATCAGCTTATCTCATTGTCTGGCCGGGCCACTGGGTACGATCTGAGCCTGCGTGCTCGCCACGCTGATCTTGCCTGCTCCAGCAGTCTGGGGCACTTGTTTGAACGCAACGTCTGCGGGCAAGGGCGTAATCAGATAGTCGGCGTGTTGGCTGAAAGCCTGAAGCGCATTGATATCTTCCGGGCGGTAATCGTTACCACTGAACGCTTGCTGATTGGGCACACACGGCCTGCCAATCGCGGCCTGACACGCTGCATTTTCGGCGTCGGTCCCTGGCGCGAAGAGTGCAAAAGCAGTGCCGGGTTGATGCGCATCGAAGTAGAAAGGGTGCGTGACATGATCGAAATAATTACCTTCCACCAGCAGGTGGGAGTAAATGGTCCGCGGCATGATTGCGCCTTGGTAGCTCACTTGGGAATACACGTTATTGACCAGTTGCACAGTGACGTCGGCATTGGCCATACCGCCGGCATGCGGCCCGCGACCGGACGTATCGTGCACGTAGTTTCTGGCCACGGTCAGCGTGTCCGGATTGCCCAGAAACAGCCACACCCAGTAGTGATGGCCGTCGCAGGACGCCGAATAGGGCGTGCGCCCGTCGAATTCGTTGTCTGAAATCGTGATATGGGAGGCAGACATCCAGCCGGTTGCGATCATCTGCCTGCCGATGCGTGCGAACGTGTTGTTGCTGATCCACACACCGTCGGTATTTTCGATGATGAGGGCATCGCCCGCCCAGACGGTCTGCGGATTGACATCAGACAGCGTCAGATTACGAACGATGACGTTGTGAACACCGCCGCCGATGTGCAGCGCGATGCCCTGGATGCCCGCCTGACTGCCTACCCCGATCAGCGTTTTGTTCGAACCCACATTGAGGCGTGTCATGCCGGCGTTGTCATAGGTCACGCTGGCCGATTTCCTGTCTTGACAGAATCCGTTGAAACCGTTGATTGCCAGCTGTCCGCCCCCGGCAGGGCACGGGTTGACCTCGCACCCCATCTCGGTGGTTGTGGGACTGCCGTTGATTATCACGCTGCCACGGAAGTCGAACGCGTGATCGAGTTCGATGACGCGCGGCGTGTCGTCGGAACAATGGCCGTGGTTATCATATGAACCGCACAGCGCCTTTCGAAGCTCGCCGATTGTCGTCGGGCGGACAGGCGCTACGTCGCCACCACCTGTAACGTTTTTGGCAAACCCTTCCGGGCTGTCTGCCGCGAAAGACGGCTCGGGCATCGAAAGTCCGCCGACTGTCACCAGTCCAGAAACCAACAACCCAAACAGGCTGTGTGCGGGGATAACCCTCGATATTTTCCAGCGTGCAGGCGATCTCATTCGGTTTGATTCCACGGTTTTGGACAGGCGAACGTCACTCATCGCCTGCATGAATCGAAGCGATGAGCATTTATGGGGAGTTGCCCGTTGGTCAGGCGGGTTCGCGAGGTTCCACCGAAAGACGGGAGAAGATCAAATGACTAATTATTTAACCGCAAGCCTTGGTGCTTTCGGCCAGGGAGAGAAGAACCAGCGTTTTTCCTGAGCGGGCAAAACGCATCAACCGATCAGTGAACGAGCTGTCGCAAGATCGGTAATCAATACATCCAGATAACCGCCGCGTAACGCACCGCGAATCGCGTTCACTTTTCGCTCGCCACCGGCAAGGCCGATGACCCGTTCTATGTTCAGAAGCTGCTCAAGGTCCACCGAAACCACGACTTCCTCGCTGTCCTGCAGCACCGGCTTGCCGTCTGCATCGTAATAGCGCAGACAGATATCACCTACAGCGCCGCGTTCAGCCAACAGCTTGAGCATCGGCTCACCGTGATAGTTTCCGCTGTTGCGCAGCAGTTTTGAGGGTTCGAGCTCGCCGATGCCGACAATCGCAACGGTCAGGTTGAAGAAGCGTTCGACGACTTCCCTGACTTCATCCAGTTGCAGAATACGGTGGCGGCTGTCGACCGACTGTTCGATGCTCTGTGACGGCAGCAGGTAGGAAGGGCAGCCCAGCAGCGTTGCCAGTTGCTGAGTGAGCAGGGTGGCCTCGAAAGCCCCCTTGTTACCCACGCCACCCAACAGTTGAACCACTTCAGTTGCCGCGCTGTGCTTGGAGCTGTGCATGTAGCCGACCATCGCCCGAATGGTCGAGCTCCAGGAACTGATGCCGATTCTGTCCTTCTCGGTGATGGTGGTCTCAATGTAGTGCGCAGCCGCCGAGCCGATGGCCTGCTTAAGGGCGTCTTCATCGTCGCTGGTCGGCTCGACGACGATCACCTGTCTGACGCCATAGCGTTGTTGCAGCTCACGCTCAAGGTCGAGGTGAAAATTCGCCGGTCGCTGCACCGAAATCTTGACGATTCCCTCTTTCAACGCGCGACTGAGCGCCCGGCTCACGAACGATTGGGACAGATCCAGTTGCTGTGAAATCTGGGACTGCTTCAGTCCGTCTTCGTAATAAAGCGAAGCAATCTTAGTCAGGAGCCGCTGCTCCTCAAGCATTCTCATCCGGGATCCAACTTAGCCAGTTTGCAGGCACTATGGTGCAATTCGCCTCAAAGCAAAAGCAACCCTTTGCTTGATCAGGACATGATCAGACCGCCATCGACATTGATTGACTGACCGGTGATGTAGGCAGCGTCCGCAGAGGCCAGAAAGGTGACCAGTCCGGCAACGTCGTGGGCCGTTCCAGCGCGTTTCATCGGGATGCCGGCGACCCATTCGGCCATCAGTTCGCCAGTGCCGTAGGTTTTATCGGGCGTCGACAATATCTGCCCCCAGACCCGGTCGTTGTACTCCCACATTTCGCTTTCGATGATGCCGGGGCAGAACGCATTGACCGTTATGCCGTGAGGCGCCAGCTCATGGGCCAGACTGTGAGTAATGCCGATCACGCCCATTTTGCTGGCCGCGTAGTGGGGCGTATAGATGAAGCCCTGGCGGCCCTGACCCGAACTGGTGTTGATGAGTCGACCCCCTCGCCCGTTGTTGATCATGTGTTTGGCGGCTTCGCGGCAGCACAGCCAGACGCCAGTGGTATTGACCTGCAGCACTCGGTCGAAATCGGCACGGGGCATGCGGTCGAAATGATCGATAGTGATGATCCCGGCGTTCTGTATTGAAACGTCGACACGGCCGAAGCGAGCCTGTGCCTGGGCGTACAGGTCGATCACCGCCTGCTCGTCGGTGATGTCGGCCACCACCGGCAACACTTCAGCGCCGGTCAATTCGACGATCCGTCGGGCAGTTTCATTGACTCGATCGGCGTTGGACACCATGACCAGTTTGGCGCCTTCTCTGGCGAAGCGCTCTGCAATACCTTCACCAATGCCCCGGCATGCGCCGGTAATGACCACAGTGACTCCGTCGAAGCGTTTATTGTTCAAGATCGTGCTCCTTTGCGGGTGGATTCAGTTCGAGATGCCTGTTTCAGGCGCTGTCGCTCACCAGCAGACGAATCCGCCGTCCACAACCAGGTCGATGCCGGTGCAGAAAGACGCAGCCTGACTGGAGAGAAAGATGGCGGGGCCGACCATTTCGTCGACCGTGGCCATGCGGCCCAGCGGCGTGGTCTCTTCGAAAATCTTCACCTGATCGGCAACCTCCGGCCGAGTATTCATGGGGGTTGCGGTGTAGCCGGGACTGATGCTGTTGACTCGCACCCCACGCTGCGCCCATTCCATCGCCAGGCTTTTCGACAGGTGGATAACGCCCGCTTTCGAGGTGTTGTAGTGAGCTTGCAACAGGCCACGATTGACGATAATCCCGGACATCGACGCTATGTTGATGATCGACCCTCGTTGGCGCGGCAGCATGACGCGGGCCTGTGCCTGACAGCTGAGCATGATGCCGGTCAGGTTGACGTCGAGCATCTGCTGCCAGCGGCTCAACTCCAGCGCTTCTGCGGGCTGGGCATTGGCGATCCCTGCGGCGTTGACCGCCAGGCTGAGCGCTCCCAGATCCTGTTCCGTACGGGCAACTGCGGCTTCCAGCTCTTCAGGGGACGTGACCGAGCCTTCCAGTGCCAATGCCTTGCGGCCATGGCGCTGGATGCCCTCGAGAGTGCTGGACATGTCCCGACTGCCGGGCAGGTCGAAGCAGGCGACATGTGCACCGGCTTCAGCCAGCCCGATCGCGATGGCCTGACCGATGCCGCTGCCGGCACCGGTGACGAAGGCGGTTTGTCCACTCAAATCAAACAGACGCATAAATCGACTCCTAGGCTGTCGCCAGTTCCATGACCGCCACAGGCGTGGCGTTTTCTTTGTTCAGGATGCCCATCTGGCGACCCCGGCTCATGACCATGACCCGGCTGGCCAGACCCAGCACCTCATCCAGATCGGAACTCACCACAATCACCGCCATGCCGTTGGCAGCCAGTTCGGCAATGACTTCATAAATCGCTGCACGGGCGCCGACATCGATGCCTCGGGTCGGCTCATCGAGGATGAACACCTTGGGGTTACGGGCGAGCCACTTGGCGATGATCACTTTTTGCTGATTGCCGCCGGACAGGCAGGAAATCGTCTGTTCCGGCAGGCCCTTGACGCCCATCCTCGAGACAGCCTGCTGCGCGAACTCCCTCAAGCCGGACGGAGAAATCCAACCCTGTCCGGGGAGCAGGTCGGTATTGCCGTAGATCAGGTTTTCTTCGATGGCATGGTCCACAACCACACCTTGCTGTTTGCGATCTTCCGGCACCAGAACGATCCCGGCCTGAATGGCTTCGTGCGGTGAAGCGAAGCGTTGGGGATGATTGTCGAGAATCAGCGTACCGGTGATGCGCTCTGCCGCGCCCGCAATGGCCCTGACCAGCTCGGTCCTGCCAGCCCCGACAACGCCTGCGATGCCAAACACCTCACCTTTGTAGACCGAGAAGTCTATATCGTGAAACTCCATTTCCCGGCACTTGAGATCCTTGACCGTCAGCACGACCTCTGACTGGGCCGGCTTCATCGCAGGGAAGATCCGGTCCACACTGCGGCCGACCATTTCCGCGACCAGTTGCCTGACCGGCACCTGCGCCGTCGCGTGGACAGCAACCTGCCGACCATCGCGCAAGACGAGTATCCGGTCTGCAACTCTGGCGATTTCTTCCATTCGATGGCTGATATAGATGAAGGACACGCCCTCGGCTTTCAGGCGTTCGACCTGGGCGAAGAGTTTTTCGGTTTCCTCGCCGCCCAGCGCTGCCGTGGGTTCGTCGAGAATCAGCAGACTGGCCTTGAGGGTCAATGCCTTGGCGATCTCGACCAGTTGCTGTGCCGCCACGCTCAAACCCGCAACCTTTCGGGTCGCCGAGACTTTCAGGCCAAGACGATCCAGCTGCTTTTGCGCTTCAGCTTCCATCAAGGCTCTGTCGACACGTCCGAATCGGGTCGGCAGGCGGCCCACAAACATGTTTTCGGCAATCGACAGCTCCGGTAGCAGACGGATTTCCTGGTGGATGAGCCCGATACCTGAATCCAGCGCTGCACCGGGAGAGGCGGGCGTGTAGGCCTCGCCTTGCCAGATCATCGAGCCGCCAGCCTCGGGCGGGACGAGACCGGCGATGATCGAAGACAGCGTGGATTTGCCCGCGCCATTCTCACCGAGCAAGGCAAGCACTTCGCCCGGGTAGATATCAACGTCGATATTGGCGAGCACCTCGATGTCCGCGTACTTCTTGCCGATGTTGCGCAGGCTGAGCCTTGGTGCAGGCTGCGATTGATCTATTGCGGTGGCAGACATGGAATCTCCCGGGCATTACTGGATTGATCAACACCTCAAGAGGTGCTGGCGGATCAAGGATGGTTGGCGATGAATGGCGCCACGTTTTCCTTGGTCGTCAGAATCGCTTCCTGCAATTGTTCCTTGGGAACGGTTTTGCCTTCCTTGAGCGCGATGGCCGAGTCAAGCGCCAGTCGGCCCATCTTCTGTGCTTGCTGGGTCATGGTGGCCGAGAGTGTGCCGTTGGCGACCGCTTTGAGGCCTGCAACGTCACCGTCGAAGCCCACAATGGTCACCGGCTGCTCCAGATTGGCGACCTTCACCGCCTGCGCCGCGCCCAATGCCATGGCGTCGGCTCTACCGAAGAACACCGTGATGTTCGGGTCGCGCTGGAGCATGTCCTGAGCGACGGCAAAACCACGGTCCTGCGCCCATTCGGCCGGTTGTTCGGCGACGACTTTCAGGCCGGGGAATTTCGCGAGGCCTTCGGAGAAGCCTTTGGCACGATCGTTTTCCGGCGAGGTGCCGATCTGCCCCTGAAGAATGGCAACCCGGCCTTTGCCGCCGGTCACCTTGCCCACGTATTCAGCCAGCGTGCGGGCTGCTGCAACGCTGTCGCTGGCGATGAAGGTGTCACCCGGTGCGTCGGGCGCGTTGCGATCCACAGCGATGACCGGAATGCCTGCGGCCTTGGCTGCCTTGACCGGAACCCCGGCGGCGGTGGCGCCCGCCGGAATATAAATGAGGGCGTCGATCTTGCGTGTGATCAGGTCCTGAACCTGACTCACCTGAGTAGCCGAGTTGCCTTGTGCATCGACCGTGATCACCTTGATGCCTTTTTCCTTGCCTGCGGCTTCGACCGACTGTTTGATCTGGTTGAAGAAGTCAGCCTGCAGGTTGGCGACAGCCAGGCCGACGGTGAGGTTTTCAGCCCAGGCCTGGCCTGTCGTGGCAAGGGTGACAGCTGCGAACAGACTGCCCAGCAACAGCTTTTTTGGCGCGAACATAGCGGTTCTCCATTGTTTTTGTTGTGTACTGCGGTCAGGGAACAGAAATCGCAAAAGAATTCAAAATCAACGCTGGCCTGCTCGGCGGCGAAGCGTGTCCAGCGTCACTGCAAGCGCAATAACCACGCCGATCACCACCTGTTGCACGAACGGCGAGACGCCCAGCAGGTTCAGGCCGTTGCGCAGTACGCCAATGATCAGCACACCCACCAGCGTGCCGCCGATGCTGCCGACACCGCCACTCAGGCTGGCGCCGCCAATGACCACCGCGGCGATGGCATCGAGTTCCAGCGTAAGCCCGGCACTCGGTTGTGAAGAATCAAGCCGTGCGGCCATGGCCACGGCTGCAAGCCCTGCGAGTGCGCCACTCAATGCATAGATCCACAGGGTGATTTTCTTGACCTTGATGCCTGACAGGCGCGCCACTTCCGCGCTGCCGCCGATGGCATAGAGACCGCGGCCGCCCGCCCGGAAGCGCAGATAAATCCAGGCCACGGCCAGCATTACCAGAAACAGCGCCACGGTCGCAGACAGAAAGCCAAAGTGACGCTGTGTGGCGAGGCTGGTAAACCAGTCGGGGAAACCCACAATCTGACGTCCGTCCGTGAGGATATTCGCCATCCCGCGGGCAACCGACATCATGGTCAGCGTGGCGATGAAGGCGGGCAGCCGGGCCTTGGCGATCAGCGTCCCGGAGATCAGACCGCAGACCATGCCACCGAGGATCGCCAGCGGTATGGCAAAGCCCATCGGCATGCCCATGTCCTGATAAAGCCAGCCCAGCAGCATCATCGAAAACGCCAGCACTGACCCGACCGACAGGTCGATCCCGCCGATGACAATCACCGCCGTCATGCCGATGGCGAGAATGCCCAGCACAGTCACCTGATCAAGGATGTTGAGCGCATTGCGGACCGAGAAGAAATATTCGGAGGTGAAGGAAAACGCCAGGATCAGAAGCGCAAGACCGATCAGAGGACCGCCCACGTTCTGAGGCAGGCGCAGTGCCAGACGGGTAAGGGGTTTAGGTGGGATCGAGCCAATCGGGGCTTTCACGTCCACGGGCTTCTCCTGGGTTTTGTTGTTGTTATTTGGCACGCAGGAATAATTATTCGTACGTGATTTTTAAATCAGACTCCCGCTGTGGCTCTTGGATGTCAAGCGCTTTCTTCGCCTTGAGGATGTGTGGCAGGTCGGCCCGAAGGCCGACGGAAGGGATTGACGGGCGAACGGATTAGGCTCTAAATACAAATATATTCTCATACATGAATAATTATTCGAGAATGACGCAGCCTCGATTTTCCGGTTTGCGTCCAGGTCACAACCAGGGGATCGAGATGAATCCATTCCGCTATGAAGTACCGCAGATCCGTGCGACAGCCCAGGCCATCCGACGCAGGATAATCAAGTTGAACGCCGAGTCGCCAGCCGGGGGACACACCGGTGCTGACCTGTCTGAGGCCGATATCCTCGCAACGCTGTACTTCCGGTTGCTCAACGTATCGCCCGACACGCTCAGCGACCCGGACCGTGATATCTACATCCAGAGCAAGGGGCACGGCGTCGGTGGTCTTTACTGCTGCCTGGCTGAAGCGGGGTATTTCCCTGCCGATTGGCTGGACACTTACCAGCATTTCGACTCACACCTGCCGGGACATCCGGTGCGCCAGAAAACCCCGGGCATCGAATTGAACACCGGCGCTCTGGGCCACGGTTTGCCGGTGGCCTGCGGCATTGCCATCGCTGCCAAGAAGTCCGGCAGCCGCAAGCATGTCTTCGTGCTGACCGGGGATGGCGAACTGGGTGAGGGTTCCAACTGGGAGGCGGCATTGACGGCCGCCAAGTATCAGCTGGACAACCTGATCGTGATCGTCGATCACAACCAACTGCAGCTCGCCGGCCGAACTGCAGAAATTCTTCCTCTGGAACCCTTGCCGGACAAATGGCGCGCCTTCGGTTTTCAGGTCAGCGAATGTGATGGCAACGATGTCACCCAACTGGTCCAGACGCTGGAAGCCATGCTGCAGCAATCCGGAGGCCCCAAGGTTCTGATTGCCAACACGGTGAAGGGTAAGGGCGTTTCGTTCATCGAAGATAAACCCGAATGGCATCACCGCGTTCCCAAGGGTGACGAAATAGAGGCCGCATTGAAGGAGCTTGATCATGTCCACTGAACACACTGTGGCGCCTGAAGCGCATCTGGCCTCGGTCATGGTCGAGGCCTTTATCAATGCCGTGGACAACGGTGTAGACCTGATCCCGGTGGTCAGCGATTCGACATCGACCGCCAAGATCGGCCCGTTCATGAAGCGCTTTCCCGACCGGTTGGTAAACGTCGGCATTGCCGAGCAGACCCTGGTGGGCGTTGCGGCAGGCCTGGGCTTGTCAGGAAAGGTCGCCGTAACGTGTAACGCTGCGCCGTTCCTGATTTCTCGCGCCAATGAACAGGTGAAGGTGGACGTCTGCTATAACCGCTCGAACGTCAAAATGTTCGGCCTCAACGCAGGCACCAGCTACGGCCCGCTTGCGAGCACGCACCACAGCATCGATGACATATCGGTCATGCGCGGTTTCGGGAACGTGCAGATTTTTGCTCCGGCCGATGGCGAGGAATGCAGGCAGATCGTCGACTACGCCATCGCCTATGACGGCCCGGTCTACATCCGGCTGGACGGCAAAGCGCTGCCCGCCGTGCACGGGGCCGACTACCGGTTTGTGCCTGGCCAGGTCGACATCTTGAAAACAGGACACGACGTCAGCATCGTCGCGCTGGGTTCGGTGGTTCATGAAGCCGTTGAAGCGGCAGTTCGCCTTGAAACAGCGGGAATCAGCGCGCAGGTCATCAACCTGTCTTCCATCCGACCGCTGCGGCGTGATGCCTTGCTTCAAGCCTTGTGCGCCACCCGCGCGGTAGTGTCGGTGGAAGAACACAACGTCAATGGCGGTGCGGGCAGCATCGTGGCGGAAGTACTGGCTGAAGCGGGGCAGGGCATTACGCTCGTCAGACTGGGCATTCAGGACGGCGAATATGCCTCGGCCGGCGGCCGCTCGCCGACACGTGCCAGACACCAGATCGATGCGGACGGGATTGTTGCGGCGGCGAACGCACTGTTGCAATAAGCTGAACCTCTTGTCCGCTCATCAAGACACAAAACAACAATAACAACAGGAAGCAGACGATGGCCTCCCATGACCCTCTGATTCTGGCGCTGGACGAAGGCACCACCAATGCCAAGGCGATCCTTGTTGATCGCAGCGGCAAAGTGGTTGCTCGCGCATTGCAGCCATTGAACGTTTCCCATCCCCGGCCCGGCTACGCGGAGCAGGATCCGGCCGCGATCTGGCGCGCCATGCTCGCCGCCATCGAAAACTGCATGACTTTGACTACGGCCCCGCTTGCCGCCATCGCCATCAGCAACCAGCGTGAGTCGGTGTTGGCCTGGGACAGAAAAACCGGCCAGCCTGTCTCGCCTCTGATCAGTTGGCAGTGTCGCCGCTCCGATGATTTCTGTGAGCAACTGGCCCGGCAAGGCCACGCCGAACTGATTCGTTCGACCAGTGGGCTGGCGCTGGACCCGATGTTTTCAGCAGGCAAGATGCGCTGGATTCTCGATCATCTGCCGGAGGGGCAGGCGAGGGCGGCGAATGGCGAGTTGTGCCTGGGTACCGTAGACACGTGGCTGTTGTGGCAACTGACAGGTGGAAAGGTCTTCGCCACAGACGCGTCCAATGCGGCGCGAACGCAACTGATGGACCTGCGTACCTGCCAGTGGAGCACTGCGTTGACGGAGGTTTTCAATATCCCTCTTACAGCACTGCCTGAAATCCGCCCCAGTGCGGGCCTATTCGGCGAGACCGTAGCGCATGGGGTGTTGCCTGCGGGTATCGCGATCATGTCGATGATCGGTGACTCTCACGCCGCGCTCTTCGGTCAGGGCGGATTCACTCCCGGTCTGGTGAAAGCCACGCTGGGCACGGGCTCCTCGCTCATGACCCCGACCACAAGGCTGGTGGGCTCAAGTGCAGGGCTGGCCACAACGGTTGCCTGGCAAACCGGAGCGCCGACGTATGCACTGGAAGGGAATATCGTGCATACCGGCGGCGCAGTGAACTGGGCCGCACGCCTGCTGGGTGCTGCGGACAACATTGATGCGCTGGCTGCCGAGGCCGCAGCTTTACCGGACAACGGCGGCGTGTATTTCGTCCCTGCACTCGGCGGACTCGGTGCGCCTCATTGGAACTCTCAGGCTCGCGGACTGATCTGCGGGCTGACTGAAGCCTCCACTCGCGCTCATATCCTGCGCGCTACGCTTGAGGCCATTGCCTACCAGATTCGCGACGTTTTCGAGGCGATGGAGCAGGACAGTTCAGGCCCGCTGGGTGAGCTGTGGGTCGATGGCGGTGCCACCCGCAATGAATGGCTGATGCAATTTCAGGCAGACCTGTTGCAACGCCCGGTGATCCGCAGCCTGTCGCCGGAAGTATCCGCCATCGGCGCTGCGCACCTCGCAGGTTTCGCGCTTGGCTGGTGGCCGGATGAAGACGCGCTGGCAAGTCTCGAACGCCCTCGGCAACGATACGCACCCCGGCGCAATGCGGTGCCTTCGCTGTATTCGCAATGGAAACAGGCGTTGCAGCGCACGGTAATGCAATGAGCCAGTGCTGACGCTTCAGAGCAGACGCTCAGCATCATCTATTCGATCAACTGCATGCTGTCATACACGACCAGACAGCAGCAGGCGCAGCACGGCATCCAGGCCAAGCGTCGCATCAGACGTACTCATGGCATTTCGAATCAGGATCAGTCCTTGCCCGCACCCGCGTGCAGGGGCACTTGCGCCACTGCCACATCCGCAGGCAAGGGCGTTACAAGGTACTGGCGGTAGGGTGCGAACGCTTCAAGTACCGCGTCGTCCTGCGGGCGATAGTCATCGCCGCTCAGTTGTTGCAGATTGGCGACGCATGCTCTGCCAATCGTGCGCTGGCATTCGTCATTGGCAGATTCAGCCGCAGAGGAGGAGAACAGGGCAAACCCGGTGCCGGGTTGCTGAGCATCGTTGAACATGGGGTGTGTCACGTTTTCGAACCCGTTCGCTTCGACCAGCAATTGCGAGGAGGCTGTGCGCGACATGATTGCGCCTTGATAGGTCAGGCGGGCAAACACGTTATTGACCAGTTGAGCGAGGACCGCAGCATCGTGCATGCCACCCGCATGTGGCGCGCGGCCTGAGGTGTCGTGCACGTAGTTGCGGGCCAGCGTCAAGGTGTCATGGCTGCCGAGGAACAGCCACACCCAGTAATGATGGCCATCGCAGGTCGAGGACTAGAGCGTGCGGCCGTCGAATTCGTTATCGGATATCGTCACATGGGACGCAGCGCCGAAGCCAGTCACGATCATCTATCCGACAATCAACGAATCGCCTGCGTATTGTTCGACGCTTCTTAAGCTGCGGTTCAGCCGTCTGTTTCTATTCACCGCCTTTCATGCGTCGCGCGATCAGGTAGATACCCAGACCGGCCAGCGCACAGCCAGCGCCGATGTAACCCGTACTGGTCCAGCCAAGGCCTGCGGTGATCGCCATGCCGCCGAACCATGGGCCCAGTGCGTTGGCCAGGTTGAACGCCGCATGATTGGAGGCTGCCGCCAGACTCGGCGCTTCGTGAGCGATGTCCATCAGACGAATCTGCAGCGGTGCGGCCAGCGCGACCATGGTGCCGACCAGAGCCATGCCAGGCAGTACGCCCCACAACGAACCGGCAGCGAACGGGAAGAACAGCAGGACGGCCATCGACCATACCAGCAGGACGCCAACGGCCTTGAACTGCATGCGGTCGAACAGCTTGCCACCGGCAATGTTGCCGATGATGCCGCCCACACCGAAGGCTGCCAGCCCGAAAGGAATCCACTGTGGTGACACGCGCGTCACTTCGAGCATTGTCGGTGCCAGGTAGCTGAAGACGCAGAACATCCCGGCAAAACCGACAGCGCCGATGGCAAGCGCCATCCACACCTGCGGTCTGGTGAAGGCACCCAGTTCCTTGCGCGGATCGCTGCGAGGCTCGTCATGACGGTCCGGCACGAACTGCCACACCAGGGCGATCGTACAAAGGGCGATAAGGCCCACCAGCGCGAAGGCGGAACGCCAGCCGAAAAACTGCCCAAGAAACGTCGCAATCGGGTTGCCCAGCAACATCGCCAGGGTCAGGCCCATCATCACCCGCGCCACCGCTCCAGCCCGCTGATTGTCGGGCACCATGCTCGACGCAACGACCGCAGCGATACCGAAATAGGCCCCATGGGGCAGACCGCTGATGAAACGAAACGCCACCAGGCTGCCAAAGGTCGGTGTGAACGCCGTGGCCACGTTGCCAATCGCGTAGAGGGCCATCAGCAGCAACAGCATGTTTTTACGCAACAGCCTGGCGCCGAGAATTGTCAGCAGCGGGGCGCCCACCATCACGCCAAGTGCGTAGGCGCTGATGGCATGACCGACCTGAGGTTCGCTCAGGTTCAGGTTGGTGGCTATATCAGGCATCAGGCCCATGATGGCGAACTCGCCCGTACCGATGGCGAAGCTGCCTACGGCCATGGCCGCTTCCATTTTGCCAGCGGCGCGCGCGGGCAGAACGTGCCCGGTTTTTTGCTGAATCGACATGCGTCGCTCCCTTTTGAAGGATTACCAAACCAAAAACGCCGGTGCTGACTGAGCATCGGCGAAGGGCTCTAGAACAGAGTTTGACGGGAGAGTTCCGGCTAAATCGGCAACAGCGTGCAAAAGGAATGATTCGACGTTAGATACGGAAGCCTCCTACAAGCGATCTCAAAAGGACTGGGGAACACCCAAGAGCAAGACAGGCAAACGCCCCCTTCATGCCTTTAATGATGATCACATTATTCAGGCAATGCCTGTTATGAAACGCATTCAGCGGCTTCTGGCGCAGCGTGTTCACGTTTCATGGACTTCATCGCAGGCAGCAGACTGACCAGGCCCACCAGCGCCATTGCGGCACCAACCCAGAGCGGCGAACGCAAACCATACCCGGCGTCTATCACGGCACCGCCAGCCCAACTGCCGAACGCCAGGCCCGCAGTGATCACCGAGGTGTGCAGAATGTTGACCATGGCCGCCGGTTCGGCCGCTTTCATCACCCGTGCAACCATTGCCGGGTTCAACGCGACGCCCGTCAGACCCAGAGCGAAGAAACAGCCCAGATTCAGCCACAGATGATCGCCCGCCAGCGCGAAGCCACCCAGTGCCAGCACCATCAGCGCAAGGCCCCAGGCCAGGGCAGGGAGCGTGTGGCGATCCGCGAAACGCCCCACGATCATGTTGCCCATCAGGTTCGCAACGCCGTAGATAGCGAGCACAGGCGCGACCAGCGTGGGCGTGATGCCGACTTCATGAATCAGGATCGGCGTGCAGTAGCTGAACGCCGCGAAGGTGCCACCGATGATCAGGCCACTGGTGATGTAGGCACCCCAGAGCCTGGGGTTTTTCAAGCCCGCCCATTGCTGACTGAGGGGCGGTTCGCCACCTTTTTGAATGGCTGGCAGGCGGCGCGTCGCCAGGACCGTACACAGCATCGCCAGCGCGACCACAGCCCAGGAACTGGCACGCCAGCCGACATGCTGTTCGACCCAGGTGGTCATCGGCACGCCGATCACCGGAGACAGCATCAACCCGGCCAGCACCACTGAAACAGCACGTCCGCGGCCTTCAGGCGCCACCAGCCCTGCGCAGATCGTCATGCACAGACCGATGCACACGGCACTCGAAACACCCATGATGATGCGTGCAAAGGCAAGCACCGCATAACTCGGAGCCGCTGCCGCAACAGCGCCTGCGATCACGTAACACGTCAGCAGCCAGACCAGCGCTCGCTTGTTGCTGATGCCCCGTGAAAGCAGCAACACCGTGACCGGCGGACCGCCCAGCGCCATACCCAGCGCGTAATAGGCAATCAGATTGCCGACCTGCGCCAGACTGACGGAAAACGCTTCGGCCAGCGCAGGCATCATCCCGGCCACCATGAATTCGGCAGTGACCAGGGAAAAGATCGTCAGACCCAACAGGTAGACGGTTGAAGGCAGTTTGGAGCGGGTAGTCATCAGCGTCTCGGGCCTGGGAAAAGGTCGGCTACCCTAAGGAATGTTGACCGGATGGTCAAATCAACGTCAGGCATATCGTTATTCATTCGGCATAATGCTTTCGCTTTCGCTTTCGCCCACCCTGACCACTCAGGGAGCCGTCGTCGTTCTGATCAATGGAGAAGTGCTCAGACGATCGAAGGCGATCCGTTCAGGTCCAACCCTGGAACGCCGCGCCCTGCGGACTGCTTGCCGACACAGGAATGACGATGCATTAACCTGATGGAGCCGGATTCTTGCCCACGATTTCCCTTCGAGGTACCCGATCATGATTCGCGCAGCGGCGCTGAAATGGGCGAATGTCCGGCCCGACGAGCGAGCTGCCTTGTTGCTCGGTTTCGCCTTCCATTTCTGCGTGCTGGCCAGCTATTACCTGGTGCGCCCCTTGCGCGACGCTTTAGGGCTGGAAGGGGGCGCCGACAAACTTCAATGGCTCTTTACCGCGACTTTTGTGGTGATGCTGCTGATGGTCCCGCTGTTCGGTGCGCTGGTTTCGCGGCTGCCGCCCCGACGTTTCGTGCCGCTGATCTACCGAGGGATCGCAATGACGATGATCCTGTTCGGCGTCCTGATCGCAAACCGGGTTGCGCCTGTGCAGGTCGGCAATGTGTTCTTCGTCTGGATCAGCGTGTACAACCTGTTCATCGTGTCGATCTTCTGGAGCGTGCTGGTTGACCGGTTTTCCAGTGAGCAGGGCGAGCGGCTGTTCGGCTTTGTCGCCGCTGGCGGCACACTGGGAACCTTCATGGGACCGTTGCTGGCAGCGACCCTGGCGGCCCGGCTGGGGCCGATTGCATTGACCTTGGCTGCCGCGGTGCTGCTGGAACTGGCGGTTCGCTGTCATCGAGCGCTTTTGGCTCGTACCGAGGCGCACTCTGCTGATCCTTCGAAAGTGGATCACCGTATGGGCGGCAGCATGCTTGCCGGCATCACGCTAATCTCACGCTCGCCCTACCTGCTGGGGCTGGTGCTGTTCATGCTTCTGCACACCACCGCCGCGACCTTTCTGTACTTCGAGCAGGGCCGTATCGTCGCGGACAGCTATTCGGACGTGGCCAGCAGGACCCGGTTCTTCGCCATCGTCGATCTGATTGTGTCGGTGCTGACCCTGACGTTCCAGCTTTTGCTGACAGGCCCCTTGATCCGCATGATTGGCGTCGGTGGCGCGCTGATCGCCTTACCGCTGGCGACGGTTGTCGCGTTCACCGCCATGGCGCTGGCACCTGTGCCGACCACCGTCGCGCTGGCGCAGGGGCTGCGCCGTGCCGTCGAATTTTCCGTGGTCCGCCCGGCGCGGGAAGTGCTCTGGACCGTGGTCAGTCGTGAAGAAAAGTACAAGGCCAAGAATGTCATCGAAACGCTGGTGTATCGCGGTGGCGACGCGATAAGCGGGTGGCTGTCAGTGGGACTGGCGGCAATGGGCGCGGGATTCGGCATGGTCGCCATGCTGATTCTGCCCGTTGCCGGAGGTTGGGCCGGGTTATGCCTGTGGCTCGCCAAACGTCAGAAACACAAGGCGGATGCGTCTGAGGGGCTGCGTAATGCTGATCCGGAGAAGTAGCCGCTAGAACCAGGTTTTCAGCCTGTCCCTGAAACTCTGAATCAGAGGCTCTTTCGCACGCCCGCGTCGCAGTGCCAGTGAAAAGGGTGCCTGATGACCGAATGTGGTGGGCAACAACACTTTCAGACGCTTCTGGTCCACCCAGAACTGCGCGTAGTGCTCTGGCAGATAGCCTATGTAGGCGCCGGACAACACCAGAATCAACTGCGCTTCCATCGACTCCACGGTCGCTGCGCTGTCCTTGAAGCCGTGACGAGCCAGTTCGGCCTGGCTCCAGTAACCACGCCCGACCATGCGCTGCTGGGTGATGACTTCTGCCGGGATACGCCGCTGCTCGAACAACTCGTGTCGGTCACTGCAGTACAGCCAGTGCTGCTCGCGGTACAGCGCCTGGTACATCAGACCATTCATGCGAGTCGAGAAGGAGCCGATGGCCAGGTCCACGCGGTTTTCCAGCACACCCAGTTGCAGTTGCGCGGGGCTGAGCACCGAAAGGTGCAGGTGAACCGCCGGGTGCTCCTTGCTGTAGGCACCGATGACCTCGGCCAGTGGCAACGCCGGATCGCTGACCGTGGAGTCCAGCACACCCAGATTCAGCGTGCCGCGCAGTTCGCCCTTGAGCGCCGCGCTGTAACGTTCGAACCCTTCAAGCTCTGCCAGAAGTCGCAGCGTCTCCTGATGGAAAAGCTCACCTTTACTGGTCAGGTTGAAACCGCCACGCCCCCTGTGGCAGAGCACCAGGCCCACATGGGTTTCGAGCTGACTCATGTAAGTGCTGATCGCCGACGTGGAAAGATTGAGCTCCTGCTGCGCTGCCGCAAACCCTTGATGGCGCACCACGCTGGCGAAGATGCGCAGCAGTTTCAGGTCGGGCAGGGCAGAGGACATGGGCGCTCCGTGGGCAGTCGTTGATTGCGCGGCTGAGTTTGTTACATACGTCAGCCGCCGTGTGCGGCGCACATCATGCCTCTCAAAACCGGCCGACGACAATCGCCAATAGTTTTGAAATCTCTGAACTAAGTATTTGCTGGCAGCGATTCTTCTGGCCGCAGGCCGTCACCAGAATGGCCTCACATTTATCGGAACAACGTGAGGCCCTTCGTGGACAAGACTTTCCACCAGCCACTGGGCGGTAATGAGATGCCGCGTTTCGGCGGTATCGCCACCATGCTGCGCCTGCCCCATGTGCAAGCCCCGGAAGAACTGGACCGCCTGGACGCTGCCTTTGTCGGCATTCCGCTGGATGTCGGCACGTCGCTGCGACCCGGCACGCGTTTCGGACCACGCGGAATTCGCGCCGAGTCAGTGATGATCCGCCCGTACAACATGGCCACCGGCGCCGCACCCTTCGACTCGCTGAATGTGGCCGATATCGGTGACGTGGCGATCAACACCTTCAACCTGCTGGACAGCGTGCGCATCATTGAAGAGGCGTACGACCGCATTCTCGGCCACGGCATCATTCCACTGACCCTGGGCGGCGATCACACCCTGACCTTGCCGATCCTGCGCGCCATTCACAAGAAACACGGCAAGGTCGGGCTGGTGCACATCGATGCCCACGCCGACGTCAACGATCACATGTTTGGCGAGAAAATCGCCCATGGCACGACCTTCCGCCGCGCGCAGGAAGAAGGCCTGCTCGACAGCGAGCGTGTGGTGCAGATAGGTCTGCGTGCCCAGGGTTACACCGCAGAGGATTTCAACTGGAGCCGCAAACAGGGCTTCCGTGTGGTGCAGGCCGAGGAGTGCTGGCACCAGTCACTTGCACCGTTGATGGCTGAAGTACGCGAAAAAGTCGGCGGCGGGCCGGTGTATCTGTCGTTCGACATTGATGGCATCGATCCCGCATGGGCACCCGGCACCGGTACTCCGGAAGTGGGCGGCCTTACCACCATTCAAGCCCTTGAGATCATTCGTGGCTGCCACGGCCTGGACCTGATCGGTTGCGATCTGGTGGAAGTGTCGCCGCCCTATGACACCACCGGCAACACCTCATTGCTGGGCGCCAACCTGCTGTACGAAATGCTGTGCGTGCTGCCGGGCGTAGAGCGCCGTTGAGCGCCGTTGAGCCCCGTTGTGACCGAAGAATAAACAGATCGACCCTCCGTCCGGGGTTAACGGGCGGCCATAAAGGGTCAGCGTGCCTGCGCTGGCCTTACAACAACCGTAACAGGTGCTGGAGCGATACATGAGCCATTCGATGCGTGCCGAAAAACCCGACAAAACCCGAATCGAAACCTGGGGCGTCGAGCAGATCCCCGACAGCCAGCGCCACGCACGCCCGCTGGATTTGTTTCGCCTGATTTTCGGCGGTGCCAATACCTTTTCAACGGCGGTGCTGGGCAGCTTTCCGGTGCTGTTCGGGTTGTCGTTTCAGGCCGGGTTCTGGTCGATTGTGCTCGGCGTGATGATCGGCGCGCTGATCCTCGCACCCATGGGCCTGTTCGGTGCGCTCAACGGCACCAACAACGCGGTCTCGTCCGGGGCGCATTTCGGGGTGCATGGACGCATCATCGGCTCATTTCTGTCGCTGCTGACGGCCGTGGCGTTCTTTTCCCTGTCGGTGTGGAGTTCCGGTGACGCGCTGGTCGGCGGTGCACAGCGTCTGGTCGGCCTGCCGGAAAATGACCTCAGTCTGGGGCTGGCCTACGGCTTGTTCGCCATATTGGTGCTGGTGGTGTGCATCTTCGGCTTCCGCTTCATGCTGTGGGTCAACAAAATCGCGGTCTGGGCGTCGAGCCTGCTGTTTCTGCTGGGCATCTTCGCGTTCGCCGGACCGTTCGATGCGGGCTACGCAGGCAGCGTCAATCTTCAACAGCCGGGGTTCTGGGCGGCGTTTGTGGGGGCTGCGCTGTTGGCGATGAGCAATCCGGTGTCGTTCGGCGCTTTCCTGGGCGACTGGTCACGCTACATCCCGCGTGAAACTTCAAAGACGCGGATCATGCTCGCAGTGCTGGCAGCGCAGGCCGGCACCTTGATTCCCTTTCTATTTGGCCTGTGTACGGCAACGCTGGTAGCCAGCCAGGCACCGCAATACATCGAAGCCAATAACTATGTCGGCGGGTTGCTGGCGATTTCGCCGGGCTGGTTCTTCCTGCCGGTATGCCTGATTGCCGTGATCGGCGGATTGTCCACCGGCACCACCGCGCTGTACGGCACCGGTCTGGACATGTCGAGCATTTTCCCACGCCTGCTCAGCCGTGCCGGGGCCACATTGTTGATCGGCATTGCCGCCATTGCCTTCATCTTCATTGGCCGTTTCACCTTCAATCTGGTGCAAAGCGTGTCGACCTTCGCCGTGCTGATCATCACCTGTACCAGCCCATGGATGGTGGTCATGATTCTGGGCCTGATTACCCGTCGCGGCTTTTACCACGCAGACGATCTGCAAGTGTTCACCCGGGGTCAGCGGGGCGGGCATTACTGGTTTCACCATGGCTGGAACTGGCGCGGGCTGGGTGCCTGGATTCCCAGCGCGGCGACAGGTCTGTGCTTCGTCAACTTGCCGGGGCAATTCGTCGGACCACTGGGCGAACTGGCTGGCGGCATCGACGTCAGCCTGCCAATCACACTAGGCCTTGCGACGCTCTTGTACCTCACCTTGCTGCGCACTTTTCCCGAGCCTGCCGGGGTTTACGGCCCAAGCGGCGCCCACCCGATGCTCGGCCGCAAGGCGATGAGCAATGGGGTGCAACCGGCTTCCGTCCACTCGTGATCGGTGCTGCGCCCCGGCAGGCGCAGACGATGAGGCATGCCCATGAAACTGGAACTCTTTCGAACGTTGTGGGGTTATCGCGGGACCTGGCAGCAGGCGCTGGATGAAGCGCGAGCTGCGGGTTTCGACGGACTCGAAGCCCGCATCCCTGAACACAGCGCGGAGCGTGGGGCGTTCGCGGCTTTTCTGCGCGACCACCAAGTGCCGTACATCGCGATTCTGTTCACCTCCACACCTGTGCTGCCGGCGCAATCCGCCACGCCCGCCGAGCATCTGGACGACTTCGCCCGCAAGTTGCAGCTCGCCGCAGAGCTTGAACCGCGCTTCGTCAACGTGCTGGCCGGTAACGACCGCTGGCCTTTGGCCCAGCAAGTGGATTTTTTCGGTGAGGCGCTGCAGATTGCCGCTCGCAGCGGCCTTGTGTGCAGCTTCGAAACCCACCGGGCGCGGTCGCTGTTCAATCCCTGGCTGACCCTGCAACTGATCGAGCAAGTACCGGACCTTCGTTTCACCAGCGATATCAGCCATTGGGTGGTGACGTGCGAACGTCTGTTGAACGATCCGGCAGACGATCTGCGTGCCTTTGTCGAGCGTGTGCACCACATTCAGGCGCGGGTCGGTTATGACCAGGGCCCGCAAGTACCGCACCCGGCAGCGCCCGAGTATGCCGACGCACTGGCGTTTCATCAGCAGCACTGGGCCGACATATGGAAATCCCAGCAGGCGCGAGGCTACACCGGCACGACCATGACCCCGGAGTTCGGCCCGGACGGCTACCTGCATCACCTTCCGTTTACCGACGTGCCGATCGCCGACCTATGGAGCCTCAATGCCTGGATGGGTCGCACCGAGCGCGAGCACTTCAACACTGTCGTCAATTCATCCACGAGGCCGCTGTCATGAGTGAACGTCCTGCTTTTACGCAAATTCCCGTGGTCGATATCCAGGGGCTGTTCAGCGAGCGCCTCGAGGACCGTCAGGCAGTTGCCCAAACGCTGGGCGAGGCCGCCCGCCACGTGGGCTTTCTGTACATCACCGGGCACGGTATCGAGCCTGCGCTGATCGACAACCTGCACCGCGCCGCCGAGCAGTATTTCAACCAGTCGATCGACGCCAAGATGCGTCATTACATCGGTGCCTCGCAGACACACAAGGGCTTCGTGCCTGAAGGTGAAGAGGTGTACGGCACGGGCAAGCCGGATCATAAAGAAGCCTTCGATATCGGTTTCGAAGTGCCCGCCGACAATCCGTTAGTGGTTGCAGGTACACCGTTGCTGGGTCCGAATGACTGGCCGAGACTGCCCGGATTTCAAGCCGCCGTGCAGGCCTACTATCAGGCTGTGTTCGCCCTGGGACACCAGCTGTTTCGCGGGTTTGCTCTGGCACTGGGCCTGGACGAACACTATTTCGATGAGATGGCCTGTTTCCCACCGTCCAAACTGCGCCTGATTCATTACCCGTTCGACGCCACAGCCGAAGACGCACCGGGCATCGGCGCGCACACCGACTACGAGTGCTTCACCATTCTCAAGGCCGATCAGCCGGGGCTTGAAGTCATGAACGAAAAGGGCGAGTGGATCGATGCGCCGCCCTTGCCCGATGCCTTTGTGGTCAACATCGGCGACATGCTCGAAGTCATGACCAGCGGCACTTTCGTGGCCACCGCGCACCGGGTGCGCAAGGTCAGGCAGGAGCGCTATTCCTTTCCGCTGTTTTACGCCTGTGATTACCACACCCTGATCAAGCCGTTGCCGCAATTCGCTGGCGACGCAGAGGGCTACGAGGAAATCGCCATTGGCGAACACATGTGGGCCCAGGCTTTGCAAACCTATCAATACCTTCGCCAGCGCGTCGCCAGCGGGCAGCTTGCCTTGCCGGAACGCGCCAGAAAGCCATCAAGCTTCGGGCACCTGAAAAACCAGAGCGTGACTTCGTGACCTGCCGTTTCCCTCAATCTGGAATGACTACTATGCAAAACACCACGCTTTCGCGCTTTGCCGCTTCGGTTCTGGGTCTGGCCCTGTTTGCCGGTGCCGTTCACGCAGCGCCCACGGCAACACCCGGCACGCTCAAGGTCGGCATGGAGATTTCCTACCCGCCGTTCGAATCCTACGACGGCGACAAAGTCGTCGGGTTCGACCCTGATGTCTCCGCTGCACTGGCAAAACAGTTGGGCGGTCTGAAAGTGGAGTTTGTCGACACTCGCTTTCCGAACCTGATTCTGGGCCTGAACGCCAACCGCTTCGATACCATCATTTCGGGCATGTACATCACCGACGAGCGCACCAAGCAGGCCGAGGCGATCCCTTACGCGCAAGTCGGTGCCGCCATCATGGTGCGCAGCGACAACACGGCAAAGCCCCAGCAGCCCGAAGACCTGTGCGGCATGAAAGTCGGCCTGCAACAGGGCACCAACTGGATCAATCAGCTCAAGGCCGTGTCTGCCGATTACTGCGCCAGGCAGAACAAGGGCGAGATCGCCATCAGCGAATTTCCGACCACTGCCGAGGCGTCCCAGGCATTGATGTCCGGCAACATTCAGGCGCACCTGGAAATCTCCGCGGCCGCCCAGATGATCATCGACAAGGCCCGTGGGCGCATTCTGATCAGCTCGCAGAAAGCGTTGTATCCACAAACGCTGGGTATCTACGTGAAGAAAGGCAATACCGAACTGACGGAGCAGATGCGCAGCGCAGTGGATGCGTGGAAGAAAAGCAGCGAATACAGCGAGATGCTCAAGAAGTACAACCTTGAGCCCGCGTGAAGCGATGGTGCTGTGTGTCTGAAACAACCAGGTCGCACAGCCAATATTCCACTGTGGAAGGCGGCTTGCCGGCGATGCGATTTCTCAGACCACTTTGCAGTGACTGCATTGACGCCATCGCCGGCAAGCTGCCTCCCGCAGGAACTCTTCTTCTTTAACGGGTTGCGCGTTGTCAGGTGAGCAGTCAGAAGCTGCTTCGCGCCACCAGCAGGTTGCCTTCACAGCAATACCGGCCATCACCTTCACCCGCTGCACCGAGGTCAACATGGCATTCGATTGGGCTTACTTTTTCTCGCTGTTTTCGTTTTCCGCTTTCTGGAAAGCCTGCCTCACGGTGGTTCAGCTGAGCACGCTGGCATGGACGCTCGGGCTTGCGCTGGGCTTCATGCTGGCAAGCGCCAAGCTGTCCAGCCACGCCTGGCTGCGCCTGCCCGCACATTTTTATGTGTGGCTGTTTCGCAGCATCCCGTTATTGGTGTTGCTGGTGTTCGTCTACAACCTGCCGCAGCTCTTTCCATCGACCGGCAGCGTGTTGTCGCAGCCGTTCTATTCAGGGCTTATCGCGCTGGTGCTGACCGAAACAGCGTACATGGCAGAAATCCATCGAGGCGGCCTGCTGTCGGTGCTCAAGGGCCAGCGTGAAGCGGCCAAGGCGCTGGGTATTCGCGGGCTTGGCGCGCAGCGGCTGGTGATCATTCCGCAGGCCATCCGAATCGCCTTGCCGACGCTGACCAACGAATACGTGACTATCGTCAAACTCACCTCGTTGGTATCGGTCATTTCCCTGAATGAATTGCTGCTGGTGGGCCAGCGCTTGTATGCACAAAACTTTCTGGTGTTGGAAACCCTCGCCGCGGTTGCCGTGTATTACGTGCTGATCGTCACCGTGTTCGGCTGGCTGTTGCAGTGGGCCGAACGGCACCTCGATCTGTCGCGCAAGACCGCCCGGACGCTGGACGACAGTCAGGCCGCCGCGCTGCGTCAACCCGCCGCAAAGGGCAAAACTGCTGTCCAGAAAATACCCGGACAACCGGATGCGTTGCTGTTGCGCGGTATCCACAAGCGCTATGGCAATCACGAAGTGCTCAAAGGCATCGACTTGACCGTTCGCCCCGGCGAAGTGATTTCGATCATCGGGCCTTCAGGCTCCGGCAAGACCTCGCTGATTCGTACAGTCAACAATCTGGAGAGCATCGACAAGGGCGAGATCGTGCTGTTTGGCAACGACTTTATTGCCGCCGGCAAGCACCCGGAGTCCCCGGTGATCCGCCAGGGCATTCGGCGCATCGGCATGGTGTTTCAGAACTTCAACCTGTTTCCGCACCGCACCATCCTCGACAACGTGATTCTGGCCCCGCGTTACCACGGACTGGCCAGCACCGGTGAACTGCGCCGCAAAGGCCATGCGTTGCTGGACCGGGTGGGCTTGCTGGCCCACGCCGACAAGTACCCGCATCAATTGTCGGGCGGCCAGCAACAGCGGGTTGCCATTGCTCGCGCACTGGCCATGGAACCCGACATCATGCTGTTCGACGAACCGACGTCTGCACTCGATCCGGAACTGGTAGGCGACGTGCTCAATGTCATTCGCGACCTTGCCGAAGAGGGCATGACCATGCTGATCGTGACTCACGAGATGGATTTCGCGCTGTCGATTTCCGACCGCATCGTCTTCATGGAAAACGGTCATGTGGCGGCTGACGCTTCGCCAGCGCAGATCCGCAGCGAAGGCCATGAGCGGGTGCGCCGTTTTATCGGCCTGGATCAGGAGGCTATGGCATGACCACGTGTGGAGCGTTTCTCATCACACAACTGCAAGCCTGGGGCGTTGACACCGTGTTCGGTATTCCCGGCGTGCACACCGTCGAACTGTATCGTGGTCTGCCTTCCAGCAGCATCCGTCACATTACCCCGCGTCATGAGCAGGGCGCCGGCTTCATGGCCGATGGGTATGCGCGGGTCAGCGGAAAACCCGGCGTGTGTTTCATCATCACCGGCCCGGGCATGACCAACATCCTGACCGCGATGGGCCAGGCGTACGCCGACTCGATTCCGATGCTGGTGATCTCCAGTGTCAACGAGCGCTCGCGTTTGGGCCTGGGTAACGGCTACTTGCACGAACTGCCGGATCAGCGCGCCATGGTCGCGGGTGTCAGTGCGTTCAGCCATACCCTGATGGAAGTTGATGAACTGCCTGACGTTCTGGACAGGGCGTTTGCCGTGTTCGACAGCCAGCGACCGCGACCGGTGCACATCGAATTGCCGCTGGACATCATCACTGCAGTTGCCGATCACTTACCGGTGCGCCCACGTAAAGTGATCGCCCGTCCAGCGCCCGACCCTGCCGCGATTCAAGAAGCCGCTGCACGTCTTCGTCAGGCCAAACGGCCACTCCTGCTGCTGGGCGGTGGCTGCGTGGATGCCGTGACCGAGGCAAGCGAGCTGGCCTCACGTCTTGATGCCCCGACAGCGCTGACCATCAATGCCAAGGGGCTGCTGCCCAGCGATCATCCGTTGTTGGTCGGCAGCAACCAGTCACTGATTCCGGTTCGACACTTGTCGCTGAACGCCGATGTGGTGCTGGCGATTGGCACAGAGCTGGGCGAGACCGATTACGACGTCGTGTTCGACGATAACTTCCGGATTGGCGGCGAGCTGATTCGTATTGATATCGATCCTGCGCAACTGACCCGCAACCATGCACCAGGCCTTTCGATTGTCAGTGATGCGCAGCAGGCCATGAACGCGTTGCTGGACCTCTTGCCGCCTCGTGTTGCCCGTCCCGACAGCCCCGGCTCGCAACAGGCCGCCGAGGCTCGAAGACAGCTGTCCGAAGATTTCAGCGGTTGGGCGCATTACCAGCGATTGTTCGAATGCATCCTTGAGGTGCTGCCTGACGCACGCTTTGTCGGTGATTCGACCCAGACCGTCTACAGCGGCAATCATCTGGTCGATCTCGACAGCCCACGGCGCTGGTTCAACGCATCGACCGGCTACGGCACGCTGGGTTATGGCCTTCCAGCCGCCATCGGCGCGAAGCTGGCTGATCCGACGGTACCTGTGATCAGCCTGATGGGAGACGGGGGTATCCAGTTCACGCTGCCGGAGCTGGCCAGCGCCGTGGAAGCGCGAGTCGCGATTGTCGTGCTGTTGTGGAATAACCAGGGCTACGGCGAAATCAAGCGCTACATGGAGCGCCGCGACATCACACCGCTGGGCGTAGACATCTATACACCGGATTTTCTGACCATCGCCCGAGGCTTTGGCTGTATGGCCGAACGCGCCCGTGATCATGCGCACCTGCAAACGCTGCTGCGCGAAGCGCCAGGCGACCGGCCGTTGATCATTGAAGTCAACGAAGCTCCGCCATTTGCCCCGTAAACGCCGAAAGATCGGCCTTTGCAAGGGCCTCCGCCCATTTTCGAGGAGCAGCGCTCGATGAACACTTCGCATTACATCAACGGTCAATGGCAGGCAGGCGAGGGCAACGATGTCCTCACGGTTTACGATCCTTCCCTTGGCGAGCCCTTCGCAGAGCTGGTTTCGGCGAGCCCTGCGCAGGTTGATCAGGCCGTGACAGCCGCGCGTGCTGCGCTACCCGCCTGGAAGGCAACGACCGTCACTCATCGGGCCACTGTGCTGCGCGGCTTTGCCGAGCAGCTGTGTCAGCGCCGCGAAACGCTGATCGAACTGCAGATGCGTAACAACGGCAAACCTCGCCATGAAGCCGAGGTGGATCTGGACGACGCGGTGGCAACCTTCACTTACTACGCCAATCTGGTTGAGACCCAGACCTCCCATCGCGATGTGCAGTTGCAAGTATCCGGTTTCACTTCACGCACACGTCTTGAAGCCGTGGGCGTCGTTGGTCTGATCGTGCCGTGGAATTTTCCGCTGGTGACCAGTGCATGGAAACTGGCCCCGGCCCTGGCGGCAGGCTGCACTGTGATCCTCAAGCCCTCGGAGACAACCCCACTGGCCGAGCTGGCGTACGCACAGATCGCTGAACAGGTGGGTTTGCCGAAGGGTGTACTGAACATCATCAACGGCAAGACCGAGACGGGTGCGGGGTTAAGCGAACACAAGGGTCTGGACAAGCTTTCTTTCACCGGCAGCAACGCTGTGGGCGTTCAGGTGATGCGCAGCTCGGCGGCATACTGTCGGCCAGTGACACTGGAACTGGGCGGCAAATCGGCGTTTATCGTGTTCGACGACTGCGACCCGGATCAGGCCGTGGAGTGGATCGTTGCCGGTATTTGCTGGAACGCCGGGCAGATGTGTTCGGCCACTTCGCGTTTGCTTATTCAGGATGGCATCGCCGAAGCGCTGATTCCGCGCCTGCAGACGGCTTTTCAGAACATGCGTGTTGGCAATCCTGTGAGCAGCGAAGTGGACATGGGCCCGCTGACCAGTCAGGCGCAATGGCGAAAGGTCCATGAATACTTTGCGATCGCTGAAGAAGAAGGGCTGAGCTGTCTGGCAGGCGGGAAAGCAGGCCGGCAAGGGCAGGGCTGGTTCGTCAGCCCTACGCTGTACACCGATGTTCCGGATAGCAGCCGATTGTGGACTGAAGAGATTTTCGGCCCGGTGCTCTGCACCCGGCGTTTCAGCACTGAAGACCAGGCCATCGCCCTTGCCAACGACAGCCGTTACGGTCTGGTCGCCACGGTGGCCAGCGCAGACATCGAACGTGCCGAGCGGGTAGCCGACGCGCTGGAGGTCGGCCACGTCTGGATCAATTCGATCCAGGCCGTGTTCGTCGAAACGTCTTGGGGCGGCCCCAAGGGCAGCGGCATCGGGCGTGAACTCGGGCCTTGGGGACTCGCGGCGTATCAGTCGGTCAAGCATGTGACGCGGCATAAATGAGTCCTTTGTTTCAAGAGAACCCTGTCAAACAGACAGGTGTTCTCAGCCTGCAAGGCGTGTCACATCAAACGTTGGGCAAAAAGATCTTGAAGAGAGCACAGTGCTTCAACCCGTAGAGCACTAACCTATTGGATCCGACAACGAATTTGAATGGGTTTGACAGCCGCCATTGAATGATGATCGCCTTCTCTACGCCCGGCGCAAAAACAATACAGGCAGGGCAACGACGTCCTCAATCTGTCATGTCGACGACGTACCGTAAGTACAGATGTAATAAAATATCTTCGACAAATAGAGTCTACTGACGCGCCCTCAATCTACTTAATAAGCAAGAGGGTGTTGATACGGATTTTTTGAGTCTGTTCAGGACGGATACGTTGTCGATATCGACGCACCTATAACTTTCCCACCAATAATTCAGTCGCTGCAATTCTGTCGAACGAGTGTGTAACTGCGATGCAATCATCCACTGACCCACATAGACATTCATTATTCATGAGCGCACGTCGCGTATCGACTTCCGGACCTTTGCGGAAGTCCGATTCATGACGGCATCCTGGACAATGGCCCTCGCGACAAGTGCAATGCTGAGTTCAGGCATGGCAATGGCGGCGTTCTTACCTGTCAAGGATTCCACCGTTATCGTAGTGCTGAAATTCGTAAAGCGTGCAGACGGCCCCGGTGTTCAGTTCGTTCCGGCCAGTTGCGTCGCGTGCGAGCCGGTTGCCGATGACTTGTGGAATGCCGACAACGCTCGCGAGACCCTCATTGCACTGAAAGTGCCTCGATCACGCACGCTGGAACTGGCGTTTGCCGGGGCGGTCGCGAACATCTCCCGTGTCATTCTGGAGGCTGGCGACATTGCGTTCCGGCTTGACGGAAAGCACTTGATCGTTGCGCTTGCACCGCTTGCGGCTGATGCAATCACGGCCGCACAGGTCTCGACCCATATCGTCGAGCCCGGCATGGTATTGCGCCTTGAGCATGCCGATCCGGCACGACGAGCCGGAGCTTACGCACAGGGCGAGTTTCCATCCCTTCAGC
Source organism: Pseudomonas sp. CDFA 610 (assembly GCF_021147865.1). NCBI lineage: Bacteria > Pseudomonadati > Pseudomonadota > Gammaproteobacteria > Pseudomonadales > Pseudomonadaceae > Pseudomonas > Pseudomonas sp. CDFA 610. The sequence goes on from NZ_JAGTPM010000001.1 coordinate 708,462, forward strand.
GTGCTGCGGCCAACGTATTGCAGTTCGCGCAGCGAGAGGTGGTCCGGGATCTGGACCTTGGCCGTTACGCGCAGCATCACGGGCTCGGTCAGATCCAGATCATGGGGTTCGACACCAACGCGCCGCACGGTCATGAAGATGCGCCGCCACACGTGCACATGCATCTACGCTGGCCCGCCAACATCGGAACGCAAATCGCGCATTACTACATCGGCCCCGACGGTCTTCTGACGCACAACATCGTGGGTGTGAAAGGCAGCGATGCCCCTGAACGGCGCTTCGAGCGCGGCGCTGCTTTCACCACCCTCGGCCCGGATGGTCAGCCGGTCTACACCCATCGAATCACGCCGCAGGGCTGGCTGCAGATCAGTCGGCCCGATGGCGCAATGTGCATGATCGTGCCTCTCGAACCAGAGGGGTCAGGCTTCGCGAGTGGGGCCAGCATTACCTGCTCCGATGGATTCCGACGCGTCCTCAAGGTTTACGATGATCTGCAGCGAGGGCGGCTCAAAGTGAATATCGACACTGTCCAAGAGGTCTTTTCCTATGACCCGGATACCGGCGCTTTAACGTCTCCCACTCAACCACCTCCCGCACCACCCTCCGTTTATGTGGAAGCGATGGCAGGGAAGAACCTGCCACCGGCACTGCCCGACTGATGTATTTCAAGATGCCCGTTTACTCGATTGGAATTCAAAGTCAAGGGCATCATCAATGCTCAAAGCGAAGGAGGGCGCTTCAGGTTGATTCCGGTGTTTCAACATGATCAACATTACAAGATCGCTTAAATAAAAATAGACAGGTCATAAAACCAGAATAAAAACATCACACAGAAACTCCTCTTTTGCGCTTGGCGATACATGATAGTGAGCATATAAAGATGGCACTAAAAAGCCACCACCTATCCAGGATGAAACTTAAGCGCAAGTTTCTGCCTCGTCACATTAACTACATAAAGCCCATAGTAGCATCGCCCAACTTTTAAAAAGCGGCCCGCTCTTGGGTATTCCGCCCTGAACTGGTGATGTTATGCCTGCGTTACTTTCATCCCGACGTCCGCCGCAACAGTTCCGCGAACACACTTCGATACCGAGCCGTGCAGCACATCTATTCGACAAGCCCGCTGCACCCTTGCCGGAAGTAGCGGTCCCACCGATCAGCAAGCTTCACATTGCGCTGGTCTGTGTCATCGCGCTGAGCGCGCATGTGGGTGGTTTTCTCTTGCTGCACACTATGCCTGCGAAGCCATTGCCGCCTATTACGCAGCCCATGCCGATTGCCATGCAAATGGTCTCTGCCCCCAAACCCCCCGTGCCTTCGGCGCCCGCTGAACCGACTCAGCCTGTTGCACCACCGCCTGTTGCGCCGCCTCCGCCGCCTGCCCCGGCAGAGCCGCCCAAACCTGCGGCCCAGACGCCAAAACCAGCGGCACGTCCGGTGCCTGCCAAGCCACAGGCAAAGCCGCAAGTGGCCGAAAAACAGACCGCGCCACCGACACCTCCCGCGCCTCAGGCCGTTGCAAAGCCGGCACCACCTGCTCCAGCGCCCAGCCCGGAGCCGCGAACCACTGCGCCCATTGGCCGCGCGGGTTACCTGAACAACCCGCCGCCGGTTTATCCGCCCGCCGCTGCGAAACGCCATCAGCAGGGCACGACCCTGTTGCGCGTGCATGTATTGGCCAGCGGCCTTCCGGATCAGATTGAAGTGGCTCAGAGCAGCGGTTTCCCGGCACTCGACGACGCGGCAAAAGCGGCGGTGCGGCAATGGTCATTCACTCCTGCCAAGCGTGGCGACACACCGGTCGATGGCTGGGTCAACGTTCCGCTTGCCTTCACTCTCGCGCCTTGAGGCTTCACTATGACAATCGACTATTCAACACTGATACAGCAAAGCTCCATGGGCATTCTGTTGCTGTTTTCACTGGCAACCTGGGCCGTGCTGTTGCTCAAGGCCTGGCAGCAGGGAAGGGCGAAAAGCCAGAACAAGCGCTACACCCAGGCGTTCTGGGCAGCGCAGGATTTTGACGCGGCATTGCGCAGCGGTCCGGAAAAAAGTCAGTTGGCGCGTCTCGCGCAGGTGACCACCAAAGCTCTCTCCAACGGTCAGGACGGTCACGAGCCAACCGATAGCTGGAGCCGACAGGAACTGCTCGAGCGCAGCCTGCATCAGCAGATTCACGGCGAACGACGCAGCCTCGAAAGCGGCATGATCGTGCTCGCGTCCATCGGTAGCACTGCGCCATTCATTGGCCTGTTCGGCACCGTGTTCGGCATCATCCACGCGCTGCAAGCTATCAGCACCGCCAAATCAGCCAGTATTGCGATAGTGGCAGGGCCTATCGGCGAGGCGCTGATCGCCACGGGTGTCGGTATCGCCGTGGCTGTGCCTGCTGTGCTGGCCTACAACTTCCTGGGCCGTCGCGTGAAGCTCATGGTTGCCGATCTGGATGCGTTTGCAGTTGACCTGCTCAATCGCGCCCAGCGCCATGCCTTCCGATTGAAAGGTGAGCGTGACGGCGTGCGCAACCTCAGCGGGGTTGCATGACATGGCCTTTTCATCAAGCAATGACGACGACGCAATCAGCGATATCAACATCACACCGATGGTCGACGTCATGCTGGTACTGCTGGTGGTGTTCATCGTTACCGCCCCCTTGTTGACCAACGCCATCCCTCTGAACCTGCCGCAAACCGTGTTCACTGCGCCGCTGGATGACGCCAAGCCTGTCGCGATCAGTATCGACGCCACAGGCAGTCTGTTTGTCGATGGCGAGCCTCTGGTCGAGGAACAGCTGCCGGATGCCCTGCAGAACCTGCATACGCGAGACCCGGAGGTCGCGCTGACCCTGCGCGCCGATACGGCAACCGACTACGGACGAGTCGCTCGTGTACTGGCGGACGTGCAGCGATCCGGCATCACACGGCTGGCCGTGATTACCGAAAGCCCTTGAATCCGATAATCCCGACCAGCCTTGACGCTGGCCAGAACCTGTCGACTCATTACGTCCTGGAAATCCTTTCATGATCACGTTATCGACCACGCACGCGTCACGGTTCCACCTCCGACGCCTGGTGCTATTGATGGGTTTGCACGCGTTGAGTCTGGCGGCTTATGCGCAGGACGCCGCGACCGAAGAACCGGTCTCCGGAGCCACTGACACCACACTGGGCACGGTTTCCGTGATCGGTCAGGGCGAAACGCGCCAGGTGCAGCGAGTGAGTGACAAGGACATCAAGGCGTACTCGGCCGCCACCAACCCGATGAAAGTCCTGCAGCGTCTGACAGGGGTCAGCTTTCAGTCCGGCGACCCGTTGGGGCGAGAGGAAAGCAGCCAGCGCATCAGTTTGCGCGGCTTCGACATGCACCATCTGGGCTACACGCTGGATGGTGTCACGCTGGGCAACATGAGCTTTGCCAACTTCAATGGCCTGAGCATTACCCGGGCGATCATTGCGGAAAACATCGCCAGCAGTGAAGTGGCGGCCGGGATTGGCGCACTGGGTACTGCCTCGAACAGTAATCTGGGCGGCACGGTTGCCTTCACCAGTTCCAACCCCGACAAGGAGCCTGGCGCACGGCTGTCGCAGACCTTGGGCGACTACAAGACCAGACGGACGTTTGCGCGATTCGACACCGGCGAATACAACGGTCTGGCGGCTTACATTTCCGGAGAAACGTATGACGCCGATGCCTGGAAAGGTCACGACAACCCGCAGGAATCGGATGCTGTAAACGCCAAGGTCACCTACGATTTCGGCAGTAATCACCTGAGCTTCTATCACAGTACTTCTACCCACAACGAGGCTAGCCTGCCGTCTCTGTCGAGCAGCATAATCCGGCGGCTGGGTTACAACTGGAGCTATTACACGCCCGACTGGACGCGCGCCGTGAATGCGGCCAACGGCATCTTTACCGGTGGCGTTACCCGTGCGGGGGATGCGACCTACAACGGCAGCAGCCTGCGTGGCGATGAACTGGACATCCTGAGCGGCAATTTCTCGCTCAGCGACGATGTGCTGCTGGACGCCGCTGTTTATCACCACCACGACTCGGGACACGGCAACTCTTATTACCCGTTTGTCTTCACCAACGGCACGACCACCGTGCCCACTAACTCCATTCGCAGCACCGTCTATGGCATCAACCGGTCGGGCTTTCAGACGTCGCTGACGTATTTCCTCGGCCAGCATGAGATTCAGGGCGGTTTCTGGATTCAGTCGAACAAAAGCGATATCGGTCGCTATCTGTTCGACCCGACCGGGACCGCGCCACAGAACAACATTGTGAAAACCAAGGGGCTGCCGCAGGTCGCGACTGTTCTTGCCCAGGATTACAACGACCTGACGCGGCAATTTTACCTGCGCGACAGCTACACCTTGCTGGATGACCGTCTGAAGCTGGAGTTCGGTGCGAAGAACACGGTTACCACCTCGACTGCTGAAGGCAAGGGCGGCGGTTACGCCAGTGGCTCGCTGGAAGCCCGCGACCGCTTCCTGCCGCAGTTGGGCGCGACGTACAAACTCGATGATCAGGACGAGGTCTTCACCTCGTATTCCGAGAACGTCGCCGCGTTCCCCAGCAGTGGCTACAGCCCGTTCTTCACCACGCAGGTCGCCGTCGACGCAGCGGGCGGTTTCAAGAACCTCAAGCCCGAAACTTCCAAGACCGTTGAAGTCGGTGTGCGCCGCAGCAATCCGCTGTACTCGACCTCGGCTGCGGTCTACAACACGAAATTCGACAATCGCCTGGTTGCGATCGCCAATTGCACCGGCATCGTGATCTGTCAGAACAGCGTGGCCAACGTTGGCTCGGTCACCAGTCGGGGCCTTGAATTGACTTTTGCCCTGACCCCCAATGAAAACTGGCGCTGGTCCAACTCGGCGTCCTATAACCGAAGCACGTACGACGACGATTACCAGAGCGGCACCAGCCAGGTGCATGTCAAAGGCAAAACCGTCGTCGATACGCCCAAGCTGATGTATTCCAGCAGCCTGGACTGGCACTGGCAGCAATGGAACGCTGGCCTGCAAGGCAGTTACATGAGCAAGCGTTACTACACCTACACCAACGATTCGAGCGTCGCCGGCTACTGGCTGGCCAACACGACTCTGGGCTATGACTTTGGCAAACTGGGTGCCGTCAAGGACACGACGGTTTCGCTGAACGTGGTGAACCTGTTCGACAAACGCTACATCTCCACCCTGAATACCGACGCCAGTGCCGCGAGCGATCCGACGGGCGACCTGCAGATCCTCCAGGTGGGCAACCCACGCAGCGCGTTCGTCACCATGGCGGTTCGTCTGTAACCGCCCCCCTGCCACGACAGGCCGTAATGGACAGGGCCTCATCGGCAAAGTCTGCCGAGGCAACCCGGTTAAACGGTAATTCATGCCAGAGGTCCGTTACTTTCAAGCATCTATGCATCGCGCTGTGGTGGTGTAATACCTCGGTAACATGACCGCGCACTGAAGCCTTGAACGGACCCTCTGACCATGCCCGCACCTTTAACCGCCATAGAATCTTCCCCCGAATTGCCGACACAGGCCGACGTGGTCGTGATCGGCGGCGGCATCATCGGCGCGTTTACCGCCTATTACCTGGCCAGGCGCGGCATGAAAGTCGCGTTGATCGAAAAAGGTCGCATCGGCGCAGAACAATCAAGTCGTAACTGGGGCTGGTGCCGTCAGCAGAACCGCGATGCGCGTGAGCTGCCGATGGCTACCAAGGCTCTGGAGTTGTGGGAGCAATTCGGCGCAGAGACTGGCGAGCAGACCGGTTTCTCGCGCTGCGGCCTGCTGTACCTGAGCAACAACGAACAGGAAATCGCCGGCTGGGCGCGCTGGGGCGAGTTTGCTCGTACGGTCAACGTCGACACCCGTATGCTCACCGCGCAGCAAGCCGCTGAATACGGCAAAGCGACGGGCAAACAGTGGAAAGGTGGGGTTTTCGCGCCCTCCGACGGCACAGCAGATCCTTCCCGCGCAGCACCGGCAGTGGCACGCGCCATCATGGCCCTCGGCAGCACCGTGCATCAAGGCTGCGCTGTACGCGGCATCGAGACCCAGGCAGGTCGGTTATCTGCCGTCGTGACCGAAAAAGGCGTCATCCGCTCTCCGATCGCTGTGCTCGCGGCAGGTGCGTGGGCGTCGTCGTTCTGTCGCCAGTACGGCATTCGCTTTCCTCAGGCGACCATTCGCCAAACCGTGCTCTCGGTGTCCGCGCCAAGCGATGAAATACCCGGCGCATTGCACACCTCCGGTGTCTCGATGACACGCCGCTTCGATGGCAGCTACACGCTGGCAATCAGCGGAAGAGGGCGCGTCGACCCGACACCTCAACTCCTCGGCTTCGGCGCACAATTCCTGCCGATGTTCATGCGCCGATGGCGCAACCTCGCACCGGGAGGACTGGAAGGCATCCGCTCAGGCCATGAAAGCTGGAAACGCTGGAGCCTCGATCAGCCGACACCCATGGAAAAGATGCGAATCCTTGACCCCACAGCCGATGCCTCGGCAGTCGCACTGACCTACAAACGCGCGCAGGAGCTGGTCCCGGCGCTGCGAGACTCATCGATAAAAGCCGCGTGGGCCGGGTATGTGGACAGCACACCGGACGGCGTTCCCGGCATCGGGGAAATGGCCAGCCTTCCGGGCCTGGTGCTGGCGGCCGGGTTCAGTGGTCATGGATTCGGCATCGGCCCGGGAGCAGGGCATTTGATTGCTGACATCGTCAGTGGGGCTGACCCGATTGTTGATCCCAAGCCTTATCATCCGGATCGGTTCAAAGGATCGGCGTGGGGGAAGGTGGCGGATTTTTGAGGCCCGAACGCGTCCAAGACTATGAATTCACGGAGCATCGCATCAAGGGTTGAGGCGCTATCCTCTGCGTGATGACCTTGGTTCAGAACCCCAACGGGTACTGGACCACCACATAGATCCGGTCAATGTCATCACCCGCCTGGGCGCTGTTGGCCCGGTGCGAGACCTGGGACAGTTGCACTGAAAGGTCCTTGGCCGCACCGGACTGGACGACGTAGTGCAGGTCAACATCACGTTCCCAGTGACGGCCGCCATCACCTTGCTGAGGCTGGTAATCACCGCTGTCCGCGTCGAACGGGTTGTAGGCGCCGCCCTTGGGCGCATGCGTACCGTCGATGTGGCTGCCGGACACATAACGGGTCATGAAACTCAGCCCCGGAATGCCGAACGCACCGAAATCCAGATCATAACGCGCTTGCCATGAGCGCTCGTTGGCGCCGTTGAAGTCGGCGTACTTGATTGAGTTGGCCAGATAGATCGAGTCGCCACCGACGAAATCGAAAGGCGTATCGCCGTCGATCCGTTGCCAGCCGAGCATCACTGCATGGGCACCAGAGGTGTACTTGCCCGAAAGGCTGAACGCCGTGTTATCAATCTCTCCGGCCAGCGCCTGCCCCGTATCGCGGGTGTGGTAGACGTTGACGTCGAGCAGTACGCCAGACTGTTTCCAGTGCAGATTGGCGTAGTACTGATGCCAGGTTTCACTGAAGTCAGAGGCATACAGCGCGCCACCCAGCGGGCCGTCGCTGAACAGATCAGCCCCGACAAAACGGATCCCGCCAGCATCGGTGCTGGCACCATAGCCCTGGAAATCGTCCTTGCCTGATGAGCTGTCCTGATTCTTGAACGCCGTGAAATGGCCGGCCACCAGGATCACATTGTCGATCTCGCGACTGTTGAGGAGAAACCCGGTGGCGTATTCAGGCTGCAGACGTTTGTCCGACATGTCGAATACCGGCGTCTCTACCGTCATTTCGCCGAAGGCGAGGGTGGTTCGGGAGGCCTTGAGCTTGAATGCGCCACCTGCGCTGGAGTAGTCCCGCTCGCTACGGCCGTCACTGTCCACCGGCAGTAATCCCGTGCCCGAATGCCCCCTGCCGCCGTCCAGTTTCAGCCCGTAAAAAGCATGCGCATTCAGACCGACGCCCATCGCGCCGTCGGTGAAACCTGAGCTGAACGTACCAATGAACCCCTGAGCCCATTCCTGTTTGTAGTTCTTCCCGGAGGGAGAGGGTGAGCGGTAGTCGTTGCTCAGGAAGTAATGACGGGCGAGCAGGGAGGTGGTCGCATCGTCGAGAAAGCCGGTGGCGGAAGCGGATTCGGCTATCGCCAGGAAAAGCAGGACGAGTGCGACGTGAGGGTGTTTGGAGAACTGCATTTTCGGGGACCAGAATAGCGGGAATGCGTGGATGGTCCCCGAAAACGGTGATTGTGGATTGAGTGGATGTGCTGACCTCTAACCTTCAGGCGTACTGCCTTCACAGGTATGGATTCCAAGGTCGTGACGTCCGGGTGCAAGATGCGGCTTGAGCGTCAATGCGGGAATTTCATAGTCACCGGCATTCTGGCGGCGAAATGGCAGAGGCTCATCATCGAACAGGCTATCCAGTCGAGCGGCGTAGGCCGTGCATAACTGCTCGAAACGATCGGCGTCCATTTTGCCGGTTTTATAGATCGGGAAAGGTGGCAATACGGTAAACCCAGGATAGAAGAGCACCCCGTGCTGGATAGGGAATAGCAGATCATCCAGTGCACCGTTCACCCCTCGACCGCTGTAATGGGACTCCCACCCGCCCATGCTGACGACCAACATCGCCCGCTTTCCTGCCATGCTGCCCTCGCCGTAGCGATCGCCCCAATGGCTTTCGCTGTGCTCGCCCACACCGTAGGCAAATCCGTAGGCATAGACGCGTTCTACCCAGCCCTTGAGGATCGCAGGCATCGAGAACCACCACAGGGGAAATTGAAAGATGACGGCGTCCGCCCATAGCAGTTTGGCCTGTTCTTCTTCGATGTCTGTCGGCTGTGTGCCAGCGGCGAATACACGCTGCGATTCGGCTGCGGGGTTGAAAGGCTTTCCGTGGTCGTACCCTGGGGCGTCGTCCTTATCAATGGACGCTTTCCAACGCATCTCGTATAGATCCGAGACCTTGACTTCGTGGCCAGCGGTTTTCAGGTGAGCGATTGCGAAATCCCTGAGCGAGCCATTGAGTGAGCGAGGTTCCGGGTGGGCGTAGATCAGCAGTAGTTTCATGAAGGGCTCCGAGTGGATGTATGCCTCACGGTAGCGACGAACCCGGTATGATAGAAATGAATTTCCGAAACATGTGGTATTTACATGCACAATACCTTGCGCCGTCTGGATCTCAACTTACTGGTCACACTGGACGCGCTGTTATCCGAGCAAAACGTCACACGGGCGGCACGCTTGCTCAATCTCGCCCAGCCGACCGTCAGCCTGCAACTGGGTCGGCTGCGTGAAATTCTGGACGATCCGTTGTTGCTGCCAGGTCCCCGAGGCATGTCACCTACCGAGCGCGCCCGTGAATTGCGCGGGCCGCTACGCGAAGCGCTTACAGCGTTGGAGGGCGCACTGAGCCCCGGTGCGACGTTTGAGCCCGCACTGTCCAGTCAGACGTGGAGGGTTGCTGCCAGCGATTACGCAACAACTGCGTTGATCTGGCCATCGCTGTCGTCACTCAGGCGTCTGGCACCTAATACCCGCTTGGCGCTGTTGAACAAACATCCGGTCAGCCTTGCCAACGATCTTGAAAGTGGCCAGCTTGATCTGGCGCTGCATACCCGAGATGAAGCGCCGCCAAAACTGCGTCAGCGGTCTTTGTTCCACGAACGCTATGTGCTGGCAGGGCGGCGCGATCATCCGGCCTTGGTAACCAGGCTGTCGCTTAAAGCGTTCTGCGGCCTGGAACATGCCGTGATGTCACCCAATGGCGCCGGGTTCGCCGGGAGCACTGATCAGGCGCTGGCCGCTAAACGTCTGGAGCGACGAGTCGTCTTGTCCGTGCCCAATTTCAACTCGCTTGTGTCCGCATTGGCCCACAGTGACCTGGTTGCGGTGGTGCCAGAAAGGCTGGTGCGAGATGAGCCCGCGCTTGTCGTTCAAGAGCCTCCGCTCGCCATTCCAGGGTTTGAAATGCTCATGTTATGGCCCGAGCGACTGCACCGGGATCCCGCTCATATGTGGCTACGCGACCTCATCGCCTCGACACAGACAGCCGCCAAATCGGAGGTTGGCCAAGAGGGGTAGGGGACTCGGAAATTCGCCTGACTTAGCTTCATCTCTGGATGCAGGGCATTACCAGCTGTCACTGGTTGTCATAACGTTTGCGCGCCTCGTTGAACCCCTCAGATTGCGCGATCACCCACGTCCATAGTGGAATCATCTGCACCAGCAACCCCATTCCCAGATCGGTCAACGCGTACTCGACACGCAAAGGCTTCTCGCCAAAGTCGTGACGAGTGATAAGCCCGTCGCGCTCCAGCTGGCGCAGCGTGTGAGTGAGCATGCGTTGGGTGACGCCATGCAATCGGCGACGTAACTCCGTGTGGCGCAACGGGCTGGTGACACCCAGTGCATGCACCACACCGAGTGACCATCGGTTACCGGAATGCCCCAGGATATCGCGCTTGAGACCGTCCTCGTCATCGGAAAGCGCGCGACACGCGTTCTGCGAAAGCCGCACGATTTCCTGAGCATCAAGACCACTCGGTATCACGGATGTACCTACTTTTTGCGCATCAAAGTCCATGACAAGATCTCTGGCCTCACGTTAAGTACGACAAAAGAGGCTTACCATGCAGGCTGTTATTTCAAACGTCAAACAACGCATTTTGGTATTAGGGGCCGGCGAACTGGGGCTTGCCGTATTGCAAGGACTGGCTGCCCGTTCAACCGAATCGATGAGCATCAGCGTGCTGCTGCGTCAGGCCACGGTGCAGAGTTCGAGCAAGGTAAAACAACAGGAACTCGACACCATCAAGGCCTTGGGAGTTGCCATTGGGACAGCCGACATCTCCGATGCCTCCGTGGAAGAACTTGCTGTGGTGCTCGAACGTTTCGACACGGTGATCAGTTGCGTAGGATTTGCAGCGGGCCGGGGCACTCAGCGCAAGCTCACCGAGGCCGCACTCATGTCGGGAGTGAAACGCTATATTCCCTGGCAGTTCGGCGTGGACTACCACGTCATTGGCCGCGGCAGCCCTCAAGACCTATTTGATGAGCAATTGGATGTTCGCGACCTGCTGCGTGCTCAGTCCCGGACTGAATGGGTAATTATTTCCACCGGCATGTTCACCAGCTTCCTGTTCGATCCAGCGTTCGGAGTCGTTGACCTTGCAGCCGGAAAGGTCAATGCGCTGGGCAGTCTGGAAACCACGGTCACGGTGACGACCCCCGAAGACATAGGCACGCTTACCGCCGCCATCGTGCTGCACAGCCCGCGCCTTATAAACCAGGTCGTATACACCGCCGGCGATACACTCAGCTACGGCGCTCTGGCTGACTTGGTTGAACGAGTCATTGGACGAAAAGTCGAGCGCCGCGAGCTTAGCGTGCGGCAGTTGATGGCTGATCTTGCAGAAGAGCCTGATAATAATCTGCAAAAGTACCGGGCGGTGTTTGCCATGGGGCGGGGGGTGGCGTGGGATGTAGCGGGGACATTCAATGCGGTGCATGGGTTGCCTATGACCAGTGCAGAGCGGTGGGCGCAATTAAATCTTAGTCGTGGTAGAGAAGGGCATATGAACGTTGAATAGCTTGTCAGGCATCAGACTTCTATGGTTTGAAACATGCCGACCGGCTCAACTGCACAGGATGTACGAAATAAATTTGAACAGGCGCTGATCATTGAGCGCAAGGTATTCGCAGACGCTTGCGACAGAGGGAATTGCCACGTGAGTCGTAGTGCAGAATCAGTGCGTCCTAAAGCCGTTTTATTCGATCTTGATAACACCCTGAATCGCCCCGGATTCTCTAGACACCTTGCAAGCTCATTGCGTAACGTTTTTCAAACTCTACCAGTGACAGCTGATTGTTGAAACCATGGCGGCGTTTTGGGTTGTAGAACATCTCGATGTAATCGAACACAACTCCTTGGCAAAGTACGCGGCGGCCTTTTTTAAGATGTCTCGCTCTTCAGTGACCCGCTTGAGTTCCGCTCGCAGACGACGCAGTTCAGCGTGCTGATCATCGTCTTGCTGCCGTTCTGCCTAAGGTTTGCTGTAGCGCTTTATCCAGGCATAGAGGCTATGCGACGACACGCCAAGACGCGCCGCCACATCAGCGACAGGCAGCTTCTTTTCGGTCACTTGATTGACCGCTTGGATTTTGAATTCTTCGGGATAACGTGGGTTGCTCATGGCACCTCCTGATTGGCCTCAGTTTAAGGCATGGAGGTGTCTACGAAACCCAGGGCGATTCAAGGGGAGGCTGGAAAGCGTCCACATGCTCACTGGTAGCTGTTGCTCTGGCTGCGCACCTGTCGTGGCCAATATGCCAGAAGGTAAGAGGTTGCAGGTTTTCGTCCAGTTGCGCCCCCGCAGCACAACTGGGCCAAGATACCTACGTTAATTATTGTGTGAATGAATCCAGTGGGCAGGGATAAGCCCGTCATCCTTGCTTTCCCAAGCCGCGACGGGCACGGTGTCAGGCACATTCCCCCAGATGTCCGGGCCAGCGTGCTCCAGCACGATAATCTGGATGAAATGACCTGCCCGCTTCAAGCCCTCAGCCAATACCTCAAAGATTCGGCGGGTGGCTATGACATCCGCCGGCCGGGCTTGATTGACAGCATCGAAGCCTGCATCTAATGCATTCATGCCGCCGGTGTTGCTCGGGAAATAGACTTGGCTCGGCTGGTCGATCACGATGAAATTGAATGGTGGGAGTTTGCGATTTTCCTCTTTCGACAGGTATTCATGAATGCCTAGAAACGCCGCGATGTGGTATCCCATCCAGTTGGCGCCGCTGCCGATTTCCCACAGATAATCCCGCTGGCCGTGCGACTCGAAGCGTAACGTGAGCTCTTTTCTATCGAGATAAATCTGAGCGCCAGGTATTCCGTTCAGTGCGAACTGGTCAGCGTAGTCTTCGAACATTGGTGCCAATTGAGCGTCAACCTTTCGCTCCTGCTCAGCCATGTCGGTTAATGACATCTGAAAATTGTAATGGCGGATCAGGCTCTCAAGCTCGTTTACGCGCTTCACCAGACTGTCGTCTGCGTCAGAGCCATCCAATTGCTTGAGAAGACGACTGATTTCGCCAGCGACGTAGTAGATCTGGCCGATGGCATTGCGGGTGCGCGCATCCTCCTGGATTAAACGAGTCTGCTCACCCGTGAGCCGGGATAGTTCACGCTCTTCCTTGGCACGCTGACGCTTTAGAGTAGCCAGTTGCCTGTCTACTACGGGGTTATCCTTGAGCGCGTCCGAAATCCGAGTAACCTTATTTACCCTCTCTTCTAAGTTCTCAATCACCAAGGGCAGCGCATTTGTGAATGAGCCACAAGCCACGCAATGCCCACCGTCAGATACGCTTTGCTTCAGCCAATCGAGACCAATGACATGAGATTTCTCAGTGTTTATGGCGGCGACAAATTGTTTGCTGTTACGCGCCAGATGGTCGAAACCATTGATCTGGGCGTCAAAGTCGTCAACGATACATTGCTGCTTTCCGACCTCCTCAATGGCCATCTTGAGCTTTTCAGAGATATGCAGGCGTTGAGGTTCCAGGAGTGTTTGCTCGAGCCGCCCCTCATGAGTGGCGATAACGACCTTCTTGAGTAACTCGACTTTCTGGACGCCTTGGACACTTGTGCGTTCCAGTAAGCCCAGTTGAATACAGCGATCAAACAATTGGTCTACGTCGGCGTGGTGGCTTGCCTTTGCCGCTTCATGTATCGCCACCTGCTTACGTAACCGATCCTGCTCCCGCTGCGCCTCGTCCCGACGGCGTTCATTCATAATGTAGTTTGCATCCACCATGCCGAGCGCATACGGCATCGCTCTCGTTAGACGTTCTTTATGAGCAAACGAGTCAGTTTTAAAGAATAGGGTGTTGGGGTTTGCCACAATGTGCTGTGGCAAGAAGTTAAACGCTGCCATATCCCGATACGAACTGCGGCGATCAAAACTCGCTGGTTCGTCCTCGTCGGAATGGGGGAGGTCACTGACGCGTACCATGCTATCAAAGGCGGCTTTGTACTGAACCAAAGAGTGGGTTCGGGAAACGGAGTCTGGGATGCCTTCATCGATCTCAAGCATGCAGAGATCGTTCGAACCGTGTGAGCTTCCAGGAGTGCGCCTCGCTACGATGTAAGTCGTACCGAGAAGACGGATTTTCATCCCGAACCATTCCACCGTGTCGCGGATGATACCGATAGGAATCTGGCACTTCGTCGCACCCAGTACATAGTCGATGATGTGAACAATTGACGACTTGCCGGTGCCGCTCAGTCCGTAAATGATGTTGATCTTCCCCTCTTCAAAGGGAATGATCCGTGGCTCCAAGCCAGGATAGCGAGGCCAGAGGATGACAGCGTCAATCGTGAATTTCATTGGGCATCCCAAACAAAAGCTTGTACAGGTTTTCTGTAGTGTCGGTGGCAAACCACTTCGCCAGTCTCTCGGTGGTTTGGAGCATTGCAGCGGGGATGGTATTTTTCACGCCTCGTGGCCAGCGATCGACCACGACCTGAAAGCTCGCATCACTTCCTCTCGACCCGACTTTTCCAATTAGACGAGAGGAGACGGCGAGGTTGAGGCCTTGCAGTGTGGTACCCGCATGAGCGGACACCCTACGCTGCAGATCAATTTTCAAAACAGGGGTTTCCCGCAGCACTGCTCCAAGTGTTGAGCGGCTTGTACGTTTGCTTAACGCTTCGCGCGAGCTCTGGCTCCACACCAGTGGGAGCACTAGCATCAGCTTTGGTAAATCTGGGGTTTGCCCAAGCCCTGCTTCCTGGTATTCGCCGATAAAATGCGTCAGTAGGAAGCATGCCAGCGAGGAGTTATGGATCAATTGACGATCCAGGTACGCATCACTCATGACTCGTCCTCCGAGGTCGACGCATTGCGGTGCCAATGGATGGGCGAATGTGTTCCATCGCCATTGGCCATTCGGTGATAAGTGCCGCTAAACAGATATTGCGCACTGGAGTTCACCCGTCCGACCTTCATGAGGAAGGTGTCTGGAAACAAGGTGCTCACCATTACAGCGTTGTAATCGGCGATGTCGAATTGGTCTATCGACTTCGAGTTTGTCAGTCGATGGCGACTGTTGATCGAACCCCACCGATCACCTAACACACGCTCCGCTGAATCGAAGTCGTTTAGCAGAACTCGACCTGAGTCAAGGAGGCGAATGCGTTCTGAATAAGCGGCGCAAAAGAAGCTGAACTGCTGCATCAGCAGGTCTTTTGGCATGTTGATCTTGTTGAGTTGCTCCACAAAGAGCATGTCTGCGGGGTCGATCTTCTCCGCCCACTGAGCGAATTCGGTTTTCTCGAAAGGCAGAGGTTCCCAAGGGCCATGCATAAACGCTTCAACGAGCGTTTGTCTTTTGTTGTAGTAAGGCTGTGCGGTTGTCCAGAATGGCTTGCGGGCTACCCAGTTTTCCTGGCAACTATCAAACAAAAAGCCAGCCAGACCATGATAGATGTCCTCAGCGCTCGCCACTGCATCTACAGGAAGGTGAAGAGATGCGATCACGCGCTGCTTCATCTGAGCATTGAGCTGGCCATCCTCGACATACATGCGCTCAATTAAGAATGCCAAGTCGGAGTCCGAGTACGCGAGGACATCCTGAGCGATCTCGCCAGGCTTGCCTTTCATGCCGCTGGCATGGGTTCGCAGTGCGACGACGGCGTCTGCGACTTCTTGCTTCGAGAAAGCATCAGAGAGCCGCATGGCGAGCGTTCCCTTCTTCACCAGTCGATTGGTGACGAGGAGGAATTGCAACTCCTCATGCTCCTTCCGAGCAGCCGCTAACCCGTTCAACCAGATACGGAGTGTCTTCCACAGGTTCTTACTGCTGTCCTGCAGGGGATTTTTGCCCGGTTGGACGGAGAGCTTCGCTTGTTCGGAGACGCGCCGAGACCCTGCTGCTGTTTGGCTGATTTCTTCCACATCATCAGCTGTTTCAATGCCAAACCTGGTCTGCGGGCTGGGTGCGGTGAAAATACGGAACAACGCGCGTTCGTATTGGTATCCGTACCCCGCCGCGCTGGGGCTAGCGTCTGGATCTTTCATCCTTCCATCTCTCTGTCCATACCCTTATAACGGCGGGGCTACGCCCCCCCAATCCTTAATCCATGGCGCAATGGGAAGAGAAATGTACCGGCGAAGATGTCATTTGGCCATAATTTTCGAGGCGCGGCTGATGGCATTGGATTTTGTAGGGGAGGCGAGAAGGGGTAACAATGGCTGGGGACTGTGAGGCGTCTTTTCGGTTTTGGTTGCTAGGCTCTGTACGAAAAGTACTGTCTCAAACACCGTATGGCACAAGCCAGTGAGACCATTGCCGCATAACTTTTTGCGAGTTTGTCGAAGCGCGTAACGATGCGACGGTTCTCCTTCAACCAGCCGAACATGCGCTCGATGATATTGCGCTGCCGGTACTTGGGGCGATCAAAAAGTCTCGGTAATCCCGGTTTAGGTTTGCGC
>NZ_JAGTPM010000020.1:0-9202 GCF_021147865.1 Pseudomonas sp. CDFA 610
GGTTATCAGCTAAACGTTGCACCACCACAGCCCTAACCAGTCAAGACTCGACCCTCAGCTGGTTCAGGGCTTTATTTTTGAGGGCATCGAGGTGGGTGGGTTGGCACTCGATGCCCCTTACTCTCCTATGCATTAGCCTTCGTCCTCCTGATACGCTTGGGTTTGGTGGGTGAAACTGGCGGCGGAGGTGGCGCGGAAGCTATCGTCGATGCTTGTTTGGCGGCTTCAGTTGCTGCTGCATCTTCCGCATCTTTGAGCATCTTCCAGTAAGCGTGGAGTGCCTCTATATCGCCATAGGCACCGATCTCCGGGAGTCGCTCAATGAAGCGGCTATACAGGCCATCCTGTACCTTGCCGTGGTTGCGCATCCACTCGACCGCAGCGTTAGGATTGGTGAGCATCACATAATGAAATTCGCCGGATGCACCTGGCTTGGTCATGATGAAGTTCAGCTCCCGGAGCTTCTTCATCCGGCGACGCCAGGTGTCCACGGCACGTTCCCCGAGAAACCCCGCTTCAGCCGCAAACGTGCTGGGGTTCTCGATAGTTATGACGGGATGATCGGGCATACGCGCCCAGAGACAAAACAGCACGTGCCCTGCAGGTTGTCCCTTCGAATCAGCGTCAATAATCTGCATGGCAATGGGCAGTGTCCGAGGAATCGTGCTGAAGCCGTCGTGGGTTTTTCGTGTCCATTTCAACGCTTCGGGAATGTCGGGGAAGTGGACCAGCATCAGTTGCTGCGCACGTTCCGCCATCGTTAAGCGGCGTTTTGCTGACTGTTTGGCGTTGGCCATGGTGTAGCCCTTTCCGTTTTCTGTTGGGTCCAGTTTCCCGGCATTCATCGACGATGGCAAACCGTCATTACACGCGTATATCGCGCATTACTATGCACGTGAATCGACGATACAATAAGCTCAATTGCATGAAATAACCTAGTTCAGTTAGTTGTAATGCGCGATATCACGCAAAATAACCTAAAAAATATGATTAATTTCATGGGTTTAGAGTGATTGTTCGGTGCTCGGTGTGCTTAATGTACTCGGCGTGCTGTATGTGCTCGCCGTGCTGAAGGGTGTAGGGTGTGGGAAGAGGGGCCTGAGATTCGCTTAACCCCCCTGAAATTTTCAGAGAGGTCTTTGTTGGGGGGATCTCAGTAGCGGACTTTGAAGGTTGGTGAGTCCTCCGGTCGCAGCTGCCGGCGATCATAGATGCGGGTCGTGCTGATATTGGCATGTCCAAGCCATACCTGAACCTTTGCTATATCCGCCTCATGCTCCAAGGCATTGGTCGCCGCCGTAGCACGCAGGCCATGCACGCCGAGCCCGGCGACCTTGATGCCGACGGCTTTGGTGTAATGTCCAACCAGCGCGTAAATGCCATTAGCGGTAATTCCGACGTCAGTTTTTCGACCTCGCAATGGCACGAATAAAGGCGCCTTGGCGTCGACCAAGTGATGACCTGACATTTCCAGGTAGCTATGGATGCGTTCGGCGGCGACCGGGTGCAGCGGCAGGAAGCGCAGCTTGCCGCCTTTTCCATGAATTTGCAGGTGCTTAATGCCGCGACGCTCCTGGATGTCGGCCACCATCAACTGGGCCGCTTCCTCGCGCCGTAGGCCGTGATAGAGCAGTATCGCGAGAATTGCCCGGTCACGCAGTCCTTTGAGCGTTTCAGTGTCCGGAGCATCGAGCAGCTGCTTGGCCTGGTGATCACCGAGGGCCGGTGTCTTGCCCTCGTTGCTTTCAACCCGTGGCCGTTTCACGCCATGCACAGGATTGCCTCCAGTGACCGCGTTGTTCTCCAGGAGGTAATCGAACAGGCTGGCCAGCGCCGCCAGTTTGCGGCGGATGGTGGCCCCAGCTAGGCCTCGGCCTTCCAGCTGCGCACGCCAGGCCAGCACGTGCGCGCGGGTGACCGCACGGAACTCCTCGGCACCGGTGAGACCGACAAAGCTGCAGAAGTCTTCCAGATCGTTTTGATAGGCGCGGCGCGTGCGGGGATTGTCAATATTGGCAAACCACTCGACCGCTGCCGGCACCGCAGCCAGGTGTTGAAATTCAGCGGCGGTCAGGCGGCTCCAACTCCTCGTGGTTGGCAGCATGTTATGGCGTCCCATGATAATTACGATGCTTGGCTCGACAATCACCGATGAGGTTGCTGAGCAGGGGAGACCGTGAGGTGTCCGAACCCATGTTATTTTTGTTAAACCTAGGTAAAGGCCCCGTGTTCCCGATTAGCGCTTCGAGCTCTAAAGAAACCAGCACAAGGGTGGGAAACGAAGCTTGCACGTAGGATGCAAACTTTGTGGAATCGGCCGCTATTTCTTTGGTCAGCTTTTCCACTTGCATCATCGATTGCTCAGTCCAGCCTGAGGCAGACTCGGGATCCGGCTGATACCCAGGGAAAGGCTTAGACTTGTAATGTACCAGCTGATTTCGCGCTTTTATCAAGGTCGTCAGGTTGTTTAGTGCCGGGCCAGTCTTGGCAAGTCCTCGGCCGCAGATCAACTGGGGTATCACAATCCACTTGGCATTGAGATCGAGCTTATCCAGATCATCCGTTGCCGTCGCATCTCCCAGATTGATCGCGGCTAATTCAAATATCCCAGCCTCCAACGCCATTGCCGTGAAGACAATGCTGTTGATCCCAAGCTTGGTCATCAGGTCGTCCTGTGCAACTCTTTCCACGGAATGACCACCACCGCGGGGCTCTGGTATGCGGTTCTTCATTTCGCTCAGATAAGCGCCGTGAGCCGCCTCAGCCATCTCTGCGAACACACGCGTCAGGGTGCCGGCGCGAGCCCAAGTTTTCTGCACATGAAAGGTTTTTTCAAAGACTGCAGTGAAATCGCTCATCCGAAAGCAAATCCTTTAATTGGTGATAACGTATTTCTTACACTGATTAAGCAGCGAGCGATGCATAGTGCGTTGATTCAACCCTGTCCAAATACCATGTGGGATGACGTTGGGGTACTGGTGCAAACGCTTGAGCAGTCCAAAATCTCATTGATGCAAGGTAAGCTGCAAATCACTCAGTTTATAGGATGGCCGCACATGAAATTCATAAGCCTTACTGACGCTGGACGGCGCACTGTCGCGGCCATGGCACTAGCTGTAGCGTCAGTGGCGCAAGCCGCTCCTGCGCATGTGATCGACGTGTACCGGGACCCCAATTGCGGATGCTGTTCCAAGTGGATTGCTTACCTGCGGGACAATGGCTTCACGGTTAATGACCATCTGGAAGAAAACATGAGCCCGGTGAAGGCCAAGCTGGGTGTGCCTGAGAAATTGATGTCGTGTCACACCGGTGTGGTGAACGGCAAGTTCATCGAGGGGCATGTCCCGGTCCAACAGATCGCTGAGCTTGAACGCCGGACCGACCTGATCGGCGTGGCGGCACCTGGCATGCCAATGGGCTCACCGGGCATGGAAACAGGGCATAAAAGCGCCTATCAGGTCATCGGACTGAAAAAGACCGGCGAGCAGGAGGTGGTGGCTGACTACCCGGCGCAGTGACAACCGGTTTCATGTTCGCCAAGCCTGGTATGGCCTGGCTTAGCGGTGCCCAGGCTGTCAGGCCGGCATGTCAGGTTCGTGGGGCAGGCGATCGCATGAAGGTGAGGATGAAGGTCGTTCGGCCCTCGTGGGATGTACACGAGATAGTGCCGCCATGCGCTTGCATCAAGGACCGGGCAATCGCTAGCCCCAGCCCCGCATTCCCGGCGCCTTCGCGCCGCGCCGGATCCACCCGGTAGAACCGGTCAAAGATGCGGTCTAGGTGCTGCGGTACTATTTCAGGGCCAGGATTTTCCAATCGAAGCTCTACCCTTCCTCCGTGATCGTGGATGCTGACCTTGATCGTCTCTCCGGACGACGTATAGCGCAGGGCATTGGACAGCAGGTTCGACACGACACGGTCGATCATCACGCTGTCCGCGAAGATCGAGGCGTTGCCTGATGCTTGTAGCTGAATCCCCTTGTCCTCGGCCAGAAATTCGTAATAGCCGAACAGCTTGCTGATGACTGTTCTCAGATCCAGTTCAACAGCCTCAGGCACAATTAGCCCGTTGTCGGACTTGGCCAGGAACAGCATGCCGTCGATGATTCCCGAAAGACGGTTGAGCTCTTCCAGGTTGGAGCTCAAATTCTCCTCGTACACCTCGGGCGCACGCTTTTTGGCCAGGATCACCTCGGTGTGGGTGCGCAGGTTGCTGATCGGGGTGCGAAGCTCATGCGCGATGTCAGCGGAGAAATTCGATAGGCGCATGAAGGAATCATCCAGGCGACCGAGCATGGAATTGAACGCGGTGATGAGCGCGCGCAACTCATCCGGCACTGGCTCCAAGGGTATGCGTTCCTTTAGCGAGCCCGCGGACATCGAGGCGGCGGTCTGGGTCACCCTGGCTACCGGGCGTAGCCCGTTCTTGGCGACCAGCCACCCCAGGGCCGCGCTTAACACGGTACTAGCCAATAGGACGCCCCAGAACCAGCGTTCAAGCATGGCAAAGAAGTGCATATGCGTGGTGACGTCCAGGACAAGCCACGCGGTCAGCGGCGGGCTGGCAGTGGGCAACGATACCGAGGCGGTCAGGGCCCTGAACATGCGGCCTTCTTTTTCCCACTCCCAGACGCCATCGCGCTGGGTGGCCTGCGCGAGCGACGGCACCGCTGATTGGGGAGGTTCTGCAAAAAAAGGCGTTCCATCGGTCTTCAGAAATACAGCACTGAGATCGGGATGTGCCCCCAGGAGGGTGTGCCAGCGCGCCTTGAGCAGTTCCGGGTTTGCGCCTGATTCCTTGGCAATCTGGGTAATCGCTTCCAGCTTTTCTCCCAGCGCCTGCGCATCCAGGGCGCGAAAGTGGTGACGGCTCAGCTCGTTGAAGGCAACCCCTACAATGATTAGGACGGCGGCGACCGCGACCACAAACAGAAGGCTCAAGCGCAGGGTGAGTGAGCCAGGCTTCATCCTTCGTCCTGCGCCTCTAGCATGTAACCCATTCCCCGGCAGGTATGCAGCAGTTTTACCTCGAAGTCATCGTCAATCTTGGCCCTCAACCGTCGTATCGCCACCTCGATAACATTTGTGTCGCTGTCGAAATTCATGTCCCAGACCTGGGAGGCGATCAGCGATTTGGACAGCACTTCACCCTGCCGGCGCATCAGCAGTTCCAGCAGTGCAAACTCTTTGGCCGTAAGCTCGATTCGCTTGCCGCCCCGAGTCGCCCGACGCTTGAGCAAATCCACCTGAAGGTCTCCGATTTGCAGGCTCGTTTGAACCTGCAGGCTGCTGCTGCCGCGCCGTAACAGCGTTCGCACCCGTGCCAGCAGTTCTGAAAAGGCAAACGGCTTGACCAGATAATCATCGGCGCCCAGCTCCAGGCCCTTGACCCGGTCGTCTACCCCGTCCCGTGCGGTCAGAAACAGCACCGGTACGGGCTGGCCAGCGGTGCGAAGGCGTCTGATGACTTCCCAGCCATCAAGGCCTGGCATCATCACGTCGAGAATCAACAGGTCATAGGCTTCATTGAGCGCCTGGTCAACGGCATCTGTGCCTGTGACCACGCGGTCCACGTTGAAGCCGGCCTCCCGCAGGCCTTGCTGCAGATAGATTCCAGTTTTAGGTTCGTCTTCGGCTACCAGCAGTTTCATGTTCGACCCTCCACGGCACCGGCCCAGTGTGACGGTAAAACAGGGTCAGGCACACTCACATCCCCGCTTCCATCTCAGGGGACAGTGTGCCAAGCCAGGCAATCAGGCCCAACACCAAGACGGCGGCGCCCAGTTCCAGGGCCATGCTGTAGCGGATCGAGCGGGCCGCTCGCGCGTACTCGCCCCGGTGGACCGCCCGTTCAAACGCCGGGCTCAGGACAAAGCGGTTAGCTGAGGCCAATCCGACCATAAGGCCAAACAGTGCCAGCTTGCCCAGCAGCAACACCCCGTAGGTGCTTTCCACCACACCACTGACCTGGGGGCCGACGATGAACAGATAGTTCACCACGCCCGAGAGGACGATGAAAGCCACGATCACCGCGCCGGCCCGTTCGAAACCGCTGAGCGTGCGCGACAGCACCTGGACTGACTGTAGGGTTTCGACCTTGTTGGGCCGCAGCATCAGTGCAAACGCCACCAGCGCGCCGAACCAGCCGCCCGAGGACCACAGATGAAGGATGTCCGCGCTGAAGTGCCAAAAGCGCCGGGAGCCTTCGTCCATGGCCCCGTGGCCCGTCCAGGCCAAGGTCGCCAGGGCCACGCCTCCCAGCAGCGAAACCATCAGCAGGCTTGCCATGGGCACCCGAAGGTTGAAGGCGATGGTCACAGCAGCCCCCACCAGTGCGGCCATGCGGATGAGCCAGGCAGTGCCAAGCTCCGTCTGCGTCACCATCATCTCGGCGTGAGGCACAGCCTCTAGCCATTCAGACGCACCGCTCATGGCTTTGGCCATGAGCACAATGGAGACAACCGACAACAGCAGGCCGATCAAAGCGGTCGCGCTCAGAAGGGGCCTGAAAGGCAATACAGCGCCCGAACGGCGTTCTGCGCCGCGTAGGCTGTAAAGGCCAAAGAGGGCCAGCCCGAACAGCATCATCAAATCGGTATACAGCGCGAAACGAACTGCGATGCTGAGCGGATCTTCCATGTTTACTTGACCTTAAACGTCACGCTACCGGTAATCGGGTGGGTATCGGAAGACACTGCCCGCCAATCGACCTTGTAGGTGCCTGCCGTCAGAGGTGAGGCCGGGGTAATCACCATGGTCTTGGGGTCACCCCCGCCCGATACCGCGGCTTTGACTGCCATCGGTGAGTGTTCCATGCCTGGCATCGCCGTCATGACCAGCTTCGCGCCGGAAAATTGGGTAACCAGGTTTTCGGAGAAATGCAGCTCGATCTTGGCAGGGGCCGCGCCTTCACTACCTTCAGCCGGAGTCGAAGACACCAGCTTGGGGTGGGCTTGGGCCAATGCGCTGACCAGCATCCCAGCGGCAAAGAGCGTGACGAAACTTGTGCGGTTCAACAACATGCGAACTCCTTACAGCCCAAAAAGGCCGTTCGTGGGGGATCAGATTTTCAGACTAGAACGGCTCAGAACCACATGCGCACGCCCAGGACTAAGCGGGCCTCGCTGCGGTCCTCGCCTTCCTCGCGGGCAAAGTCGGCTGTATTGCCGTAGGAGCGGTTCCAGGTGACGCCAATGTACGGGGCAAACTCGCGGCGGATTTCGTAGCGCAGTCGTACGCCGACTTCGGTTTCAGACAGGCCAGAGCCGATGCCGCGCTGAGGATCGCTCTGACCGTAGAAATTAACCTCAGCCGTGGGCTGTAAAATCAGCCGGTTAGTCAGCAAAATGTCGTAGTCGCCTTCCAGCCTTAACCCGGTTTGGCCGCCTTCACCAAGAAACGCAGTCGCTTCGGCTTCGAAGTTGTATAAAGCGAGGCCCTGGAGGCCAAATGCAGCCCAGGTTTGCGGCGAGCCTGGCTTGAAGTCCTGCCGGACGCCGCCGACCAGGTCCCACCAAGGACTGATCGCATGGCCCCACAGCGCTTGCAGCTCGGCCGATTCGGTCTTGCCGTTGGTACGTTCGCCCTCGGAGCGAATCCAGAGCCGGTCGATGTCACCACCCACCCAGCCGTTAACGTCCCAATTAAGGACGCTGCCGTTGTCGGCGTCCTGCCATTCGAGTTGATCGAAGAGCAGGAAATAATTAGCTGCTTCGTCATGGACAGTGTGGCCTTTGGCACTTCGGTAGACCGCAGCCCGATTGGCATCGGTGACAGGCGCAATAGGCGTGCGGCTTTGTGTCGGTGCCGCAGGCTTGCTGGGGGCCATGGTCGTCATGTCCGAGTCCATGCCCTGCATCTGGCTATGGTCCATACCCTGCATTTTGGAATGATCCATGCCCTGCATCTGGCTGTGGTCCATACCCTGCATCTTGGAATGATCCATGCCTTGCATCTGGCTGTGGTCCACGCCCGGCATAGCGGCCTCTGCCGCAAACACGCCCACTGGGAGCATTCCCAGGCTGCTGACCGCGAGCAGTGAACAAACGTGGAGTCTATTCAAAACAGTCATTGGCCTCACTCCTCTACCCGAACTTCGCGGAACATACCCATCTCCATGTGGTAGAGCAGGTGACAGTGATAGGCCCAGCGCCCCAGGGCATCAGCGGTGACACGGTAGCTGCGCTTGGAGCCTGGCGGCATATCAATGGTGTGCTTGCGCACCCTGAAGTTTCCGTCCTCGTCCTCCAAGTCACTCCACATCCCATGCAGATGGATCGGGTGAGTCATCATCGTGTCATTCACCAGCACGATTCTTACCCGTTCGCCGTATTTGAGTATCAGAGGTTGGGCGTCCGCGAATTTGATGCCGTCAAACGACCATGCAAATTTTTCCATGTGCCCGGTCAGGTGCAGCTCAATGGTCCGGCTCGGCTCACGCCCGTCAGGGTCTTCGAAGGTGCTTTTAAGGTCGGCATAGGTGAGCACCTTGCGCCCGTTATTACGCAGGCCCAGGCCAGGATCGTTCAGCTTGGCGGTAGGGCTCATGGCCTGCATGTCCACCAGCGGGTTGTCGTTCTCGCTGGCAGGGTGGCTCTGCATCACCATGCCGCCCATGCCGCCCATCGCACCATGGTCCATGCCCGACATAGCGCCGTGGTCCATACCCTGCATGGTAGACATTTTGCTATGGTCCATGGCGGGCATGGAGTCGCCCCCCATGCTGCTCATGGTCTGCATGCCGTCGTCGGCACCCGAATCCATGCCGCTCATGCCATCCATGCTGCTATGGTCCATACCACCCATGCCCATATCGTCCATCGTGACCAGCGGACGAGGATCAAGGGGGGGGACCTGGGCTACCAAGCCTTCCCGCACGGCTAGGGTGCCGCGGGCGTAGCCCGTGCGATCCATGGATTGAGCAAAGACCGTATACGCCTCGGCAGTGGGCTCAACGATCACATCGAAGGTTTCGGCCACGGCAATGCGTAATTCATCGACCTCAACCGGGTTCACGAACTGGCCATCCGAAGCTACCACGGTCATTTTCAGGCCTGGAATACGGATGTCGAAGTACGTCATAGCCGAGCCGTTGATGAACCGCAGGCGCAGCTTTTCGCCAGGACGGAACAAGCCGGTCCAGTTCATATTGGGGGCCTGACCATTGAGCAGGTACGTGTAGGTGGCCCCGCTCACGTCCGCA
>NZ_JAGTPM010000021.1:0-5601 GCF_021147865.1 Pseudomonas sp. CDFA 610
GGCCATCGTGGGCTCCTGCCGTTGATGGACGCGGACTTTACTGACTCCCGACGCTTGCTGGGTTCAAATGAGTTTCAGATGATTTCGTACAGAGCCTAGCGGACGTCCGCTTCTGGTGAAAGGTGCTGTTTACTAATGCCCGCTTGCGCGCAAGAGGTCTGTCGTCGGCTATCGGCTGATATCGGCGTCAACATTCCATGTCAGTGTCTCGAACTGGCTTTAGCACTATCGATCGTCCATCAACTCGATGCTCAACGAATCACCCAAATCTACGTTCATTGCGGCAAGCACATCTGGTGAGAGATCAATGACGACGTCTCCGCTGCCATCACCTGAATCTTGGCATTTCACGATTGTTCGCACGGATTCATTCCTACGTGAAATGCCATATCTGGGCTGATACAGTCGAGCGTCCATCCTCCGCGATTCAGCTAGCGGCCACAAGAGGATGTTTATGAAACACTGTTTCCGGCCTAAAGCCGCCGGTTGGGTCAGGCGACTTTCGACCCGCTTTCGTATCAGAACTGGCTAATTGGCAAAAGTCGGACAATTGAATGCGTCTATGAAATCAGGAGCGATTCAATGGTGCGTGCCGGATGAGACTCAGCATTGATGGAAAACCCGCTGCAGAAATGCGCTATGGAGAAGCCGCCCGCTTCAGGTTGACGATGGGAACACAGCATTTAGTTTTTTTGGGTCTATATTTTTTGATGATTTCAAGGCGACTTTAGTCGCACAGCTATATTCATAAATATTGGCGTAGCTTTAATTAGCGAGCCGTTCAGCGGCTCTAGACTGCGTCGTGTTCATAGACCGCCGCAGATTGTTTGCTGGCGAGTATCTAGGGAAGACGCTTGTATGCGGAAAAAGTTTTCATCAGAAATTGAAATTTTTATTCGTCGGTACGTTCGTGATTTGAATGAGGGTGTTGCCGCAGTTTTCGCAGGGGCCGGGCTTTCTCGGGACAGCGGGTATGTGAACTGGCCAGAGCTGATGCGAGAAGTGGCGGAAGAACTAGGGCTTTCGGTTGACAAGGAGCACGACCTGGTCTCGCTCGCCCAGTTTCACGTTAACGAGCGCAGCGGATCAGGTGGATTGGCGCGTCGTATCATTGACGAATTCTCCGAGCATGCGGAGCCCTCGCAATCACACCAAATTCTGGCCCGATTGCCGATCAGAACATACTGGACGACCAACTACGACCAGCTCATTGAAGGCACGCTACGTAAAAACCAGCGTGTTCCGGATGTAAAGCATCAGGTTTCTGACCTTTTGACCACGCGGCCGAAACGCGATGCCGTTGTTTACAAAATGCACGGCGATGCCCTGTCTCCCAACCAAGCCATCCTCCATAAATCTCAGTACGAGCAGTACTACAAGACGCATGAAGCGTTTGTCACCGCTTTGAGCGGTGACTTGATCTCCAAGACCTTCCTGTTCATTGGCTTCAGCTTCACCGACCCTAACCTTGACTATGTATTGAGTCGACTGCACGTGCCACCGCATGCGCGGCGCGAGCACTACTGCTTTTTGCGCCGCGAGCCCTCCACTCCGTATGAAAAGGAAGATGCTGAGGCAGTGCGCTACCGCCGGCGCAAGCAGGAATTGCACATTCAAGATCTAAAGCGTTTTGGAATCCAAACGCTCCTGGTCGAGGAGTACGACGACATCCCCAAGATTCTGAGAGCCATTGAGGAGCAGTTCCTCAAGAAAACTATCTTCATTGCGGGTAGCGCGGAGGAATACGGTGATTGGGAAAAGAATGATGCGCTGAACTTCATCCACACACTCTCATCCAGCCTAGTTCGAGCCGGCTACCGGGTGGTGAATGGATTTGGTTGGGGCGTCGGAAGCGCCGTGATCAACGGTGCTTTGGACGCCATCTACTCAAATCCAGAGAGGTATTCAGAAGATCAGTTGGTCATGAGGCCATTTCCCCAAGTGGCATCGCAAGGCCAGGATTTGGGGGTGTTATGGCAACAGTACCGCGAGCGCATGATCTCGCTGTCAGGCATTGCGCTGTTTGTCTTTGGCAATAAGGTTGGCCAAAACGGCATCGAAAACGCCGGGGGTGTTCAAAAGGAATTTGACATCGCCGTTGCCCAGGGTGTCGTTCCGGTACCTATTGGCGCGACTGGCTATATGGCGAAGGAACTGGCCGAGAAGGTGATTGCAGATCCCGGTACCTATGTGCCTGAAGATATTTGGCTGGCCGATGAACTGAAGAAACTTAACGATCGCTCGATTGGCGCTAAAGCTATCGAGGACACAGTGCTCAGAATCGTCAAGAAACTGGAGGGGGCGTGAACCATGAAACGTAATATTTTTTACAGCTTTCATTTTGGCAAAGATGTATTGCGCGTCCAGCAGATTCGTAATATGGGCGTTATCGACGGAGATGAGCCGGTCAGCCCAAACCGCTGGGAAGAAATCAAGCGTTCGGAAGACGGCGTGAAGCGCTGGATCACCGAGAATCTCCAACGCAAGACCTGTCTGGTGGTTTTGATCGGAGCGGAAACCGCGAGCCGTAAGTGGGTGCGATATGAAATCATGAGGGCTTGGGAGCTCGGTATTCCGATGCTAGGTGTTCGTATCCACAACCTCAAATGCCCGAGCGCTGGCATCGGGACATATGGAACTAACCCCTTCAGCACCTTGACTCTGAAGCGGGCCAACGGAACCGTCTATACACCTAAGGTGTACGATCCAAGCTCAAATGACGCCTACGGGGTCATCAAAGCGAATCTGCCTACGTGGATCGAGACGGCAATCAAGGAGTTCGCGTAAGCGTACCCCCTTATTCTTCCAAGAGGTATTACATGGCTTTCTTCACCAAAGAGCAGGCAAGGGCTGCGGCGCGCCGCTCGGAAAATATGCTCGATCAAGTCGCAGGACTTGAGTCCTACTCGGATGAGCGGTTCGACGTGTTTTTGTCCCATTCGATGCTGGATCAAGATCTGGTAAAAGGCGTGGCAACGCTGCTTAAAGAGCAGGGGTACAGCGTTTACATTGATTGGGTTGAAGATGAAGAGCTGGATCGAGAGCGTGTCGACAAGAAAACGGCGGAGCGCTTGCGTCAGCGCATGCGCAACTGCTCAAGCTTAGTCTACATAGCGACTGACCGATCTGGGCTGTCAAAATGGATGCCTTGGGAGCTGGGCTATTTTGACGGCTACAAGGAAGGTGGTGTCGCTATCCTTCCCCTGGTAGATACAGTGAGTTCCGGATTCGATGGGCAGGAATACTTAGGTTTGTATCCCCTGATCAACCAGCTGGATCAGCGGCTGTATGTGGAAGGTTCACCAGAATTACGCTCGGATTTCTGGGCTTTCGTAAATGATCCGTATCGGTAAATGTATGAGCCCGACTTGTGGAAAATCAGTTTCAATTAACGGCTGAGTAAAATGGCACGTAACGTCACCAGAACTGAACTAAAAAATATTGCTGCCAATGCCTCTCAGAGCCGCTACTTCACGAAATCTTTGGCTGCCTCAGCGCACAAACTGACCTTTATCTCACACTCCAGCAAAGATGGAGAGTTAGTGGAAGGCGCCATCGAGGTTATCGCCAGTCACGGGGGCATACCTTATATCGATGAGATAGACCCCGCAATGCCGGATCACACGTCGGAACAGACGGCTGAGTTGCTAAAAAAGCGGATTGCTGAGTGCAAGCGGTTTGTGCTGCTTACAAGTCCCAATAGCAAAGATAGTCGATGGGTTCCGTGGGAGTTGGGCCTCGCCGATGGAAAAAAGGGTATCCAGACAATCGCCATTTTCGGTGCTTCTGATTCTGCAGGTGATGATGCCTGGTCATCTTGGGAGTACATGGGGTTGTATCAAAGAATAATTTGGGGAAGGCTTCAGGGCTACGCAAATGAGCTCTGGATGGTTTATTCACAAAAAACGGATTCAGCCGTAACTCTTGAGTCTTGGCTGCGCAGTTAAGTTCCAGTCCAATAGCTGGTGTTCGGATTCTCGTGAAAAAATAGAGGGCAATATGTATCTGGGTTTTGAGCTTGAGCACTACAAGCCGTTCGAGATGATCAGTAATATGGCTATTGATAATTACCGCAAGCAGGCCCGCAACGCAACGGTCAATGACCTGGCTGACTATATAATAGGTCAGATTGATAAAAAGGACGTGATCGACGCGAAGAAGCTCGCTAAAAAAATCTTCCCCCAACAGGAAGCCCATGTGTTCCTGTCGCATTCTCATCGCGATGAGCGCGAAGCCATCGAGTTTGCGCTCTCTTTGGAGAAGCGGGGCGTTGAAGTCTTCGTAGACTCCTGCGTGTGGGGCTACGTGGGCGATTTGCTTTTTAAGATCAATGCTCATTACTCGGACAAGGAAGAGGTGGGAGGTGTTACTAACTTTTCTTACGATAAATGCAATGAGGTGGCGGCGTCTCTGTTTCTGATGCTAAATGAGGAGTTGCATCGAATGATTGATGCAACGGAGTGTTTTATCTTTTTCAACACCCAAAATTCCGTGAGTATCAAAGGGCATGAGGGGTTCGCTGAAGGAGATCGCACGCTTTCTCCCTGGATTTATTCTGAGTTGGCCTTTAGTGCTAAGACGCGATACCAGTTGCGGCCTCGCAAGCGCCTGCCGAGAGGCATTGTAGGGGCGATGGAGTCCCATAAGGTGCATAGGGCGATGGCATCCGCATCTTTCGCATTCGAGATCATAAATTTCCACTTGCCTAAGCTCAGCGGTAACGATATGAAATCGCTGGCTGATAAGACGCCCCATTCTGGGTTTTTCTGGCTAGATGCGCTGTATTACGAGCACGATTTGGAGAGTGAGTTCACTGATAGATGCCATGCCGCTGTTCTAAACAGTTAAATAGGATGGCCTGCTGCGGGTGGTCAAGCCAGGAATTGACTCGACTTCCTCTATCTAGCAGCATAAAGGTTGGATGGGGGATCAGGGAATTTCGAACGGTGCTCCGAGCTTTCCAAACTTGTCTTATCCGTTCCGGTAGGTGGCAGTAAGCGTCAACATGCCAGACAGATTGATATAATAATTGTCGCGTCCTGATTTTATAAAATAAATTGTGGCGGCATTTTATCATTCATACTTGTCACGGTGGATGTGCTCTGCAATGGATGCCATTAGATCGAGGCAATAGGACGGCCGGGCGTTGATGTAGTTATGTATGCGCATTGCATCTTGCGCTGTATTACTTAACTCATCACGCCATATAGTTCGCACAAGTGAACGACCAGCTCTTGCTTTGGTGGCGAAGATTGGGAGTGGAGTGAAATGTGCAGGCATAAGCGCTCCCACGAGCTACAATCTCGTTGAGGTTTTTTGATTATTTCGAACTGGCTTGAATGCGGCAAGCAGGATTACTGACGTATTTATAGCGTAAATCAAGTGCGGTAGTAATCGGCCTGATCGGTGACTTGTAGTGCTCAGTAAGTTAGTGATGATCACTGTTTTGGTGAACGTGACTAAGTTGGCAATGATCACTGTTTTAGTGAATGGAGAGTGATTTCGGAGTTAGGTTGAGCAAGCGATCAGGATTCGATAGGGCTTCGCAGGTTTGTGAAACAGGAGATGAGAGAATGGTTGAGAAGTGGGTTGTGTGGGGGG
>NZ_JAGTPM010000022.1:0-2191 GCF_021147865.1 Pseudomonas sp. CDFA 610
AGGCGCAGCTTTTCGCCAGGACGGAACAAGCCGGTCCAGTTCATATTGGGGGCCTGACCATTGAGCAGGTACGTGTAGGTGGCCCCGCTCACGTCCGCAAGGTCCGTGGGGTTCATCTTCATCTCGGCCCACATCTTGCGATCCGCGACGGTTGCGGCCCAGCCCTTATCAGCCACATCGTTGACGAAGTCACCGACTGTGCGCTTGTGGAAGTTGTAGTAATCGGACTGCTTTTTGAGGGTGCGCATCAACGAGACGGGATCTTCATCGGTCCAGTCGGTCAGCATCACCACATGTTCACGGTCGTACTTGAAAGGCTCGGGCTCTTTCGCCTCGATGACTAGCGGGCCATACACCCCCACCTGCTCCTGAAACCCGGAGTGGCTGTGGTACCAGTACGTCCCGTTCTGTTGGACCTTGAACTGGTAGACGTACACTCCACCCGGCTCGATGCCCGCGAAGCTCAGTCCTGGAACGCCGTCCATGTTCGGCGGCAGGATAATGCCGTGCCAGTGTATGGAGGTTGCAGCGTCGAGTCGGTTGCGTACCCGGAGCGTGACCGTGTCACCCTCTTTCCAGCGCAGCAAGGGGCCCGGCAGCCCGCCGTTGATCGCCATTGCTGTGCGACGTTTGCCGGTGATGTTTACCGGCATCTCGCCAATAGACAGGTCGTACTCCGTACCGCTCAACACGTTGAGCGCCGGCGAGCCGGACGCCGCCCAACTGGGCGAACGCCACAAGCCTAGCCCACCTAACACGCCGGCAGCCGCGAGGCCTTTGACGAAAGTACGTCGAGAAGTTCTTGATTCCATACGCGCGGGTCCAGGTAGACAAGGACGGCAACTAAGCCGTGCACTGGGTTTAAGGTATTAAAGTAGACGATGTCACAGCATCGTGAGCGACGCGATTACATTTCTGTAAGCTTGAAAACGAGGCTTGGTTAGCAACATGCCTTAGAGCTTTCAGCTTTTTTAGTATCTGCAGAAGCCGGTTGCGCCTCAGCTTTTTTGTTTAGGGTTGCTTGTTGCGCATCCATCATTCGAGCGAACACACGGTCGGCACCACCTTCAGCAAAGGCGACCGAGGAAATACTGAATGCGAGGGTAAGGAGTACGGCTTTGGAGAGGTTCATGACGGGATTACCTTGTGTTAGGAAAGCGGCACATGCCGCTGAGCACAAGGTAGCGAGGGAAGGCTTTCAGTTGGCTGAGTTAAGGGTTACAAAAAAGTCAGGTTGAGCATTATCCAAGCCACCAAATGGTGGTTAATACTTCACCTTATAGGTCGGTGAATCCTCCGGCCGGTTTTCCCGCCGGTCGTAGATCTTGGTCGTACTGATATTGGCATGTCCGAGCCAGGCCTGAACCTTAGCGATATCGGCTTCATGCTCCAGAGCATTGGTGGCTGCGGTTGCCCGAAGTCCATGGACGCCCAGGCCATCGACCTCAATCCCGGATTTCTTCGCGTAGGCCGCCACTACCGTATAGATGCCGTTGGCCGTAATGCCGGCACCGGTCAGTTTGCCTCGCAGCGGTATAAACAGCGGCACCTTCCTGTCCGCCAAATGATGCCCTGAGCTTTCCAGGTACTGGTGAATACGTCGGGCCGCCACCGGGTGCAACGGCAGGTAGCGCACCTTGCCGCCCTTGCCGTGAACCTTGAGGTGCTGGATACCACGGCGTTCCTGGATATCGCTCACCTGCAGCAGCGCTGCTTCTTCGCGGCGCAGGCCGTGATAGAGAAGCACAGCCAATATCGCCCGGTCGCGTTGCCCTTTGAGGGTCGTTTCGTCCGGGGCTTCAAGCAGCGCTTTGGCCTGGTGATCACCCAAGGCCGGCGTCTTGCCCTCATTGCTTTCAATCTTCGGTCGTTTCACTCCGTGCACGGGATTGCCGCCGGCGATTGCATTGCTCTCCAGGAGGTGATCAAACAGGCTGGTCAGCGCTGCCAATTTGCGCCGGATCGTCGCTCCCGCCAAACCGCGATGCTCAAGCTGGGCGCGCCAGGCCAAAACATGTGATCGGGTCACGACCCGAAACTCATCGGCCGAAGCCAACCCGACAAACCCACAGAAGTCCCCCAGGTCATTTTGGTAGGCACGTCGTGTTCGAGGGTTATCCAGGTTGGCAAACCACTCGACCGCGGCCGGAACTTGGGCCAGCGTCTGAAATTCGACCGCCGTGAGCCGACG
>NZ_JAGTPM010000024.1:0-1744 GCF_021147865.1 Pseudomonas sp. CDFA 610
TGGTGATGCGGTAGAGGAGCGTTCTGTAAGCCTGTGAAGGTGAGTTGAGAAGCTTGCTGGAGGTATCAGAAGTGCGAATGCTGACATGAGTAACGACAATGGGTGTGAAAAACACCCACGCCGAAAGACCAAGGTTTCCTGCGCAACGTTAATCGACGCAGGGTTAGTCGGTCCCTAAGGCGAGGCTGAAAAGCGTAGTCGATGGAAAACAGGTTAATATTCCTGTACTTCTGGTTATTGCGATGGAGGGACGGAGAAGGCTAGGCCAGCCTGGCGTTGGTTGTCCAGGTTTAAGGTGGTAGGCTGAAATCTTAGGTAAATCCGGGGTTTCAAGGCCGAGAGCTGATGACGAGTGTTCCTTTGGAACACGAAGTGGTTGATGCCATGCTTCCAAGAAAAGCTTCTAAGCTTCAGGTAACCAGGAACCGTACCCCAAACCGACACAGGTGGTTGGGTAGAGAATACCAAGGCGCTTGAGAGAACTCGGGTGAAGGAACTAGGCAAAATGGCACCGTAACTTCGGGAGAAGGTGCGCCGGTGAGGGTGAAGCATTTACTGCGTAAGCCCACGCCGGTCGAAGATACCAGGCCGCTGCGACTGTTTATTAAAAACACAGCACTCTGCAAACACGAAAGTGGACGTATAGGGTGTGACGCCTGCCCGGTGCCGGAAGGTTAATTGATGGGGTTAGCGCAAGCGAAGCTCTTGATCGAAGCCCCGGTAAACGGCGGCCGTAACTATAACGGTCCTAAGGTAGCGAAATTCCTTGTCGGGTAAGTTCCGACCTGCACGAATGGCGTAACGATGGCGGCGCTGTCTCCACCCGAGACTCAGTGAAATTGAAATCGCTGTGAAGATGCAGTGTATCCGCGGCTAGACGGAAAGACCCCGTGAACCTTTACTATAGCTTTGCACTGGACTTTGAATTTGCTTGTGTAGGATAGGTGGGAGGCTTTGAAGCGTGGACGCCAGTCTGCGTGGAGCCAACCTTGAAATACCACCCTGGCAACTTTGAGGTTCTAACTCAGGTCCGTTATCCGGATCGAGGACAGTGTATGGTGGGTAGTTTGACTGGGGCGGTCTCCTCCTAAAGAGTAACGGAGGAGTACGAAGGTGCGCTCAGACCGGTCGGAAATCGGTCGTAGAGTATAAAGGCAAAAGCGCGCTTGACTGCGAGACAGACACGTCGAGCAGGTACGAAAGTAGGTCTTAGTGATCCGGTGGTTCTGTATGGAAGGGCCATCGCTCAACGGATAAAAGGTACTCCGGGGATAACAGGCTGATACCGCCCAAGAGTTCATATCGACGGCGGTGTTTGGCACCTCGATGTCGGCTCATCACATCCTGGGGCTGAAGCCGGTCCCAAGGGTATGGCTGTTCGCCATTTAAAGTGGTACGCGAGCTGGGTTTAGAACGTCGTGAGACAGTTCGGTCCCTATCTGCCGTGGACGTTTGAGATTTGAGAGGGGCTGCTCCTAGTACGAGAGGACCGGAGTGGACGAACCTCTGGTGTTCCGGTTGTCACGCCAGTGGCATTGCCGGGTAGCTATGTTCGGAAAAGATAACCGCTGAAAGCATCTAAGCGGGAAACTTGCCTCAAGATGAGATCTCACTGGAACCTTGAGTTCCCTGAAGGGCCGTCGAAGACTACGACGTTGATAGGTTGGGTGTGTAAGCGCTGTGAGGCGTTGAGCTAACCAATACTAATTGCCCGTGAGGCTTGACCATATAACACCCAAGCAAT
>NZ_JAGTPM010000025.1:0-1530 GCF_021147865.1 Pseudomonas sp. CDFA 610
GCCCGATGACCTTCCTGATGATCCTGTCTTGCTCAAGCAACTGCTGCTTGAGGCGCTCACTCGACAGGAGGAATCGGCTCAGGCTTATCAGACCCACATCGTCGACCTGAAAGAACAGATCAAGCTGTTGCGCGACCGTCTGTTTGGACGCAAGTCCGAGCAAACCGTTGAGCCCAATACGCCGCAACTGGCCTTGTTCAACGAGCCTGAAAGCGAACCGATGCCTTCAGTGGGTGACGCTGATGAGGAGGTCGTTGCACCGACAGCGCGCCGTGGCAAACGCAAGCCGTTGTCGGCCGATCTGCCGCGTATCGAAGTCATTCATGAACTGCCCGAACACGAACTGACCTGTGCTTGCGGTTGCCGCAAACACGCTATCGGTGAAGAGACCAGCGAGCAACTGGACATCGTGCCGATGCAGATTCGGGTCATCAAACACATCCGCAAAATCTACGGTTGCCGTGGCTGCCAAGCAGCCCCGGTCACGGCTGACAAGCCTGCCCAACTGATCGAAAAGAGCATGGCCAGCCCAAGCGTATTGGCCATGTTGCTGACCACCAAGTATGTCGACGGTTTGCCGTTGCATCGGTTTGAAACGGTGCTCAGCCGCCACGGTATCGATATCCCTCGGCAAACGCTGGCTCGCTGGATCATCCAGTGCAGCGAACACTTCCAGCCGCTGATCAATTTGATGCGTGACCGACTGCTGGAAAGTCCGGTGATCCACTGCGATGAAACCCGTGTCCAGGTGTTGAAAGAGCCGGATCGAGACCCGACCAGCCAATCCTGGATGTGGGTGCAAGCCAGCGGCCCACCGGATCGAAAAGTCGTGCTATTTGATTACACGTCCAGCCGTGCGCAGGAAGTGCCGTTGCGCTTGCTGGAAAGTTACCGTGGCTATGTCATGACCGACGATTACGCGGGCTATAACGCGTTGGCGTTGCAGCCGGGCGTGGAACGTCTGGCCTGCATGGCCCATGCACGACGCAAGTTCGTGGACGCGCAAAAAGTACAGCCCAAGGGAAAAACCGGACGGGCCGACATCGCGCTGGCGATGATCAACAAGCTGTACGGAATCGAGCGCGAGCTCAAGGACGTCAGCGATGAACAGCGGTTTATCGGTCGTCAGGAACAAAGCCTTCCGATCCTGGCCCAACTGAAAAGCTGGTTGGATAAAACCCAGCCTCAAGTGACAGCACAGAGTGCGTTGGGCAAGGCAGTGCATTATCTGGCGAATAACTGGAGTCGGCTGGAACGCTATGTCGAAGCGGGTTACTTGCCCATCGACAACAATGCGGCCGAAAGAGCGATCAAGCCGTTTGTCATCGGGCGCAAGGCCTGGCTGTTCAGCGATACTGTCAACGGCGCCAACGCCAGCGCGAAAATCTACAGCCTGGTCGAGACCGCCAAGGTCAACGGCCAAGAGCCCTATACGTGGCTGCGCCACGTACTGGAGCGCCTGCCGCACGCCTCGTCAGTAGCAGACTACGAAGCGCTGCTGCCATGGAACTGCTCGCCAAAAATGCCACA
>NZ_JAGTPM010000026.1:0-1078 GCF_021147865.1 Pseudomonas sp. CDFA 610
ACCCATCTCCATGTGGTAGAGCAGGTGACAGTGATAGGCCCAGCGCCCCAGGGCATCAGCGGTGACACGGTAGCTGCGCTTGGAGCCTGGCGGCATATCGATGGTGTGCTTGCGCACCCTGAAGTTTCCGTCCTCGTCCTCCAGGTCACTCCACATCCCATGCAGATGGATCGGGTGAGTCATCATCGTGTCGTTCACTAGCACGATTCTCACCCGCTCGCCGTATTTGAGTACCAGAGGTTGAGCGTCCGCGAATTTGATGCCATCAAACGACCAGGCAAATTTTTCCATGTGCCCCGTCAGGTGGAGCTCAATGGTCCGGCTCGGCTCACGCCCGTCAGGGTCTTCGAAAGTGCTTTTAAGGTCGGCATAGGTGAGCACCTTGCGCCCGTTATTACGCAGGCCCAGGCCAGGATCGTTCAGCTTGGCGGTGGGGCTCATGGCCTGCATGTCCACCAGCGGGTTGTTTTTCTCGCTGGCAGGGTGGCTCTGCATCACCATGCCGCCCATGCCGCCCATCGAACCATGGTCCATGCCCGACATAGCGCCGTGGTCCATACCCTGCATGGTCGACATTTTGCTGTGGTCCATGGCGGCAATAGAATTGCCCCCCATGCTGCTCATGGTCTGCATGCCGTCGTCGGTACCCGAATCCATGCTGCCATGGTCCATACCACCCATACCCATATCGTCCATCGTGACCAGCGGACGAGGATCAAGGGGGGGAACCTGGGCTACCAAGCCTTCCCGCACGGCCAGGGTGCCGCGGGCGTAGCCCGTGCGATCCATGGATTGAGCAAAGACCGTGTACGCCTCGGCAGTGGGCTCAACGATCACATCGAAGGTTTCGGCCACGGCGATGCGTAATTCATCGACCTCAACCGGGTTCACATACAGGCCATCCGACGCTACCACGGTCATTTTCAGGCCTGGAATACGGATGTCGAAGTACGTCATGGCCGAGCCGTTGATGAACCGAAGGCGCAGCTTTTCGCCAGGACGGAACAAGCCGGTCCAGTTCATATTGGGGGCCTGACCATTGAGCAGGTACGTGTAGGTGGCCCCGCTCACGTCCGCA
>NZ_JAGTPM010000027.1:0-883 GCF_021147865.1 Pseudomonas sp. CDFA 610
AGGTGATACCCGTAGCTTCGGTGCATGGTTTGAGCCCCGTTACATCTTCCGCGCAGGCCGACTCGACTAGTGAGCTATTACGCTTTCTTTAAAGGGTGGCTGCTTCTAAGCCAACCTCCTAGCTGTCTAAGCCTTCCCACATCGTTTCCCACTTAACCATGACTTTGGGACCTTAGCTGACGGTCTGGGTTGTTTCCCTTTTCACGACGGACGTTAGCACCCGCCGTGTGTCTCCCATGCTCGGCACTTGTAGGTATTCGGAGTTTGCATCGGTTTGGTAAGTCGGGATGACCCCCTAGCCGAAACAGTGCTCTACCCCCTACAGTGATACATGAGGCGCTACCTAAATAGCTTTCGAGGAGAACCAGCTATCTCCGAGCTTGATTAGCCTTTCACTCCGATCCACAGGTCATCCGCTAACTTTTCAACGGTAGTCGGTTCGGTCCTCCAGTCAGTGTTACCTAACCTTCAACCTGCCCATGGATAGATCGCCCGGTTTCGGGTCTATTCCCAGCGACTAGACGCCCTATTAAGACTCGCTTTCGCTACGCCTCCCCTATTCGGTTAAGCTTGCCACTGAAAATAAGTCGCTGACCCATTATACAAAAGGTACGCAGTCACCCAACAAAGTGGGCTCCCACTGCTTGTACGCATACGGTTTCAGGATCTATTTCACTCCGCTCTCCGCGGTTCTTTTCGCCTTTCCCTCACGGTACTGGTTCACTATCGGTCAGTCAGTAGTATTTAGCCTTGGAGGATGGTCCCCCCATATTCAGACAAGGTTTCTCGTGCCCCGTCCTACTCGATTTCATTGCAAAGAGACTTTCGCGTACAGGGCTATCACCCACTATGGCCGCCCTTTCCAGAGCGTTCCGCTAATCTC
>NZ_JAGTPM010000028.1:0-779 GCF_021147865.1 Pseudomonas sp. CDFA 610
CTGGTACATCCGTTATCTGTTCGGCTTTCTGCTCATCCAGTTCTGCAGCGGCTGGACCCTGCCCTGCCGCATCGCCGCCTGGGTCGAACGCCTGCCGAAGAAAGCCTTTCCCAAAGCCGTGCTCGACTGGTCAAAGCCCTTACCGCCCGAGCAATGGCAACACCCCAGCACTGAACTGATTGAACAGAGCGAGGCCGTGCGCAAGACACTGCGCAGAGGGCTGACGGTGTTCGACCACTTCGACAGGGTAGAAAAAAACAAGGTCAGCGAAAATGCCTGAGAACAAGTACGAACGGCTGCCACAAGCTGGTGATACGGAGAATGAGCCAGGCACCGAAGTGTTTTACCTTGCGCCACGCCCAGTTCCGACGGGGGTTGCCGCTTTCAGCTCCCGTAGCCTTCATCAGGATGCAAACGACGTCTATCTGGACTTCGGATTGGGCTGCGCAACTGTGGAGTTCGCAGTTCGTTGTTCTATTGGGTCGGTGATGTCTGTCGCGCTTTTTTTTACGCTGACATCCATAGGATTGGGTATTAACGATTATGTGAAGTTTGGACGTCCAGTATTTGATATTTTTTTGACGTTATTTCTGACGCACCCTTTTGTATGGATATTCATTGGTGGTTTGTCGCTAATGTATCTTTACTTTTTTGTCCAAGCCGTCTATCCCCACTCCACAATCCCACCCACCCGCTTCAACCGCCAGCGCCGCGAAGTCGCCTACGTCGCCAAACGTGGCGAACCGCCGCGCTTCATCCCATGGGAAAACGTCATTGCC
>NZ_JAGTPM010000029.1:0-584 GCF_021147865.1 Pseudomonas sp. CDFA 610
CAACTTAAGGGCTGGTCCCCGTTCGCTCGCCACTACTAAGGGAATCTCGGTTGATTTCTTTTCCTCAGGGTACTTAGATGTTTCAGTTCCCCTGGTTCGCTCCGTACACCTATGTATTCAGTGTAAGGTAACTGTCTTATGACAGCTGGGTTCCCCCATTCAGACATCTCCGGATCACAGTCTGTTTGCCGACTCCCCGAAGCTTTTCGCAGGCTACCACGTCTTTCATCGCCTCTGACTGCCAAGGCATCCACCGTATGCGCTTCTTCACTTGACCATATAACCCCAAGCAATCTGGTTATACTGTGAAGACGACATTCGCCGAAAGTTTGTTCTCACAAACTTTACCTTAGCCTGTTCACCACCAGTGAAAGTGGTCAACAGTCTATTTCTTTCTATCACATACCCAAATTTTTAAAGAACGATCTAATCAAAGACTAGAAATCAACATTCACCATCCGGGGATGGAATGCTCATTTCTAAGCTTTCAAACAGAAGCAGTAAATGGTGGAGCCAAGCGGGATCGAACCGCTGACCTCCTGCGTGCAAGGCAGGCGCTCTCCCAGCTGAGCTATGGCCCCGTA